>PBMN01000010.1:0-19526 GCA_002722675.1 Opitutaceae bacterium
AAGAATACCTTCATAAGTCCTCAGGACGACAATTTTTTCTGGGGGCAGTAGATGTATATACATTGCGATGGTGCCGCCCCCTCCCGATGCTTCGCTGGCGACTCACTGAAGATTCAGTCTTTTGTTTTCAGCGAGATTGACAATGCAGGCGTCACCTTTAGACATCCCATTCGCACTCGGTTAATCAGGTTTTAGTGTCGTTTTAGAGTCAATAATTCCATTACTAGTGAATGGCTTTGCCGTCTTTAGATTACATAAAATGTTGATTAGCAACCTGAAGCCCAGGTGGCGGAATCGGTAGACGCAGCGGACTTAAAATCCGTTGTCCGTAAGGACGTGCGGGTTCAAGTCCCGCCCTGGGCACCAATCGCCGGCACAAAGCCGTATTTGTGCCGCTGAGTGCGTGTCGAAGAGTTAGGCTTTTGGGACTTTCACCCTGCGAGTGCTCCGGTTATGCTCCGCACCCTGGTCTTGTCGCACAACCTGCCGGCTCGTATCCCGACCGAGTACCTACAAGAGCGGCACGCTCAATATGTGGCAAAATACGTATTCTTGCGAGGATCGAAACAGTGGATCCGGATGCTAAATATTATAGATACGACAAGCGTTCTGCCCCAGAATATTAGACTGCTCATATTCGGATAGAGATTCGGTCATCGATAGAATCGTTTGATGCCATCGGGTATACTCTGCTCTTAAAAGGCAAACAGGCCAATCCGAGCCTGCTATTAGCCGGTCGGGGCCAAACGCCTCGAGAACGGTATCGACGTAGGGCTTTAGGAGATTGGGGCTCCATCTGGAATCAATGACTTCGGTGACCATTCCTGACAGTTTGCAGGCCACGTTTGTCCGTTTGCTGAGTTCAAGAATGTTCTCTGCCCAGGTGCTATCGAATCTAGCGGAACAGATTTTTGGTTTTGCGATGTGGTCGACCACGAACTGAAGATTTGGGTGTTGATCGACAAATTGGATGGTCTGGGGAAGATACTTTTCGAAAATAAGAATATCGTAGACTAGATTTAGAGGTCCGAGCTGCCGAATCCCCTGATTGAAATCTTTCCTTAAAATGAAGTTGTTGTCTTTCTCGTCGTGGATCACGTGGCGCACGCCCACAAGCTTTGGGTTCTCATTCAACCGGTCAAGGGACGCATTGAGATCGGTACGGCAGAGCGGGACCCAGCCTATAACCCCCATAACAGCGGGATTTGCGTCGGAAATTTCAAGAAGCCATTCTGTTTCATCGATGGTTTGCCTAGCTTGTACCGCAATACATCCGTCGATGTTGTTTTCCGCCATTAGTGGTTCTAAATCAACGGGAAGAAAGTCACGTTTCAAGACTGTATGCTGCTCAGTGATCCAGCCATACTCAGTCGGGTCGTATCTCCAGAAATGCTGATGGGAATCGATTTTCATAAGGGGTGGGACGTGCTATCCGTATTTATTGAAACGCTTCGCCACTGTTGCAAGTGGCTTTGTGTCTAGGGAATTTAGTTGAACTAGATGCACTGGCATTTCGATTGAACCGTGAACTCTGAACTTATGCCAATTTGGTATTTGAAATTCGGTATCGAGCGATCATTTTTCTCTAAATGCCTAAACAAGCGGTTTTTATACTTACGGATACACAGGGGACAGACGTCATTGGATGCTATGGCCGACCCGAAATGAAGACGCCTTATATCGATAAGATGGCTGCAGAAGGAATCCGATTTAATCGCGCATATTCCACCCAGCCGGTCTGTGGCCCGGCTCGGTCAGCGATCTTTACAGGGTTGTATCCACATTCCAACGGTGTACTTGGAAATGATATGGCACCGTGCTTAGACGCTAAGACGATTGGGCAGCGACTCTCGGGTTTGGGTGTCCGCACAGGCTACATCGGCAAATGGCATTTGGACGGTACAGACTATTTTGGCAATGGAGTTTGTCCTGAGGGTTGGAACCCAGATTACTGGTTCGATGGGCGTTGCTACCTCGATAGTTTGGGAAGCAAGGAGGAAAGGGACTTTTCTCGACTCGTTCCGACGGCTAAAGACATGCGAGACAATGGGTACGATGAAACGTTTACTATGGCCCATCGTAGTGTAGACAAGGCATTGGAATTTATTGAGCGCTACAAGGATGAAGACTTTTTTCTCGTCGTCTCCATAGACGAGCCACATCATCCTTTTATCTGTCCCGCAGAATACTTGGAAGCTTTCGAAGGTTTTGAATACAAGCTGGGCCCCAATGGGAAGGATACTTTGAAGGATAAGCCTCAGTCTCAGAGAGATTGGTCGAATCATGTTAAGTCGCATCTTGGAGATGGTGAGAAGCTTCGGATGGACGCCTTTTTCGCGTGCAACAGTTATTGTGACTATGAAATTGGGCGAATTAATATTGCCATAGATAAATGGATACCGAACGCTTTGTCAATCTACACATCTGATCACGGTGATATGTTGGGATCGCACGCATTGCTGGGTAAAGGTCCAAATATGTACGAGGAGATCGCGAAAATTCCTTTCATCGTCCGATGGAATGGCCGTTCGCCAGCTGGAGCAGTTGTGGATCGTCCCATTTCGCACATCGACCTTGTGCCCACGTTTTTGGAATTCTTTGGCCAAGATTCACCAGAGATTCTGCATGGTGAAAGCCTGTTGACGGTCTTTTCGAATCCGACTGTGTGCGAACGGGAAAGGGTGTTTTTGGAGTTCAATAGATTCGAGCTGGATCACGATGGGTTTGGAGCGTTTTCACCGACAAGGTGTGTCGCGAATCGCAGATACAAACTAGCCATCAACCTTTCGGATAAGGACGAGTTGTACGATTTGGAAACCGACCCAGACGAGCTTAGGAATCTCATTGATGACGAAGCGCATGCGGAGGTCAGGGATCAGCTCCATGGAGAGATCGTTGAATGGATGAATCGTACGAGAGATCCTTTTCGTGGGCCGCAGTGGATATCCAGAGCTTGGAATGGACGGGCAGCGAGCAGTTGGGGAGGACCGACTCGACCCCGTCCCGCCGATGGATTCAATCAGCACACCCTGCTATACGACACCGCTGAACCCATCGATCGCCTTGTCTACGACAAGCATTGAGTTAGTTTTAGCGGGGCTTACAGAGGGCAAACGCCACCAATAGAGAATGGTTTAGGCTGCCAAGTGCGTTGAGATTCTTTTACCATCTAAGTCCCTCTTTAATTGTATTTAAATTTATGAGGTCTATTGCTTGGTCGCTCGGAATGGGAATGGCGGGAAGTCTTTTGTGATGGGACGTTTTTCGTTTGGAGAGCGGACTCGAGTCGCCTCAGCTGATCGAGCTCTATACATCGGAAGGCTGTAGCAGTTTTCCTCCTGCTAAAAATAGTTAAGTGGATTCTTGAAGGATCCAGGATTATGGGAGTACAGAGCTCCTATAGCCTTCCATGTTGATTACTGGGATCGCCTAGGCCGGAAGGACAAGTGAAAACACGATTAGCCAGTACCGGCCTAGGTATGAAGCTCAAAGCTTTGATGCACTTTGGAGGGCGACTGCAGAAAAGGAAAAAATAAATAAAAAATGGATACAGAGATGGTATTTTAATTATGAATATATTTTCCCTAGGTTCGGGTTTCTTTCTGAAAAAACGAAATTGCCGTTGGGGAATTTGTCTACGCAGGTATTTGATCAATAGTCTATATTCGCTCAATCGAAACGTGCAGGATTTGAACATCATCGACTGGCTTGTCGCCTGCTTCCGTTTCCACTTCCTGAATTGCGAGGGCTACATCCATTCCTTCGATCACTTTTCCGAAGACAGTGTGTTTGCCATTCAGCCAGCTCGCCCCGTCCGTATTCGTGACAATAAAAAACTGAGACCCATTGGTACCAGGACCAGAATTGGCCATGCAAACTGTGCCGTATTCTACCTTGCCTGTAAGCGTGGGTTGCTCCACTGGTGTGTCGGTTCCGATGAGGGCTTGAAGTTCTTCAACGGTCTTACCGATTAAGGGTTGGCCTGAGTTTGAGGCCTGAATTGCGGTGAAAAGGGCAGCGACTTCTGGTAAAGGGCTTTCTCCTTCGTGTTCTTGCAAGTGGGGTGCGAAGAGAGCTTGAAATACTACATTCGCTGTATCTTCGTCCTTGATCTCGCCCGTTAGCTGAGCCAGTTCTGGCTCGAATCGAGTCAATTTGTCGGTAGACCCCAGCAAGGCTTGGAGCTCTTCCACAGTCTTCCCAATGAGTGGCTCGACGCTTTGAGTAGTTTGCATTTCCTGAAAAATTGTGGCGATTTCTGGGATAGGGCTATTGCCTTGGTTCTCCATCAAATGGGGACGGAAGAGTGTCCCAAAAACTTCATTTGCGGTAGCGGCGTCGGCAATTTCACCCTCGAGAGGGACTACTTTACCGGCATAGCACTCATCTTGAAACTGGTAGCCCGGACCGCCTGTACCCGTTCCGAGTGGGCAACCTCCTTGGATCATAAAGTCCTTTATGACACGGTGAAAAATGAGGCCGTCGTAGAAGGGTTCGTTTTTCTCTTCTCCATCGGGAGCGGTCCAGGTTTTGGAGCCGTCTGCGAGGCCGGCGAAATTCTCTACAGTAATCGGGGTCGTGTCTTCAAAAAGCTCTATCACGATCGTGCCCTTGTTCGTTTCCATACGAGCGACTAGAGTCGTTGGTTTTTTCGAACATCCTGCGAGAATGGTGAGGATCGCAACAAGGCTGAGACCGATGGACTGGGAGAAAGAAAACTTCATAGGGAGCAAAGCAAGAGCGGACTCGATTAGTGAGGCAATCTCAATTTTGGACGCTAGGCCAATATGGACTGATATTGGCTAAAGGCGTCTATCTGAAGATCTCCGCTAGCTTAGCCTCGAGCTTTGCTCCACGGAGATTTCGGGCGATAATGCGGCCTTCCGGGTTGAGCAGGAAGCTCATTGGCAGAGCATTCACATTATAGGCGGCGGCCATTGGCGAATCCCAGCCTAGTGAGTCGGATATCTGTGGCCAGGTAACTCGATCGCGTTTTGAGGCCTGTTCCCAAACCGAACGGCTGTCATCTAGATTTATGGCAAAAATGGTGAAGTTGTCGTTGGAGTGCTTGTCGAGTAGTTTTACGTAGTGTCGATTTTCGACACGGCAAGGCACGCACCAGGATGCCCAGAAGTCCACGAGAACGTACTTNCCCTTNGAATCCTCGAGCCGATGGGATTTGCCGTCTAGGGATTGGCCGGCCAGGGAGGCTCCATTGGCNCCGATAGCGGTGNGCCGAAATGATTGTANTTTCTCAATCATCCGCTTCGAGATNGCAGCCTGGGGGCGATTTTNGGAGAAAGCCTTAACCGCATNTTCTANNTCACTGAGTCNGTNGTCNGGATCCCACCTNAGNGANGTTGCGTAGAGGGCAACGGATTTCCCNATNTGCTCGATCGTAAAGTCATTCAACTCGCGGCGGTGGGCANCGTATNCTTCCACCTCTTGNTNAGANAGTGCGGCCAANCGCTCGGCTGATNCTCCGCGAGNGGTTGCTTCGTTAAGTGCGGCCCTTGGTGGGTATACGAGGCGAGCGAGCGATTCTNTGCGAAAGGATTCATAAGCGATGAGGGCATCTGTGTCGGGAGAGCCNGCTATTTNGAGNGCCCCGTGATCNTTTATGTCAGTTTGGATAACCACTCTCTGTCCCTCGTCGATCGCTAGTGAAATTTTACGGTCGCCGGGGAAAGCCAAGCTAAACAATCCCGGTTCGCCCTCGAACTGCTGATNAAAGTTGCCCTCNGAGTCGACTGAGAGCTTCCCCTCGAGAGTNCGGGCCNTNAGCTCGAGATTCTCCCGNAAGAGTTTTGGAACTTCGTCTGGGCTGACTTCTGGAAGCGATCCTGAAATCCAAAAATCACCCANGGCGATGGATTGGAAGAGAACTATCGTGCNNAGTAGCGGCAAAAGTCCCTNGCNGACNAATTTTNGATTTAGTGTTATTAGCATTAAAATCGGGTAGTGNTTTTANGAAGAGTCCGACGCTTTGAATCGANGTTTAATTTCAATGTAATNCCACTTTTNGGGNTTGGNAGAAGNNTNGNGTTAAAAATTGGCAGNAATTCGAGATCTTTGCTCGTAGANAAGGNNTTNAAAAGNAAGACTANANNCGTTTNTATTNCNACCTCCTCACCATGCCAACTAAATCATCCCTGAGCCTTCTNATTTTCNTCGGTNTTAATCTAGTTGCGTTCGGCCAATCNATGANTTCGTCCGAAATACTNCACGAGNTNCAAAAACTGAAAAAAGTGGGTTCCGTCCTTTTTGTGGCNGCTCATCCAGATGACGANAACACCACTTTGCTNTCGTATTTGGCACAGGAAGAGAAGCTAGACACGGCNTATCTCTCGTTAACGAGGGGCGGCGGCGGGCAAAACTTGATAGGCNCTGAATTGAACCAGGAACTGGGCCTGATCNGGGCAAACGAATTACTGCAAGCCCGNANAATTGACGGNGCCATCCAGTTGTTCACGCGAGCCCGAGATTTTGGCTATTCAAAGAACCCGGAAGACACACTCGAGAACTGGGAGGAAGANGAAGTACTCGGTGACGTCGTATATGCGGTCCGCCAATTTANACCGGATGTCATTATTACTCGTTTCAATCCCGCGGCAGGGCCGACTCATGGTCACCATACNGTGTCTGCCCAATTGGCNCTNAAGGCATTTANCCTAGCGGCCGATCCGCATGCCTTTACGGAGCAATTGAGCGAGCTTGAAACGCATCAGGCAAAAAGGATTTTATGGAACGGGTTTGGGCANAGNCGNAGAGNTGGAGGCGGGCCANCGCNNGCNAGCTNAGAAGANGAANCGCNCGAAGTGGTGTCTTTNGAAGTGGGNCTTTACAATCCGTATCTAGGAACTTCCTACACGGAACTTTCGGCGANAAGCCGTAGTATGCACAAGAGCCAAGGTTTCGGACGGGTGGGGCAGCGTGGATCTCAGTTTGAGCGAATGGTNTTGCTGGCCGGCGAACCGNCTGAGGGCGATTTTCTAAAGGGTGTNGAAACCANNTGGNGCCGCTATTCCGGTAGCTCTCNACTGGATTCGCTCTTTGAAAGTGCCNTAGNCGACTTTGATGCGGCGGCTCCCTGGAAATCNGTACGAGCATTGTTAGAGATAGACGNGTTANTAGAAAAACTTNCGGTTGATCGGCAAATTCGTTCCAAGCGGAGCTCGTTGCAAAAGCTCATTGCGGCCTGTATGGGACTTCATTTGCAAGCNCGAGTGCCTCNGGCAGACTTGACGCCCGGTGAGNNTGTGAAGCTCGATGTGGAATTTATAAACCGNTCCCCNATCNAAGCGAGNGTTGTCAANTTGGNGGCNAATTTATTCGANAGCTCTCGTTGGCCGGAGGAGATTTCNNTAACCCNTANAGAAGATTTGNANAAGGAACTGGATTCAAACGNAGTCGAGTTCGTTTCGCTGAACGTGAACTTGCCTATCGATTCTCCTCTAACGCGTCCCTACTGGCTCGAGGACGAAGCCAGCGTGGGTATCTACAGCCTTCGCAATCGGCGATTGCTGGAATTGGAGTCGATACCANCTTCGCTTTCTGTTTCNGCTGTTNTTGAGATCCANGGTCGCCCAGTTACCTTGAATGTTCCNGTGGTTCAGGTCNTTAGTGATCCNGTGNAAGGTGANGTGCACGAGCAGGTCGTGATACGTCCCGAGATTACTCTCTCGCCTGAGAANTCCATTTTGCTNTTTGAGAATTCGCAAGCNAAGGAGATNGAAGTGNTNGTCCAGAGCAATGTGGANGCTGNGNTTGGAAAATTGACGGCGGAAGGTCCCNAGGGNTGGAAGATCAGTATTACCCAGCCCGAGTTTGANCTGGAGGACGNGCAAAGTTCANAGCGGATCCGGGTACAATTGACGCCTCCTGCTACCGCCTCCGAAGGAAAGATCGTNTTCAAAGCGATTANCGAGTCGGGTAAAGAATTCGACTCGAGCTACNGNGAGATTTTCTATGAGCATATTGGCCGNCAGCCGATTCTCAATCGAGCGGTCACCAAGGTGACAAGATTGGANCTAGGGCGCGGAGGAAGCCGAATAGCNTNTATCGAAGGGGTTGGGGATACCGTTCCTGACACTCTGAGCAAGATCGGCTATGAAGTGGANANNGTGTTGATNGNNGANTTGGAGAAAGGGCGTCTAGATAGTTACGANACGGTGATACTCGGANCACGCGTGTTCGATGCNCATGCGGGATTGGACAAAAGATTTGATGTNCTGCTNAACTACGTAGAGAATGGGGGNACNCTTGTATCCCAGTACAGCACGACAAGTTTTAGAGCGAAGTCACNGTTTACATCCCCTTACCCNATTCGATTGTCCAGAGATCGTGTTTCCGAGGAAAAAGNAGAGATGCGTTTGCTNCAACCAGATCACGTTGTATTTAACTACCCAAATAAGATTACTAAANTNGACTTTGATAATTGGATACAAGAGAGAGGGCTCTATTACGCTTCCTCATGGGANGATCACTNTGANGCTCTGGTCTCTGCNAACGACAGAGGGGAACCCCCGAGAGATGGAGGNCTNTTAGTGACAGAATNCGGNAAGGGCTGGTACGTGTACACGGGACTTTCCTTTTTTAGGCAGTTGCCAAATGGGAATCCAGGTGCGATACGACTATTTGTGAATTTAATTTCTTTAGGCCATGGAGACTGAAACNGAGAATGAAATTGCTGCCTCCGTNAAAGACGAAAGCTCTANAGGCTGGACCAAGCTTTACCTGGTTGTGGTAGCCGCATTGGCAGGGCAGATCGCGTTTTATGCNTGGCTGACTAAAACCTTCGANTAGTTCGAGGNCCACTAAGCATGAGCGGAATCGATATTGTTGTTTTGGGGGTAACCCTCTTCGCCATCGTCTTTTTTGGGGTTTGGATGACCCGGAATGACCAAAAGCTGGACGAGTTTCTNAAGGGAANTTCTAATAGTTGGGGAACGATAGGTTTATCGGTAATGGCNACCCAGGCCAGTGCGATCACCTTCCTTTCGACTCCGGGCTTGGCCTACGANAGCGGAATGGCCTTTGTGCAAAACTACTTTGGNATGCCGCTGGCCCTCATCCTGATNGCCATCGTTTTTGTNCCCATNTATTACAAGCTNGNGCTGTGTTCGGTGTATGAATTCCTGGAGCATCGGTTCGACNCGAAAACACGCACTTTGGGAAGNGTNATTTTTCTTATCCAGCGGGGNTTTTCTGCGGGAATCACAATCTATGCCCCGTCGATTATNCTGACNAGCGTTCTTGGNTGGGACATGAATACNACGGTTATTGGGGTNGGCTTGGCCGTTGTAATTTACACGGTGACGGGAGGTTCCCATGCAGTGAGCCTTACTCACAAATACCAAATGACTGTGATTCTTTCTGGCATGGCAGTCGCGTTTGGAATNGTTGTATACAAAATATNNGGACANGCAGGANTTAGGGAAAATTTGAGTATTGCGGGAGCNCTCGGGCATCTCAACGTNGTCGACTTCTCATTTGATTTGGACAAACGTTACACACTATGGTCNGGATTGCTCGGCGGGTTCTTTCTNTCNNTGTCATACTTTGGGACGGACCAGTCTCAGGCACAGCGCTACATGTCAGGGCAATCGATTCGAGATAGCCGCCTNGGTTTGATGTTTAATGCCTTGTTGAAGGTTCCTATGCAGTTCATGATTCTGCTNTTAGGAGTTCTCGTATTCNTCTTCTANCAATGGGAAAAGCCACCCGCTACTTTCCTTCCTGAATCGATGACAGAGGCGGCNGCTGCTNCGGATGCGGAGACTTACCAAAACTATGAAAACGCGTTTATTNGTAATTTCAAAAGNCAGAAAAGTGCGATGCAGGAATTCGTNGGAGCCTTGCGAGCAGGAGATGAAGCGTTGGTGCTCTCCAGCNAAGAAAAANTGAAGNTAGCAGGAGAGGAAAGTCGGCAATCCCGANCCAACTTAAAGACGCATATCACGACGGTNACCGGAGCGGAGAGCATGAAAGAGACGGACTACGTTTTTATTCACTTCGTCTTNAANGAGCTGCCAATCGGATTAATTGGATTGCTNGTCGCCGTTATCCTGAGTGCNGCTATGTCGTCAACCGCNTCAGAATTGAGTGCATTGGCGACNATATCGACGGTAGATTTCTACCAAAGCCATTTCAGCAAAAACCAATCGGACGCCCATTATAAAANAGTTTCGCGTGTNTTNACTGCAGTTTGGGGTGGGCTGGCGATTCTCTTTGCNCTTTTTGCGAGTATGGTAGAAAGTTTGATNGAAGCGGTNAANATTGTAGGTTCGCTGTTTTATGGAACGGTACTAGGTCTGTTTTTAGCGGCNTTCTTCATTATAAGAATCGGAGCNCACGCCGCTTTTNTNGCCGCNATCCTTGCCCAACTGTCGGTTTTGTTTATNTACTTTTCAGATATCGTAACGATNGGCTACCTCTGGTATAATCTAATCGGCTGCGGTCTAGTAATTGTATTGAGCNTTATGCTACAANCTGTGATNGGAGGNAGGAAGGTCTAGTGTCTTCACCGNTTATNTGTTTTGGCCAGCAGCCCTGTGGGATTTTTCCNAATCGGTTTGTGTTTTCTAAAATAAAAACNGCTCGNCGATTACANNCCGAAATTGGAGGAAAAATCGTATTCTTCTTGCANGATAGCGACCACGACTTTCGGGAAACTTGTNCTANTTTAGTNAATCGCCATACCGGCAAAACTGAGCGAATCAACTTNGAGTTCGTAAACAAGATCCANAANCTTNACTCCCCATTGTATTGNAANNCGATAAAGCCTGGCTGGAAGGAGAAAACTCGACGCNGTCTNCCAAATTTGGTCGCGCTNGAACTTGTCGANATTTTCGATTCTGTTGATTCCTNAAANGTTGCNGAATTTTGTATAGAGATGTATCANAAGATGGGANTGNTAGAGGGAATTGAGATCGTGCGTTCAAGCGACCCAGAGCTACGGNAAAAGGCGATTAAAGTGAATGACTACTTTTTGGATACACCGNATGAGGGAGAGATCGTTAGAGCACGTCANCNNGAGAAAGGCTNTTGCCTCTTTAAAGGCGGTGGCAAATTTATCCCTATTGAAGTCNCTNTCNNTCGGAAATCGATGATTAGCCCGGCCCGGGATACTCGCCTCCGTTGGATGCAATCTGTGGTGCATTGCACGCATTACATTGCAGGGGAAGGGGAAATTCAGTACTTGAATCAAAGTGATGCTCCTGAGATTGAATTTGTGAAACGTGACTTTATTGAAAGATCAGGAGATGCATACGCAGAGAGGAAAAATGACTGGTAGCCGCATTTTAGTTTTTGGGGCTCATCCGGACGACATAGAGTTCGGTTGCGGNGCTGTGCTNTTGGANGCAGCAGCCNGTGGNGCTAAAATCGATCTAGTAGTGCTCTCCAGAGGCGAAGCNGGANCTCATGGAAATCGATCNATTCGTGAGAAGGAAGCCTTAAAGGCTGCTGAAATNATGGGGGCCGCGCTTCACTTNNCCTCAACNCCAGGGGACACCCGTCTCCAGGCTGACCTTGANATCAAGCTNCTTGCAGCGANAGAGATTCGTCGGCTCAAACCAGATTTGGTTTTTGCTCCNACNGGNCATCTGAATCAGCATCCTGACCANCGTGAGACNAGCCTCCTCGTTCGNGATGCGAATCGTNTAGCNCGGTACGGGAAGACCCCGGGTCTTGAGAACTGGGAGCCGCATGCAAGCAGGGCTCTTCTGTTTTACGATATTTCGAGTGAGTNTTCGGGAATGGATGGATTAGTGCCNATTNTGGTCGATATTTCCTCCCAGGTGGNAAAGTGGATAGATNTGATGAAGTGCCACGAAAGTCAGACCGNGAGTCTAGANTATGTCGACTTGCAACTNTCGCGTGCACGNNCCCTAGGCNTACAGGCAGGCGTGAANTCCGCGCTCCGTCTNTATNCTGAAGGTCCCTTGCTTTGGAGTTCGATTGAGANGGTCCTTTCCNCTNNTGGNCCNCGNTTNTAACTCGCTTTGAGCATGGAGGAACCGCTNAATATCGCCTTGCTTTGCCATCCTACCGTGGGNGGGAGCGGAATTTTGGCTACAGAGCTCGGGCATCNACTAGCGGATCGCGGGCANGAGATNTATGTGATCTCCGAGCGCCCGCCNTTCCGATTGAGAGAGGACCNTCCTCGGATTCACTTTTGNGAATCAANTCNAGTGGAGTTCCCNCTTTTCAAAAGCCCTGACCACACGCTTCCACTAGCCACGCGGATCGCTGAGGTTTGCACGAATCATNAAATTGATCTCATTCATGCNCACTATGCAATTCCNCATACCGCCGCTGCCTGGATTGCCAANGAGTTAATCGGACAGGCCGCACCNCCGATTATNACGACCCTGCATGGCACTGATATCATCTANCTTGGAGCGATGGCTGAGTATCGACCATTGCTTCAGCATGTTCTCGAAGCATCGAATTTGGTGACTTGNGTTTCCNNGAACTTNAAGNAGCGCACCGAGCAACTTTTTNACCTGGATGCTGAGATTGAAGTAGTACCGAATTTTTTCGAGCCCAAGCCNNNTACTCGATCGCGGGAGGACATTCGANCCTCTTTAGATGTTGGGGATGGCGTTTTGGCNATTCATGCCTCGAATCTCCGTTCAATAAAACGAATTGATCTGATGCTGGATGCCTTCAAGGAAGCGGTATCCCGTTGCGATGCGAATCTCCTGATTATGGCGGGAGCAGAAGCATCACGNATTCAACCCGAGATCAAAAAGCGCNNCCTNGAGANCCATGTCCGAATCGTTGANGATGTGTATGAGATTGATAATTACTACGCAGCCTCGGACTTCACCCTGTATACTTCGGAATATGAGAGTTTCTGCCTTGGAATTCTAGAGGGGATGAGGCANGGCTTNCCAAGTATAGCCTTTGAAGTTGGAGGCATCCCTGAAGTCGTGGTCAATGAAGAGTCAGGCATTCTGGTTCCATTTGGGGATATCGAAGCGTTAGGNGNNGCAATTGTGAGACTAGNTGGNGACNGAGATTGCCGAAAAGAGATGGGTGCNAGTGCNAGGGCGAGGGCAGAAAAAGAGTTTTCAGCAGGTGNGATTGTGGATTCCTATNTGGGAGCTTATAGAAGGGTTCTCGCTNGNGAAAGCTCGATGTAAACGNAGCCAGANTGCTTGCTCCAGCNNGTCCCCAAATCAAATTTCAATACCTTTTGTTGCAATTGCCGCGAGTTTTCCCAANCNNAGCNGTNNGAATCTTTTGTTGATCATAATTGCAATTTTGTCCCCNCTCACTCTTNTNGCCCAAGAATACCCGACGAAAGATTGGNAANTTTCAANGGCGATTATGGCGGNGCCAGAGCTTGAGCGTGAAAACGCNACNNTGNTCGNTTCATNNCNANGNNGGTGAATTGACCGTTATTNGGCAAGGTGCAAACGATNTTANNTGTCTTGCAGACGATCCGAGCCGGNANGGGTTTAGCGTTGCCTGCTACCACNAGANCTTGGAGCNTTTCATGGCTCGTGGACGGGAACTGAAAAAACAAGGTAAGTCTNCCGAGGANATTTTCANTATTCGTGAGGAAGAAGCGAAAGNGGGCACTCTGNAAANGCCCNAANACGCATTGCTCAANNTNCNNACGGGNCANGTTAATNAGACGANTAANGAAGTGGAGAAGACGNATTTGAGATATGTGTATTACATTCCCTTTGCCACGTCCGAAAGTACGGGTCTTCCTCTTGCTCCGATTTCTCCAGGTGCCCCCTGGATCATGAACCCTGGCACGCATCGGGCACATATCATGATTACGCCCCCGAAAGGTAAGTAGCGTCAGTCGCTTATCTCGCGGTTGATTTTCTCTACAAGTGCTTTCCTGCTTATCGTTCCTGAGTGCCGCCACTTTTCTTCGCCTTTGACGAAGAGAACGAACACTGGAACTCCTTGAACTTCATATTGGCCCGCGATTTCGGGGTTCGCGTCCACATCGATTTTAAGGATCGCTGCCTTTCCTTTGAATTCAATACCTATGGCATCAATGACGGGTTCCATCTGTTTACAGGGGGCGCACCATTGCGTTTGAAAGTCGACCAAGGCGAGGCGGCTTTGGGATAGGGTTTGGGCAAAGTCTTTTGGACTGATTGATGGAGTGAGCGTTTTGGATACGGACTTGGCTTTTTCCAGCGGAAGCTCAGCCTTGTTCCATGTGCCGATCCCTCCCAAGAGATTGTACACCTTGCTAAATCCGTTTTTGCTCATGGTCTTAGCTGCTTGGGAGCTGCGACCTCCCGAACGGCAGTAGACATAGATGGGTTTGTCTTTCTGCATGAAATTCAGCTTTCGCTCGAAATTCTCGTCGTAGATGTTGAGTAAACTGGCACCCGGGATCATTCCTTGCGCCACTTCCTCGGGGGTTCTCACATCTAGCAAAATGCCTTCCCCACTATCGACGAGCGCCTTGAATTCGTTCACCGAAAGGTCCTCGATTGGCGAGTCCGCAAAGGCGGTTCCGGCTACGAGAAGCAGAGTAATGATAAATCGGCTCAGAAAAGAATGCATGGTGCGATTGATTGTATGGTTGAATTTTTAAGAGAGCTTGGAAGAAAAGTAGAATGGTGGCGATTCAAATTTAAGGGGTAGTTCCATTCAATTCTGGGTTGAAATGGAGGGGCAAGCAACTTAGTAAAGGCGGTTTGAGTCGTTACTCTAAAGTAGTCTCTGTCTCGCTTGTGCTTTTTATGACCTCGAGTGATTCGGTCTATGCCTTTCGAATGACGATTCTAGTCCACCGGTTGGTAGGAAGGTGTTAGCGAATATTATGGAATACAGAAGAATGGGACGAACGGGACTGAAGGTTTCCGAGCTATGTTTGGGGACAATGACGTTCGGAAAGTACACGGATCTCAAAGAGGCAGAGCGATTGGTCGATTTTTCCCTCAATGCCGGTATAAACTTTATCGACACCGCCGACGCTTATGGAGCGGGAGAATCGGAGTCTTATCTCGGGAGAGTTTTAAAGGATCGTAGGGACGATATAGTGCTCGCTACTAAGCTCTTCAACCCGATGGGCCCTGGAATTAATGATTCAGGAATGAGTCGAGTTCGTATCTTCAAAGCGCTCGAATCGAGCCTGCAAAGGCTGAAGACGGACTACATTGACATCTATTATATCCATCATGTAGATACCGAAACGCCACTTGAGGAAATGCTGGAGGCCCTTAACGATCTCGTTCGATCCGGAAAGGTTCGCTATATCGCCTGCAGCAACTATGAAGCTTGGCGTTTGATGGAATCGCTTTGGATTAGCGATAGTCGTCATTGGGCACGCTTTGAATGCTACCAGCCTCAGTACAATCTTGTAATTCGGGACATCGAGGAAGAGCTCGTGCCGCTGTGTGAGTTCAAGGGTTTAGGGATTGTGACGTGGAGTCCGTTGGCTAACGGTTTTCTGACGGGTAAGTATCGAGGCAAAGGAAGCGTGCTTGAGGGAACGCGTTCGGAAGATAATTGGGTCTACAATCCCAGCTTCTTTGCGGACAATTCAGAAGAGACACTGGGCGTCGTTTTAAAGATTGCGAATGAGATGAAAAAGTCAGCTGCTCAAGTCGCAACTCGATGGATACTGGAGCAACCATCAATGACATCGGTCATTGTAGGGGCACGGAACTGTGAGCAGTTAAGAGACAACCTCGGAGCGAGTCGCATCCGATTCAGTCCAGAGCAACTGGAGCAATTGAACAGGGTATCAAAACCTAAAGATCGCTATCCTAAGTCCATGGAGTGGAATATGAGAGAGAGGCGGGCTAGTGCAGTAAAGATGCCCCAATCGGAGGACTAATTTCTGATTAACAAGAGTAACGAAAATTATGAGTGTAGCAATTATCACCGGCGGTGGGTCTGGAATCGGTAAAAGCGTCGCAATCGCCCTAGGCGAGGCGGGGTATTCCGTATCAATAGCGGGAAGACGGCAGGAGGCTCTAAATGAGACTGTGGCAGTCATTCGGGATAACGGAGGCAGTGCAGTTGCGATCCAAACCGATATTACCGACCCGAAACGAGTGGATGGGCTCTTCTCAAAAACAGTAGAGGCATTCGGTCGAGTGGATCTGCTTTTCAACAATGCAGGTATTTTTGGATCGGCGGCCCTTCTCGATGAATTGACTTTCGAAGATTGGAAAGCGGTGGTCGATGTGAACCTGACTGGCGCCTTTCTCTGTACGCAGGCTGCTTTTCGGGTTATGAAAGAGCAGGATCCTCGCGGTGGCAGGATCATTAACAATGGATCGATCTCTTCCCAGACTCCGAGACCGAATTCGGCACCCTATACGGCGACCAAGCATGCCATAACTGGACTAACGAAGTCCACCTCGCTCGATGGCAGAAAATACGATATTGCCTGTGGCCAAATCGATATAGGTAACGCGACGACGGATCTGACCGCAAAGATGAAGAAAGGCGTGCCCCAAGCGGATCATTCCATTCAGGTTGAACCCACAATGTCAGTAGAAAACGTGGCGAATGCGGTGCTCTACATGGCGAGCCTGCCGCTAGATGCGAACGTCCTCACCATGACTGTGATGAGCACGAAGATGCCCTTCGTGGGGCGCGGCTAGGCTAGTTGGTTCTTTTCAATCGCGGCAAAGTCGCTCAAGAGCATTATGGTGAGTAATCGTGAAGCGTTTTGCTTCCACCTTGGAGATGAATCGCATGTCTTCGTATTCAAATCCCGGGGAAACGGCTTCACTGATGAGCCCAAATTCGCCAGACGTCAGTTCACTGGCTTTCCACCATCCCGAGGGGACGACAAGCTGTAGTCGTTGTCCCAGTTCGATATTGGGTCCTAGGGTGGTCCGACTAATTTTTCCTTCAGGAGAAATTAGCGTATATGTGATCGGAGAGCCCAACTGGAAAAAGTGAACAATGTCGGAACGATTTTCATGGAGATGCCCTACAGGAGAATCACAAGTGAGCAGATAGTAGATGCAGCTAAGCAGTTTTCGTTCTGCATTAAGAGGGCCCACGGCCGTTTTCAGTGATGACTCGTAGGTGCGCTTGAAATACCCGCCCTCAGGATGGGGTTCTAGATTTAGATAGTCAATAAGCTCTCTCGTAGAATTCATAGCAACGAACCTAGGCAAAGGTCCAGTTTAACGAAGTGTGAATCTAGCTAACAAAAAAGAATAGCGTAAAAATTCGTGCTTCCATTTCGCTTCAGGCCATTTTCAATTAGTCCGCCTGTGCTTCTGGAACTGCTTTGGTGGCTGACTGTCTCGCTTGATAATTTATTATCAGAATCAGTGCGATAGGCACTCCATAGTCTCCCCAGCGTTCGATGAATTCGAATATATTGATGATGCCACCTTCCGTGACGTACAGGAATTCGGTTATCACTTTCCAGGCGAAAACGAACCATATGATGGGCAGTATGGGAAGCGCGAATACGACGACTCCTAGTATGATCTCAAACCAGCCAACTGCATTGATAAAGCCGACATCCGCTGGAATACCAATTGAAGAGAAATGATTTATAAGCATTCCTTTTTCAACAAATGCCCCAAAGCCGCCGTGTCCGATGAGAAGTAAAGCTATGGTTAACCTGCAGATGAAATGGAGCACACCGATCTTATCATCGTCCATTTTCGGCTCCGTATAGCCCGAAAACCAGTCTTTCCACTTCATAGCTATGGCACCTCCCAGAATGAGGAACATCAATGGAGGTAAGAAGTTCCCTGCTCGTTCCCAAAATTCCCAGGTTCCTGGCGTGCCAGAAATCGGCCGAAGAATCGCTGTCCACAAAGCCCAGATAAGCATCCACATAATGATGATCCGCCGCGGTTTCATGAGAAGCAGAATTGCCATAATGATGTCCAAGGCCCCAATGATAGGCATCAGTTTCCAGGCGATATCATCTGGAATGCCCTGAGATCGGAAAAAGGGTAGCCATCCTTCTTTGGTAATAACACCCCAAGCGCCATGACCTATGAAGCAACAAGCTGCTGTGATGCGTAGGACCCAGTGAAGGCGTGTTTGAAGTTGTTCGAGAGTCGTGGGTTTGAGGAATGAACCTAGCATAACAGATTTGATTTTGGGAGATTGTAGATGTGTTGAGAAACTAAAAGAAGATGCGGAAGGCTGAACTCGCAGTCCAGCCCTTAAAAACATTGATACCATTTGCTGTTTCAATATCGTCGTATTCGATTCCGGATACGATTTTCATATTGTCGCCACAAAAGTAGTAATTGACTCCTAGATAAAAATTGTGATGCACATCGCCACGTCCTCTTGTGAGAGACATGTCGGCTTTACCTCTCGCCCCTGCTGATCGGGCATAGCGACTATTGAGGCGGATGCCTTCAGGGGAATCGGCATTTTGATATTGATATCGCGAAACAAGCTTTATCTTGTCGTCGACCAGCCAATGCATGGGCATGATGGAAAGTCCCCAAAATCCTCCGTCACGATCTGGATTAGTGTTCGCTCCATTTTCTCCAGTCCCAATCGTCGAGTGGATTTCCCAAGGGCCTTTGTGAAGGCGTAGAATGGCACTTCCTCCCCATTCGTTTCCCCGTGCTAGCTGGTCCTCCGAAATGCCAGCGTTTTGCGTATAAGCACTGAATACAAGTTCTTTCAAATCGAAGTTCGATCCCTCTGTCATGTTGTGAATCCATTGCGAATATAAGAGGGTGCCATCCTCCCATCCAGGGAATTCGTCTTCCTGAGTGGTGGAGTAGATGCCGAAGTCGATATCATTGTTGTCTTTCGCTACTCGGATCCACGCTCCGGCCGGGTGCGAGCCACCTTCGTCTGTGGGCCAGAGCTTGTTAGAAAAGGGAGATCTCTCGACAGGGTTGAATAGAAATGCGGATCTTTGCCATTCGTCAGCTAGCTTCAGGCTGCGTCTTCCATATCCAATTTCGAAACGTTTGTAGTGAGAATAAGAAGGGTTTCCTTTGGCGAAATCGTATGAGAGATAGAGATTACGAAAGTGCTGAAACTCGATATCCTGGTCTCCAGTCGCGGCGTTTTTCCCCTGAGTGAGGCTTAGAACGGTCTTGAGGAAAAACCCATCTAGAAATTTGACGTCTCCCCCAAGCCAGATGCGCCTGAATTCGGATTGGGAGTCGGAAAAACTGTTTCCTGCAGAGTCCGTTCCATCTACGTGCCCTATTTGGTATTGGGCCATGCCGAAGAGCTTAATATGTTCGATGGGTCCTTCTTTGGAATCAAAGACGTAACCCATCGTTTGGAGCGTGTCGCAGGGTTCTTCGGACTGTATGGTCGTGCCGAGTGCGATAAGCGAAATAGCGATAGAATAAGGGAGCTTTAGCATGAAAAATTTTAGCATTAGTTGTATGGGACGAATCCAACCTTTTGGCGAACCATAAATTCAATGTGACAAAAGAGGGTGATTAACGGAATGTGTAGTGGCTTTGGACACGCAGAACCCTGTTAATTGCGATCGCTGTGATGGTTGGTGAATTGATTCCTGCATCGACTACTGAGGGCTGAACGACTTTATTATTATCGCTTACTAAATC
>PBMN01000011.1:0-17726 GCA_002722675.1 Opitutaceae bacterium
CTAAACTCGATCTGGACTCAGACCTTTTACAAGATCCTTGATTTTCTGGGCTTCGTCTTTCTTGCACACCAGCGTAGCATCTTTCGTATTCACGACGATGAGATCTTCCACTCCGATCAGCGCGACCAAATGCCCTTTTTCACCCACTACTATGTTGCCTCTGCAATCCTCGAATGCCGCTTCCCCGTTTGCGACATTGTCATTGGAGTCTTTCGGAAAGTGACGCTCAATCGCTGGCCATGCTCCTACGTCATCCCAATCAAAGGTGGCTGCCAGCGTCACGACATTTTCCGCTTTCTCCATTACCGCAAAGTCAATCGAAATCTTTTCAAGCTCTGGATACAATTCTGCCAAAAGCTCATTAAGGTCGTCTCCTCCCTTGATGCGATTCTCTATCTCGTCGAGCCCTGACTTAAGTTTTGGAGTAAACTGAGCCAGTGCATCGGAAATCGCTCGTACACTCCACACAAACATTCCCGCGTTCCAATAGTAGTCGCCGCTTTCCAAATACACCTTCGCGGTCTTCAGGTCGGGCTTCTCTTTAAACTCTACTACTTTAAAAACTTCAGTCCCATTGTAATCACCTATCGAATCCCCCTTTTGGATGTACCCGTATCCGGTTGCTGGATCCGTTGGACTGATGCCTATGGTCACAAGTTGGGGCCTTTCCTCTGAGGCGAGAAACGCAACATCCAGCACTTTTTGAAATCCTGACACGTCACTTATAAGGGCATCTGCCGGCAACATCGCCAAAGACGCATCGGGATCTTTTTCCTTAATCAAGAGCATTGCTAGCCCCACCGCCGCCGCGGTATCGCGTCCTACGGGTTCTGCCACAACATTTTCCCTAGGCAAGCTAGGGCAAACTTCGCGTACCCCTTCCAACTGCTCCACATTAGTAATGACAAAAATATTTTTTGGCTCAATAAATCCCTCTAATCGATCAACTGTCTGAGTCAGCATTGGCTTATCGCCCACGATCGGCAGCAAGTGCTTTGGACGCTTCAGTCTGCTTGCAGGCCAGAAGCGTTCCCCCTTTCCCCCTGCCATGATAACTACAAATCGGTTTGCCATGCCTCATCCCAATCGGATACCAGACGTTTGAGGTCAACGATTAATAGCCCAACTTTCCATTCCAAACGTTTTTTCCCACAGAATTCCGAAAACGGCTCGGCAACGCGATACGCGATTACAATTGATCTCTCTCTTGATTCCTATCAACCAAAATTCATGAGCCCTTCCGCTAACACACTCCACTCTGAGGAGTTGGCCCGATACAGTCGCCACATTTTGCTAGATGAAATTGGCGTGCACGGACAGGAATCGCTAAAGCGGTCACGCGTTCTAGTGATTGGAGCGGGCGGTCTCGGTAGCCCAGCCGCAATGTACCTGGCTGCAGCAGGGATCGGAGTGCTTGGAATCGCGGATTTCGACAAGGTGGAGCTACACAATCTCCAGCGCCAACTGCTGCACGGCACAAGTGATGTAGATAATTTAAAAACCGAATCTGCTCGAGCGCGGCTCGGCGACATAAACCCCCATGTTTCCGTTGTGCTGCATAATTCTGGGGTCACACCCGAAAACGCGACCAGCCTCTTTAACCAATACGACATCGTCGTCGATGGTTCGGACAATTTTGGCACCCGCTATCTGAATAATGATGCGGCGTACTTCTCCAATACACCCCTCGTTTTTGGAAGCATCTTCAAGTTCGAGGGGCAAGTTTCAGTGTTCAACGACAATCCCGAAGCACCCTGCTACCGATGCCTATTTCCCGATCCGCCACCCCCAGGCAGCGTTCCCAATTGCGGAGAAGCGGGCGTGCTTGGCACTCTGTGCGGCATAATCGGCAGCATGCAGGCACTCGAAGCCATCAAACAAGTTCTGCAAATAGGAGAATCTCTCTCAGGCGAATTGCTCGTACTCGACACATTGTCTATGCGAACTCGCAAATTGAAGATCAAAAAAGACCCAGATTGCCCCCTCTGTGGCACTGCCCCAGAAATAGAAATGATACGATCAAAGTCGTACCAATACAATTGCGACATTGATAATTCAGATACCGAAAATATGGAAAACGAACCCTACCCAATCGAAATCGACGTGTCCGAAGCGAATCAGATTCTGCAAACGGGCAAGGCCGTTTTGATAGACGTTCGCGAACCCTATGAGAACGATATTTGCAAGATTGAGGGATCAAGCCTCATTCCTATGAATACGATCCCAGCCAATTTAGAAAGCTTGCCAACTTCTGATCCCGTTATGCTTTGCTGTCACCACGGTTCCCGAAGCATGCAAGTCACCCAATACCTCCGACAAAACGGGTTTCCCAATGCCATAAATATTGCGGGTGGTATCGATGCCTGGGCCAGAGAGATTGATACCAGTTTACAACGGTACTAGTGTACTTTTCAACTTGTCGGTTGTGACCGTGTGATTGGGAGAACTCTGGCATCGCAGGTAGGGCCCGGCAAGCCGCGTTCGTTGATCAGTTTGCAAGGCACGTCGGGCCGTCGTGCCCTAACTTCACGATCTGCTTTAGGTGCAAAAAAGCCCACTCAATCGAGTGGGCTCAACAAAATTGATCGGAACGGGAATCTACTTCTTGCGAGCTTTGGTAAGGCCTGCCGCTTTTTTGATATTGTGCAAGGTTGGAACCGATACGCCAAACTTGGCTGCGATAGCGGCGCCCGTCCCTCCTGCTTTAAGAGCCCCAATGATACCCTTTTTCAATTCTGCGGTGATTACGGTACGTTTGGCCCTTTTCTTCGCTCCCTTTTTGACCGCTTTCTTTGCCTTAGGGGCTTTAGCTGGCTTTGAAGCTTTAGTCGCCTTCGCCGCCTTGCGTCCACGGGCTTTGGCTTTCCCGGGAGCTTCTCCACCAAGAGTCTGAAGTGCATCTATTAATTCCTGGCGAGTTGCGAATCCAGATTCTTTATGAAGGTTCCGGATTCTTGCCTTTTGTTCGACTGCTGCTTTCTTCTCGAGAGCTGCAAGTTTTGACTTGGTTTCTTGTATTGCCTTTAGCGTGTTTGAGATCATGGGCCTCAACAAATTCCCTTTTTTATATTATTCAACCCCTTTTTTCGATAATACTAATAGATCAGCTCATGTTTCTTGGTCTTTCCACCACTATTTAGGTGTAACCCCTTAATTGATATTCATCCTACAGCGTTTTCTATATTTCATGTGTGCCCTTCTTTTGGATAATATTAACTCAAACTATATCGTCATGGATGCATAGCCACCATCCACAGCAAGCTCTTCACCTGTTATAAACGAACCCGCGGTGCTGGAAGCCAGTAACAACGTTGCCCCAATAAGTTCTTCCGCATTTCCAAAACGATTCATTGGAGTATGCCTCATTATGCCTGCCACTCTGTCTTCTGTCAGGACTTTGCGGTTCTGTTCCGCTGGAAAGAATCCTGGGACGATAGTATTCACTCGAACATTATACGGCGCCCATTCGCGGGCGAGATTCTTACTGAGGTTGTGCACGGCGGCTTTTGTAAGGGAGTAAGTAAATACTTTCGATAGAGGCACTACACCAGACATCGAGCCGACATTGATAATTGAACCCCCATCATCCTGCCCGACCATTTGGGCACCGAATATTTGGCTCGAGGAAAAAACCGATTTTATATTCAGCTCTATTAGAGACTGAAACTCTTCATCAGAAATCTCAAAAAAGGGAGTAGCTGAGTTGCCACCTGCGCCATTAACCAGTATATCAACTTTTCCGTGACCTTTAAGAACCGAATCCAAGGCCGACTGAATAGACTCTCGCTTCGTCGCCTCAAACGGAAGAAACGCAGCGGATCCGCCCAGGGATTCTATTCGGGCAATTTTATCCGCAGCTTTTTCGGCACTGCGTCCGAGGAGGTAGACAAATGCCCCCGCTCCGGCAAGACCCTCAGCCATGGCTCCGCACAATTCTCCTGTTCCCCCAGAAACGACCGCAACCTGACCCTCAAGACTAAATAGTTTTTCGATGTATGAGCTCATATTTTATTTTAAGTTATAAAGATACCATTTTTAGCGATTCCAAATCCCAAGGCGATTTTCCGCACTCCACCGCTAATTCACTGAACTCCTTCACCTCTGCCTCCGAAAAGAGCAAACCTCCATGCTCCTCGGTCAGTTTCGCCGCATTCGCCTCCAGCTGACCCGGCAAAAGACAATTCTCATTTCCGTGACCCAATATATCGTCGATAACCGCTTTTATATTTGCTTCCTGATTCCTCCCCTTGGCAAAGAGCCCACTTGAAATCGCTTCGGGATGAATCAATTGAAAAAAGAAACAAGTCCCCCTCTTTTCGGCATCGGTTTCCTCTACCCACCGGTTTCGTGTCGTAGGCAGAGAACCGCCAATAAGCCCGGCAACCAATTCGTTGATCAATGACAGACCATACCCTTTGTGGGCACCAAATGGAAGCAGAGCCACCGCTTCAAAGGGGTCTTGAGTTACGTTCCCGTCCTTGTCCACCGCCGCATCTGGAGGCAGCATTATTCCTTCTCGCTTAAATTGCTCGACCCGGCCCATGGCGACCACGGAGGTGGCCCAATCAATTACTATCGGAAACCCAATCGCCTCGGTGGTGGGAAAGCCCCAAGAATGAGGGTTGGTTCCCAAGGTAGGATATTTGCCCCGATATGGAACGACCTCTGTTAATGCTGACGTACAATTGGTGTAGGCAAAGTAGCCTCGTCGTGCCGCCTCTAACATGTATCCTCCACCCCACAGATAGTGGAAAGCATTATCTACCGCAACAATCCCCACTCCGAATTCATCCGCTAGTTGGATACACTTTTCCAGAGCCCGGTAGGCTGTGGATTGCCCGAGTTTTTGCTGCGCGTTCCAAATCTTAACAGCGGGAAACCTCGATGGCATTTCGATAATTTCAGCTCCCGGCACACAGCCCTTGGAGCCACTCCCAAGCATATCGTCCAAGTGGAGGGCCTTAATCGCATTGTGCGTTCGAATGCCGTGCCGCGAGGCTTCGGCACAAATACGGGCCGCATCTTTCCCTTCATCTTCAAAATAGCCGCGCTTCAAATAAGCCGCGGAAACAACTTCGTTATGTTCTTTTTCAGATACTACAAAATAGTTCATACTAGCTTGTTTCAACTGTAACGGATTCTCAGGATCATGACTATTGCGCCTGTTCGGCGTCCAGCAAAGCAATCGGCACTATCCTTCCTGAGGCATCACAGATTCTCGACCCAGTAAAGCAATAGGACATTCTCACACTATCGGGCAAACTCTCGTGATTTTCCGGCTGGCGCCATCGACTCGCCGAGCACCAGTTCTGGTTCTACAAGTTTTGCCTCCACCTCGTCTTGTGGGCCTTCCACTATTTGCTTAACCAGCATTCCAACCGCTTCCTCAGTAAAATACTCAATTCGTTGATCAACACTCGCCAAAGTGGGATGGAGGTGCGACGAGCAGTCAAGATTATCAAAGCCGATCAAAGAAACATCATCTGGTACCGATAAGTCATTTTCCGTAAGCACGCGCATCGCTCCGATCGCTACTTGGTCGTTGATCGCCATGATCGCCGAACAATCACGGGCCTCCTCCAAAAGCTTGCCCCCTAGTTTCCGTCCCGCATCAAAGTCCATTCTCCTACTTTCCTCATCGATAATAAGCTTTACACTTTTGCCCCACTCCAGTCCGAGCTCTTTGGAAACTTTGTCCAGGCTGGCCACTCTCTCTGCTCCGTAGATAACATCCTGCCGAATCCCAAGCACTGCGATCTTTCGATGTCCCAACTCGTAAAGCTTCTCTAATGAAACCCTCATCGCGTAACCTCTATCTAGGCTAATTCGGGGCAGGTCGGATTCGGAAAAAGGATCAATCACTAGCACCGAAACCGAGTTGTTGTTGCGAAGCTCCCTAACAAATTCTAGATTTACAGCCTGCGGCCCACCCACAAAAATAATGCCTTCGACTTTTAGTGAGAGAAAATGACGAATCACCCTATTTTCTGCTGCCGCATCATCCTCGATCAGTTCGATGATAGCGCTGTACCCACGCCTGCGAAGCGAATCTTGCAATGCGATCAACTTTTTTGAAAACACCGGCGTCCCAAAAGTGTGAAAACAGATCCCGACTGCTCCCGTCTTCCCTCCTCGAAGGCCGCGAGCGAGCGCGTTTGGGCTGAAACCGAGCGTCTTCATTGCTGTATCAACCCGCTCTACCGTTTCTGCCTTAACACCCACGTGGCCATTCAAGGCTCTCGAGACCGTCCATCGCGATAGCCCTAGATACTCAGCTAATGCAAGGGTTGTATCCACTTTTTTGGATGACTTCTGCGAGGTCATCGACGAGTTTTCACACACGTGTTTGGAAAATGCAATATCTAAAATTCGCTACACAGCACACCAATACAAATTGGTATCCATTAATCGATGGCGTTATATTCTATTCAAGACGAATTTGCTATCCGCATATCATAAAAGATCTCGTCGCTCGCTCGGAAAGTACCAGTGAAAACCAAGTAGGCGGCTAATAGGCACCTCGAACGCTTTTTCGCGATTTCCTCGCACTACAGAGTTGCCAGATCGCTGTGTATCACGTCACTTATTTTCGGTAAATCAGATACCCCAGCATTCGTTTTTAACTTGTTCGACCTTGGTTGCTCCTAAAATCACAACTGATACCGCATCGAAATCGAATATCCAGCGACGCGGTCAACAAGGAGGGCCCGGTGGAAGAGGCACTCAACCCCAGTAATTCAATTCACAAGCAATCAAAGAACGGGTGATGGCGTCCGATACCAACGGCGACGGATCGGTAGACGAGAACGAAATAGAAGAAATACTACGCAATCTGCCCCTTCAACCGGTTGGTCGAGTCGGACAGGGGCGACCAAGAGGTCCAGGTAGGCAAATCTAGCTCTTCCATTGAGTCATCTCTTTAAAAATTCTATTGCAGCCAACAGGACCTCTTGTCCGTAATAAAATCCTAGTCACAAAATAGCTATGCAACCGAACTCAATTCGACTCTATATCAAACCCTACTGTGGATGGTGCCACGAAGCCATAGCTTGGCTAAATGCCCACGGATTTAAATACACTCAATTGGATGTCACTTCTGATCCCACTGCGGCAAAAGAGATGCGTGAGCTTACAGGGCAGTCCAGCGCTCCTTCAATCGATATCGACGGCAAGATACTAGCCGATTTCGACACTCGCGAACTAGAAACTTTCCTGACTAGTCTCGGTATCGGATATTGAAGCAGAGTCGGACCCGCGAGGGTTAAGAGTTAAAACGCAAGCATCCGCGATTCGTGCTTGTTCCAAACTTTTTGGCTCCTGTACTCCAACTCTATGCTTGAGGGAGGTCGACCAATAACAGTCCATCGTCGAAACGTATACGAACAAGCTGATCGACTAATCCTCTCAATTGATCGTGGGAATGATCATCTTGATTACTGGGTTTCTTTTCGGCTCCTCGCTTTCAAAACTCATTCTTCGTGTTTGCACGAATCGGGATAATAAACGTCACTCTTTCCCGGCTTTTCGCGAGCTCCATCAAACTACTCATCGTTCTGCTGTTCCTGTTCATAGCAGTTAGAAAGATCGGCGTAGACATAAGCCCATTTATCGCCCTCCTCAGTGCAGAAGCCCTCGGTCTCAGTTTAGCTTTACAAGGTCCAATATCGAACCATCAAGCTGGTATAGCCATAATCCTCACTGAGCCATTCAAAGTCCACGACACGTTCACCCTACACGGGTGCACGGGGATTGTTTCTGTCGACAGCATTGCCTACACTCAACTCGAGATCGAGGATGGTCAGGTCGTCACGATCTAGAACAAGAAGATTCTCGGTGAAATTTTGGCGAACTCGTTTACGGTTTTAGTCGTCTAGCGTATCGTCGGGGTTGATTACGCCTCCGATCCCGTGCACGTGATTGAATGCGTCAGAAACGCTCTAGCAAAAGTGACTGGCATCGATCCTGACAAATCGGCATCAAGGAGTTTGGAGATTCGTCCATAAATATCGAATATCGCTATTGGGTGAAAACCAACGACTACTAACCCATTCAATACGCTGCCAATCTGGAATTATTCAAAGCACTCAAAGATGCTGATATCCCAATCCCATTCCCGCAAAGAGATGTTCATCTAATGGCCCAAAAGGATGGCTAGAACCCCGACCTTCCGATCCGATACGGCGGAGAATTTAAAATATTCTGGACATAAAACGAGGACCTCGACGCTATTTTCCTGAAACAACTAGCGAAACCTCCCAATCCCTGAGCGGTCTCATTCGACTAATCTAACAATCGTAATCTCGATTTGCTATGCACATTATAAAAAACAAGCCCTGGAACCTCCCTGAATCCTCTGCCACCTCCGAAACCGATTTCATCAATCGAAGGCGATTCCTGAAAGCTTTTGGACTGGGATCCTCGGCCTTGCTCGGCCAATCTCTCACCC
Organism: Opitutaceae bacterium; assembly: GCA_002722675.1. GTDB lineage: Bacteria > Verrucomicrobiota > Verrucomicrobiia > Opitutales > Opitutaceae > Pelagisphaera. Next base: position 8,447 of record PBMN01000011.1, read on the forward strand.
ATGCGGCTACCTATGGGTTTCCGTCTAAAGTTAACCGAGAATTCCGAGCAGACGGTCTCGAACCGACTGAGTATGATTTGATAAAAGGGTACAACAACTTCTACGAATTCTCCTACGACAAGGGTGAAGTTCAAGACCTAGCTAACCGTGGCTGGCAAACAGAGCCTTGGGCAATCGAAATAAAAGGCCATATAAAGAGGCCTCAGAAAATTGACGTCAATGAGCTCATAAAGAAAGCGGGCGGAATCGAGCAACGGGTCTACCGATTTCGATGCGTGGAGGCCTGGTCGATGGTCATCCCATGGGATGGATTTCAGCTGAGTACCCTAATAGACATGGTCGAGCCTACCGAAAAAGCGAAATACTTGAAATTTTCGACGTTCTTCGACCCCAATAGCGCCCCAGGGCAAAACGGCGGATCCATCGATTGGCCTTATGTGGAGGGTTTGACGATTGAAGAAGCAAGAAACGAGTTAAGTTTTCTCGCGACCGGCATCTATGGGAAGGCCCTCCCCAACCAAAACGGTGCCCCAATCCGCCTTGTAGTTCCTTGGAAATACGGGTTCAAATCCATCAAGTCGATCGTCATGATCGAGTTTACCAATAGCCGACCCATGAACACTTGGCAGGACTTGCAACCAATGGAATACGGCTTCTATGCCAACGTCAATCCAACGGTAGATCATCCTCGTTGGTCGCAAGCGACAGAACGCATTATTGGTTCAGGATTCTTGAGTAAACGCAAAGATACGCTCATGTTCAATGGATACGAGGAGCAAGTCTCCCATCTTTACGAAGGACTAAACCTAAAGCGAAATTTCTGATCATTCGATTGACGGTCGATCCAACGCATGAATCCAGTCGCGCGTATCCTTAGAAAACGGTGGTTCATCCACCTTCTCCTTTGCACTCCTCTTTTTTATGTATTTGTGCCCGCTTTACAGAATGATACCGAATACTTTGCTGATCCGGCAAAATACCTTCTTGAATACTTTGGCCTAGCATCTACCTACCTTTTTGTAGCGTTATCCATGATAACGCCGCTCAGGAAGATCTTTCCAAAATTCGCGATTGCCAAAAGCATCGCAATCCGCAGACGCCAAATCGGGGTCAGCGTATTCCTCTATGCCCTCCTACATTTCCTCATGTATTTCGCCTATACGGGTTCTTGGAGCGAATTCGTGAAGGATTGGGACAAGCTTTTCATTCTGTCAGGAATCGTCGGGTTTACGCTCCTGCTTGCACTCGCCGCAACCAGCAATAATTGGTCAGTCAGAAAGCTAGGTGGAAGAAACTGGAAACGGATTCACCGGCTCGCCTACCTAATTATGCTTCTCCTAATTTACCATCAAGCCACCCAAGAGAAGACCGGGTACCGCGAAACCGCTAAGGTTTTTGCCCCGCTCATATTACTCCAAACCGTACGTATTGCGATTTACGGAAAACACGCACTAAAAAATCGAGCCAAGCACGATTCAACCGATAGTCTCTGATAGAGAAGCAGTTCCAAAATGGGTTTGCGGGCGGAGCCTCGATGGCAACGCATTAGCGTTTCCCTTAACCGCGCACCAAGACTGACAGCAGCGTTCGATCGCGTGGGGGTGCTCCCATTTTTGTGGACAATCTGGTAGGCCCTTTCGACACTTTAGGGAACGATCGAATTGAGGACTTCGACGATCTCAATTGCGCAGTATGACTACAACCAACTCACTCACGGCTCGCTACTTTGCCACCGGCTTAATCACCTCGCTGACAACGATCGTTTATCTTTGCCTTCCCAGGCTAGAGGAAAACCAGGCTAGTTTAGCCTCTAAGCTTGGAATAACGGAATCGGCACTCGTGCTAGGGGTACTGATCGCAATCATCGCTATCTTCGCGATTCTCTGGCTCAGATTCCAACAAATCGCTCCACAGCCACTGATCGCCCTTACAAAGCAAGCTGAAACCAATCGTCTAAACAGCGGATACTCGCCGAAATCCAAACTTATGGAAGCGAAACGCTTCCGCTACCTCCTGAAAATCCGGGCTCTCATGATCGAGAAAATTGAGGCGGAGTTGGAAGAGCTGAAAGAAAGCAATGTCGATTACAAAACCAAACTCGATACTGCTGTACAAAAAGGAAGCCTTACCAAAGCAGAGATCGCCGAAAAATCGATGCTGATTAAAGAAATGTGCTTCGAACAGATTCGCTCGGAGGAGGCAGCAAAATCCGCCGCAGGAACGGAATACTGAGGTGGGCGTAGAGATCGAAAAAAGGAATGACGAGATTTACCACCAAATGGGGCACACGGTTGAAGAGTTTGCTTACCAGGCAATCAGGTTTCCCCAAATTTTTCAGAATATTAACATGCCGGTGAGCATCATTAATAATACACTTGAAAACTTGGAACAGAACTGGAAATCCAACTCTTTCACTCGACTGAAATCCGATATCGAAACCCTGAGAGAACAAAGCGATCATCTCCTCGAGTTGCTAAAACAACTACCAGGAGATAATCCCAAAACTTCAGAAAACAGCTACGAACGGACCGACCTTAGCGCCGAATTTCCGAAACCTGAAGCTTCCGAGAAGGAAGCTGCTGGTGAAGATGCAATCAACAACTAGCCCCATTAATATATGAATCCCAAAGAAGACATTCTTCTCGCTGACATCGAACGAAAAAAAGCCTCCGACTTTCCACAGGAGCTTCTGGATATTTACGACGAGTATGTGCACGGGGTCATCGACCGCCGCACGTTTTTTAACAAAGCCGCCAAATTCGCCGTCGCCGGATTAACTACCGCGGCTCTGATTGAGTCCCTCAGTCCCCACTACGCCTGGGCAGAGCAAGTTTCTAAATCAGACTCGCGCTTAAAAAGCGAATACATAGAATACCCGTCGCCGAATGGCCACGACAAGACGCGAGGCTACTTAGCCCGACCAGCAAACACTAGCGGGAAGTTGCCGAGCGTATTAGTGGTCCACGAAAATCGGGGACTAAACCCATACATAGAAGACGTGGTGCGCAGAGCGGCCTTAGCGGGATTTCTCGCTTTCGCTCCCGACGCCCTTGCTCCCTTAGGTGGCTATCCTGGAAACGATGACGAAGGACGCGCGATGCAACGTAAGCTTGATCGAAACAAGATTACGGAAGATTTCGTAGCGGCCGCAAAATTTTTGCAGAGTCATGACCTAAGCAGCCAATCGACAGGAGTAGTTGGCTTTTGCTTCGGCGGTGGCATGTCAAATGCATTAGCAGTTCGTCTCCCGAATATCATCAAAGCAGCAGCCCCATTCTACGGCGCCCAGCCGTCAGCAGAGGACACCAAGAAGATAAAGGCAAAGATCCAACTTCATTACGCAGAAATCGATCAGCGCGTAAATGCGGGTTGGCCAGATTACGAAAAGGCTTTGAAAGAAAATGGCGTAGACTACGAAGCGTACATCTACTCCGGCACGAATCACGGTTTCCACAATGATACCACACCAAGGTACGACGAGGACGCAGCCAAGTTGGCCTGGGAACGTACGGTCGGTTTTTTCAAGAAGAATTTGTCATAGTTCTACCTTTCAAATAGGTCCTATACGCGCATGGGACCTATTGCGGTTCTTTCTTACTTGCGGCGCAGCAGTTCTGCCATCAAAGCGGTCCAACCGGTTTGGTGGCTGGCTCCCACTCCTTTGCCGTATTCGCCATGAAAAAACCCGTAGAACAAGGGATAGTTCTTGAAATGAGAATCNCTCGCATAGATATCCGAATCTCCATGACAAGGACGATAGCCACTTCNGTCCGGCATAAAAANTCCAATCATTCTTCGACTAATTTCGTCAGTGNATTCCTGCAANGATAGACAGTTGCNAGAACCNGTGGGAAATTCCGCCTTTAAAGATTAACCNTAAAAGCGATGATAACCATGGAGGNCTTCAATAATCAGATNGGAAANCGTGAAATCTGCAAAAAANTAGTTTCAACCAAATCTCTTGCCCCACTCTTTTGGTCAGTCTAATCGAACAAACGCAATTAACTCTCTCGCATTTCAAAGTGCCACTCGATTCGAATTAAACAACCCTCTATGTCTGTACCCAAATCGATCCTCATCACTGGCGGCAATGGAAACATCGCTCGGCTGCTCGCCAATCGGCTGCTCAAAGACAATCACCGCGTCACTTGCCTAGACATCACAGAGCCCCAGTCCGAATCCACGGTTGCGGGAGTCGATTACGTCACTGCTGATATTTGTGACGAAGCGACCATTGAGAGCACTCTTAAGTCGAGAAAAACCGAGATTATTTTCCATCTTGCTTCGCTTCTCTCTGGCAGCTCGGAAATCGATAGACGCCGTGCGTTCGATGTAAACGCTCTTGCCACTTTCAATCTCTTTGAAATGGCGCTGGCCAATGGCTCGCCAAGTATCATTTACCCTGGAACGGGTGCCTCCTATGGATCCGACGTGCCATCAATCCTACCTGAAGACCAACCGCAATGGCCCGAGAACATTTACGGAGTCACAAAGGTCGCGAACGAACGCCTTGGCGTATACTATAAGCTCAAACACGGTCTAGACTTTCGATGTCTTCGACCCCCACTCGTCCTTTCTCCCTATGCACCCCCTGCCGCGCTGACTGCCTACGCCTCCCATGCCTACGTCGCCGCTGCAAAGGGCGAGACGTTCATCTTTCCGGTCTCACGGAACATTGGCATGTCCACTATTTACATTGAGGACCTCGTCGAAGGGTTCGTTCAGCTGGCCTTCGCTCCCAAGAATAAACTCCTTCAACACGCCTATAATCTTCACGCTCTTTGTCCTACCGCCCAAGAAATCGCAGACTCTATTCATAAGGTGAAACCAGACTTTCAATACAACTTCAAATCCGACCCCATAGTAGAAGCGCTTCTCACCACCGCCCCTAATGTTTTTGTCGATTCCAGTGCCCGAAGGGACTGGGACTGGAGACCAATAAACGATCTCGACGCCTGCACTGCTGCGATATTCAAGCTAATAGGCAAACAGTAGAGACGACGCTCGCAGCGATTCCTATTTGCTTTAGCAATTTCTGCTAATCTTGCCAGGTGACTCTCTCGGTATACTTTATAAAATATTGAACCAGCAGGGTGACGACCTCCAGACGTTCCACATCTATTTTTTATCCGACCCAATTAGCTCAACGGCGGCTCCCGCCATCATGATGGCCCTCCTGACAATTGCAATCTGCGTCAGCATAGTCATTCTCTCAAATTCTGCGATGTCCAAACAGTGGTTCAGAGAATGGATTCGTGAGACGGATACCCTGCTGTGTGCCTTTATTTCTATATAATTTCTTCGCTGACTCCCGTTTTGGACCCCCCAAAATGGAGCGGGCTGAATCCAAGCCTCTTTCAGCCAGTTCTCTGCCATTCACCGACAACACCCCATGCAATTTGATCCCAAATTGCGACCGCCCAAGCATTAACTCCACAACCACAAATGACCGACCAATCAAATTACCTTGAAACGGCTCCGTTTCCAACACGATACTCCTAGCGTATGAGACCTACCGCACACCACAAAATTCCGTTTCGATTATCGCTAATTGTCGTATGCTTATCCTCGTTTCTAGCCCTTAACCCTTCATCCGCAAATCCCCAGGGTGTTTCAAGTCAAACCAATATTCTCTACATCACAATCGACGATTTGAATGACTGGATCGGCTGCCTCGATGGGCATCCACAAGTCAAGACGCCTCATATCGATCGCCTAGCTGAGCGGGGCCTCCTATTTACTAACGCTCATTGTGTCGTACCCGCTTGCAGCGGTTCGCGAGCCGCTAACTGGTCCGGCCTGCTTCCCATCCACAACGGCGTTTACGGGAATGGTCAGAAGATTGAAAGGACCATGCCAGACGCCGAGCTACTACCTTTAGATTTAAAGAAGCAGGGCTACATCACCATGGGAACGGGAAAACTGCTACACGGCAAGAGCCAGCGAATGTTTGATGAATATGGACCCGACTACGACAAGTGGATGCCGATCCTGCCTGATGAACGAACCATCTCCGAAAAAGAGTTAAAGGACAGCAGTCCCTACGTGCGCCATGAAATTCCCCGCTTAGGCATTACCATGCCGCTCAATCAAATGCCTCGAGACCGCCAACGCGGGTCCCGCACCATCGATTCGTTTGACTGGGGACCCATCGACCGGCCCGACAAGGAATGGACGGATACGGAAAGTGCAGATTGGGCGGTTGAAAAGCTGAGCCAGAAATATGACAAACCGTTCATGCTTGCGGTCGGCTTCTATCGCCCGCATCAGCCCCTTTGGGTGCCAAAACGCTTTCACGATATGTATCCGCCTGATTCCGTCGTTTTACCTGAGCTGCCCACTGACGATCTTGACGACCTCTCGCCTACCGCCCGCGAACTCGCAAGATACGCTCTGACCAGTGGGGCTCATTCCACGGTGGTCGAGAACAGTCAGTGGCGTAACGCTGTCAGTGCCTATCTTGCGTGTATTTCCTTCGTGGACGAGCAGGTGGGCAAGGTACTCGACGCGCTCGACCGTTCGGAGTACGCCAACAACACCATGATCGTGCTCTGGTCTGATCACGGCTGGCAACTGGGCGAGAAAGAGCATTGGGGGAAATTCACTGCATGGGAACGATCAACTCGCGTCCCCTTGATTATCGCCCCAAAAAAAAACGCTACGCGTAAAGGCTTCCTGCCCGGCAAACGAAGCCAGAAACCCGTCTCCCTAATCGACGTGTATCCAACAGTTATTGACATGCTTGGACTCAAAAAGCGATCCGATCTCGACGGTAACTCGCTCACTTCCCTTCTCGCCAACCCAAACACCCACTGGCCCCACATAGCTTTATCAACCGTCGGTCGCGGAACCCACACCGTTCGCGTTTCCCGCTGGCGATATATTCGCTACTTCGACGGTAGTGAAGAACTTTACGACCACCAGAATGACCCTAACGAATGGACCAATCGAATCGACGACCCCGAACAGGCTAACATCGCCAAACGGCTGCGAAACGCCATCCCCGAGGACAAAAGCTACTCCCATTTCGTTCGCTACGATCACTTTAAAGCAGTCGTTCCCAGCGATGGCTCGAAACTCATGCTATACGGACCCAAAGTCGAAATGTTCGCGGAAAGCAAAGACGTCTCGAAAGAGTACCCGAATATCGTCAAGCACATTGGCGACTACCTCGCCGCCAATCCAAACGCGCCTAAGCACTTGAATCTGAACTAGGCCTATTGGAACACGGGTTTAATTTGACCACAATTTCTTGCGAGACCCTCGTAGGGACAGTGCCGACTGCTGTATCCCATAGAACCGTCAAAAAACGGATTATGCTTTCTATGCTGGTTCAATCTGAATAACACATTCGCCAGCTAGCTGGCAGCCAAACCATCTTTGACTCTATCCCAAATTTCTCCAAGGTCACGGCATAGAATAAACACTGGGCCTCCGTTTCCATTATCTCTCATCGCATAATCATGATCCTAAGAATATTCTGCATTTCCGTTTTCCTGACATCGTTTCACCACGCCGCTTCGGATCGACCCAATATCGTTCTTATCATGGCCGACGATCTGGGAATGGAAGCGCTAGGTTGCTACGGGGGTACATCCTACCAAACGCCCCACTTAGATCGACTCGCCGCGGAGGGTGTACGATTTGATGACGCTCATGCCGTGCCGCTTTGCACGCCGACGCGAGTTGCTCTCATGACAGGCAAGTATAATTTCCGCAATTGGCTGGCATTTGGAATTCTTGACCCGGAGGCCAAAACCTTTGGGCACTGGTTTTCAGATGCTGGATACAAGACCTGCATATCAGGTAAATGGCAGCTCCGAAGCTACAATCCCCCAGGCTATATGCCCGAATGGCGAAATCGGGGAATGAGAGCGGAAGACTCCGGATTCGACGAGTACTTTCTTTGGCACACTGAGCATACCGAAGATAAATCCTCAAGATATCCAGATCCTCGTATTCAGTCTAATGGGACTTACGTCAAAGACACTAAAGGCAAATTCGGGCCAGACCTATACGTAAACTACATCAATGATTTCATAGAGCGAAATTCCGAAGAGCCTTTTTTCGTCTATTACCCCATGGCCCTGACTCACGGCCCCTTCAACCCAACTCCCGATAGCGATGATTGGCTCAACGGAAATCGTTTCGAAAGCAATCCCGGCAAATATTTTGGGGACATGATCGAGTACATGGACAAGCTCATAGGACTTATCGATGCGAAATTAGGCGAACTTGGAATCCGTGAGAACACAATCCTTATCTTCTATGGCGACAACGGGACCCCTCGCGAGGTAACCTCTAAAATGCGGGATGGCCGCGTGATAAGCGGAGGTAAAGGATTGAACAATCGCCGCGGCACCCACGTTCCTTTGATCGTAAATTGGCCTAGATCGCAAGCGGGCGGGCGCGTTGTCTCCGATTTAGTGGATACCACCGATTTCATTCCGACGCTTCTTGAAGCAGCCGGTATTCCACTTCCCCAAAACGAAATCTTCGACGGACGCTCTTTCCTGCCTCAGGTAATAGGGGAAAAGGGCAATCCGCGCGACTGGGTTTTCATCCACCATGACCCTCTTCCCGGGCACAACAAAATCGGGCGAAGTCTTGCTCGCTGGATACAGGACAAGCAGTATCAGCTTTTCGACGAAACAGGTCATCACAACTTTTTCGACTTCACCACCGACCCCGAATTACTGCACCCCATCGATCTGAGAAACGCCAACGACGAAACCAAGGCCGCTCACGCGAAACTGAAGCGGGCAATAGCGACGATGCAAAACGATTGAGCTAATCTTGAAGTGCAGGAGCCTCGACTTGCCCGGGCGGTCTAAGCCGCAATTATCGCGGCGTAAAGCCGCTCCTACATCAACAGCATCCCGCTCACCCCGTAGAGAGGGAAAAGTAAATCTTTCAGGGAGCCGCTCGTTTTGTACCTCTTGTGGCTAATCCACAGCCTTCTCCATTTCCGCCTTAATTTTCCGTTGCGGATTATTGGCCCAAAAGGAAGCCACGACAAAGCAGATCGAAAGCGTAAATGTCCCACCAAAAGCGGGAATATAAGAACCCGTGAAGTCTCTAACGAGACTGAACAAGAGAGGCCCAACCGAACTTCCCACAATCATAGTAGACATAAAAACCCCACTAATCGCTCCTATATATCTAATCCCAAAATAGCGGGCCGCAAACGCTCCTGATATGGGTCCAAAGCAGCCACTTGTGATACTAAGACCTGCCACGAGCATTGGTATTAACAGACCGTCGATTCGAGTAAGAAGCG
>PBMN01000012.1:0-30362 GCA_002722675.1 Opitutaceae bacterium
TATGGGGGACGTGATGCCACGCGATTGGCGATAAAATATCCACGGCTGTTTTGCTCGCTAAACTGCCAGACGGGAAACGTGCCGCAAACGTCGGAGGGATTCGACCCCAGCAAGCGCGGCGAGTACCCGAGCAATTACGTGGAGCCGGAAAAGCAAAACTTTATCGATAATGATGCACCCAAGGCGGTGGAGAAGAACATCGCCCAGATTTCGGGAAAGGTGCGGAACGATTTTTTGTGGCACGAAGGACTGTTGTCGCATGGTGACCAAACGCGATTTTAATCAGGATCTACTATATCTTAATGGGGACTAAACGTATTTGGTAAACGAACATATGAATCATAATCGAGTGGAAAATATGGAGCAGTATCGAGAAATATGGTTCGAATGTCATGTGGGGTTCCTGCGGCGGGCTGGCGTAATAGAGTGATGGAAGTGCGTTAGCGCCCATGTGTTCCGCTCTAGTTTGATTACTTTGTGCCGCATACCAGGATCGTAGTTGATAAATTGGTTCCGCGATCGCTCCATCTAGACTGTCGAACTGAAGGTGTGGCTGCCAAATTGGGGTTTGCAATAGTTGATCAAGCGAATTATATTAAGCCACGAAAGGGTGCATTAGAAATGTTAGACCTACCTTCTTTGATGATAGTGACAAAAATCCAAAACTGGTTGTAGCCGACCGGGCGAGCAAGCGGTTGTAGTGGTTCGGGATGGATGGAAAACACATCAGGACACAAGATGGATTCCTCCTTCCGGCGGACATCGATGTTCAGGGCGATCTCATGTTGATGCCGGACCTGCATGTGCACGTTACGCTTTTAAATCTGCAGAATTAAGTTATTACCGACTTGGGAGACAACGAGGCCTGTTGAGCCAAGGTGACTGACAAGGCGATCGGGATACGAACGAAGAGCAATCTTTTGGAACTAGGTAAATTCGTTCACCCACACGACGCCTGTTTTGATCGTAATGGATATATCCTCGTCGCCGAATGGGTCGTGACAGGTCGTGTGAGCAAGCTGGTTAAAGTTGGGTAGCGAATCGATCTTTAACTTACAGTTTATGTGAGCCGATCCAGAAAAAATCGATTACCATTTCACTCGCATGAGCTTCATAATACGACCGTCGATGTTCCAGTCTTGGACGTAGAGGTTTCCGTCTTTGTCCCAATAAGATCCGTGCGTTCCAGAAAAGATGCCCTCTACCCAGTCTTCCTGTTGAACTTTGTACAAAGATACGCCGGGGTCTGCTTTGTATCCAAGAACCGATACCACAGAATTATTCTTGTCTAGTATGTACAAGCGACCGTCCAAGCTGGGCACCGATACGTAGTCGCCTTGGATCGCAACTGACGTGGGCATGTTTAGCCTAGTTGCGGCTTCCTCGATGAAGTTTCCGTCGAGATCATAGTGCAGAAGCCTTCCTATTGGTAGGTGATTCCGGTCACAGATCAGCAAGCGTGGCGGATCGTACCGCGTGTCCAAGGTCATGCCGTGTGGCGTGTGAAAATCTCGGAGTGCGTCTCCCTTCTTGCCGAAGTGGCTAAGGTATTCGCCCTTCTTGTTGTACTTGAAAATAATATTGCTTGCGTAGCCGTCGGACAGAAAAATGTCCCCGTTGGGGGCAACCGTGATCGCGGTCGGTTTTAGGCCAGTCAGAGCGAGGCCTGATTTGTTCGTCAGACCGATAGTCAGAACAATCTTCCCAGAAATCGCTTCGAATTTTATTCCGACTCCACCTTTGTTTCGCGCACCATAAATGTATTCGACTCCATCTTCTTCGCGGATCTCCATGTCGTGGAGGGAGCTGTGCTCTTCATCGACAAAGGAACGGACGACTTTTCCGTCAGGGTTGAAAACGACAACTCCTTTATTTGCACTGGTGTAGATATTTCCTGCCTTGTCAATCACGACGGACCCATGGGTGGGCCCAAGAACGGATTTGCCATCTGGGCCAAGGCCCCAACCAGGAATAGTATCGAATGTCATGATACCGCTCCCTGTACGAACTGCGCTAGTGGAGGACGCTAATATAAATAGAGTCAAGAGGATGCTGAGGTTTTTTTTCATATCGTTGTCATCTCATGATAAGGGTAGGATGAGCCGAAAGGAGTGGAGGGATCTTGTCCTTCGATATGGCTAAGGACCTGCGAGAAACCTGCTCCAATAAAGGACTAAGGGATAGGATTATGAGCACTTCGTTTTGAGCCAGTTCGCAACTGCTTCCACTTGTGCATGGCGGTGGTCGTTGAAGCTGTGGTCGGCACCTTCGATTACGATGTTGTCTACATGATCGCCCAATCGCTCCTTTACGGCCACACTATCCTGCGGTAGGACGACATCGTCCGCGCTTCCATGGACGAGCAGCCAAGGCACCGATACTCGACTGGATTGTTCGATTACGGTCCCAACCGTTTGGCACAGATCTTCCATAAACGCCTGTGATAGTGGACAACTTTCTTCCTCCCACATACACCCTTCATCTGGGATCTCGTCGCCAAATTCGGTTACCGCGAACGCGTTGGTATCCACCATGCCGGCCAGAGAAACCAAACGTTGGATTTTATCGGCCTGGGCGGCCGTCAATACGCCAATGGCGGCGCCCATGCTGTGACCGATATAAACAATCTTCTTGTCTCCCACTGCCTCGATCACTGCTTCGAGATCTTCAACACCTTTCGAGACACAGGAGTCCCTGAAATGCCCTTCCGACTCGCCGTTGCCTGAAAAAGAAAATGCCAGAGTGCTGAACCCGGCTTGATTGAGAGCGTGGGCCGTTTCGGCTATCACCGGGCGGTTTCGGTTGCCGGTCACACCGTGGCCCAGCAACACAATCCAATCGGAATATTTGCCATCTCCGTCTAGGTGCTCGAAGTCAATCGCTTCGCCCAGATAGTTTCTAATAGAAGAAGTCATGCCTAGGATGTGCCTTTTCGACCTGGAAATGTCAGCTCTGCGACTCCGGACTTATCGTATTCGCCCAACCCCAAATCGATCATACGTTGGTATTGCGCTAAGGTTGCGGCTGCCAGAGGCATTTCGAGGCCATGCTTGGCCGCAATGTCCAAGGCGATTCCAGAATCCTTCGCCGCGTGTTCGGCCGAAAAATAGCATTCGTGATCACGACCCAGCATATCTTCGGCATCCGTTTCCAATACGCGCGAATTGGCGCCGGTCTGACTGAACACCTTGCAAAGCATCTCAAGGTCTAACCCGAGTGCTTCGCCCAATCCGAGCCCCTCCGCGAGTGCAGCCGTATTGATATTCATCACCATATTTACGAGGGCTTTAACTTCAGCCGCCTTGCCGGCGTCGCCCACGAAACTCAAGTCTTTACTCATGTCGTCAAGCATAGGCTTGATGGCATTAAAGGTGTTCTGGTTCCCTCCTATCATGAGGTATAGACCACCGTTCCTAGCTTGGGGAATACTGGACGCCATGCAAGCCTCGAGCGACTCAGCTCCTACCTTGGCCGCTTCGGCCTCGAGCTTACGATGAATGTCTGGCGACAGCGTCGCGCAGTTTATAAAGAGGGTATCATTGGCGTCGGTGAATAGATTGTCGTCCCCAAAGAAGATCGATTCCATGGCCGCGTCATTGGTGACTACGGTAAAAACGATATCCGAGCAAGCGGTAACAGCGGCGAGGCTCGCACAGACAGTAGCCCCAAGCTCACTGGCCAAGCCTTCTTTTAGTTCGTCATCAATATCGAATACACCGGAAATGGTATATCCGCAATCTCTCAAGTGGCGGGCCATGTTTGCACCCATCCGACCTAATCCTACAAATCCAATTTTCTTATCTTTCATGATTAATCAGGGAAACTTTTATTGTCAGGGGCTCCTCTCTGAAGCGGCGAAGACAATAGGTGATTTACTATATCGAAAACTTCAACCGAAGGATCGTTGATTTCCATTAAAAATCCCGATCTCTATAAAAAGAATTCGGGACTTTTTGAATACGAATTAGCGAGATTTCTAGGAGGAAAGAACTTCCTTATGAAAAGCGGTCCAGTCATCCAAATTATTGAGGTTTGGAGCATCGGTAATAGCAATCGAATCTTCGAGACCCGCGGCGGCTAGAATTTCGGTTCTCGTGGTATCATCATGATGATACTGCGTAATCTGTCGATTGAGCTTCGCGATTCCTGGCTGGCTAGTATCGCCATTCTGGGCCACCCAGTTCTCGCACTCGATGTAGGAAGGTTTGTTTTCCTTCACAAACGAACGGAAGGCGTCTGCATCTATACCCAGAGTGCCCAAAACCATGCTGTCGTATCCGGCTCCAATATCGGGATAGTCGTTGTGTAACTGTCCGGTTGCCTGAAGAGAGACTTTCTGCCAAAGGCGAGGGAGGTGCAAGATACCTAGTGGCCCTGCCAAACTGGAGGATATTAAAGGAATAAATTTACTCATAAGATTTTGTTTTAAGGGTAAAGGTTGATCCGAGCATACAGTAACAGTGCAGAAATAAAATTCGCCTGCTAGAACGCAAGCACTCAATTGCGTGAGTGGGGGCGAACAATCAATTTACTTGTCCGAATCGCTTTTTCCTGGTTAATTACTATCAATGGTAAACGGCGTTCCCCTCATGAGGTTGTTCCTGACAACCCTCGCACTGTCTTTCACAGCATTGCTGCTAAAAGCGGAGCGTCCAAATATCGTGATCCTGCTCGCCGATGATGCTGGCTACTCCGACTTTGGCTGTTATGGCGGGGAAGCGGAAACCCCAAATATCGACCAACTAGCGGCTGAAGGGCTCAAGCTCACAGATTTCCATGCGGCGGCCCCAAATTGCTCTCCGAGTCGGACTGGACTTTTGACGGGCCGCTATCCTTCACGAGTAGGTGTGTACAGCTACATTCCGGAACAGAAGGAAGGATTGCACCCGATGTACATGCCGAGTTCGGAAGTGACGCTGGCGGAGCTATTAAAAGAATCCGGGTACCAGACCGCTCATACAGGGAAATGGCATGTGAGCGTGTTACGCTCGACGCAGCCCCAGCCGAGTGACCAAGGATTCGACTACTCGTTTGGAACAACGAATAATGCCATCCCTTCCCACTTGAATCCCGTTAATTTTGTACGCAATGGCGAACCCGTTGGAGATGTAGAAGGATATGCCTGCCAAATCGTAGTGGACGATGCGATACGATGGTTGAATCAAAAGGACGAAGCGGATCCTTTCTTTCTGTATGTCGCGTTTCACGAGCCTCACGAAAAGATCGCCTCACCTCCGGAAATGGTGGCCCAATATTCGGAAGGTGAAAAGCGGAATGAGTACTTGGCTAATATCCAGAATCTGGATGACGCAGCGGGGCGCTTGCTAGAGCGACTGGACCAGCTGGGCCATCGGGAGGATACGATTGTCCTTTTCGCTTCTGACAATGGATCACTGCATGATGCAAGTAATGGGGGGTTGCGAGGCCAAAAGTCTATGCTGTATGAAGGAGGAATTCGAGAGCCGGGTATCATTCGTTGGCCGGCCATGATCGAAGCGGGAAGAACGAGCGACGCGACGCTGAACTTCGTGGATCTTCTGCCAACGTTCTGTTCTCTTGCGGGAGTTGCGTCGCCGCAAGACCGTACGTTGGATGGCGTTGATTTCAGCCCCTTGCTTTTTGGCAATGAAAATTGGGAGAGNGANCAGCCACTGTTTTGGTANTTCTATCGTTCGATNGCGGGCTNCAGNCAGAGAGCACAGGGAATGACAGGCAAAATGCCAGCGGGAGCTTTCCGNANAGACGANTGGCTGCTGATTGGATANCTCGAACATCNGAATATGCCANNTAGTCATGCCATGGTTNCCTCNGATATGGACTTCATTCGAGAGTCCACCTGGGAAAANTTTGAACTCTACAANCTNCGNANCGATCGAGCNCAGAANANGNATCTNTNCAACGNAANACGGGCCCTCGTCAAACGGCTATCGAAAGAGATGGCGGCAATTCACGCNANTATGGTCGAGGAAGGACCCNNTTGGAAGTGGGAAGNCNAATAGATTTGCCGNATCGGATAGNCCCATNCGACATTGTTCNAAGGGNAATNTNNTGAATNTNAATTNCCTCANGTAGTTTCAGCAACCANTTTTCAAAGGTAGTTTAATAACCCAATTCCCAANNATGANTGTNCGAATTTTTTCTTTATTTGNAGGAGTTTTCCTGGTNNCGCNAGCTGNATTCAGTGCNGGATCGGGTCCCGAGTGGACGGATGTTGCCGAAGCCGACAAAACGCTTATGGGAGATTATGNGGGNGANTGGTCNAANGCTCCCGAAAAGAGTTATCAGNAAATCAATCCTGGTCTGTGTGCTCAGGTAATCAACATAGANNAGGGTAGGTATCACCTCAAATTCACCCAGGACCACAATCTNCGTGCAGAGATCTACTACTCGGGTGAGGCGCGGCTCAGGGGTGATGCAATCGTGTTGAAGGATGGGGANTGGAATGTGCGGGTCACAAAATCGGGTCTNACTGGGAAGGGGTCGATTGGAGGTAANGTAGCCGAGATTTCCTTGAAGCGTGTCCAGCTGGGTTCTCCTACGATGGGTGCGAAACCTCCAAGGGGTTCTGTTGTCCTNTTCGATGGNANAAACGCTGATGAGTGGGAGCACGAGGATGGCCGGGTGGTNACTTGGACGNTNCTGGNAGATGGAGCGATGGAGATCAATCCGACGGCGGCTAACAAGGGNNCGAACCCACCNATTGGAGGAGGAATCCGGACCAAGCGTAAATTCAAGAATGTTCGNTACCACATGGAGTTCCGCTANCCAGTTGAACCGGGNAAGAGTGGTCAANGTNGAGGAAACAGTGGATTGTTTTTCCAAGGATATGANGCNCANATTCTGAATAGCTATGGCTTGGATGGACTCTGGAACGAATTGGGAGCCCTTTACAAAATGTCTCCCCCAAAAGTGAATGCTGCTCGGCCGCCTATGGAATGGCAGACNTACGATATCAATTACACCGCCCCCAAATTTGAAAATGGTAAACTCAANGNNAATGCCCGNATAACCGTGCGNCTCAACGGAATTGTGGTCCAGAAAAATGAGGAGCTTCGTCATCAAACNGCCCATCGGCANGCTGATCGGACGATACCCGCTCCNGACAAGGCGATGCCAATTTCACTGCAAGATCACTCCAACCGTATCCAGTTTCGCAATATCTGGGTTAAGGAGCTCTNAANCTGGAGAATCAATCAAATCCGNGTGGCNGAGCNTGACCAGCCTTCGCCTTGCCGGTCANGACTGGCACGNGCTCTNGCNANGNNAAANGTGGCACNTANCTNTGCGACNTGACAAAAGACAAANGGCTANTCGCAATTTCTAGCNGTCNAGTTTNGCCATATNAGGCTTTTGTCTTGCTTTAANCAATCNNCNGCCGTTTCTGGCGATAGTTCTTTTTANTTTTAAGTCCGCAGNTTNCAGGAAACGCCGTGTGAATCGGCGACAGTCGCGCTGNGGTATGGAGCCCATTTTNCTCTGAGTCCNATTGCTGGCTGCGGATNAGATACCGATTGAATCGAAATTCGATTCGTCAGACGCTTGTCGCGNAAACAAGTGGTATGGAATGATTCGTCTANGNTTATCNCTAGTCGAATTCATCGCGTTNCTAACCGTCTCAGTAATTTGAGACGAGNAGATNANCGNGTAGCCNTGGGTTGTCCTTATCTTAATTTTCGCGACAGAAATTTANATACGGAAAAACATGACAACTCAAAATAGACTTAGAAAACGANNCTTTGCGATCAAAGCGGGCNTANTNGGGNTAACTGTNGTTGNACTGANNNCTANAAANGCNNGNGAGCGTTACGAGCTNGGTCCTTACATTGTCGGNGCGACTCGAACCGAGCGTGATGCGAGNACCTTNGGAATNAGTGCAGACGTCTTGTTAGGNAGTGAGGTTGATCGTAANATGNACCGTNATTTNCGGCACGTTTTNTTCGANNTTNAAGGGGTTTATTCGCAAAGNGATGAGGCATTGGGCTCGACAGCGGAAGTTATGATTCGAGGNAATTCGGGCTCGCGGGTACTGACAATGGTTGACGGNGCAAAAACCAACACCTCCATTTTTTCCAATGGCCGCTTCATTACTGGGGCNAGNGGCTTTAATTTGGNGCGGGTGGAANTTGTTCGAGGAGCCCAAAGCACGCTNTATGGATCNAGTGCGATCGGNGGAGTAATCNTGNTAGAGACGAGGCAAGGTCGAGGAACGCCGCNCTACACCTTNACGAATGAGCTNGGTTCCTTNAACAGCTNTCTGACTGCCTTTCAGGGNCAGGGTGAGGNAGGAGAACTTGATTTTTCNTTTCATGCGGCCAGTCAAGAAAGTGACAACGAGCTCAGTGANAATGAAGGCAANATGAAGAGCTATTCTTTCCGATTGGACTACGACTTGTCTGAAAATACCACGGTNGGCATCTCGTCGCGGGGCGAGTTTACGGATTACAGTAATCCAGTGGGCGATCTGACACCTCCTCCTTCAACACGTGTGCAAAGTGATACGATAGCGGTAAGCGCTTNNGTAAAAACAAGTCGTGAAAATTGGNCTCAGAAGTTTACTGCCTCNNTGCTGGACGAGTATTATCGGCAAACAGGCTTNATNTANATNGGAGATGCAGCAAACTGGTCTCTNGATTGGCAGAATACTNTTGATGNATCCGANTCANTAAGNCTGGTAGCAGGGTCAACTTGGGAGCGCCAGGAAGGAAACGATAATTCGTTTCCAGAAAGCGAGAGCGANAACTGGGCNCTCTTTGNCCAAGCNGAGATCGAAGCNGGNGAAGGGGTTAACCTCGTTTTGGGANCCCGACACGATGATTATGATATCGCGGGATCGAAGACAACTTGGCGGGCNAATGGAGCCTGGGNNCTTCCCACCANAACGAAACTTCGNGCGGCTATTGGNACCGCATTTAGAGCCCCCAATTTCTTTCGCCTCTTTTCCACTTCGAGNTTCGCTCTGGGTAATCNGAATTTGAAACCCGAAGAGAGTAAAAGCTGGGAAATCGGCTTCGACCAATTTTNCAAAAATGGAGCNATTCAACTAGGNGNTACCTNTTTTCAGAACGATATTGAGGATCTTGTAGTNTNCGTNCCCACNACNGGTTTTGATGGAACCTACGCCAATNGGGANANTGCCGAGAATTACGGATTNGAAGCNTATGTGAGCTATCAGATGAAGGAGAATTGGTCGGCAAATTTGGNANACACCTGGACGGAATCGAGCGCGACAGACCTAAGTTTAAATACNACGTCGCGCNTNCCCGGGGTTCCTCGGCATCAGATTAGTTTGAACANTGAATTTNGTATCGACGAAAAGTGGCTANTCGGGTCGGGTGTGAATTACGTAATCGGTCGCGAGAGCTTTGGAAGTGTAGATATTGATAACTATCTTCTAGTGAGAGNNTATTCTCGATANAGATTCAGCGATGCCGTTTCTCTGACTNCCCGTGTCGAAAACGCNTTNAACGAAGACTACACNGTCAGCTTTTCGAGTTTTTCTGGACGCGTGCCAGCGAGAGGNTTCGCCGCATTTGCTGGAGTTGAGTGGCGGTTCTAATTGGGAGAAAGACTGAAGTANACGTGNGCAAGCGATCGCATTTNTCTACNANCCCTAAATGGGTCTNNGTGGGCAAATGGGGGGANTGNNCNAGGCAGTGCAGCANGCATTTGGAAATCGTTCTTTGGATCGCATTGACCTTTGTATTGGGNAGTTCCCCCGTGTTAGGGAAGGNGGTAGAGATCNCGTATGCCAANAACTTCAGCATCGAGTATTTTGAAACACACAAGATCGTGACGGTTAGAAATATGTGGCGTGGTTCAGNGAACTTAACGTTTAACTATGCGTTAGTTCCTCGGACAGCAGCGGTCCCAGATTTACCGTCAGGAATGCGTATCATCCGGACNCCGGTTCAGAGAATGTCGATTCTAGAGACGGTATATCTAGGGCATATTAAGTCTCTAGATCTGTACGACGAACTGGTNGGGCTCGCTAACGTCAGCTTAGCCCACGACCNAANGGCTCTGGAACAAGTAAAAGGTGGATACACCAANNAAATTCAAGAGGGTAGTTCNCTGAACATAGAGACGTTGCTNATGCTTNAATCAGATCTGGTGCTTACCAGTGCCATGGGAAATCCACAATTTGATNCTCATCCACAATTGGAAAGGGCGAAGCAGCCGGTCGTGATTACAGCAGGGTATATGGAAGNGCATCCACTGGGTCGCTCGGAGTGGCTGAAGTTTACGGCAGTTTTTTTCGACAAAGAAGAGNAGGCATCAAGAATCTTTGACAAAATAGCTAAGCGCTACAATGAGTTGAGTCANNTNGCTTCGAGNGCGGGANNGCNCCCAACNGTCCTTNCGAANGCTCCCNATGGGGGAACGTGGCATGTTCCNGGTGGNCGGAGTTACANAGCTCGCACANTTGAGGATGCAGGAGGCGACTATCTGTTCTCNGACGANTCNTCGAGTGGCGGTCTACCGAAGGACTTTGAAAGCGTCTATCATAGGGCAGCAGAGGTTGATTTCTGGCTTNATCCCGGAGTGCATCGTGATTTAGAGGGGCTNANGAGCCAGGATAGCCGGTTTGCTCGATTTANAGCNTTTGAAATCGGCAATGTATACAACAATACGTTACGATCTAANGGAATTGGNGGCAACGACATTTGGGAACNCGGCGTACTCCATCCGGAGTGGGTCCTNGAGGANNTAATAGCGATTTTCCACCCCGAATTAATNCCNAACCACTCGTTCCGTTTCTACGAGAAGCTCNATTAGTNAAACTATGAGGAACNAGAGTTAATGNTTAGTNCAAATTGGANGGGGAGGTTTCGAATGAATNGGACTTCCGGTTTGCTCATCGCTCTGATGTTCTTGAATCTGGTCGCTCTCGCTCTGAACATCGGTCTTGGTTCGGTANCCATTTCNATTTCAGACATTTTGGGATCTCTNTNNGGAAGCGAGAAAGTTGATAANGTATTNTCTGGGATCGTACTTGAGTTTCGTTTGCCGCGGGGACTAACCGCGATGCTTGCGGGAGCNGCNTTGTCCGTTTCAGGACTAATGATGCAGACNGTATTCCGNAATCCACTCGCGGATCCATTTGTACTTGGGGTAAATGGGGGAGCTAGTTTGGGNGTNGCGATNGCACTGCTGGTATTGGCTCCTTCAGGAATAGCTTTGACTCAGAATTTGAAATTNTCGGGCCATATTCTTGTGGTGGTAGCGGCCTCNGTAGGAGCGGGGNCGGTTTTGATGATTCTTCTCGCGTTCGCNAGNNGGGTAGATGTAATNTCATTNCTGATACTTGGNCTGATGATAAGTTATGGAGTGGGAGCGATCGTGAGNATACTNATCTTNTACAGNATGGCCGATCGGTTGCAGTCCTTTTTNAATTGGTCTTTTGGNAATTTCAGTAGNGTTACTTGGTCGCATTTTCTGGTTTTTGCTCCGTCGGTGGTGATTGGTTTGGTGGCAGTCGCTCCGCANNTTAAGTCCNTAGATGCGTTTCTCNTAGGTGAGCGATACGCATCGAGNATGGGTGTNAATGTCAGGCGATCGAGGATACTGNTCCTGGGAAGCGCATCGCTCTTGGCGGGAGNNGTTACTGGATTCTGTGGGCCGATNGGCTTTGTNGGAATNGCTGCCCCGCATTTTTGCAGNCTTCTCTTNAAGACTCCATCCCATCGCATTCTTGTTCCATCTGCGATCTTGTTTGGAAGCCTCATTNCCCTCATNGCGGATCTCATTGCCAAGGCTCCAGGAGTTGAGGCGACCTTNCCTNTAAACGCAGTGACNGCTTTGATNGGNGCTCCGGTTGTNATTGCTGCTTTGCTAAAACAGCGAAACCTGAGGAGGGTGTTTGGTGGATGANTGAGGAGCGATACGTTTTAGAGGCCTCGGGATTGTCCATTGGCTATTTTCGAGGNAAAAATGGGCATTCGCTCGTTGCCGAAGATCTTAATCTCAAGCTTCGGNACGGAGAGCTTGTATGTCTNTTGGGGCCCAATGGTGCGGGNAAGTCTACNTTGATTCGNACTCTTGCTGGACTNGACAAGCCTCTTGCGGGAANGATTTTCATGGANGGNGCTGATGNCAGCACTNTAGTATCNAGAGAAAGGGCCCGATTCGNNAGCGTTGTATTGACGGATCAAGCACCGAGCGGTATGNTNACNGCNTANAGCATCGTTGCNTTGGGACGGNATCCGCATACTCGGTGGACGGGAANCTTGAGCGAATATGANCGGTCCCGTNTNGAATGGGCCTTGCGGGTTGTCGATGCGGAATCTTTGTCAGAGAGGCAAGTCGGCGAATTGAGTGANGGCGAGNGCCAAAAGGTGATGATCGCACGAGCTCTGGCNCAGGACGCTAAAGTCCTTTTTCTTGATGAGCCAACGGCTTTCGTGGATCTTCCGAGAAGGGTTGAGATAATGAGGATACTTAGGGATCTAGCCCACGATGAAGGGCTCGCGGTCATACTTTCGTCTCATGACTTAGATTTGTCGATACGTTGTGCGGACGAACTTTGGCTAATGAATCCAGAGGGAATTGTGGTGCAAGGGTATCCAGAAGACCTAGCACTGAGGAGGCAAATCGCTCAAACGTTCCAAAGCGATGAAGTTAATTGGGATTCTGATGAAGGTTGCTTCCGACTTCACCGGAAACCTAAACGGTTGGCTTCCATGGAAGGAGAGGGGAGTGTCGCTCTCTGGACTCGTCGTGCCTTGGCTCGCAAGGGCTATGGATTAGGAAGGGTCGAAGACGCAGAACTAAAGGTGATTATTACCCATTTGAATGGGCATCCTATTTGGAGGGCGAGGATTTCAGACATTTCGAGGTCTTTTGATTCCCTGCAGTCTATGTTTCGCTGGGTTGAATCGATCTCCTAGTTAAGGTTTGCGTGGCTTTGAACAAGTCCTGAAGTTGAGTTTCATGAATGGAAATATTTCTACGAGGCAAGGAGACACGGGCAGTACCTGAATTGTAGGGGGAGAGCGAGTGGACAAGGATGATCTCCGAATCGAATGCCTGGGCGAAATGGACGAAGCAAATAGCTCGTTGGGCCTATTGAGATCAAAACTGGGAGCGAAAGTCGCTCCCAGCCTTAGTTCCCCTTGTTCAAAATTTCTTATGATTCGCGGGCGAAACCGGAGCGGAATCCGAGGTTCGAATGGCGTAAGTCGCGAGTGGATGCCAACAGCTCGTGCGCCTCGAGGATTTGATTCGCATTTGCGTCGCGGCCTTTCAGTAAAAACGCAGCGGCGTCTTTTTTGGCATCGGCGACAAGGTAACGAATCCGTTGTCGGCCTTCTCAGCGGCGATTAAACCTTCAGCTACCATCGACTCGCGGTGTTCGCGAATTGACTGATTACGCTTGGCTTAGAGGTCTTCGATCGACTCGGCGAGCTCGGTGTTGTTGAGAGCACCGTCGTGATCCTCGTCGTGTCCTCCGATCATGATGGCGACGATAGCTTCTGGATTCTGTCGCACCTTGCTCGGTTTCGTTGCATCGGCGAAAGAAGCATTGGTGGCGATGAAAGTTACGATTGCGGCGATTGTGATATGCTTGGTGTTCATTTTACTTATTCTCTTGTTGTTAATGGTTTTATTTTTCAAGGGACCGAAGAAGTTTTCTTCGTTTTGTATGTTCTTAGTAAACCACGGGAAAATTACAGAAGGGGCTCGAGAGGATTGCGGGTTTGTAATTTTTGAAGCCTTGGATGTGTATTGAGTTAAAGAATATATTTAAGTCATTAAAAACAACATATTAAGGCTTTTAAAGCGTTGCAGAATTTTTTTGGTAGAAATTGGATATTCGTACCATTTCAACTCAGCCAAGCGTTTTTGGTGGTGAATTTGAGGCCTCGGAATGCAAAAAAGCCGAACCACTACGGTTCGGCTTCCCAAATTTTAATTATACTACAGTCAGGTATAGAGGGTGGCGATCTGAGGTCTAGCGACGCGGTCCTTGTGGCCGGCCTCCTCCCTGCCCGCCTGCGGCTCTTCGTTCCCGGGCTCTCGCCCGCTGCTCGGCGATTCGTTTTCCAATCGCCCCCACCTGTTTGATTTGATCGGTAGAAAGGAAAGCGACGAGGGCTTCCTCGTAGGCCTTTCCGTTGGCGACCTTGAGTGCATCCAGCTCTGCCTTGTCCGCTTTGATCTTCTCGATTATCGCAGGGTCCAGATTGGTCTGGCCGACGTATTTCTTATTCTTGTTTTGAAAGGTTCGGACTTTGCTCGCCCATTTCTCAACGCGGCGTGTGTTAGCCGTAAAGGCCTTCTTGAAGGCGGCCTTGTTTTTGCCTTCAAGCTTCATCTGGTTGATATAGGGTGCAGTGGGGTCCTGTGGGCCTCTTCCACCGCCGCCACCCCCTCCTCTTTGTTGTGCGAGCGACGTGGCGTTCAAAAGGGTGATGATTGAGAGTGAGAGAATTGAGAACAGCTTAATTCTAATGCGTGGGTTCATAGGTTATTGGGATTGTGGGATATATTTTGCCCTGACCGATAATCGGTTTGTGCGGGGGAGACTTTCAAGATTGAAGCTATTCTAGCAAGCTCGAATGAAGGGCGGCGTTTGGTGTGAATGCGAAGGTGGTTTTTGGATTTGTGGTGGACTTACGTGTTGAGGATACTGAGAGTATCCAGTTTCTCTCTAATCTCCTCGAACTATGATGACTAGAATTTCAGCCCTACTTTTAGCCTTGATTTTCGGCTCCGCAGTGTTTGCGGAAACGTGTAACGTGACCGTGAAACGGTATGGGGAATTGCCGGGTGGTGAAGCCGTTCAAATCTACCGATTGAAAAATGCGAATGGGATGATCGCGGAGATTACCAACTACGGGGGCATCATTACGCGACTGACGGCTCCGGACCGGAAGGGCCGCCAGGACGACGTAGTGCTCGGCTACAGCAGATTGGAAGACTATCTTGCGTCAACTCCGTATTTCGGAGCGATCGTCGGTCCATACGGTAACCGCATAGCTGATGGAAAGTTTGATTTGGAGGGTGAGAGCTACCAGCTGACCAACAACAGTGAAGCCGGAGGGGTTCCGGTCCATCTTCACGGGGGAACCAAAGGTCTAGACAAGGTTCTCTGGAGTGGTCGCCCGTCAGTAGGAAAGGAGGCCGCCAATCTCATTTTAAACTATGTGCATCCTGATGGGACGGAAGGATATCCCGGGAACGTTCGTATCCGCGTGGTTTATCGGCTTACGAATGAGAACGAACTTGAAGTCTCCTACCGGGCGACGACCGATAAGGTCACTATCATCAATCTGACTCACCACTCGTACTTCAATTTGCACGGAGAGGGGAAAGGCACTCCACTTGACCATTTGCTGATGATCAATGCGGACCACTTCACCCCGATAACTTCTAATATGGTTCCCACGGGTGAGTTGATGCCGGTGAAAGGCACCCCGTTTGACTTTACGAGCCCGGTCGCCCCCAGAGATCGTATTGACGAGGACCATCTCCAGTTGAAGCTTGGAGGCGGTTTTGATCACAACTGGGTGCTGCGGAGGGAAGGTGAAGGCCTAGAATTAGCTGCGACTGTTTACGAGCCGGTTAGCGGCCGATATATGGAGGTGCTGACCGAGGAGCCCGGGATTCAGTACTACAGTGGGAATTTCCTTGATGGGTCGTTAGTGGGGAAAANCGGAGCGAANTACGAATATCGGAGCGGATTTTGCTTGGANACCCAGCATTATCCGGATTCGCCNAACCATGNNAATTTNCCTAGTACGACGCTGAAGCCAGGTNAAATCTATAAGACTCGGACCGTCTATCGATTTAGCGTTCGATAGAACTGCTNCCNCCAATTTCTCATAGATCTNCATCTGGACNGGGGGAGTTTCGCATTAAATCCTTGCGGAAGGACCTTTGACACNCCGTTTTCGTTAGCACTCCCNAATTATACAATATGTTCTCCCTATTCTCTTTTATCGCCTTCACCGGACTCGTTGCCACCATCTCCTATTTCAAAACTCGTGACGACGATCATGCCCACGGCANGAGCTACTTTCTAGCTGGCAACATGCTAACCGGATGGGTGATTGCNGGTTCGCTNATGCTGACCAACNTGTCAACGGAGCAGCTGATNGGGCTAAANGGTAACGCCTACACTCACGGAGCTCAGGTGATGGCNTGGGAAATTATCGCCGCGTTCGCGATGGTNGTAATGGCTTTGTTCTTTTTCCCGCGTTACTGGAAAGGCCAGATTACGACGGTTCCTGAATTTCTGGAACGCCGTTTCGACAAACAAACACGNCGNTTTCTCGGAGCAGTCTTTCTNATCTCGATTTTTACGAACTTCCTTCCGTTCGTNCTATATTCAGGCGCGATCGGCATGAACACTCTATTCGGAGTTCCAGACTTNCTTGGCGTAAGCGACGGNGCAGCNATCTGGATAATGGTATGGGCGATTGGTATCGCNGGAGGTNTTTATGCTATTTTTGGTGGGTTGAAAGCGGTGGCCATTTCCGACTCGATCAATGGAATTGGCCTCATGATTGGCGGTTTNCTGATTCCGATTCTAGGTCTCGCCGCCTTGGGTGATGGAAACGTATTTTCNGGAGTCAGCACTATCGTGAACAATATTCCTGAGAAGCTGGATCCAGTGGGGAAGGAAGGGGAGAACATCCCGCTNAGCACGCTTTTTACGGGAATGATCCTCATCAATGTGTACTANTGGTGNACGAANCAATCGATCGTTCAGCGAACNTTCGGTGCGAAGTCNTTGAAAGAGGGTCAAAANGGTATCCTTATCGCAGCCTGTCTNAANCTAGCCGGTCCATTCTACCTNGTTTTNCCCGGTATCATTGCTTTCCAAATGTTTGGGCCNGATTTNGCAAAGCAGGACATGGCCTATCCAATGCTNGTATCGAAAGTGCTNCCTCCGGCTTTGGTTGGCTTCTTNGGGGCCGTCATATTCGGGGCNATATTGAGTTCGTTCAATAGCGGACTCCACAGTTGNTCTACCTTGTATGGGCTGGATATTTACAGNGGAATTATGCGACCCGATGCCTCGGATGAGGAAACCGTTCGAGCAGGAAAGCGATTTGGGTTAATTCTAGCGATNATTGCGATGGCTCTNGCTCCATTGATCGGAGGCGCGGAAGGATTGTTTGATTTGATGAAGAAGCTAGCGGCNGTCACCAATGTGCCGATACTCGCGATCATTTTCATGGGTATGGTAACCACGAGTGTTTCAACGAAAGCGGCGAAGATCTCCCTCTTNTNTGGGATGGGTCTATTTGTATTNTCCACCTTGATGCTAAATAATNCAATTTTTGGAGTGGAGTTGCATTGGCTGCATTTTACGGCAATCAACTTTGNGATNATGTGTGNTCTTATGATTGTTCTNAGCAAGGNATTCCCANCATCGAATTCAGCGGAAACGATCTCNTTGTNTCCNGAAACCGAAGGCACATGGAGAATGGCCAAGGGACTNGGNTTCACGGTAATTGTATTGGTATTNCTGATATATGCATTCNTNCATAACCTTNGCAGCNCNTAGAGAGTCTCCANTAATACNGTATCNTAGGGCTGGTTATTNAACTATGCCGACTGTATACTTAANANNCNCGACAATTNATNNNGNNGNTGCTCGGNGATTACNCGCNACCATCATTCNCTTATCGTTTCATCTTGGCGANGACTGGCTCGGATAGTTTGCGCATGCGCTCGATNTCCTCGANNACTGCCGTGCCGTCNCCATAAACAGGAGAAATTCCTAANTTCTCCATCTGTTTCTGGGNNTNNGGAGATTCNATTNCCGTCTTTAACGCCTGGCGCAGAACTTCCAGTTTTNCAGGATCGGTTCCTTTAGGNGCCAGCCAGATTCTGGATTCGTTTAGGACAATATCGATACCNCTTTCTTTTGCGGTAGGCGTATCGGGAAGGAGTGGAATGCGGGATTCGGAAAACNTAAGGAGTGGACGAATTCCGGAANCACTGAAGTTGATCAGAGCCTGAGAAGAGAAGATGCTAATGTCGGTATGCCCTCCCAGAATAGACGCTAGTCGCTTGGATCCGCCCCCAGCGNTGACGATACGGAATTCGAAATCCGCNTGATCCCCCAGGATCATGGGAATGATGTGTGTTGCCGTNCCGATTTCNGTNGCGAGCTTCATTGANCCCGGCTTTGCTTGTGCCTGCTTGATGAGATCGGCGANAGAGGATATGCTTGAGTCNTCTTTGACTCCCATTCCTAAGCCCGTGTAGCCTGTCATGGCAAGGATCTCGTAGTCGCTGTGGTCGTAANTGGTTATGCCCATGAGCTTGGCTGAAATCAGGGCATTTGGATTCCAGATACCGATTGTGTATCCATCATTTGGGGANTCTTTAATCTTTCGNGTTCCCACAGCACCACCNGCCCCTGGTATGTTTACGATAACCATTTTTTCCGGCAATATCGATTCCTCTTGTATCGNCCGCTGGAAGATGCGGGCCANCGTGTCATGGCCACCTCCCGCTGCGGTAGGTACAATAATCTTAATCGGCTGATNCGGATANGAGGCGGAGAGCGAGGCAATCGNAAGAATNNTNGAAAANANATAGAGTAAAGTGGATTTCATCGGGTTGGNTTTCGCCTGTTTCGTAGNGCCATTTTTTTGAGATAAGATTTGTGTGGCTGACTAGGGCTAAGACCNTNCCAAGACGGTGATGGNATCANNTCGACTCTNCTTTTNTAAGATCCNAGTTTCCATTGTAAGCGGGATTNGGAGTNGGGATCCGNGCCGAGGTTTTTTTCTGAATAGAANCGAGCTTGGCCAATAGNNCTTNCAGCTTCTCAGGATGAGATTTGGCGAGATTNTTCCGTTCTCCAATGTCATTACTCAAATCGTANAGTTCAGCCTCTCCGTAATGATAAAACTGGACTGCTTTCCAGTTTCCCACTCGAATCGCNGCTCCGGGCTTCCACATGGACCCGTGGTANTGAGGGNAGTGCCAATATAGAGTNTCCCGCTCGACGGTCNTGCCTTGAATCGGGTTGACCAAGCTGACCCCATCCTTGTGTAGTTNGGGCATTAATTTAAAGCCCGCTAGCTCAAGCATTGTAGGGAAATAATCCATACTAATTACCGGNATGTGAGAGACAAGGCCTGCCTTGCTAACTCCGGGAGCCCGAATGATCAGTGGAACCCGTATCCCGCCTTCGTAGCACCATCCTTTTCCGGCTCGTAATGGTAAAACTGAGGTGGGCCCTGGAGTCGNTTTCGTGGCAAGACCACCGTTGTCAGATGTGAAAATGATNACTGTGTTGTCATCGAGNCCTTTGGCGTGAAGCGCGTCCAAGATGCGGCCAATATTTTCATCCATCGACTTTGCCATAGCNGCGTATTTTGGATCATTTTGTNGAGAGCGTGTTTTACCGTCTCGCTCCACGATGGGGTTAGCGGATCCGGTTAGCGTTTTTGCTTTTTCTGTAAAATAGGNNTCGTACTTATCGGCACCTTGTATGGGGGTGTGTACCGTGTAGAACGACAAATAGAGAAGAAATGGCTTGGAGGCGTCGCGGTAGTCGAGGAACTCGATCGACTCATCTGCGAGGCGGTCCGTCAGGTAATGATCGTCCGGTTTATCCTCAAGTCGTGGGTTGTTAAAAGGAGCGTAGTAACCTCCGGGGGGGCTGCCCTTGTGGTGGCCTCCTTTATTGAAATCNAAGCCTTGATCCTCGGGGAAGTGGCCTTCNTCTCCAAGGTGCCATTTGCCAGCGTAAAAGGTCTCGTAGCCTTTCTTTTTGAATGCCTCGNCCAAGGTGGTTTCTTTCAGGTCCAGATTGTCTCGATCTTCAGGAGCGATTAGCTTGGGATTTTTTGCGACCGCTCCGGGAATCCAATCGGTGATNTCNACTCTGGANGGGTATTGACCGGTCATGATGGCGGCTCTAGTNGGAGAGCAAACGGGTGAGGCGGAATAGGCATTNGTAAAACGCACTCCTGACGCGGCCAGNNCGTCGATTCGCGGCGTCTCGTAGAATTCGCTTCCATAGCATCCAAGATCTNGCCATCCGAGATCGTCGATCAGAATAAAGAGAAAGTTTGGCTTGGAAGGCGAATCGGCTGCCTNAGCGACNTCGGNCNAGGCAATCGCCAATGACACTGTGGCCANTAGAAGNATCTGATTTTTTAGCGTTNTCATGGGCATAGGGTTAAAAAAATANGNTCAGTGGGATCTAGTCGAAATTGCAGGGTTGATNTATCNTNGATGGATAANTGAGGGGCAATCGAATTTCNACAGCGNCTAANNGGGACTATTAGTTNATAGTANNAATCCCCTAGAGGAATNAAGANATTCGGACAAGCAACCCTTGCAACTNTCTTGAGAAGGCTTCTACACTGCCTTTNNTCATCACNTGTATGCTATGCGACGTTTCTTTTTGATTAGTNTTATCGTTTCCNTNTTTTTTGGTTTCGTGGGAAGNGTNCAAGCCNGNGACCGGCCCAACATCGTCTACATTCTGGCGGATGATTTGGGTTGGGGGGATCTGAGCCTTTACGGCCAGAAGCACTTTGAAACCCCAAATATTGACAGAATTGCGNAGGANGGAATCCANTTTATGCAGCACTATTCGGGCAGTACTGTATGCGCTCCCTCCCGCTCGTCTTTGATGACTGGATTACACACGGGCCGCACGCCGATTCGCGGCAACTTTGAAGTGCAGCCTGAGGGACAAATGGCGTTGCCGGCGGAATCGGTGACGATCGCAGAGATTCTCAAAGATGAGGGGTATGTAACGGGAGCCTTTGGAAAGTGGGGGCTAGGATTTCCTGGCTCGGAGGGTGATCCTGTAAATCAAGGGTTTGACGTATTTTTTGGATACAACTGCCAACGTATCGCCCACAACTACTACCCTTACCACCTTTGGGACAATGACGAGCGCCTTATGCTAGAAGCCAATGAGGGTACGCATGAAGGCGTATACGCTCCGGAGCTCATACAGGAAAAGACACTCGACTTCATCGAAGAGAACAAGGACAAGCCTTTTTTCTGTTTCGTTCCACACGTCATTCCCCACGCGGAACTGTTCGTTCCTGAGCGATATATGTCCCGTTTTAGAGGGAAGCTCCTGCCGGAGAAACACTACGAAGGAACAGATGATGGACCCAATTATCGAGTGGGTGGATACGGCACGCAACCTGAGAGCCATGCGGCGTTTGCGGGCATGATTACGATGCTGGACGACCACATAGGGCAAATTCTGGATAAACTTGGCAATCTTGGAATTGAGAAAAATACCTTGGTTATTTTCACATCGGACAACGGGGCGCATAGAGAAGGAGGGGCGGACCCAGATTTCTTTAACAGCAACGGTCCTTACAAAGGTCTCAAGCGGGACTTATATGAAGGGGGTATCCGCGTACCGATGCTGGCACGTTGGCCCGGAAAAATTGCGGCTGAAACAAAAACAAGACATGTTTCTGCTTTTTGGGATGTGCTACCCACGGTTTGCGATTTGACCGAAACCGAGACTCCAGAGGGAATCGACGGCATCTCCTTTGCACCCACGCTTCTTCAGTCAGAGGAGCAGCGGAAGCACTCGCATTTGTATTGGGCTTTCCATGAAAGGGGCGGCCGGGTTGCGATACGAAAAGGGGATTGGAAACTCGTGAAATACAACGTAGACAAGGATCCAGATGCTAATTGGGAATTGTATGATCTTTCTATCGACATCAGTGAGTCGCGAAATGTTGCTTCTCGGCGTCCTGAATTGGTGCGAGAACTAGCGGAACTCGCGGAACAATCTGAAATTCCGTCACCCGTAGAAAAATTCAGGTTTCAAAATCCAATCAACTAGCCTAGTTAGAATTGCCATGAAGCACCCTCGTTTTGAGTCTCAAGCATCCTTCCCGCTACTCGTTGCATCCCTCTTATTGGCGACAGGTTGTCGGTTTATGTAATATGGAACGATGGAGAAAATGGGTACGCATTCGTGATATCATAGTTGAACTATTTTAAGAGGGTAAGTGAGCCTAGGAGGACGCGAAAGCACAGTTTGCCAGCGCGTTCGAAGAGTTTGTCGCCGTATCCAATGGGGAACGAGGGGGTTTGAAAACGGCCTATGAGCACTAACAGGATTCTTTTGACCGGAGCGAGAAACGGGTGAAAGGAGTGTGGGATCGTATCGATTCGATCAAAGGCGTTTCGAAAGCGCTCTTCAAGGAATGGGAATCCGAGTTGGGGCAATACGCCAATCAGGACCGGCGATAAGGCAGCCGAGATTAGATGAATCAAACCAAGATTCTGTATTTGAAGTTGATTGGCGCGAAGGAAGGGGCTGCTGAGAAAATGGACCCAGTTTTCGACACACTTAGGGACCAGACGTTATTTCGCAAACACAATCTGAATTCGCAGGCAATCGCGGCCTTAAACAAGACAACTCTTGGAATGCGTAGTGAAGTGGTCGCTTTGATATAACAAATGTCTCAATCGGTGGAAGAGGCGGACTCATTCATCGCTAAGATGTGCACGGGCCAATAAGTCGATTCAGTTATGGCCGGATAGCCCCGCACTGGGTGGCGTTTAGCCCTAAGGCTCGCCTACTTCTCTTCTTGGCTGAAATTTAGATTCGACTCCTCCATAATCTGCCTATTTCGGACGAAAGTAGCGATTAACCCTCGCTGGGGTGCGAATGCCCAAACAATCCCAAAACCGATTCCCGCGATTACCGTCATGCCGCCCGCAATCGAAGCGTTTAGCCAAGTGGCCAGGTGAAATCCGATTAATGAGTAAGCTCCAGAAATTACGGTGGAAAGCGCGAGGGCGATGGGAAGTCGGTCAGTGAGCATCAACGCAGTGGCCCCGGGAAAGATGATCATCGCAATTACAAGTACCACTCCAACTGATTCGAATGAGCTCACGATCACAATGGATAGAAAAAGCGTGAGTCCGTACTGGTAGCGAGTGGGATTGATCCCCAGAGATGCGGCAAGACCGGAATCGAATGAAGTAACGATCATCTCCTTGAAGAAGGCAAATAGAAGGACGATCGCTATTAGGGCAATAATCGCCATTCGGACAACCGGTTCGGGCCCAATTACGATTTCACCGAAATAAGCAATATCCTGAAGTGGAATGAATCCAAGTTCTCCATACAAAACGCACTCAGCATCTAAATCCACTTCGTCCGCGAAAACGGAAATGAGTATGACTCCTACTGCGAAGAGACTGGAGAATACGATACCGATAGCAGCGTCTGGTTTAATTCGAGAAGTGTAGCGGATCGCCTCGATTAGAGCGACTGTAACCACGCCAGCCGCGACTGCACCTAGCATCATTGGAAGGGTATCCCTTGAATGGGTGAGGAGGAAAGCTATAGTAATGCCTGGCAAAAGACTATGACTAATGGCATCCCCCACAAGCGCCATGCGTCGGAGAATTACGAAACAGCCAACAAGACCACAGGTTCCGGCTACAAGGAATCCCATTAGAACAATCCAAAACGAATTTACTGCGTACTCGCTCCAGGGCTGAATAAAAACTGTGTGCCAATCAAAGGCTGGGAAAAATTGTTCGCGCACGGTCTAAAACTGAAGGTTTAAAAAATAAGGTATCCCCGTGGCAAGTCCGAGGCAGTTTAAGGTAGCAACGGTGGGGCTGCTCATCCCTAAGCAGTCGATACGATCGCGTTGGGTCTGTAGCGAAAACAACCCTGTAATGGATTCGACGGTGAAGCATTCTGTCATTGAATCACTTTAAGCAATTACCTGATCCCTTCTCGGAATGAGACGTCCGTGGGGATCGTGGATCGGATTTTCGAGTCGGTCTTCTAGGCGTTTGACGATACCCTCGCCGATGAGGTGCTCGATCTCTTCCGCGTCGTCATGAACGTGGTCGCTCTCGTAGCTAGCGGCATTGGTCAAGTAGAGTTCCCAAAGTCGATGGTTACGGACGATTTCGCAGGCGCGATACCAGCCTTCTTTGGATAGTCTGAATCGGGCCTGACCGCTCATCGAAGGGGTATTCGAATCGACGATCCACTCAGCCATATCTGCTTTCACGAGATTGCGGATTTCCCTTTCCGTTGCGGGCAAGTTTGAATTTCGTTCGACCGCCAGTTCGGTAACCACGAACTCCCTCCGCTCGAAGTCGGAATTTTCACAAAGGTAGAATACGGATTTGAGGGTATTCTCCAATGCAATACGCTGCCTTTGTCTTTTTCGCCGTAATGTCTTGGTGAGGAATCCGTGCCGTGGACCGAAGAAAAGAGCGAGGACGAAAATGAGCGTTGCCCCAAGGACGATGAGAGGCCCTGTTGGCAAGTTGTTCGATAGGTAGGAAATGAAGGCACCTAGAACGCCCGAGAGCATTCCAAATCCCGCGGCAAGAATCAGCATCCAATGCATTCGATCGGTTAAGAGGAAAGCGGCTGCGGCTGGAGTTATCAGTAATGCAGAAACGAGTACGACTCCGACTGCTTGAAGCGATACGACAACCGCGAATGTTAGCAATGCCATTAGTGCGTAGTGCAAAACTTGGACGGGCATCCCAACGGCCTGTGCGAAGCCTGTGTCGAAGCTTATGGCTAGAAACTCCTTATAGAATATTAGAACCAATACGACTGTAATTATAGAAATGATGCCCAGCAGTTGGATGTCCCCACTTGAGAGAGCGGCAGCTTGACCGAAGAAAAACTTGTCCAGGCCAGACTTGTTTCCCATCGCCATATTTTGGATCATAGTGGTCATGCAAATGCCGAGTCCATAGAATCCGGCGAGCACCATTCCCATCGCGCTGTCTTCTTTTAAGTGAGTCGTCTGTTTGATCCAGCCAACAAGTGCCACTCCGAGGATTCCCGCTGCGGTCGCTCCAATAAAGATAGCCCACGGGTCCTTGGAGGCGTTCCAGAGAAAACCTAAAGCCACCCCGGGCAGAACCGCATGGGAAAGGGTATCGCCGAGCAGGGAAAGTTTTCTTACCACTAGGAAGCTGCCTAGGACGCCGCAGCAAAATCCGATGATAAGTGTTCCCAGAACGGCTGTTCGGACCACAGGTTGTTCTAACGACAAAAAATCGAGCGCTTGCTCGGTCCAGCTCGTTTCCGAGATTTTCCCGATCTTGGCGGCGTGAGCGATTGTGGAAGCAGTGAGGATTCCGAAGATAGAGAAGGCAAGCCGTGGCTTGCTGCCATTGGAAACGGCGTGTGGCAATAGCTCTCTCATCGCAGCAAATCCTCTGGTGTGTCGCCTTCCGCTTTTTTGCGAGCCCGGCTCAACGCGACTTCTGAAAGGATACTCAATCGACCGCCGTAGGCGTTTTGGAGATTCTCAAAGGTGAAAACATCTTTGGTGTTTCCGTAGGCCACCACTCGCATATTCAAAAGTAGAATACGATCGAAATAGTCTGGGGCCGTTGTGAGGTCATGATGTACGACGATGAGTGTCTTCCCCTGCGTCTGAAGTTCCCTTAGGATTTCAATTATCGCGGACTCTGTGGCCGCATCGACGCCCACGAAGGGTTCGTCCATCAAATAAAGGTCGCTCTCTTGAGCCAGTGCGCGCGCGAGGAATACCCTCTGCTGTTGTCCGCCAGAGAGGTTTGAAATTTGACGTTTAGCATAGGGAGCCATCCTCACTTTCTCGAGACAGGCCATAGCGATATTCTTGTCCGATTTGTTTGGACGTTTGAATGGGCCGAGACGTCCATATCGACCCATGAGCACGACATCCAGTGCGTTTACGGGAAAATCCCAATCGACCGATTCGCGTTGTGGCACATAGCCCACTCGCGTGACCGCCTTCTTAAAGGGCTCTCCAAAAACCTCAACCCATCCACTCGCAACCGGTAGCAGCCCCATGATGGCCTTTATTAAAGTCGACTTGCCGGCGCCGTTTGGCCCGACTACGCCGACAATAGAACCCTGAGGAACCTCTAGATCGATTCCGTAAAGAACGGGTCGTTTGGTGTACGCAACCGTTAGGTCGTGAATTTCCAATGGAAGGGGAGATTTTGGGCGAGGATCGTTGGCGGGTAAGGCGGACATGACGATTACGGCAATTGTGTTTCAAATAGGATTCGAGGCCTAGGCGAGAATTTTACTTCAGAGCCTCGGCAATCGTAGTGATATTGCTTTTGACCATGCCCTCGTAAGTTCCGAGATCAAAAGAAGAGCCTTCGACTGCTTTTCCCATGTGTCCCTTGGAGCCCATTGCGTCAGAAAAAAGCTCTCCACCAATTTTGGCTCCGGAGTCTTCGCTGATGCGGCGTATTGCAGCAGGCGATACGCTGGACTCAATGAATATTGCCTTGATTCCCTTTTGCTTGATGAACTTGCCGATCTTCACGATATCAGCCAGACCTGCTTCGCTTTGGGTGGAAATCCCTTGAACGCCGATTACGGTAAAATCGAAGGCCCGGCCAAAGTAGTTGTAGGCGTCATGACTCGTAATGAGGAACCGTTGCTCGGGCTTGACCTGGGCAATGTATTTTTGACCCCACTTGTAGTAGCTCAAATAGGCCGCTCGAACGGATTCACCGTGCTTCTCGAATTCGGATGCATGAATCGGATCGGCCTTGGACAAGGCGGCCACTACTGTATCGACACAAAGAGCCCAGAGCCTGGGGTCGAACCAAACGTGCGGATCGTAGTGACCTTGAAATTCTTCGGGCTCGAGTAGTTTGTCCTCGGGGATGCTCTCGGTTACTGCATAGACCAATTTTCCGCGGCGTCCCATTTTGACCAGAATGTCAGCGAGCCGACCTTCCAAATGAAGGCCGTTGTACAGAATGAGATCTGCGGATTGCAGCGTGTTAATATCGGATGCGGTCGCTTTATAGAGGTGAGGGTCTACACCTGGGCCCATCAGACCAGTGACTGTGGCGTATTCACCGGCGACCGATTCTGCTAAATCAGCCACCATAGTCGTTGTTGCCGCAATGCTCAATGTCTTGTCCTTTGCCTTCAAAAGGGACCCGGAGACAGCGAACAGAAAAATCACCGCCAAAGCTGAAAGCCTAAAAATAGGAACACTCTTCATCACCTAACGGATTTAGGCCGATTTCTGAACCTGTCAACTCCATATTTTATATGGCAAAATTTGTACTTTGACTAGTCAAAGTAAGATTAGGAACCCTTCTGTGTGATATAGAGATAGCTGTTCCAAGCAAGACCCGCAGCCGGAAAATCTTGTTGATCCAACACTTCGAGGCCGCATTGCTCACGCAAAAAAGGCGCCAACCGATCTCGGTGAATGGCGTTCATCTCGAAAAATGGTTCACTGCGAATAAACGGAAGAATTTTCGCTATTCGCTGTTTGAGCACTTTCAGTTTGTAGAAGAGACGCTTCCTTAAAAGCCGGAATGGTTTCTGGTTCTCGGGATAATCCGGGTCGAGATGGCTGGGGAGTTGAAAAACGAGAAGCCCACCAGGTTTCAGAAGTCGGCTGAATTCCTTGAGGTACTCCCGAGTATAGCGAGGAGCGATATGCTGAAACACGATAGCAGAATAAATAAGATCGATCGATGCGTTCTCAAGCCAATGGAGTCGTGTAGTGGTATTCTTGATAAACGTACAGTTAGGTCCTCGTTCTTTTTGAGTGGAAGCGAATTCGACCATACTGCGGGAAATGTCGATTCCGTAACAGGTTCGGAATCGCTGGGATAAAGGGAATGTTAGCCTTCCCACGCCGCAGCCAAAATCAATCGCCGTGCCTCCACCCAAGGGCTTGGCTAGCTTGTCCAAGCGAGATTCGAGATCGTCGATCACGGCGCGACCGGTAGCGTAGAATTCCTCCAAGTCCCACTTACCGCCGCGTTTGGCGTCGTCGGACAGCACCGTCCATAGCGGGTCTTCTGCCGCGAGTGATTCGAAATTCTCTTGTAGCTGATGGAGATTCACGAGGCGAGGTTGCGCTGCCGCACAGCTTCGAAGAGCGTTACTAGTGTAGCCATGGCAACATTCAAGGAGTCTGCCTGGCCAGCCATGGGAATTCGGGCCTGTTTCTGGCAAGCGTTCAGCCAAGTCTCAGATAACCCAAACTGCTCGCTGCCCATAACGATGGCGATAGGTCCAGTCATATCGACTTTGGTGTGGTAGGTTTGCGTATGCGGGGTTGTCGCAACTGCCTGAATACGATTTTTGGTAAGCCATTTGATCGTCTCCAGAGAGGAGGTCATGACAGTAGGCATGGAGAAAAGTACGCCTGTGGAAGAGCGGACTACGTTGGGGTTGAAAAGGTCGGTCACGGGATCACAGCATATTACTGCGTCTACACCAGCAGCATCGGCCGAACGCAATATGGTGCCAAGGTTTCCCGGTTTCTCTATCGATTCAGTGATCAATAGAAATGGGGGATTGCTCAACTTGAGCTCATTGAGGCAATGGCTCCATTGATTGAATACGGCAAGGATTCCCTCGGGCCGGTCGCGGTAGGCAACTTTCTCGAAAGCAATCTTTGTCAGTTCAAACAGCGTGGCTCCTTTCTCTTTTGCTTCCGCAAGAAGAGTCGGCTCGTTTTGCCCAAGGAACCAATCGGGAGAAAAATAGACCTCTTCAGGTACACTCCCTTTTTCCAGTGCCCGGCTAATTGCCCGATATCCCTCAGCGATAAATACCTTCTGGCGATCTCGGGGCCGGCGGTTGCACAGCTTGACCAAGTTCTTGATACGAGCGTTTTGGAGACTGGAAATGACTTCAGCGTCTAGCATGGGTGCGTTACCCCTGCCGGTTTTGGGCAGAGTTGAGTTTATGCCCAAGTTTGGTTTGGGCATGGATTTAGAATCGAATCGAGTCGGATTCGTCAAGGGTTTGGTCAGACCGTCCGACCACAATGGCTTTAGGCGGATGACGCTATAGCGCATTGGGGTGTGTTTGCCAGAGAAGGATAAGCGCTTCGCGATCTGAAGGGGATCACCTCGATATGTTGTAAAAAAGGGGTATAAGAAGGCGACCCCCTCGCTAGCGAGTAAGGCCAAGGCTTTAGGTAGCGTCTGTACATTTGATATGCTAATGGCACTTCGACCCAATGCGGCGTTCTCGGTTTATTTCGCTCTGAATCAAAAGAATGAAACGCAGGAGCGTATTGGGACCGTTAAAGAGATCCTAAACAAGGATGCGCTTTTCGTGGATTTCGATGATCGCCGATCCAGCGTAGTAAAGTTTTTTGGTTTGAAGATGGCCAGCAAAAGAGAAATGCTTGATGAGCAGTTTTTCGATCTCCTTTACAATGAGGTGAAAGGAAAACGGAACCGGGTGAAACCCGTACGCGTGGACTCGGGGGAGACTCTAGTTTCGGAGATCTACTTGATGGCAGACGAATACCTGAACGAGATTTTGATCCGCTAGGGATTCGCTCCTTGGAATCCGTCTGAAGCCGCTAATGACCGACGACTGTCCGAAGCCCAGGAAATGGCGAAGATGCATGATCAAGGCGTGTGGAACCCCACCGTGAAGCAGTTGGCAGCAGAGTAAAATCACGAAGCGGAATCTTATGAGCAAGAGATTGAGGGCGATTCTGCAGAAGAGGGCGATCGGGCTGAAAGCGAGTCTTTCGCATCGGCTGATTCCGAAGCCAATCGCGAAAGGATTCCTACTGGAGCTGAAGCGAAACCGTATCTCGAATAGTTTAAGATTTGCATTGATTGCCTCGATTCAGTCCCAATCTTTCCTGGGCTGACCTGTAGCTCAGCGGTTAGAGCAGCCCCGACTCGTCGGGGTTGGTCTGGGGTTCAACTCTCTAGGTCGCTATAGAAAACGGATCACCAAAAGTGCCGAATGAAAACTTGCCAATGCGGTTTTGGGCAGTTTTATTCCTCTTTCTTTTTTTGAGCGGGCCTGTAGCTCAGCGGTTAGAGCAGGGGACTCATAATCCCTTGGTCGTGGGTTCAAATCCCTCCGGGCCCACCATCTTGCTGTGGCGTTCGTTTATATGCTACAAGGAACAAGCGGTCGGCACTACATTGGCTCGACCTGAGATGTTGAAAAGCGACTCGAACGGTACAACTCAGGAATAGTCTGCTCCACGAAGCGTATCGGACTTCCGCTGAAATTGGCCGCATATCGCACATTCGACTCCAACGCCGAATCCCGAGCCGTTGAAGTGAAGCTCAAACACTGGAGGAATTTAGCGAAAGCGATAGCTTTTCTGAATGAAACAATTTAAAGCAGCCTCGATTGGTCGGGGTTGGTCGTGCGCGTCAGGCCTTCTCGGCTGGTGCCTCGTGAACAAACCCCTCAGGGCTTATCAGCTTTCGCGTGGTGCAAGGCGAAGACGAGATCTGTTAAAGAGAATTCAGACTATTGGCACCTTTGAAGGTTGCTCCTTTCCAAGTCAACTTGTGAGCTTATCGGGTATCTAGCGATTTTTCGGTTCTTGGGCAAAGGTAAACCATAGTAAATCGGATTTCGTATCCTCTTGCAAAAA
>PBMN01000013.1:0-54602 GCA_002722675.1 Opitutaceae bacterium
CTTCACCAACATGAAACATGACTCCTGAATTAGTGCCCGCTTCCAATTTCCATTCGAATCTAAGATCGAAGTCGTCATATTGGGATTCCGTAATAATGTTCACTTGTACCCCGTCTTGAGAAATCGGCTCCAACTGCAGTACACCATTTTCAGCTGTCCAAGATCCCTGAATCTCAATACCGTTGTATCCTCGCCAACCCTGGAGAGTCGTCCCGTCAAACAGGGAAATCCAACCGCTTCCCTCGTTCATCGAGACTGAAGAGTTTTTTGATTCGGAGCAGCCCCAAAACAGGGACAGCGATAAAACTGCTAACACTATGATTCCAATTTTCATGAGGATGTGTGGATTTCGTAAAGTTCTCTTGGCATTTCAGTAATTTGATCCTAGCTCCGTGTAGCTTTGGCGAATCCGCGCTTCCCTGATTGGAAAAATTCTAAGAAGTGTCTCGCTTCTTCGATATCACTGTATTCACCCTGCAACATTTCGGAAGCTCTTTCCTTTACGTTGCTCGACTCCACCAGGACATCCTTATAGCAATTCTTCAACGCCTGAATGCTATCACGGGGAACTTTGCGTCGGCGAAGTCCAACCAGATTCAAACCATAAAGCTCATTTCGATCCGCGACGATCGTGAAGGGCGCAATATCTAGGGTTATGGCTGCATTCCCTCCAATCATCACCCCTTCACCAATACGATTGTGCTGGTGGATACCGGCTCCTCCTCCTATGAATGAGAATCGTCCGATTTGCACGAATCCACCCACCATGGCCACATTTGCGAGTACCACTCGCTCACCCAGAATACAGTCATGCCCCACATGCGACTGGGCCATTAAGTAGCAATTCTCACCTATGACGGTTGCCCCCTCACATTGCGTCGCTCGATTCACAGTCGCTCCTTCTCTAAGTTCTGTTCCGTCGCCAATAATCGCATACGTCGGCGTAGCGGGATCAAATCCTAAGTCTTGAGGCAAACCTCCGATCACTACATAGTTCCCAACCGAAACATCCTTCCCGATCCGGGAACCGCTCTTAACGATAGCATGACTGTCCAGCTTTGAACCATCCCCAATTTCGACATCGCCTTCAACAACAACATAGGGACCGATTTCCACGTTTTCTCCAATCCGAGCGTCGGGAGGAACAATCGCTGTCGCATGAATCATGATACACTACAGCTGCCGACTGCTGCCCGAAGTTATGATATAGTTCATTTTTCTCCGAAGCTCTGATACGATCTCGGGATTGTCGTCGAAAAGATTAACCGTTTCTCCTATATCCTGGCTCAAATTGTAAAGCTGGGCTTCAGGTTCCGACTTTTTGAGCTCTTGGGCCGCCCCCACCTTGGATTTTGCCGCGAGCGGATCCGAGCCCCTTAGTCTACCCGAGAATCCTCCAGATCCTTGACCTTCAATAAACTTCCAATCGCCNGACCGTATGGTCATCAATCCTCCACTTCCTGACTTCATCACGAACGTTTCTCTGATCGNNGTNTTTCTCGGTTTTNTTTGCTTCAAGGCGGGCAGGAAACTGAAACTGTCCGGACCCANCGCCTTNGGAAGTTTCACATCGTGAATGTCCGCAAACGTCGCAAGCAAATCGGTAAAGCAAACTAGGTGATCNCTNACGCTNCCCCNTTTCACTTCACCCGGCCAGCGAACAATGAAAGGCATGCGGTGGCCGGCTTCCCAAGCATCGGATTTCATCCCACGCAAGCCTCCCGAAGAATCGTGATCGAAGCGCTCCACATCACTATCGTACCAAACTGGCCCATTGTCAGACGTAAAAATAACCATCGTGNCCTCNGCCATTTCNGNTTGATCCAAAGAACTCANNACTCGCCCAATTTCNCTATCNACCATCATCANGAAGTCGCCGTACATTGAGGCTCCACTCTTNCCCACNAATTCGGGNGAGGGCAACCAAGGCGTNTGAGGAGCTGGATACGCAAGATAGAGCATCANTGGTTCCTTGTTTNGACCTCCAATTCGAGCATGGTCNTCAATCACTTCAATCGCCTCNTTCGTAAATCGGGGCAAAACGTCNTTTAACTCTAGACCCGGAGCAATTCCNCCTTCACGCCAGAATTCACCCTGAATNTTGGTCCAACCTTCACTTTGCCGCTGCTCGATAAATTCCGTCGGAGGGCTGATCGCCATGTCATCGCGAATNTAGAAGTAAGGGGGAATATCCGTTGANGCTCGAATCCCAAAGTACGTATCGAATCCACAGTCTATCGGTCCGCCTGGNAGNGGGTTCTCATAACCATTTTCCTTAAAGCCCAGATGCCATTTCCCCACCATGGATGTGCGGTACCCTCGAGCCTTNAGCAACGAAGCGATTGTCATTNGCCCCTCGGCAATCAGTGGTAGCCGCGGCCAAATACCCACGTCTATACGAAATGGATANCGTCCGGTCATAAGCCCATAGCGAGACATGTGGCAGAGGGGTCCCGGAGCATGAGCGTCGCGAAAGCGCATACCCTCACNTGCCAGACGGTCGATNTGNGGNGTAGGGATTTTGGAATCCTGATTGTAGCANCCTAAATCGCCATAACCCATATCATCTACGAGGATGATCACTATATTCGGGCCCGCTCCCGACAANAGCGTGCCTANGGNAAAGAAGCNGAGAAAGGCGAAGATGAATCGTNTNGANAGTCTCATAGATTAATTANNCTCNGCAAGTAGTTCCNATATTTNCNGNAAAGTCACGCCAACAACGGCTTNATAACTTTTCCGTGAACGTCGGTAAGCCTGTAATGCCGGCCTTGGAACTTATAGGTGAGCTTCTTGTGGTCGACCCCCAGCATGTGAAGNATNGTCGCATGAAGNTCATGGACGCTTACNGGGTCTTTGGCAATATTGTANCTGAAATCATCNGTCTCCCCNTANCTCANTCCNGGATTNGATCCACCGCCNGCCATNAACATGCTAAAACAGCGAGGATGATGATCTCGACCATAGGTTTTGTCAGTCAATTCATCNTGGCAATACACCGTCCGGCCAAACTNNCCTCCCCAAATNACAAGCGTNTCCTTGAGTAGGCCTCGCTGTTTGAGATCCTGGATCAAACCGGCAGANGCCTGGTCAGTGGANCCGCATTGGCGTTTCTTTACGTTCGGNAGGTTNTTGTGGGCATCCCANCCTCTATGAAACAGTTGTATAAACCGGACGTCGCGCTCNGCTAANCGACGGGCCAGCANGCANTTATTNGCATACGTTCCCGGTTTNCGNGCATCTTCACCGTAGAGCTCGAAAGTGNTGCTCGGTTCGGATGAAACATCGGTNAGNTCAGGCACCGANGTCTGCATCCGAAANGCCATCTCGTACTGCGAAATTCGTGTTTCAATCTCGGGATCACCATAATCATCGAATTTCATCTGATTCATCGCTGCGATGTGATCCAGAGTCTTCCGGCGAAGTTTCGAGCTCATTCCGTCCGGATTATTCAAGTAAAGAACGGGATCNTTCCCNCCTGAAAACTTCACCCCNTGGTGNTTGGAAGGCAAAAACCCCGCACCCCANAANCGGTCGTAAAGAGGTTGTCCCCCTGTACCCGAACCACTGGAGGTCATGGCTACAAATGTTGGCAAATCCTCATTCATGCTACCCANTCCATAGGATAGCCAAGCACCAATNCTNGGGCGGCCTGCCAGTTGGAAGCCTGATTGGAAAAATGTGATCGCAGGATCGTGGTTAATGGCTTCCGTGTGCATCGATTTAATNATGCACATCTCATCCGCCACTTTCGCCATATGNGGCATGAGATCGGTATTTAACCAATTGCCACTCTGTCCAACCTGNTCNAAATTGTAGATAGANCGNGCCACCGGAAAGGACGTNTGGCCCGCGGTCATNCCNGTGAGNCGTTGCCCATTGAAGACAGAATCAGGAACCTCCTGACCGTGGACCTCATTCAANTTCGGCTTATAATCGAACATGTCGATCTGCGAAGGGCCNCCNGATTGGAANAGNTAAATAATTCGTTTGGCCTTNGGAGCGAAATTNGGAAATCCGGGAAGACCACCAACAGGGGACTGAGCNGAGAAGNNNTTCTCATTCAGCAGNGAGGCCAAGGCAANNCCNCCCAACCCCTTTGCCGACTTCCCGAAAAACTGGCGACGAGTCATCGTAAGCGGATTATCNGAAAGNCGTGAATAGCTATGACACTCACCGTCAACAAGCGAGCGGCAGGAATGATTGTCGTGATTTTCCATTTCGTTCTACTCCTTAGTTATCACTTCGTCCAAATTCAAAAGCACATTGGCAAAGGTAGTTGCCGCAGCAAGCTGCGCGGGGTCCAGCCTATCGTCGATTTCAGATTCCCCAATTCGTATAAACTTATGGGCCTCTTCTGGCTCACCGTTGAACTCCTCGTTATACTCTCGATACGCATTGTAAAGCAGTGTATGCTCTCGCTCACTCGGGTAACGGCCCGTCACCGAACGAAAGGCAAACTCCACTTGCGATTCAATAGAATCTCCTCCATCGAGCAAAATTCGCTGTCCAAAGTTTCGAGCCGCTTCGACAAACGCCTTTTCATTCAGCATGGCAAGAGCCTGTAATGGGGTATTCGTTCTCT
This sequence comes from Opitutaceae bacterium, assembly GCA_002722675.1. GTDB lineage: Bacteria > Verrucomicrobiota > Verrucomicrobiia > Opitutales > Opitutaceae > Pelagisphaera. The sequence goes on from PBMN01000013.1 coordinate 4,586, forward strand.
TGGTCGAAACGATGCAAGACTCACGGTCCGCTGCGTCCAGCACAGCCATGGAAGGGGGAGGAATCGTACGCTTCCAGATTGTGTACAAACTTCTTCGGTATAAATCCTCGCCCGAAGATTGCTTGTATTTCATATTACTCAATAATTCCCAAAACCGGTCTGGCTGGTATGGACTAACCGAGGGACCCCCTATTTTCTCCACCAACAAGCCGCTCACCGCTAAGGCTTGATCTCGGGTTGCGTGAGAAGAAAGCCGCTCGCGAGGCCCTCTCGCCAGTAGAATATTCCCTGGATCGCGCTCTCGCAAATCGGGAGCCATTCTCGACGACTGTCGATAGGTCGCACTAGTGACGATCAGCTTTTGCATCGCTTTGACATCCCATTTCAAGCGGACAAACTCATCCGCGAGCCAATCCAACAACTCAGGATGGCTGGGTCGCTCACCCTGAATCCCAAAGTCTTCCGCCGTTTTGACCAAACCTCTCCCAAAATACTTGAGCCAGTATCGATTGGCCGCTACCCGCCCCGCCAGAGGATGCTCGCCATTCACAAGCCACTGAGCCAGACCCAAGCGATTCGGCAAAAAATCTTGATTCGAACTCGAAATCGCCTCTGGTAATTTCCGCTCTACCTTTTCGCCAAATTGGTTGTAGACCCCACGCTTACGCACAAATGTCTCTCTTGGCTCCGGCAACTCCCGCATAACCATCGTGGTCGGAAGTGAATCGTAGTAGACCGATCTATCGCTTCGCACGTCAATAAGCCTTGTATACAAATCCCTGAATTCCTGCGGCGCTTCATTTTCCAAATAGTAGGCACGTAGCTTTGAGCTCTCTGAAACAGAACGCTGAAATTGCTTCTTCAAGGCGATCGCTCGAACCCCAAGGGGTTCAGCCAAAATCGCGATTTCGTCGTCCCACAACTCCCGCGTGTAGATCCTCAATTCATCGATCTGTCCCTGTAAATCGTTCCCAAATACTCCCCCCCCAATACGGAATTGAGCCTTCTTTGCATACTGCCCGTCGTTACTATTGGAATTATGCAGAATTCGAGTATCCGCCCGTTTGCCATTTACAAATATTTGCATGCCTTGCGCTCGCTTGGTCCCGTCATTAACCAGAGCAACATGTATCCACTCTCCGATGCCCTGCTTTTCCAGAGTTTCAATGGCACCCACCCCTGCGATCCATCGCGTAATGATGAAGAACTGCAAATGTCCGTCCTTAAACTCCGCTGCGATACCCGGTCGCTTTTGGTTTTCGTCTTGCCGCGATAAAATCACCCCTTCATCGACCGAATCCGGCTTGACCCAAAAACTCACACTAAATTGATGCTCACTGGCAAACGTTCCTTCGCTCTCAACGGCAAAACTGCTTTCCCCATCGAAAGTCGCAGCTGTACCGGAAATCCCCTTACCGAACCCTGGCTGCCCTTTCATAACGGATACCGATGCTTCGTTTCCATCGAAACAATAGGCAAACGTGCGTCCTTGCTTCAGCAGCTCGGTCTCACGACTCGCCTCGGAACCATTCGTTTCCCAAAGCGCTTGAGCTCTAGACAACTCGTTTTCCTGTATTTCTAAAGCGTCTCGAGCACTCTCGATCGCCGCATCCTTACGAGCCAATTCATCGAACTGACTCTTGGTTGGAGACAGGATCCAAGGTTCCGAGTTGCCGAGCTTTTTTGCCCGGCCCGACTCGGGGATGCTATTGAAATAGGAAATGAGCTGATAGTACTCCTTGGTGCTGATCGGGTCATACTTGTGGTCATGACAACGTGCACAGCCCATCGTCAGCCCCATCCAAACGGTGGAGGCAGTGTCCACCCGATCCACGGCGTTCTCCAAGCGGAACTCCTCGAATACGATTCCAGCTTCAGAATTGTACCTGTGATTTCGATTAAACCCTGTCGCTATGACTTGATCCAGATTCGGATTCGGCAGCAAGTCTCCCGCTAGTTGCTCTATCGTGAATTCATCGAACGGCTTGTTCTGATTATAGGCATCAATCACCCAGTCCCGCCAGCGCCACATTTCACGCGGGCCATCATTTTGGTAGCCATCGGTATCCGCATACCGGGCGGCGTCCAACCAGGGCAACGCCATTGTCTCTCCATAACGAGGCGAGGCCAATAAACGGTCCACCAATCGTTCGTATGCGTTAGGGGAGCCCTCACCCAAGAACTGGTCCACTTCTTCAGGGGTCGGCGGCAAACCCGTCAAATCGAGACTCAATCGGCGAATCAGTGTCTCCTTTTCCGCTTCGGGAGATGGTTTAATTCCCTCTTCCTCCAGCCGGGCGAGCACAAATCGGTCAATTCCGTTACGGCTCCATTCCGAATCCTCAACCTTCGGAAGCTCCGGCCTCACTACTGGCTCGAACGACCAGTGGTTCTTCCAATCCGCCCCTTCAGCAATCCATTGGCTAATCCGCTCCTTCTCTTCGGGCGAGAGTGACAGATTTGAGTCCCTAGGAGGCATCAAGTCCTCCTCGTCGTCCGCATTGATCCTCCAAACTACCTCACTCTCGCTCGGATTGCCGGGAACAATAGCAAAGTAACCGTCACCAAGATCCGCAGTCGCCCCATCCCTCGTGTCTAGCCTCAAGTCTGCCTCGCGGAACTCTTCATCGGGACCGTGACACTTGAAACATTTGTCAGAGAGCACGGGAAGGATGTCTCGATTGAAATCGATCGCTTCTCCCTTCGAAACGAGCGCAAAAGCGCAGGCAGACACCGCACCTAGGAGGGCGAGCCTTGCACTTGTTGCGTTGTGACGAAAGGTCCAGGTTGAGCTCATAAAACAGAAAATTGTCCAGGGTATTACTAGTTCCCGCAAAGGCACCAGCGATTGACAGCACATTTGGGGAGTTTGCGGCTACTCGCAAGCGCCCTTTTTGACAAGTTAGCCTAGTTTCGATAGACAGAACCCTCATAAGTCATTTATCGATTACCATCTCCGTTTTCGTTTCCTAGATAATACCATGAAGTCCACACTCGCCCTTTTCCTTGTTTCTCAAATCTTCGCAGGCCTGGCTGCCTCAGAGAATAAGCCCAATTTCGTCTTCGTACTCGCAGATGATTTGAGCCACTTCGATGTCGGCTGCTATGGAGGCCAGGCCATCACCCCCCACATGGACGGACTGGCTAAACAAGGCATGCGGTTCACCAATTGTTTCCAGGCCGCTCCCACTTGCTCACCCACCCGCCACAACTTATACACTGGACAGTCTCCTGTAAAAACCGGCGCCTACCCGAATCACACCTTCGTCAACCCGGGGACCCAGAGTATAGCTCACTATCTCGAACCGCTCGGCTATCGGGTCGCGCTCAGTGGCAAAACGCACATCAAGCCGAGGTCAGCTTTCCCTTTCGAGTACTTGAACCAAGGATCCAATCCAGACTTTGAGGCCATCGAAACATTCATAAAATCGTGCCAGCAGGAGGACACCCCCTTCTGCCTCTTCGTGACTTCCAACGAACCCCACGCTCCGTGGGACAAAGGAGACCCCAGTCAATACTCGGCCTCGGACATCCAGCTACCCTATACTTTTGTAGATACGCCGGAAACGCGAGACGCCATGGTCCGCTATCTCGCCGAAACGACTTACTTCGATAGACAGGTTGGACAAGCCCTCGATTTGATTTCCAAGTATGACCTCGTCGACGATACGCTTTTCATCGCCACTACCGAGCAAGGCTCCAGCCTGCCTTTCGCCAAATGGACCCTCTACGACGCCGGGCTGCATACTGGCTTCATCGCTCGATGGCCCGGAAAAATCGACCCCGGCTCCGTTTGCGAAGCGCTGATAGAATACGCTGATGTCGTGCCTACGTTCATAGAGGCTGCCGGCGGGGTACCAGCACCCGTTCTTGACGGCAAAAGCCTATTGCCGCTCTTCGCACGCCGATCAGTCGTGCACAAGAAATACGTTTTCTCAGAAATGACTACCCGTGGTATCATCAACGCGCCCGACCATTTTGGAATTCGTTCTGTCCGATCATTAAAATACAAGTACATTTGGAACTTCACTCCCGAGGTGAAATTCGAGAATGTAGTCACCATTCCTGAGGACACCAAATGGGGGGAGGCTCAGGTCTTCAATTCGTGGAAAAGGAAAGCGGAGTATGATCCCGACGCCGCGGAAAAAGTAAGGCGATACCACTTTCGTCCGGAAGAAGAACTCTACTTTATCGAGGAGGACTATCACGAATGGAATAGCCTCGCTTCAAACCCTGAATACGCTGACATCAAGAAAAGACTTCGGTCCGAGCTCCTCGCCTGGATGGCGGCCAACGGTGACCAAGGTCAGCAAACCGAGCTCGAGGCAGACCTCCGCCATAGTCGAAACTCCCCGAAACAATGACAATTCTCAAAAAATCCCTGTTTTTTATGGCAGGGCTGTTTGTCCTAAGCAGCCACAATACTAGTAAACAAAACAGCCGACTAGGGGTAGTCAGCCATACCATAATGAATAATTCACCCCTCCTTACTTATCCTTTCCAGCGAAGCTGAATTCCTGTCGCTAGTTTCTGTAGACAATCAAGCGAAAACGAAACATTGCTAAAAACCCAATACCTTCTCAGCCAAATTTCGTACTGTAAATCCAATCACTAATCATGAAGCCTACATCCCTGACTGCTTTTGCTGCAATTACGCTAACACTCTCAACTACTCTCCAAGCGGCTGACTACTCTCTCAATCTTCCCGACAACGTGACTCGGCCCTGGATCGCTCCGGAAATCTGGACCACGCCAATGATGGACTGGCAACTTTCCGAAGGACGCGTCGAGATCACTCAAGGGGGCCGGGGGCATGACCTTCAACTCCTTACCCACCAGATGAAACCCGGCAACGGCCGCTTTAACATGAAAGTACGTGCCGGTTCCCTTCGCGACCAATCCAAGGAAGAAGGCCGAGGAGCAGTGGGATTTCGTTTCGCGGTAGTCGGGGCAATGCCAGAAGAATACCGCTCTAATCTGTTTGGCAGTAGCGGCGTCAACGCGGGCGTCACAACAGACGGAAAACTATTCATTGGGAACAAATTTTCACCCGAGGCTATTGATCCCAAATTGCTCGACGATCTCCAGCTCGATATCCAAATCGATTGCGTTGGATCCAATGCCACTGCAACTCTGCTAGCAGCATCTGGAAAGCGTCCAAACCGGGTTGTTGGCCGATTTTCCGCTACGATAAAAAGCGATCCTCTCATTGGCAATATCGGCTTGTTCGCGGGCCCCATTGACAACAGCGGCCAGTCCAACGCCTCCCGACGTGCCGGTTCAAACGGCGACTACCGCTTCTGGTTCACAGATTGGGAAGTCTCAGGGGACAAAATCACTAGCAGAGAGGAGCAGCGTTTCGGGCCGCTCCTGTGGTCCCAGTACACCCTCCATGAAAATATACTAAAAATGACCGCTCACGTCGCTCCCGTCGGCAGTGGCGAAAACAAAACGGTCATTCTATCTCTAAAACAGAATGGCCAGTGGAAGCCGGTTGGAAGAAGTGCATTCGACCCGCTCTCTCGCACCTCCCATTTTCGTATTGAATCTTGGGATAGTGCAAAAGATACGGGCTATCGATTGAGTTTTGAATACGAAACTGCGGACGGTTCGAAAACCGATTATTGGGAAGGCCGTATCCGCAAAAATCCTACCGACCAGCCGGAAATTAAGCTCGCCGCCCTATCGTGTATGGTCGACTACGCTTTCCCGAATCAGTACATCTCCGAGAGCGTCAAAGCCCAGAATCCGGATCTCGTCTTTTTCGCCGGCGACCAGATCTACGAAAGTGTCGCCGGCTACAACGTCGTACGGACTCACTCCGATGCAGATGTTCCTCGAGCCTCGCTTAACTACCTGCAGAAATACTGGCTCTTCGGCTGGAGCTTTCGTGATGTTCTGAACGACCGCCCCTCGGTCATCATTCCGGACGACCACGACGTTTACCATGGTAACATATGGGGCCAAGGGGGTGCTGCAATGCCTAAGGAAGCCAAATCGACTAGCAGCTTCGGGGGCTACAACATGCACCCAAAATTCGTGAACATGGTTCAACGAACGCAGGTTTCCCACTTGCCAGACCCGTTTAACCCGACTCCTGTCAAACAAGGGATAACCGTTTACTATACGGAACTCAATGTGGGAGGCGTAAGCTTCGCCATACTGGAAGACCGCAAGTTTAAATCGTCTCCTGGCGATATTCTCGACGAACCGGTTGGCGGCAGTTCCCGCCTCGACCATGTCATGGACCCAGACTACGACACGACTCAGTTGGACAAGCCGGGACTTAGACTTCTTGGAGAACGGCAATTAACATTCCTCGACCATTGGGCCAATGACTGGAAAAATGGCAAGATGAAGGCGGTCCTATCCCAATCGCCTTTCGGCTCCGTCGCCACAACACATGGTGGGCCCAATAGCCGTCTTGCTGCAGATCTCGACTCTAATGGCTGGCCTCAAAGTGGGCGCAATCGGGCTCTGGAAATCATTCGCAGAGCCCACGCCATCATGATTCACGGTGACCAGCATGTGGGCACTCTGACTCACCATGGCATCGACGACTGGAACGACTCCGGCTGGTCTTTCGCTCCCCCTGGCATTGCCAATGGATACAAGCGGCTTTGGGACCCACTCGAGCCTGGCATGAATCGTCAGCCAGGATTTCCTGAATACACCGGTGAGTTTCTCGACGGCTTCCGCAACAAAGTCAATGTCTGGGCGGTCAATAATCGTCCTGATACCTACAACCCCGAATTTCAGCCATCTGACAACACCATGATCGAGAGGCTTCGGGGAACCGGGAGCGGTTATGGAATCATTCGATTCAAGAAAGATACACTCGAAACTGTCGTGGAAAACTGGGGACCTGATGAAAACTGGGCCCCTCAGAATAATCGAGGACAATATTTCGGGTGGCCGGTTACCATCGGCGTGGAAAAGCAATACGGCCGGAAAGCCGCAGGGCACTTGGCCGAGTTTAAAGCTCCAGATGTGGCAACCAACATCCAGGTTATCAACGAATCGACAGGTGAAATTGAATACACCCTACCCGTAAAAGATGGGGAGGCACTCTCCCCAAAGGTCTTCGACAGCTCCGCCACCTACACTATCCTCATCCGAGACATCCAGAGTCAGGAACTGAAAAAACGGGAGAATCAGACGCCAAGATAGCGAGAGCATTTGTCTTTTCGGAAGTCGCAAAGACTAGTTGCTACTGCCCGCCGAGCCGTGCTTGTGCAGCAGGGCTATCGTTTACACTACGCCGCGTCGGTTGTACAGGAAAGGGCCCTCGCACCGAGCCCTGCCCAAGAAACAAGAGACATTCACTAAGAAACGGACACCGAAATTCTATCTAATCATCTCTTGCTAGAGACCGTCTGCAAATCTTAACCATGAACCAATTCCGATTTCTTCTCAATACTCGATTCCCATTTCCACCCTTCATCCTTTAAAATGCCCCACATAAACGCAGGAAAAACCAAGCCGGAATACGACGTTATTGTCGTTGGATCAGGAGCTGCTGGCGGACAGACCGCCTACACACTCGCTATGGATGGAGCTAAAGTCCTCATGCTGGAAGCGGGGCGTGACTACGATCCGGTTAAGGAGACCCCCATGTTCCAGACGCGCTACCAAGCGCCTTTGAGGGACAGCGGCACTCCTGAAAAGCCTTTCGGATTCTACGATGCTACCGTCGATGGTGGGTGGAAAGTCCCACACGAGCCCTACACCAATGCTTCCGAAAAGTCAGAAGAGCAATTCTGGTGGTGGCGAGCTCGCATGCTCGGGGGACGGACCAATCACTGGGGCCGTATTTCGCTTCGCAACGGTGAATACGATTTCAAGGGCAAGAGCCGCGACGGCGTGGGTATCGACTGGCCCATCGGCTACTCGGATGTGAAACCCTATTACGACAAAGTAGAATCCCTGATCGGCGTCTACGGAAGCAACGAAGGGCTAGAAAATACTCCCAACTCTCCTAAAGGCATCCTTCAACCTCCGCCCAAGGCTCGAGCCAGCGAGATTTACACCCATAAACATGCACAGAAACTGGGTATACCCGTCATCCCCATCCACCGGGCAGTTCTCAGTGAGCGCCTCAATTCAAAGAAGATCCCCAAGCGGCTCCATCCTAACAACCCAAAAGCCGCCCGGATTCTTTCTCAGGAAATGGAACAGCGCCTTGCTTGCTTCTGGGCAACACCTTGCGGGCGTGGTTGCTCGATTAAGGCCAATTACCAATCAACTACTGTCCACATACCACCAGCCCTCGCGACAGGCAATCTGGACATCATCACCGACGCTATGGCCCGAGAGGTCGAGATCGACGCTGCTGGAAAGGCGACTGGAGTCAATTTTATAGATAAGACCACGGGGCTCGACTACTCGGTCAAAGGGAAGATCATTACTCTGGCTGCCAGTTCGTGTGAATCGGCTCGTATCATGCTCAATTCCAAGAGCACACTTTTCCCCAACGGCATCGCTAATTCCTCTGGAAAAGTGGGAAAATATATTATGGATACGGTGGGTGCTGGGCTTAGCGGGCAAATTCCCGCCTGGGAAAATATGCCGCCACACAATGAAGACGGTGCGGGCGGAAGCCATTCCTATGTACCTTGGTGGCTCTACAAAGAACAGTTAGCGGGTAAATTAGACTTCCCAAGAGGTTACCACATCGAAATGGGAGGCAGTCGCGGCACCCCAAGAGTCGGAACGTTTAACGGACTCGAAGATTATACGGGAGGCAGTTATGGAAAGCAATTGAAGGAGGACGCTCGACGCTTTTACGGCAGTTTCATGAGCTACGCCGGCCGTGGGGAAATGGTACCGAACGATGACTGCTATTTGGAAATCGACGAAAAAGTAACGGACAAGTGGGGTATTCCAGTTGCTAAGTTTCATTGGAAATGGAGCGATTACGAAATCAGGCAAGCGGCTCACATGCATAAAACCTTTGCCGAGCTAATTACAGAGATGGGTGGGACGATCAGAGACGAAGTTGATACGACCGGGAAGAAGGCCATTCTCCCTGGCGGATTGATCATCCACGAAGTCGGCGGAACGATTATGGGAGACAATCCAAAAACGACCGTATGCAATGAATACAGTCAAACTTGGGACGTCAAAAACCTATTCATCACTGACGGAGGCCCCTTCTGCTCCAACGCCGACAAGAACCCAACCCTAACCATTATGGCCCTCGCCTGGCGATCCGCCGACTACATGATGGATGAAATGAAGAAAGGAAACATTTAGTATGGATACCCTAAACGACTCTATTCGTCGTGAGCTAGTCGAATCCAAACGCATGGACCGCCGATCCGCTATCAAATGGATGCTCGCCGCATCCGCAACCGTTCCATTTCTGAATACGGGGTCCTTAGGACAATCCGGTCCATCCATCCCCACCCCTCAAGGCTATGGTTCCGATCCAAATCTCGTTATGCCGGAGAGTCCTCCCTGGGAACGTATCCTAAATNCGGAACAACTCAAGACGGTCACTGCCCTTTCAGACGTCATTNTTCCAAGAACAGGCGACTCCCCCAGTGCCAGCGAACTGAAGGTACCCGACTTTATCGACGAATGGGTAAGCGCCCCCTACCCGGATCAGGTTGGCGACCGCGAAATCATTCTACCTGGGCTCAAGTGGACTAACGACGAGTCCCAAAAGCGTTTCAAAAAATCGTTTTACGATCTATCGGAGGCGCAGCAGGCCAAAATATGCGACGACATTTGTTACCTCCCAAAAGCGAAACGTAGATACAAGAATGCGGCTAAGTTCTTCGCCAAATACCGTAACCTAAGCATGGGCGGCTACTACACCACCAACGAAGGTGCTCGAGAAGTCGGCAACGTTGCCCTAGCCAGGTTCGACGGTCCACCCCCCGAAGTGTTGAAGTTCCTCGGAGTCGACAAAGTGCCTTGGTAGTGGGAAAATAAATTTTAACATCGCTTCGCTTGTTGTTCCTGCGGAACAAATGGGTGCCTCTTCGAGCCCATAGATTTTCAGATTGACGAATGTCGAATCTCGGTGGGGAAGGCTGGCCCAGTCCTCCGATAGCATGTCAGTTATCTGGACCATAAACTTTCTTCCTGAGCGGTCGATATCTGAGCTCTCCAACCCAGCCTATGGTCGACAGAGCGACTTCGGCCCTATCCTACTCAGCAACCTCTGCTGCCACCCGCGAGAGGCTTTGACCCGCAAAAGAGCTATTGCTCGCGGCTAGAAATTCTCTTGGCGACCCCCAATCTATCCTTTCGAAGTAAACCCTTCCGGTATCTCACCCACAAAATACACATCCCGATCCGGCCGCGAGCCAGGGGAATGGATGTCCAACATTTCGAGCGGGAAGTCGCTCGTGACAAACTTGTGCCGCGTCCCGGGTGGCAAACGCAGAAAATCTCCNGNGTTTAACTTGTATTCAGAATCATCTAGTATCGCCTTTCCGNNCCCGCTNACTACGTAATAGCATTCCTCNGCGATTTTGTGATAGCTCTCACTCGTTTCTTGGCCTGCTTCGANCCTTACACGATAAGCAGTTAANTGCCCCTCCTGATCCGGAGNGATCAAGGATTCGATTTCNTAGGGGCCTAATCTCTTCCTCTCGTGCGANGATGAATTACGTTGATGCAGAATTTTCACATTTATGNACTTANGNNTTTCATTCAAGAGACACAAGGNTCANGATCACTTATCTTGCGTTCCNTCCTCCAAGCGACTCATCGCATAAAGAGACCCGATCAGTACCGAACCTCCNACTACAATNCCNATTCCTACCGTTTCATTCTTTAGAANGATTGCCGATTCGACCACGCCAAATAGCGGTATCANNAATCGAAATGCAGAGAGCACATTGACACTGTAGAGCTCAATAAGCCGATTCCAAAGGGCAAACGCGGTCGCAGATAGAAGAGCCAGGTAAACCGTNACNCCAAANGTNGCTAACGAATACTCACTGGCAAACGCCCGCCATTCGAAAGAACCGACAACCGACAANATAAGCCCCCCNATNAAAAGTGACAATGCCGTCACAGTCCTGCTTCCAACNGTNGGTGCNATTTGCTTCATCGCGATCGCNCCCAGAGCNCCTGANAGTCCTACTAGNGCNAAAGAGACCACTCCATNAGTGACGTTTCCACTCCCAACGCCNGGAGCGTAGACAGCAATTGAAATCCCCATGACGCAAGTCAACANGGCCAACCATTGTTTCCCCGACGGAAAGGCCGACTTCNCCANCAATGGAGCGAGGAGCACCCAAATGATGCTACCAGAACCNTTCAACAATGCTCCCAAAGCNCCACTCGATACACTCAATCCGTAGTAAAAAAATANGTACTGCCCGAAGGTCTGTCCCAGAACGACTCCGAATAGCAACCCCTTAGGAGCNTCGACGTAGCTTTTCCAAACACTTCGACGGCAGAAAAGCATCACCATCATACCCGCAAGCGTAAACCGTGTCCCCGCAAANAGCAGCTTCTCCCCGTAAGTCTCCAAGCCAAGGTGTGCGTAACTCAGCTTGATTACTGGAAACGCACTTCCCCAGAGGGCCGCACAGAGTGCGGTTTGGAGATAGAATTTGATTGGAAGCTTTTTCACTGAAAACGNCCNGTNGAAGAATCCCATGCTCACGAATGCCCGCAATCTAAAAAGTACCGCACAGGAAGATACTTGAAGGCACAAAACTCGTATCCCTGTTTGGGTTACGCCGAATTNCNAAGCGCANTTCCAATCCATCCATAAAACGATTGCCTTGANNCTGAAGAAACGTAGATGGTTTAGCCGAANTACCGCAAACTATGTCAAANTGCTCNCCCTTTCACTTCTGCCACAGACTATGCATTCATCGCACCTCAAAATTGTTTCTTCGAACTGCTCCCAACGAAGNAATTTGTCCCGCCTAGTCGATTNGCTCCCTNNNNATNAGGGTACGAGTTCGCTCAGGAAGAGCATAGTCTATATNTCAATCTGCTNCCTTTCTATCTTATCGGGCTGCGCCATCNTTACTTCNCCTCCCGTTNCGGAGTTTGNCGTCCCAGACCAGTTTCTCAATTCGGAGGTCCAATCCGGTAATTCGNCCAATGCGACACNTGATTGGATTTCACTTTTTGAATTNGAGCCTTTGCAGGAGCTTATCGAAGCCGCCCAAACCCGAAACCACAATCTCAGAGCCGCGTACCANTCCGTCCAGTCGGCCCGNGCGATCGCCCGCCAATTCCGTTCCGATGCGTGGCCGCAAATTNACGGCTCCCTATCCGCAAACTCCTTTTCAGATTCAGCCGTCATCTCNCCCGACCGAATTTCNGATAGCGGCGAACGCTTTGATGCGGNGCTTTCNGCAGGCTGGGAGCTCGACCTGTTTGGGCGNATCCGGAAAAGCATCCGATCCGCCGAAGCAAACGCTGCGGCNCAAGAGGCTCTCTACTACGAAATATTGTTCACNCTCCAAGCGGACGTAGCGTTGTTCTACTTTCANGCAAACTCGCTTCAGTCGGAAATCGAACTTCTTGAAAAAAGCCGAGACACACGNCAAAAGTCCCTCGAGCTNGTTCAGGAACGCTTCNCCACCGGAACGGTTAGNGAACTAGACGTNGCCCAATCCGAGNCGCTCCTGGCCACGGCCGAGGCCCGCCTTTTCGAACTAAGGNGNATCCAGAGCAGTTTCGTCTACGCACTCGGCGTGCTCGTTGGTGAAACCCCATCCACATTCGATTTTAAGCCCAAACCGCTGGAACACAGCCTTCCCAAGATACCGACCGGTCTGCCAGGAGCGCTTCTNACACGCAGACCAGACNTCAAACAGGCCGAGCTTCTCCTAGCGGCCGCGAGTGAGCAAGTTGGCATTGCTAANGCGTCCTTCTTTCCTCAAATTTCCCTTTCAGGCACNATTGGCTACGCCAGCTACAATTTGGATGAACTTTTTAAACCCTCGTCCTATCTNGAAAACTTAGGGGGTCAGGGCTCGCTTCCTTTTTTCAGAGNAGGTCGTCTCCGAGCGAGGCTAGCCCAAAACAGAGCCCTNTATGAAAAGCGGCTGGAGGAATTCAAGCAAGTNGNCATTGAGGCAATCACAGAAGTCGATGACTTACTTCAATCCACCCACTTGTTAGAGCAGCAATCCGACTCACTCACCCTAGCNGTCAACGCCGCACAGAGAGCTCGGGAAATTTCGTCGATCCAATACGAGCGTGGACTGGTGGACTTTATTACAGCTCTAGATGCGGAGCGTACCGCTCTCGATATCGAACAACAATTTGTNCAAGTCCAGCGTTCCCAANTTGTAAATACAGTCAATCTACTNAGGGCCCTGGGTGGGTCCTGGCTGCCAATGGGCTCAGACAAAGAAATTTCCTCATGATCTTTATNAAAGACCACTCTCTCCGCTACTCCTTGCTTGCCCTCGCGGGATTCCTNGCGCTTNCCCACCATATNGCACTCGCNCAAAATGCNCCNCCGGTTGTNGTGGAAAAGCCTGAAACCAATGCCGAACCCGCAGTCTTCCGATTCAGTGGAACCATAACGTCCAAACGCGAAGCCGATCTCTCACCTCGTGTNGCGGGGCTGGTCTCTGTCGCCNATGCGGAAACTGGCTTCACCGCAAAACGAGGCGACGTCCTCGTCCGTCTCGANGACACCCTNGCGGGTATTGAGCTCAAAGAAAAGGAGCTCGCCCTCGAGGCAGCTCTGGCGGAGAAGGCAAACGCGGTACGTCGCCTCAACGAGGCAAAGCAACTCGGCGACGCCAATTTTCCGCGCACTGAGCGCGAAACGAGNGAAACCNCTTTTCGACTTTCCGAGGTTGCCGTGCAACAAGCAACCAATGCCGTAGAACGCCAACGAGAAATCGTGCNACGACATNAGATCATCGCNCCATTCGACGGCGTAGTCATTTCGAAAAGAGCCGAGGTGGGCGAATGGGTTCAAACGGGNAACCCTGTNCTCCACTTCGTGGGNACCAGCGAACTACGNCTCGATNTNGAGGTTCCTCAGGAACAGCGGGATGTCGTTTTGCAAACCCAATCGGTATCGGTCTATCTTTCGAGAAGAGAGGATCAACCTATCNCNGCNCGGATAGAGGCGANGTCTCCTAAAGTNAACCCTCAAACGCGCACCTTCATGGTGCGGCTTGCCCTAGACAATCCTCCCAATAGCATTAAGCCAGGCATGTCCGCAGAAGCGAGCTTCAGGCCAGCATCTAAGACCAGCCAACTCGTNATATCTCGCGACGCGATTATCCGTTATGGCGATGGNAGGACCGTTGTCTGGGTGGCTCAAAATNCAAACGGCGAATATCNAGCAAAACTGCGAGAGGTCGAACTGGGCANTACTCGCGGCAATCGAATCGAGGTNGTCTCNGGCCTNGANGANTCTGANCTCGTCGTNGTTCGNGGGAACGAATCCCTACAGCNNGAGCAGCCTGTCCAAATAANNGATGCTTCTGGCAANAGAAAGGAGCCCCGCTAGAATGTTCNGCTGGTGCATCAAACACGGCGTNCAGGTNGCAGTGATNGCACTGCTCATTTTCGTNTTGGGAATTGTCGCAGCGATGCGAATACCCGTCCAGATGATTCCTGACTTNGANGTCCGTACAATTTCCGTNGTAACCAGCTGGCCCGGAGCCACGCCCCAAGACGTGGAAAAGGAAATTCTTATCCAGCAGGAGGACTATTTGCAAAACGTCGCTGGGCTACAGCGAATGATTTCCTCGTCATCCACCGGTTCCGCCTCGATTGAACTCGAGTTTCCCGCGACCGTTGACACGAACGACGCCCTGATACGGGTTCTCAATGCTTTAAGCCAAGTTCCCACTTATCCTGAGAATGTGGACGAACCGCGCGTCCTCGCCACTTCCTTCTCCTCTAATGCGTTCATGTTTTACTCCATTCAGGACATTTCTGGAAAGCGAACGCCGGAGGAAGTTTTACGAATGTTTGATTTTATTGAGGAGCGGGTAAAGCCACGTATGGAACGGGTTCCCGGGGTATCGCAAGTGCGTATGCAGGGAGCGCCCGAACAGCAGATCCGAGTTACAGTTGACCTCGCCCGTCTAGCTTCCGTGGGTCTTACGATTCAAGGATTGAGAAACTCTATTCGCGATCGCAACCGGGACATTTCCGCAGGAGACATCAGTAGCGGGAAACGTTCCTATCTGGTTAGAACGATTGGAAGACTCGATACCCCCGATGAGCTTTCGTCGATCATCCTGAAGCGTCGTGGCGATTCCGTGACAACACTTGGAGATGTCGCTGAGATTGAGCTGGGCCTCTACGAAGCGAGAACCTTGAGCTACCAGGAGGGTCGGCCCAGCATATTCGCATCCGTATCTCGAGAAATCGGCACCAACGTGATCGAAATACGAGACGCTATGGAACTCGCCATCAAGGAAATCAATCGCGACGTCCTGGGACCCGAAGGACTTTTGATTTACAAGACTAGCGACGATGTTCGTTATGTTGAAGCATCCATCCAAAACGTATGGAGAAACTTGATCGTCGGTGCTCTCGCAGCAACCCTTGTATTGTGGCTTTTCCTTCGCTCCATACCCGGCACTCTACTCTGCGTACTGGGAATTCCGGTTTGCACGATTTCAGCCTTTATCAGTTTACTAGCCGCGGACCGTACCATCAACGTCATTTCTCTGGCAGGAGTTGCCTTCGCCATCGGGATGACCGTGGACAACGCAATCGTCGTGCTGGAGAGTATCGAGAAGCTTCGACGCAAAGGAATGGGTCGCGTCGAAGCGGCCCTCAAAGGAGTCAGTGAAGTCTGGTCCTCCATTCTCGCTTCTACTCTGACAACCATAATTGTCTTTGCCCCCATTTGGCTGATAGAAGAGGAGGCAGGCCAATTGTTCTCCGATATTTCAATAGCCATTTCCGGAGCTATTTTCGCTTCGATGCTCGTGGCAATTGCGATCATCCCAACCGCTTCCACTCGCTTTGAACGCTTGGGACGGAGCGAATCGAATCGAAAGTCACCTTCTAAGGTATTCACATTCTTCGATCAATCTATCCGAAAAATCGCCTATTCCTGGAAACGAGCTTTGGCAGGGGCTCTAGCGACCGCAGGGCTAAGCTTTCTGATCATCTATACGCTAACCCCTTCTGCCGAGTATCTTCCGGAAGGAGAAGAAGCTAAGATTTTCTCGCGGCTTATAATGCCTCCCGGATATAATCTTGAGACGATGGACGAAATTGCCCGTGAGGTGAATGGTTATTTCGCTCCTCACATTACCCGGCTCAATCCCGACGGCGAAGTCCTCCGCAAGGGAGACGTTCCCCCTGTTGCGAGAATGCTGATGATTTTGAGGAATGGGATGATAATGATAGTGGCCGAATGCGAAGATCCTACACGCATCGATGAACTCAGCGACGTATTTTCCAACTACTTTAAGAAATTTCCGGGCATAAGGAATTTCAATAGCCGGGGATCGATCATCTCCAGCAATGATGGGGGATCACGTAGCGTAAATCTAGATATAAGCGGAGCAGATTTATCCAAGATCTACACCGTAGCCGACGCCGCCTATCGAAGAGCGTTCGAGGTGCTCGATTCACCTCAAGTAAACTCTGAACCTTCCGCATTGAGCCTACAACAACCCATGGTGGAGATTCGTCCCAATTGGGATCGAGCCGCCGAACTGGGATTCACGAACCAGTCGTTTGGCTTCGCCTTATCTGCCCTCACCGATGGCGCCTATGTCGACGAGTTTCTCCTGGACGGGCAGCGTATCGACGTGTTTCTCTACAGTCGCGAAGGAGAAATAGGAAGTCTAGATGCCTTGGCCAATCTACCATTGTACGCGCCTGCAGGAGGCATCGTCTCAGTCGATGCAGTCGCGGACCTTGTGGAAAAAGTGGATACTTCTTCTATTCGTCGCCTGAACGGAGAACGAACGGTTACCTTGAATATCATCCCTCCTCGGTCAATCGCTCTGGAGGATGCCGTCGAGATCGTTCGAAACGAAATCGTCGACCACTTAAGGGACCAAGGTGAAATCGATTCAAGCGTCATAGTCGATGTTACGGGTGCGGGCGATCAACTTCAAAAAACCCGCGAGGCCTTGATTGGCAACTTTCTAATCGCGGTTGTTCTCTCCTATCTCCTGCTAGCAGCAGTCTTTTCCCACTGGGGATTCCCCTTCATCATCCTGGCGACTGTGCCTATTGGGATCGCCGGAGGGATCGCCGGACTGTGGCTTTTAAACGCTTCCGGATTTATATTCAACTTCTTTGGACTTAAACCCATTCAGCAGCCTTTCGACATGATAACGATGCTTGGGTTTCTTATACTACTTGGGACCGTAGTTAACAATCCAATACTCATCGTCAGCAAAACGATCGACAGCCTGAGGGCAGGTATAAGCATCTCCGAATCCATTCACTCTGCCACTCTATCAAGAATCCGTCCAATTTTGATGTCCACGACAACAACCGTATTCGGGATCGCCCCATTAGTCGTCTTCCCTGGAGCGGGAACGGAACTTTACCGCGGGGTCGGTGCAATTGTCCTTTTCGGCCTAATGTTTTCAACCTTCGTCACATTAATCTTTCTTCCTTCCTTTCTCACCCTGTCGCTCATGACCATCGAGAAGCTATTTCCTCAGAAGAAGACTATGTCGGCTAAAATACCGGCAATGTGAATGTTCCCGTTCGTCTGAGAAAAGGAATTGCTGAGATCTATATTTTGATCAGTCTTTAATCCATGTCCAAGAATCACACCCCAAATTTGCTCAACCGTCGCGAAACGATAAAGCAGCTCGCCGTTGGAGCAGGAGCCCTTGCCCTTCCCAAGTTTCTTCAAGCCAAAGGCACTCTCGCATCCAATGGGCTCACCCTAGCAGTCCAACAGTATTCCTTCAATCGGCAACTTAGAGACCGGACCTTTGACATCCTAGATTTTCCAAAAACCGTCGTCGAAGGCACTGGAGTCACCGCTTTGGAGTACTTCAATGGGCATATTCTAGGCAAAGTGAGAGACACTCGTTTCTTCCGAGAATTGAAGAAACGAAGCAACGATGTCGGAGCCACTTGTACAATGATGCTTTGCCGGTCGGATGTTGCTCTCGATTCTCCAGACTCATCAACGCGTTACAGTGCTGTCGAGGGCTATATTCCTTGGATGGAGGCGGTTCGCTTGCTCGGCGGAAATGCGATACGCGTCGACTGCCGGTCCGACGGAGACTTCGAGGAACAAAAGAAGTATGCGATAGATGGTCTACGACAGCTTTGCGATGTCGCCACCCCTTTTGGGATGAACATCCTAGTCGAAAATCACGGCGGATTCTCCAGCAACGGAAAGTGGCTCGCCGATGTCATGAGCAAGGTCGAGAAGCGAAACTGCGGCACCTTGCCCGACTTTCAGAATTTTCATGGGTACGATCCCTATAGGGGAGTTGAAGAACTCATGCCCTATGCCAAAATCGTCTGTGCAAAGTCCAAGGAATTCGACAGCGAAGGCAACGAAACCAATGTCGACTACAGGCGGATGATGAAGATTGTCCTGGACTCAGGATTCAAGGGCTCCATTGGGATCGAATTCGAAGGTCATGGCGTAGACCCCGTTAAAGGTATCCTAGCGACTAAGCGACTGATCGAACGCGTTGTTGGCGAACTGGCTTAAGGTTCAGGCAGCACGCGATCTTGGTTAGGCAGAGCTCACCACCCAGAGCCTGCCGTTGGGCCCAGCACCCATTTACCAATATCAGATTAATCAGTTGTGAACCGTCTATCGAAATGGGTGTAACCCCCATCCACATACAAAATCTGCCCAGTCGTGTGCGAGGACTTAGGCGACGCTACAAAAACCACCGTGTCTCCGATTTCCTTGGTCGTCGTCATCCGCTTCTCTAACGGGATCGAATCGCAGATCGCCTTCAAATCGCCTTCCGAATCCGACTGCCGTGCTATCCACCGCTCGTAAAGCGGGGTCATCACCTCAGCGGGAATGACGCAATTGACGCGGATGCCGTCGCCCGCCAAATCCAGAGCCCATTCCCGAGTGAGCGCATTCAGGCCTCCCTTGGACGCCGCGTATCCCGAGGTTCCTCCTTGCCCCGTTTCCGCGACCTTGGAACCAATGTTTACAATATTGCCTCGACTCGCCTTCAAAGCGTCCAAACAATGGTGGACCAGGGAGTAGCACTGCGTTAGGTTCTTTTCCAGCGAACCGCGAAACGACTCTACACCAGCCGCCAAATCCACTCCGTCATTCACGCCGGCGTTGTTAACCAGCACATCGATACGTCCAAATTCCTCCAGCGTCTGGGAGACGGCCGTGACCACCTCTGACTCTCTGGTCAATTCTGCCAACCGGAAAGCCGCTTGTGCCCCTTCCGATCGTAGAGCCTCGCAAAAGGTCTCCCCCTCTTCCCGATTGCGACCGAATACCACAACGATGGCTCCCTCCGCCGCGAACGAACGGGATATCCCTTCGCCAATTCCTTTATTGCCTCCCGTGACGATCACAATCTTGCCCTTCAACTCTGTATCCATGCCTTTCCTTGATGGCGTCCAATCAAAAATCGGCAACCTCATACCGCTCAAATTAACTGAAACAGTCGAGCGACACACTCAAACGATAAACTTTCTTGGTTCGGCTTCCAACACGACCCCTCCGCAGTAAAAACCCTACAGGTGTGTGATTTTGGGGTTTATCATTTGCATTCGGGTAACGAGCCGTCCTAACTTCCTTCCCATCACTGCCATCTCTATCCCTTAATGACCGCACCCACCACTAATCAACTCCACCTGGCGACCTGCCTCTTCATCGGGCTCATCTCTCTTGTATCCCTGTCCGCTGTAGAGCTTCCTGAAGGCTACGCTCTCCAATACGAACAATCCTTCAACTCCAAAAATTCGTATGACGACTTCATGATGACGGACTCGTCTGCTTGGGTACTAAAAAAGAAAAAGGGTAACCAGTTTCTGGCCCTCGAAGGTGAGAGCAAGTACGAGCCCCCATACCGTTCGCCCCTGAATATCGCCCTCATCAAAGGGATGACTTTTGGAAGCTTTGTGCTCGAGGTGGATATCCTCCAAAGTGGCGTCAAAGGCACTCCAATTGCCCAGTTCATGAAGGAAAATCCAGACCCTACCAAAGCGGGAGGGTACGCTCATAGAGACCATTGCTTTTTCTTCGGTTTCCAAGATCCCGCTCACTACATGTATATCCACGTAGCAAAGACAGGTGACAACAACGCTCACAATGTTTTCGTCGTTAACGAGTCGCCCCGAACTCCTATCACAGACTTCCGGACCGTGGGAGTAGACTGGGGAGTCAATGTTTGGCGTAAGATTCGCATAGTCCGCGATGCGGCGAAGAACACTGTCGCTCTATACTTCGATGATATGCTCACTCCCATAATGATCGCTGACGACGTGCCATTCGAGCGAGGATTCATCGGATTTGGCTCTTTCGATGACATCGGTTGGGTCGATAATATCAAGATATGGGCACCAGAATCTAAAACCAATACTCAGACCTTTTTTGAATAGTCTCTCCAGCCATACAAGGCTATCCGAAATGAAATTCGCTATTTGCAACGAAACTTACCAAGGTTGGAGCCTGAGCGACACGTGTGTCAGCGCTTTCGANACAGGGTATCAAGGGCTCGAGATTGCTCCGTTTACGCTGAATGAGGACCCANGTNACCTGACGANACTTGAGGCAAAGTCCATGGGTAACATCGTTCGAGAGCATGGCCTCGANGTCGTCGGATTCCACTGGCTCCTNGTCAAACCGGAAGGAATGCATTTGACGACCCCTGATTCAGCGGTTCGCCAAAAGACNCTCGACTTCGGGAAGCACCTCGCCGACCTCTGTGCTGAGATGGGCGGTAAAGTGATGGTTTGGGGGAGNCCCAAGCAACGAAATTTGGATACAAATGATTCCTACGATGATGCGGCCANCCGAGCCGCTGATCTGCTTCGCTCGCTTGGCGAGCATTGCGCTACGCTCGCCGTATCCATCGCNATGGAACCGCTTGGACCNAACGAGACGAATTTCCTAACTTCCGCAGCAGAGACGATTAAGTTGATAGACAAGATCAACCACCCAAACATCCGCCTGCATCTCGATGNTAANGCCATGNCCGCTGAGGCTGGNTCGATTCCCGAAATCATCGATTCGAGCCGCGACTACACGATTCACTTCCACGCCAACGATCCGAATCTCCTGGGTCCCGGTATGGGCGACCTAGAATTTCAACCCATCGCAGACGCCCTCGAAAACGCCAGCTACGACCGNTGGGTTTCCGTCGAAGTCTTTGACTACTCCCCTGGTGCCGAGAATATTGCCAAGGAAAGTCTACAAAACCTCAAAAACGCATTNAAAAGCACCCCCTCCCNATGAGCACAGAAGAATCAAATCGCGAAGCCGCCTTAATCGCCGAAGCAGAAGCCTCCNCCCTANTCAAACGGCTGGGAATTTTCACCAAACTATCCGGTCCGGGTTGGCTCCAAGGTGCNATCACCCTCGGCGGCGGCTCGCTCGCCGGNGCCCTCTACCTNGGTGTAATCGCAGGCTTCGGGCTCCTCTGGCTNCAACCTCTCGCGATGATCTGCGGCATCATAATGCTNTCGGCCATCGCCTACGTCACCNTNTCGACNGAGAAAGCNCCCTTTGGGCTCGTCAACACTCACCTNTCNCCCGCNCTGGGCTGGGCCTGGATGATCGCCACCATAATGGCCAATGTCGTCTGGTGCATGCCCCANTTCAACCTCGGCCGAGCCGCCATCCANCAAAACCTGCTGCCCTTCGTGGGCGACAGCAANACATCGACCGCTATCATATGCCTAATTCTCCTAGCGATCGGATTCGCCATCAACGTCCTCTACGAATCCAAAGGCAAGGGNGCCAGAACCTTCGACCGAATCATCAAGGTNNTGGTCGGCATGATNGTTATCTCCTTCATTCTAGTCGTCATCANCCTGGCNACAACGGGAGGCATTCAATGGGGCTCTCTTTTCNGCGGCTTAATCCCTAATCCCAAACTACTCATNTCTCCCGCGGCAGGTTACGCCGATCTNATTGCCGCNTCCAGCCANCCCGACTGGTGGACCNCCAAAATCATTACTGACCAAAGGGANATCATCATCGCCGCCTTCGGTACTGCCGTCGGAATCAACATGACCTGGCTGCTCCCTTACTCACTGCTNAAAAAGAGCTGGGGNAAGACCCATCGCTCCTTCTCGATCTTCGACCTGTCCATTGGCCTTTTNATTCCTTTCTTTCTNGCGACCAGCTGCGTCGTCATCGCCGCTGCCTCCCAGTTCCACACAAAAATCGGCGANGTCGACCCCAACTCTCCCGTCGCAGCCGGAACGCTCGCCNAACTCNNGGAAGCCCATCCCGGAACGACCAACACCGCCGACCTTGAGCTGGCACTCAGCTTNGTCAAACGAGACAATTTCCAGTTNGCCACCNCTCTCGAGCCGCTCGCAGGGAAGGTNGTCTCCCAAACCATTTTCGGACTCGGCGTCCTCGGNATGGCTGTATCTACAATCATCATTCTNATGCTGATCAACGGGNTNGCTTTTCAAGAGCTNCTCGGNAAACGCGGCGATAAGANCGCCCACTACATTGGGTGNGCCGTTTCCGGTATTGCCGGATTCGCTGGCCCCTTTGTATGGACNGGAGCGGCCGCGGCCGCCTTGGCTATCCCAACCTCTGTAATCGGCGGCTCGCTAATCCCNATCGCCTATTTCACNTTCTTCCTNATGATGAATTCCAAGAAGGTGCTNGGTGANAACCGACCGGANGGNACCACCCGNATTATCTGGAACGTCCTTATGGGATTCGCCACCGGCGTCGCCACTATCGGCTCCGTCTGGGTTCTCTACGGGAAGTCTCACATGAGAGACTGGCACGGGATGATACCTGCGGCAGGTCTCGTCCTCCTCGCAATTCTGTTCATCATAGGAATTTACTCGTTTCTCAAAAACGAACGCGAATCATGAAATTCGGNATCATTGGATCTGGAATGATCGCGAAGTTTCACGCCAAGGCGATCGAGGCCATGGCGGGCTCCGAACTGCATTCCGTCTACAGTCGCAATCCGAAGAGNTCAAANGCGATCGCTGACGAGTTCGGCTGTGCCGNCAGCATCGATTTGGATGCGTTTCTAGCCNACCCTGAACTGGAGATCGTCACGATAGCCACGCCGTCCGGAGCNCATCTAGAACCGGCGATAGCCGTAGCGAGGGCGGGCAAACATGTTATTTGCGAAAAGCCATTGGAAATCACAACNGATCGCGTNGACGAGATGGCAGCTGCCGGAAAGGAGAATGNCGTTACTGTATCCGGNATTTTCAATCGGCGTTTTAACCCCGGGCTTGTCNCACTGAAAAAGGCCGTCGACAAAGGGCGATTCGGCCAGATTTCTCTAGCTGATGCCTATATCAAATGGTATCGAGATCAGGACTACTATGATTCCGGCCAATGGCGCGGCACCTGGGCACTAGATGGTGGCGGAGCGCTCATGAACCAGTCAATTCACGCAATCGANCAACTACTCTACGTTGCAGGACCGGTTAAATCNGTNACTGCATCCACAGCGACATTAGCTCACGAACGGATNGAAGTCGAAGACACTGCAGTTGCCATGCTCGAATTCGAAAGCGGTGCTTGCGGAGTCATCCAAGGCTCGACTGCCTGCTGGTCGAAAGACGGGCATTCCGCTGAGGTGCAGATTTGCGGGAGCGAAGGATCTGCTTTCCTGGCCGANGACAAATTTCGAGTTTGGGAATTCAAAGAAGAAACGGCTGANGACGATCGNNTTCGCTCTGAGCTCATGGTTAANACNGGAACCAAAGGAATTGGAGCGAACGATCCGAACGCCATCGATTTCTCGGGTCACCAACTCAATTTTGAAGATNTAGTGAAAGCNATTCAGGAGAACCGTTCTCCANTCGTTNATGCGTCAGAAGCACGCAAGGCCGTTGCNCTCATNAATGCGATCTACGAAAGTGCGAAAAACGACTCCAAAAAAGTCNTTCTTTGAGCCNCTTCAATCCCCGGCTAGAGTATCGTCTTCCNAAACAATCAGGTTTCGGATATNCGGCAAAGTCCGGNTTCTTCGTCCGTTTCCAAGCTTAGCGAGAAAGGGGTCCTTGGAAGGATCTCCCGCAGCAGGTTCGTNTTCCTCATCAACNTCTTCCTCATCCTCATCATCAAGGAAAACATANTCATCCGCTTCATCGAAGAGTTTGGAAATCCGTCGCGCTTCTGGCTCGAGAACNAATGACGGATTGGGAAGGCGGCCCTTCTTAACAANCACAAACAGGCAAGGGTAGTACTCTTTTAGGTACCGATCTTGAAACTCGTCAATCCACTTGTTTGAAACCNCACTCCTATTGCTGAGNAAAACTACATCNGAAAAATGGATACAACAATCGTACCATTGAAGCAGCTTTCGTTCCTGCTTTATCCGATTGCAATCGGCAATGGTTATTATCCGACCCAATTCGTAATCCGATCCTTGCANCCAGTTGAAAAAAGCGTCTATAAAATCCGCTGGATCCGAGATCCCATCTGCGANAACAAAAACCGTTTCACTTGAAGCTTCNACAATAACGCCTTCGTCAGCACCCTTCCACAAATACCGCTTCTGTTGACAGAGGGCATGACGNATAGGGAGCNCTGANTCCCATTGAGCCGCATCATCTTCCGAAATGAAAACCTGAGATTCGTTAGAGGAATCCAGTCCAAAATCTACNAGATCTGANACAACCNNNGATCGGTCACCGCCACGAGAACCCAAAAGNAGATAGACAAACCGTTCCGACATATGCCCGANATACTGACCCTANATTCTCGGAAGGTTAAAATGAAAACAAGCGATTTTGTGCATGCTGACGCATCCAATGATCAATCGTCACTAGATTAGCCATCGCTTCAACAATCGGGACGGCTCGCGGCAANACGCACGGATCATGTCTTCCTCGNGCCTTCAATTCGGTCTCATTTCCATCTTTGTCCACTGTCGGCTGCGACTGAAGAAGTGTTGCCGTTGGTTTGAAAGCAACGCGAAAACGGAACTCCTCCCCATTCGTAATTCCNCCTTGAACTCCCCCTGAACGGTTTGTCTTTGTTCGAACTCGACCGTCTCGAATCTCGAAGTGGTCATTGTGCTCNGAGCCCGACAGTCTTGTCCCCGAGAACCCACTCCCCACCTCAAACCCTTTGGTGGCAGGAAGGGAAAGCATCGCCTTNGCTAAATCCGCCTCAAATCGGTCAAANACCGGTTCNCCGAGCCCAACCGGCAGGTTGCGTATCACACATTCGATGACGCCNCCCACAGAATCGCCTTGGCTTCGCACCTNACGGATTCGGTCGATCATCGCTTGGGCCGTGCCTGCATGTGGGCATCGAACCGCNTTTACCTCNATCAGTTCGNGGGATACATCGGCATCTTCGGGCATCTCGATATCCTGAATCCGCTTCACATAGGCAATCGTTTCAACTCCACCCACAAGACCAAGAATCTTCTTCGCTATGGCNCCCGCGGCAACCCGCCCGATTGTCTCACGGGCAGAAGAGCGGCCCCCTCCTNCCGGATCTCGATGTCCAAACTTCGTTTGATAAGTATAGTCAGCGTGGGAAGGCCTAAACTTCTCCTNNATTTCAGNATACGCTTCTGGGCGATGATCTTTGTTGAAGACCAACATGGAAATCGGGGTTCCCGTCGTACGGCCCGCATACACTCCAGANAGTAGCTGAACCTTGTCCAACTCTTTTCGAGGCGTGACGATATCACTCTGGCCTGGCCGTCTNCGGTCTAANTCGAGCTGAATTTCCTCNGCCGTTATCGACAGGTTNGGAGGNCAACCATCCACGACAACGCCCACAGCTCCCCCATGGCTTTCACCCCAGGTGCTAATCGAAAATAGTTTGCCGAAAGTGTTAGGCATAACGACGATCCTACGAGCTGACTCGGGCGAATAAAGGAAAATCTTNATCTAGATTTNCANGCAGAAACCTTAAAGACCTAGATTCCAGGATCGAAACTTGAAACATCGCCCTTCCCGAACTGCTGGTTCATTCCCAGAGCAGGCGTAGCCTCTTTGCANGNCCCAATANTTTTGGCGGGAACGCCAGCAACGGTGCAGTGCGCTTTAACGCTACTNAGCACCACACTACCCGCCCCAATTTTCGCTCCCTCNCCAATTTTNATATTACCAAGGACTTTTGCTCCCGCAGCGATCAAGACCCCGTCACCTACCTTAGGGTGCCGATCCCCNCTCTCTTTTCCCGTTCCACCTAANGTGACTCCGTGCAGCANCGAAACGTTGTTCCCTACAACGGCCGTTTCACCAATTACCACCCCTGTTGCNTGGTCTATGAGTATTCCATGACCAATTGTCGCNGCAGGATGTATGTCCACTCCGAATACTTTCGAAATCAAGCTTTGTAGATACAAAGCAAGNGTTTTACGATCCTCGGACCAAAGGTAGTGAGCNAAGCGATACGCAGACAGAGCATGGAATCCCTTGAAGAAAAGGAAGGGTGAGNGGTATCCGCCTGCCGCTGGATCCCGCTCTTTTACCGCTTGCAGATCTATGAGAATGCACTCTCGAAGCCCCTCNTCCAATTCGAGGATTTGAAGAAACAGATCCCTCAAAGTGATACTGGGGAGGATGTCATCCCTCATTTTAGAAGCGAGTGTATAACTGAGAGCGGCTTCAAATGAATCTTGCCCTTTTACCGTTTCTTCGAGGTAGGCGACGAGAAGACGCTCATCTTTCGTCGATTGATCCGCCTCCTTACAAAGCGACTCCCAGATAATGTTACTTAGAGCATCCATATTAAAAATTGTAACTCAATGTTGACCATAAAGCGTATACGCAGGAACGTCGAGCGCCAATGCAAATCAATTTAGAAACTGTTTTGTTCGAAAACTCTCCCCGTCAATATTTTATTGTAAAACACTGGTTCAATCTATCTTCAGTGGACTTTCACTAATAGAATTAAAAACATGGGCTCACGTAACAATGGATCGAAACCTCTAGCCCATTTGGATGTGTCAAATCGGAAACCCTAGCTGGGATGGAATCACTCAATTTTGAAAACCAAATAATAAGTATAAATGAACTATTAGCTTCAATAGCGGCCTTAGTGCTGTTTGAGGTATCTTCAATCGGCGACGTCATCGTCACTAAATCTGGCACCACAATCGTAAGTAAAATCCAGGAAATCGACGGCGAAAAGATAAAAATATCGCCCGACTTTGTGGAAGACATAGTGGTCGACCAAACCCAAGTCGAATAAATGACCACCGACACTCCGATTTTTGTTTCGACTGAGGGTGCTCCCTCTTTCTCAGGAAAAATCACCGGCTCTGATGGCCGGATCCGTCAGGATGACTACCTCTGTTTCCAATGTCAAAGAAAGCTGGTAGCTCGGAGACATGAGTCCCATCAAAAGGAAAATGCACCGCAGTTGGGCTTACCTTGCGGCTTTCGACCTTAAAGGCAAAAGCGGGAACAAATCCAGCACTAGATTCGGAATGAGCTTCCGAGCCACCCTAAACGGGCCGGATGATAGGCTGCCTTTCTTTACAAGGGCAAATTTCGAAGAAACCGACGGGACTAAGAGCACCGATGACGCTCGGGCAGGGGTAGACTACTCGAACCAGATCAACGACCAGTAGAACTGGCAGTAGTTGCATCAACAACCCTTTCCCAACGCCTCCGTTTTTCGCAGCCGAGGCAGTTTTTATATCAAGAGCTTTCCCTAACGAATCAGGCAGAGACTTCCTCTTCCACTCCGAACACCGCATCAACGTAATTGTCGATCTGGTACGCCTGTAAATCCTCGGCCTTCTCACCAAAACCCAAAAAGTAAATTGGCAATTTCAACTCACGGTATATCCCTACGAGAGAACCTCCCCTGCTCGTCCCGTCAAGCTTAGTCACAATCAGTCCATCAAGACCAAATTTCTCGTGAAAAACACGAGCTTGCTCGATGGAGTTTGAGCCTAAACTTCCATCAACCACCAAAAGGCTGTAATGCGGTGCCGATTCATCGCGTTTTTGCAATACACGCCTAATCTTAGCTAGCTCATCCATCAAATTGCTCTTCGTATGCAACCGACCCGCCGTGTCGATGATCAAGGTGTCCTTTCTTCGGCTCTTGGCAGCCTGCCAAGCATCGTAGGCAACGGCCGCCGCATCTGCACCACGTTCACCGGAGACGATCTCTAGGTCCAATCGGTTCGTCCACTCTTTCAACTGCTCAATGGCCGCGGCTCGAAACGTGTCGCAGGCCGCCACCAGAACTTCTCTTCCCTCAGCCTTGCATTGGCTTCCCAGTTTCGCGGTCGTGGTGGTCTTTCCAGACCCATTTACCCCAATCAGACAGATCACCGTGGGACGGTCATCTTTAAACTCGATCGTTCCCTCCGAGCCATCTAAAACGCGCCTAAGGACAGATGATCCGATTTTCGCTACATCCTGACCGCGCAGTTCCCTGTCTTTCCGGTAAGCCTCTTTCGTTTCTTCAACGATTTCTTCTGTCGTCTCGTATCCAAAATCTGCTCCATAGAGTGCTTCTTCTAATTCCTCGATAGTCGATGCATCTAGCTTCGCCCGACGGAAGATCCCGCCTGTCTTGTCAGCGATATTCTTAGCGGATTTCGAGAGTCCCTCTTTGAATTTCTTGAAAAGCGATCGCATAGTCTAATCGAATTAGAGAATTTTCTGAGCCGGCCAATACCGAATTTCAGCTAACTTGATGCTCAATCCCAACTCGCCTGTCTCGACGGCCGGCTCAACTGCCCACGAAGTTTGTCGAGTATTCCATTTACGAATCGACGCGACTCCTCCGAGGAATATATTTTGCTCAGGTCGATCGCCTCATTGATTGTGACCACCGGAGGAATATCCTTTCGCAAAAGCAGTTCGTAGATCGCCATTCTCAAAATCGATAGATCGATTTTGGCAATTCGATCGAAATCCCAATTATTCGCGATTTCTTTTATCTTATCGTCGATCGCATCTAGATTTTCGATCACGCCAAAGATCAGCTCGTCAGCGAATGCGTAGTAATCTCGTTCCTCCTCCTGGTCTTCGTAGAAAACTCTGAGATCTTCATTAATGTCTTCGGGATGGTTGATCAACCACGAGTAAAGGTACTGCATGCAAGCGATGCGGCACAGTCGTCGTTGCGGTTTTTTGACTTCTGACATGGCTGTTACCTGTAGTCGCGACGCAACTGCGCCATTTCGAGAGCGCATTGTCCAAACTCCGTTCCCTTGGGAATCGGTCCCACACAACGTTCTTTCACCTGATCCTCATTGTCCCCAACAATTACGCCATTCACGACCGGAATACCCGACTCCAAAGCCACTTGCTGCAAACCGATATTCGAGGAATCCGCCACCAACTCGAAATGCTTTGTGCCACCCGCTATGATAACACCCAATGCAACGATCGCGTCGAAATGTGCTTTGCCTGCCATGAGTTGTGCAGCGATAGGAAGCTCGTTTGATCCCGGCACCCGTTCGATAATAATTTTCTCTTCCAAGACACCCGCTTTCGCCAAGGCCGCCTGAACCCCAAACAATAGACCATCCACATAAATCTGGTTATAACGAGCAGCAATAATCGCGACCCTAAAATCGGATCCGTCAATATTGGAAGGTTCTGGCGATAAGCGGCTCATATTACGAACAAGGTGAGAAGAGACACGGGAATGAGCCCGTTACCCAGCCATGTAAAGTAGGAATTCGGATTAATCTAAAAACGGCCGCTAGGCACGGCCTTTGTTACAATGAGACCTGCTCCACAATTTCGAGGCCGTAACCGTCTAATCCGACCACGTTACGACTGGTATTCGAGAGGAGGCGGATTTTCTTTAGCCCTAGCGCCACAAGAATTTGGGCTCCTATCCCATAGTCACGCAGTCCCATGTCTCCAGTCTTTCCGGCTGAATTGTCGATCTGAGAAAGTCCGTTATCTGGACGACTAATAAAAACAACCGCTCCGCATCCCTCCTTGCCAATGCGGGTAAGCGCCCTTTGCAGCCCGTCGCTCCCCTCACTTCCGGTTTTCCTAAACAGATCCGTGAATAGATTCTCTGCATGCACACGCACCAAGGTCGGCGAAGGACCAATCTCTCCAGAAAGCAACGCATAGTGCTCAATGTGGTCGAGCCTACTCCGAAAAACCTTAAGACGAAAAGATCCGAACTCACTCTCAAACGGCAATTCACTTACCTCATCCACGAGTTTGTCGCGCTTGCGACGATACTCAATCAAGGCCGCGATCGAAATCATTTTGAGCCCAAACTTCTCCTTGAACACACAAAGCTCAGGAATCCGGGCCATCGACCCGTCGTCGTTCAGAATCTCGCAGATGGCCGCACAAGGGAAGAGTCCCGCAAGTGAAGCCAGATCAATCGCCGCTTCCGTATGACCCGCTCGCTCAAGGACACCTCCATCCCTTGCTTTAAGCGGAAATATGTGGCCAGGCTGGACGAATTCATCGGGAGAGGTATTAGGATTTCCCAAAAGCTGGAGCGTACGAAATCGGTCATAAGCACTGATTCCCGTGGTGATCCCATCCGCCGCATCGATGGATATCGTAAAATCGGTCTTGTGGGCCTCCCGATTTTCATCCACCATTCTGTTGATTCCTAGCCGCTGCAAGTGGTGGCCTGTACAAGGGGCGCAAATGAGCCCTCGAGCGTGCTGAATCATCATGTTCACCACCTCCGGAGTCACTTCTGAAGCCGCGACGATGAGATCGCCCTCGTTCTCTCGCGACTCGTCATCGGTCACGATAACGGGCCGACCCGCAGCAATTTCCTCAATTGCCTCCTCGACACTATCGAACGCTATTTCTTCTTCGATCCGACTCATTCTGGACATCAGTGAAACGCAACTCTCAGCAATGACAACTCGATACATTGGATTCCCGCAAGTGATCCGGGCATAAAAAAGCAGGGCCTCGTCCAAAAGCCCTGCCTTTTAACAATACGTCTAATTGTAGGAACAATATCAAAAATACAAAAACGTCTTACAAAACTCTTCGTGATCGGTATGTCGGTGCAAATTCCTGTTTCCTTGCGTAAAGGCGCTCACTTTTTTCGTTTTTCTGCGGAAATCACTCATCAAACAAGCAAATCACACCCTAAAGATCGGTATCCAAGCGTGGGCCTACTAGACTATCAGATTATCTACCAACAACTTAAAGCTCTACCAAAACCAGACGAAAACAATTCTATCTGAGATAGCTTCAATAACGCTTTTTTCTCGATAATTCTTCCCGAACGTACCTTTCTCACTGCAAACAACACGCCGAAAACCGTGATAGTCGCCGAAAACCTCACCAAAACCTTTCGTGATAAGAAACGCGGCTTCGTTAAAGCGGTCTCCAATATCAGCCTAACTTGCGAACCTGGAAAAATCTTCGGCCTCCTCGGAGCAAACGGTGCCGGGAAGACCACTACCCTCCGAATGCTAGCTACACTTCTCGAACCGACGAGAGGAACCGCGACCATCGCGGGTTTCAGCATTCGGGATGATCCTCAGGAGGTGCGACGAAATATCGGGTTCCTGTCCGGGAGCACCGCTCTTTATGGCCGCTTGAGCGCTCGCGAGATGATCCAATATTTCGGCAAACTCAACGGAATGAGCGGCCCCGAACTAACTAGCCGGATCAACGACCTCGTAGAGCGCCTCGAAATCGGCGAATTCCAGAACGGCCGTTGTGACAAACTCTCTACGGGTCAGAAGCAGCGAGTCTCCATAGCACGCTCCATAGTGCACAGTCCACCCGTCATGATCTTTGACGAACCCACCGGCGGCCTCGATGTGATGACTTCGCAAACAATCATGGCCTTTATCGAACAGTGCCGCAATGATTCACTGACCGTCGTGTTTTCCACTCACATCATGAGTGAAGTTGAGCGTCTTTGCGACCACGTCGCGATCGTTCACAAAGGAATTATTGCAGCCGAGGGAAGTGTTCGGGATCTGCACGCCCAGACAAGCGAAACCTCAATCGAGAAAGCCTTCCTGAAAATTGTAAATGGAATGGACACAGAAAATGTCTAGACCGTCTCTAACATCTACAGTGTTTTTGAAAGAAATACGGGAAACACTTCGTGACAAACGGGTTATTCTCGGCGTGATCGTTTCACCACTACTCGTCACGCCTCTTCTCATTGGCACTGTTCTCTTTTTTGCCGGCAAAAAGGAAATCGAAAAACAAGCCTCTATCGTTGAAGTCGGAATCGTGGAGCAAGCCGCCTTTCCCGAGCTCGTCAAACGGCTCAAAACCGATGAAGGTTTCAACGCCCATCAAATCGATTCACGTGAGGCCGCCAAGCAAGCGATCGAAGACCGGACGATTAGAGCGGCTCTCATTATTGGTGAAAACGCCCAAACCGAGTTCTCCTCCAACAATTCTGCTCCTCTAGAAATACTCTACAACTTTGCCAACGAAAACTCGCAATTCGCACAGGCCCAGCTAAGGAACTTTATTGGAAAATTCGACAAAGAAGCCCTAGCGGATCGGATCGAAGCCGCCACCCTATCTGAAAATTTTGCAAAGCCAACTAAAGTGGAGACAACCAACATCGCCGCGGGTTCCTCGGCGGGTTCATTCGTTCTCGGACTTTTCCTGCCCTACATCATAGTTATGAGCGCAGCATTCGGCGGAATTCAAACCGCGTTCGATCTCTGTGCCGGAGAGAAAGAGCGAGGTACAATGGAAACACTGCTAGTGTCACCCGCATCCCGATACGAAATCGTCACGGGCAAGCTTCTGACAATCCTGACTATAAGCTTCATCGCATCCTGCTGTGCCATTACCGGAATCATCGCCCCTGTCGCTTTCGGGCTCGAGTTTTTTAAGAAACTGGTCGGAGACAGTATCTCAATCAACTTTGCCTCGATAGTCTGGATGATGCTGATTGTCATACCTCTTGCACTATTCACCTCATCTCTACTTTTGGTCATTTCCAGTTTCGCCCGTAACCAAAAGGAGGCCCAAACTTACATTCTCCCTTTTTTTTCGGTAGTGATTCTTCCCGCTGTGCTGTCGACTGTGCTAGGAGCAGAATCCCATATCTACACCGCATTCGTCCCGATATTGAACATATCGCTCACCATGAAGCAGATTTTGGGGGACCTATTCGACCCTCTCTACTTCGGCATCTCACTGGCAACTTCGTTTCTCTACGCGTTCCTCGCCATGAGGCTCGCCGCATCCTTTTTCCAGCGAGAGCAAATCCTTTTCCGAACCTAACCGTTCACAATAAAGCGAGTTCACCCAATCCACCAAGCTTCAACCCTAGTGCTGGCGCTCATAAACCCTCAAAGCCAAAGAGCTGAACTAATGGTTTCGGATTGAGGCCTACACTGCCAGGCGACAAGACTCTTCGCCTGGGACGGGGACTGCGTTGAGTAGCGATTGTGTGTATTCGTGCTTTGGATTTCCAATCACTTGTGCTGTCTGTCCTTGCTCAACGATACTTCCGGACTTCATGACCACCGTCCGATCAGAAATTTTCTTCACCACACTCAAGTCGTGAGAGATGAACATGTAGGAAAGGCCATAATTCTCCTGAAGCTTCATCAAAAGCTCAATCACTTGTGCTTGAATAGTAACATCCAAGGCACTCACCGCTTCGTCACAAATAATCAGCTCTGGTTTGAGAGAAAGCGCTCTCGCAATACAGATACGCTGCCGTTGTCCTCCACTGAATTCATGGGGATACCTAAAAATGTGGTCCGCTTCGAGCTGCACTTCTTCCAATAAACGCACTGCCAATTCTTGCTTGGGCTCTCCATTCAGCATCCCATGCTCCTCCATCCCTTCGGTTAGAATATCCAGTATTGTCATACGTGGATTAAGTGAGCTAAACGGATCTTGAAAAATGATCTGCAAATTTTTCCTGAATGAAAGAAACTCTTTTCTATTCAACCCAATCAGTGAATTTCCGCGATAAGCAATATCACCCGAAGTCGCTCTCTCTAACCCCAGAATGGTTCGTCCTAGTGTACTTTTACCACTACCAGACTCGCCCACCACGGCCAGTGTTTCCCCCGGGAATATATCCAAAGAGAGATCGTCAACTGCCTTCACATGACCCACGGTTTTGGAAAAGATTCCTTTCTTGATAGGGAACCATGTCCTCAAATTTCGAACTTCAACCAAGGGGGTTTCTTTTTCTAAATCACATACTTTCGCCTCATCCGTCAGACGGGGAACTGAAGCTAGCAGGACCTTTGTGTATTCCTCTTTCGGTGAGGCGAACAGGTCCCGAAGTGCTCCCTCTTCCACTTTCTTAGCCTTCTCCATTACCATCACCCGATCACAAAGCTGCCAGATGACCCCCATATCGTGGGTAATAAAGATTACGGAGCTTTCCTCTTTTCTGATCCTAAGAATTAATTCGAAAATCTGAAGCTGAGTGGTTACGTCCAGAGCAGTGGTGGGCTCGTCAGCAATTATAACCGAAGGCTCTAACATGAGCACGAGAGCAATCATGACCCTTTGACGCATCCCACCCGAAAACTCAAAAGGGAAAGAGTGCATCCTTTCTTCGGGTTCAGGAATACCCACTTTTCTGAGCCATTCTATCCCGACTCCCCACGCTTCTTCCTTTGAAATGTCTCTATGCAATTGTAACGTCTCTACAATTTGTTTTCCTACTTTCACCAAAGGTGATAAAGCAGACATGGGCTCCTGAAAAATGATGCCTATCTCTTCTCCTCGGATTTTTTTTAATTCATCAATTGGCATTTGGAGTAAATCTGTACCGCAAAAGTTAGCAGTTCCTGAGACAATTTTTCCAATTGGATCAGGAATCAGTCGTACAAGACTCATACCAGTAACAGATTTTCCACTACCTGACTCGCCAACGATTCCGAGTATCTCTCCTTGCTTTAAATCAAAACTAAGATTGTCGACCGCACGCACGATCGTGTCCTCAGTCTTGAACTCGACCGACAGGTTTCTGACCTCTAGCAAATTTTTAGTTTCAGGCATCATGATTCGAAACGACTGTTTACCCGAGGATCAAAGGCAGCTCGAACACCCTCGCCAATAAAGACGCCCAGCAGGATTACAAGGATGAGTGTTGCAGTTGGGTAGGTGACCAACCACCATGCAGACCTAAATTCCTGTGCCTGTGAAAGCAACTCGCCCCAACTCGGGGTTGGAGGAGGGAGCCCAAATCCAAGATAGTCAAGAGCGGACAAAGAGAAGATCGCTCCGACCAAATAGAAGGGGAAGAAGGTTATGATTGGAACGAGAGAGTTCGGCAAAATATGTCTCGACATGATCTTCCATCCCGGAAGGCCTAGGCAATGGGCAGCCTCAACAAAGGGTTGTTTGCGAAGCTTTAAGAATTCGCCGCGAATGTAGTAGGAAATCGATATCCAATTGAATACCCCGTAAACAATTAGAAGTAGTATAAAGCCTCTTCCAAAAACAGACCCCATGAAGATCATAATATAAAGGAAAGGGAGGGATTCCCATATTTCAA
Source organism: Opitutaceae bacterium (assembly GCA_002722675.1). Lineage (GTDB taxonomy): Bacteria > Verrucomicrobiota > Verrucomicrobiia > Opitutales > Opitutaceae > Pelagisphaera. The sequence continues at coordinate 40,080 of PBMN01000013.1, forward strand.
TGAGTCTCTGACCTCCCAAATCAAAAAGCCCTCCCTTATAGCCTTGTAGTCCTCCAATAATTACACCCAATATCATCGTTCCGATGACGAGAGCCAGCCCAAAGTTCAATGAAATACGCAGCCCATAGACTATTCTAGTCAAGACATCTCTACCACTGCTATCCAGCCCGAGATAGTGATTGCCTACAGGGCGGAAAGGGAAGCGAACGATCTCCTTATCGAAACGGACCGAGTAGGTTTTCCCTTCCCATTCAAATGCCTGATCATCGACCCGCTCTCGCCCAACTCTCGCGGCAGAAGCCGATATTTTAGACTTTATTTCTGAATCGAGCTCGCCCCAGAAACGGTCTCTATTAGTCGGTTCAGTCCCATTTCCCATAAATGCCCATTTTAGGGGATCACTATCTCCGATTTCTTCTCGTAGTGTGATCCTGACCGAGCTCGGAGGCCGGGACCTAGGACTAAAAGCCGAAAGACTCGCCTTTACAGCCATTCCTTCTAAAGTGGTTATTTCCTCATCAAGTGAAGCTAATTCCAATTCGTTCGCGAACCGAGCGTCGATGGCTGACAGAAATTCTGATGAAAACCTCATACCATCCTGCACAGGTCGGCTCCTTAGATCCCTCTCGCTTTCAACGGCAAAAAAATCGGCTCCAGCATTAGATCGGCTAATTTTCATTTCAGAGTCTACATTGAGCGAACCTACAAGTTGTTTCCGGCTAACACTAACGTAAACGACATCATCTAATTCGATACTAGATGCCGAAATGGTTTCATAGGGACCATAGGGAATCAACGGGAAAATCATAAAATTCTCCTCGGATTCTGCAAACTTTGGTGATTGGTTTATAAGTTTGTAGTCTGGTCTTGTATACAACCCACTGTCAGTAAACAAATCATCTGGATAAAAAAAGAAAATCGGGAATCGCCACTCACTATCAGACCGAACCACCAGTGGCTTTTCGTTGCTTACAACTTCCGAAATTAAACTAAGTGCATAAAGGCCAATCAAGATCCAGAAAGAATAGTAGGACCGCTTGATAGACTTAAAACGACGCAGTCTTCTTTCAGTAACCGGATTTAGTTTGGGTTTCCACATACGATTTTACTCGCTTGAAAATGAAATCCTAGGGTCGATGAGCACGTAACAGAAGTCGGACATGATTCGCCCGAGCAAAGCCACGATTGAGGTCAAAGCGAGGACGCCCATGAACACCATGTAGTCGCGGCTTACAATCGCCTCCAAGCTCAGCAATCCGATACCTGGAATATTGAATACGCGCTCGATCAATACTGATCCTGCGAACAGTATGGATAAAACTCCTCCAAATCCAGTCGCAATTGGAATCATGGCATTNCGAAACGCATGNCGCCAAACTGCTGTCCTCATCGTTCCNCCTCNTGNCACCACTGTTCTCACGTAATCTTGGCTNATCTGCTCCATTAGCGAGTTCTTCATCAACATCGTGAGCACCGCAAAATTGCCGATCACATAGCAAAGTACGGGCAGAAACATATGCATGAACTGGTCTTTCACCTTCGCCCAGAAACTAAACTCTTCCCATCCGTCTGAACGAAANCCACCAATTGGAAAGATATCCCAGAAATTGTCCACTGTTCCGGAAAAGANCATTTTTAGCAACATTCCAAANGCGAATGAGGGTATTGCGTATCCGATAAATACGACGAAACTCGATATCAAATCAAACACGCCGCCATCTCTNAGAGCNTTCGCGATTCCCAGAGGAATACATATCAAATAGGTAAGGATAAACCCCGTNATCCCGAATGTGAGAGAAACTGGAAACCGTTCAAAAATGAGGCTTCCAACGGTTTTATGGCTGTAAACGTAAGAATCGACAGTCATGCCAAGCTTGTTGACGACAAGCCAATCCCAATATCGCCGAATCAGGGGTTTATCGAAGCCNAAGTGCTCTCGAAGGGCTTCTCTTTGAGCCTCCGAAATCTCCTGTGATCCGAGAGCTCCATCAGNNCCGCTTGAGTCGCCACGCATCTTNAGCATTGCCTGCTCCACTGGCCCTCCCGGNACAAATTGGCACAGCAAGAAGGAAGTAAGCGTAATCCCGATAAACGTCGGAATGATAAGTAAAANTCTTCGTGTAAAGTAGGCNGTTCGACCNGTCATTGTNACGAGAGGCTCGCTGGTCTAGTTTTCAGAGAATNTCTCGTCGAAGACGATCGTATCNGNCGTTGGNGGNAGCCCCTCGACATTCGCNTTAGCTNACTCNAAGTCTGCCTGTAAATCTGGATCNACCCACCAATAATGCANAGCAGACGCCTCGTCATTAAATTTGTCATAGACCGTTTCCGGAGTTCCAAACTTGTTCCAGTACATGATTCGCTGNAAGTCGATCATCCATATCATCACCATCGGNANTTCGAGTTGAATNAAGTGATCAATCTCGCGAAGAATTTCCATTCGCTTGCCAATATCGAATTCCTTGAGCTGNTTTTCGATCAGCTGATCTACCTTGGNATTTTTGAATCCATAAATGTTNTTGCTCGACTTTCTATCTGCTTCTCTTGAATGCCACATCCCCTCCGGNGAACGAAAGATNGGAGCACCCCAAGCCGCCAGTGTCATCTCATAGTTGAACTCGTCCATGTCTTTGGTCCAAGCCGCCCAGTCTTTTTCCTGAATTCTCATCTCGATGCCCACATCTTTGAGTGCCTCTTGGTATATGACTAAATATTTGTTGAAATCAGGNCTTCGTCCCAAAAACGTAAATACAAAAGGCTCTCCATCNTTTTCCAAGATACCCGTGTNCGGATTNGCTTTCCAACCNGCCTCATCTAGGAGCTTCCTCGCTGTTTCNGGCTCATACTCGTACTGTAAATTGGTGTTCGGATGATCTTCGCCATAAAGATCATGGTATATTGAGTTCTGCATGAAATAGTCACCAAACAGCATCGTCTTATTAATNGTTCGGCGATCAAGCATATGGGCCATTGCTTTACGCACTCGGATATCATCGAANGGTGCCTTACGCATATTCATGGGAAAACCCTGTATACCAATTGGGGCCTTGTTGTAAATTTTGTGCTTCGCAATCCAGTGCTTGTCGAATGGCTCGCCTTTCGCGTCTTCATTCCAAATTTGAGCCGTCGCGTAGGCAAATGTNTCTACNTCGCCCGTCNTAAAGGCCTCCCACATTAGATCNCGCGTCGCATAGAACCGGAACTCGATGGTTTGAAAATTATCTGTCCCTATAAATCGCTTCTGGTCCTCCAACCACCAGTTGCTTCGGCGTTCCATTCGAAGGTAACTCCCTTCCTTCATTTCAGAAATCTTGTACCGCCCAGAGACAATCGGGAATTGAAAGTCCTGGTCATTGAAATCAAGCCCTTCGAAATGGTGCTTAGGCAGAATAACGAAGGAAGCGAGTGATACCATATTGCTCCAATCAACTTTATCGGCTTTTAGCCGAATCGTCTTTTCATCAATCAGTTCAGGAATTTCGAATTTTTCCAACGAATGCTTGTGAACACCCGCGAGGCTTTTCGGGTCTAGGATGGTTTCCCAGGTGAATAAGAAATCTTGCGAAGTAATTGGCTCGCCATCACTCCAAACGGCATTCGAATCGAGATGGATCGTAAACGTCAACTGATCGTCGGAAACCTCAATCGCACTAGCTAAACGCGGAGACCAATCCAGAGTCAAGGGATGCACGTCAAACAAACCATCGTACAGCAAACTGAATACAGCCAGACTCTGGGAAGTGTAGTTCGTATACAAATTAAAGCTNCTTGGATAGGGTCCCAAAACCATCTTAAACTTGCCGCCAATGATCGCNTCAGGACTAGCGATTGGGTCGTAATCGTCTTTCCAATTCGGACCGGGGTAAACCGCGGCAAGCNCATTCGAGCATAAAAATAAAAACACCTGACCCATCATTANTATGCAAGTGGCCAAGCGANAAAGTNTCCGGTTAATTATCGAATTTTCAAACATGATTCAGTAAATTCAGNACATCGGTATNACNATTGAGTTCTTCAAACCGTTTCAACGCNATAGAACCCTANNNAAAATAGACNGTTNTTAGGNGAAATTATCACTCATTACGAGCATCAAAAGCTCGATAAACGCGATCATGTTTGAGCATTCTTCCAAATTGAATTGCTCGGACCCTGTCCCGAAGGAATTCTTGNCCTGTGCATGTAAGCTCAATTCGCGAGATAGTACGATTTCCACTATNGGCCAATCAAAGACTACCCCGNCGANGCANAGCGGATCGCTTACATTCTGNAGAAATTCGAGACTCAGCCAAAAGACATCCTNGATGTCGCTTGTGGGACNAGCGAACGGGCTCGCATTCTNACTNNAACCTATGGNTACTCGGTCGATGGGATCGACCNAGAACCAAATTTCGTCGANATCGCCCAATCTNNNAACCCAGGAGGGGAGTTCACCANNGCCGANATGTGGTCCTTTNCNCTTNCATAGCAATACGACGCCATCACCTGCCTTTTCAGTTCAATCCGCTNTTCGGAAACGACCNCAGGATTAGAATCTGCCNNCTCTTACATGGCATGACACCTAAAACCCGGCGGCTGGCTCATCCTNGAACCTTNGGTCGAGCCCGATANATGGAAGCCGGAGCTAGTAGANGCAAACGNNAGCTTCGNCGAGAAATCCAAGGTCAAAGTTCTNCAGGNNAGGCAAGCCAGCACCGANGGGNGCGTTTCAGNCCTGCAAATTGACTACCATATCGAAACTCCNGCTGAGACACTAGATTTCAGCGAGACNCATCGGCTAGGANTGTCTNANCACGAACAAATCGANTCCNCCCTCAAGAAATCCGCGTTTGAATCCCGCTATCTTCCCAAGGGAATGCTGACNAATCNATTGTACATCGCTTGCTACACAACTTAACTTANTCCGNCTTAGATNCCAATCCGTCCGCTATTCGCTCGGCGATATCCCCTTCAAATTGTAGTGAACGAGTTGGAAACGCCANCNATGCNCCGCGGGCTTCGACCGCTTTCATGATCTTGATATTTATCCGCTGCCGAATGTCCATGTGGGCGAGCCANGCCGTGGTNCTGGTGAAGTAATAGACAAGGATTTGCAACGAGCTATCACCAAAATCGGTAAAGTTCACGAGAATGAAGTCCTGTTGGACGCCTTCGTCTTCCCTCAGTAACTCCTTAATGTCCTCAACCAAATCGTGCATTGCGTCAGCCGGCGTACTGTAAGTGACACCAATGTACTGCTTTACCCGCCGCTTGGGCATCTTGCTCCAGTTCTCGATAATTTCGTTGGCCAATACCTTGTTTGGAATCGACATGAGAGATTTTGACCAGGTCCTTACTTTCGTGGAACGGAGCCCGATCTCTTCAACATCTCCATCGACTTTGCTGCCGACTTGAATCCAGTCCCCGACTCGGAAAGGGCGGTCTGCCACAAGCGAGACCGANCCAAAGAAATTNCCCAACGTNTCCTGAGCCGCCAAGGCCACNGCCAGTCCGCCGATTCCCAAGCCCGCAAGGAGCGANCTGACAGAATAGCCCAAGTTCTGCACCACCAGAATAACNGCAACGATGAACAAAAANGTGCGAGTCGCTTTCTGTATTAGCGGTATAAATCCGTGAACCGCCATATCGCGCCGCTTCGCCAAACCCATCATCGTTTCCGCAAATACGTCTATCCCTCGCAGAATTCCCCAGAANACAATTGTCATCGTTGCCGCCTTGACGCCTAGTACGATCGCCTTATCCCACTCCGGCGACAGATTCAGTACAGTGAGAGCGACAAACAACCCAATGACGAAAACCATCCACCCCACAGGTCCTCGCATCGCAGGGATCATTCTGTCGTCAAATTCCCACGACGTCTTTTCCGNNATTCGATGCAACCAGTTTTCAAACAGGTATCCTACNATTTTCCGNGTAATGTANGTCAGGANAATAATTANAAAGCTCACTAAGAGCCGGCCCCACGAATTCTCTCCCATTTCCTCTTGAAAAATTTCTGACAGCATGNTCCTCGTCTCANCTNGGATCGACNTAAACTCACTCTGTCCANAACTGGAGGCACTTACCGATTCAGCCGCTTGAACCNCATTTTCGCCTCCGTCATCTTGTCCCAAGAGGAACTGTCCAAAACAAAGCGATNCAAGAGCAAGCCAAACTANGTGATAGTTTTTCATGGATTAAAGAANGNCTAACTTCAAACAGCCCCTCAAAGCAAAAGCAACANCAGATCCACNACGTCTGGAGCGTAAAACAAAAAACGCCGGCTCCCCTCCNCGGGAACCGGCNCCATTCCTTGCACTCAATGAGATTATGAAATCTCTATCTTGCGCGGCTTTTNCTCTTCCTCCTTTGGCAAAGTAAGACGAAGCACACCATTGCTAGTTTCAGCCGAGATCCCTCCTTCGGCAACGCCGTCTCCGACCATTAGCTTCAAACGGTACGCGAAAGCCTCGTGGTCGCCGCTTATCGGCTTCCAGTCTTTGGGCACCTTCCAGTTTCGCTCGCCGGTGAGCTCCAATATTCCATCGTACAGCGTCAGCACGATGTCTTCCCTGCCCACTCCGGGCAAGTCCACTTCGATACAAAAAGCATGGTCATTTTCTGTGATTTCATAACTAGGCCGTACGTATGTGATATCCTGAGATTCGTCATTCGAACTCGGTTGGGAGCGACCCGCAACCGAGGATGATTTAAATACGTTCAATAATGTCATTTTAGTTTCCTCCTGTTTTTGTTGTTAACTAATTTTGATCTGACGCGGTTTGAGCACCTCCGTTTTGGGGAAGGTCACGCTCAATACCCCATCTTCGTAGCCTGCTTCCACCTTGTCGGTATCTACACCCTCTGGGATCGAGAACGACTGCTTGTAAGCGAGAGTGCTCTTCGAATCGTCTTTGCTGGACCGCGTTTTCCTTGCCGCAGAAAGCCTGAGCGCGTTGTCGCCTACCTCCAGAGATACGTCTTGGGGCNCGATTCCAGGAAGCTCGAGTTGAACGACAAACGAATCATCATTCTCGTACCACCGTGGGCTCAGCGACCGGCCTCCCGCTTCANGGATCCATTCACTGCCTAAATCGAAAAGACTCGGCAAGCTGCNAAAAAGGNTTTTGAACTCCTTTTCCAGATTCGTAAACGAATATCCTGANGGCGGGGTGATTCCATATCTTGAATTNAACGGACTTAAGTATTTCATTTTTTCCTCCTCATTTTGAATTTNNTAATAGGATTGGTAATACCTGTTGTGCATAAATGATACCAATTTATATTATTATTAAGACGTTGTTAATCAATTGGATAACACTATTATGCACGGGTTATAGAGACACTATGTCCCAGTATTACCCTGAATAATTGTGCCTCGGCACATCAGCTGGCAAGGACGTCTGGTCCATCAATCGGGTACTCCGGATCCCTCCGAATTAATTTTGCAACCAGACGCTTCTAGAATGCTACCGCTTGCAGAACTGATGACACAGTTGCTCTTTTAAGAGATTGAACTCTGGCAAGCATGGCTCTTTCTTGCCGCAGATCCCACACGATGGACTCGATATTCGACCAAGTACACGAACGCCGACACACTGATAGCCAGAAATGGCAGAAGTACGCAGGCCACGACATCTTGCCCATGTGGGTAGCTGACATGGACTTCAAGGCCCCAGAACCCGTCTTGCAAGCCTTACACGACCGAATCGATCACGGCATTTTCGGCTACGCCTGCCCGGAGAGAGGTACGATCCAAGCGGTCCTCGAGATGCTGCAGCAAAACTATAACTGGGCAGTAGAAGAGGAATGGCTAGTCTGGCTGCCCGGATTGGTCGTAGGGCTCAACATTACTAGTCGGGCCTTTGCGGAACCTGGCGAAAACATCCTGACGACGACCCCCATCTACCCTCCCTTTCTCCTCGGCCCTCGTTTTCAAAATCGATCCGTTACAAAAGCTAAAATGGCTTTGGACGGAGAAAAGTGGGTGATTGACTGGGAGGCGATGGAAGCGGCCGTCGATTCGCAAACCCGGATGTTTTTTTTCTGTAATCCACATAACCCGTGTGCACGCGTATTCGATCGGTCAGAGCTAGAGGCGGTCGCAGCGTTTTGCCAACGTCACAACTTAATCCTATGTTCCGATGAAATCCATTGCGAGCTATTACTCGATGGACGGTCCCACGCACCCATTGCCACATTGTCAGAGGAGGTTTCGAAAAACTCCTTTACCCTAATCGCTCCGAGCAAGACCTACAATTTGGCGGGACTGGGCTGTTCGCTGGCCATTATCCCCGATAAGGATCTTCGCCATCGGTTCAATTCTGCGACTCGAGGGATCATGGCAGAGGTCAACAATCTCGGCTATACTGCCTGTGAAGCAGCTTATCGGGATGGGGGTCCCTGGCGAGAAGAGCTCCTTCGCTATCTCGGAGCCAATCGGGATTGTATACACTCTTTCATAAAAGAGCGCATTCCAGAAATTGGAGTCTACCAGCATGAGGCGACTTATCTTTCTTGGTTGGACGTGACCGCCTTCGGTTTAAGTGATCCCGTGGCCCATTTTGAATCGCACGGAATTGGGCTTACCGACGGAGCTTTCTTCGATAGTCCCGGTCACGTTAGGCTCAACTTCGGATGCCCCCAGTCAACCTTGAAGGAAGGGCTCGAACGAATGGAAAAAGCGGTCGACGCGCTGCGCTAAATGGGGAACGCATTTTTCTAATCGTCTCGGACTTCCTTAAGCTCAGAAACGCGGTCTCCGAGATCCGCTTGGATTTTCAATGCTTCCTGAAAGCGGATTCGCATCGCGGCGTCTCCAATTTGACCGCACTCCCGGTATTCGAAAAATCCTTTCGAAAGCCGAAAGCACCCCACCCCTTTGAATTGAGTGATTTGCTCGGAGGTGGATTTGTTGAGCAACAATTCGATAATCGTGTTTGAATTCGTGTAGACTTCAAAGTTTTCCAATCCAGCATCTACTCGCATCAATGAGTCACCTTTAGCAAAACGTGCTCCACGATCACCTTCGACTGGCTCAAGGAGAATCTCCAACTCCCCCGCAAAAAGCATCTCTAGCGTCAAAGAAGTCCAGGTCTCCTTGGACTGGCCGCTCCCACGATAATGGTCGTACAAGCTAATCGGATACCCATGAAAATCGCCAGATAGAGCGTACCGCTCCCCGATCCCTTTCCCCCACTTGCTCGGATAGATTTTTCGCTGAAACCGAAAACGCTTCTCCATGATCTCGTACTGGGCCAGCATCGCCTCTCTAGAACTTCCCAGCAGGCGAGGGACGATAAGAAGAAGAACCGCAAAAATGGCTCCTATGATGAGGATGTTCATAGTTTCAATTAATTGGTAAACATTGCGAAACCTCCGACACACGCCTTGTCAAAGGCCAGTGTTTCATACATTGTGTGAAAAGATGTGCGGGCGTTATACATTGGTCAAGAAACCCATCTCGATCGGAAGCGACAATAAGGGGAAAATAAGTTTTCCTCCACCGAGTGGCAGCAAAGAATATTCATTCAAAGCCCGCTACAACATCGCTCCAACCCAAAACAATCTTGTCATTAGGAAAGACTTAGAGGCGGGTTCGTTGACCGCGAACGAGATGCGTTGGGGGCTCGTTCCCAGTTGGTCAAAATCCGGTTCGACTACTTCTCTCCTCATAAATGCCCGTTCGGAAACAATCGCAGACAAACCGAGTTTCAAGGCGGCCTATCAGCGACGACGTTGCCTTGTGCCTGCGGACGGGTACTATGAGTGGAAGCGTCAACGGCGCATTAACCAGCCCTACTATCTCCAGCTCAAGGACGAGGAGTTATTCTGTATGGCTGGCATTTGGGAAACCTGGCACGATCCAGCCGGTAATTCCTCTGAGAGCTTTGCCATTCTAACCACCCAGGCCAACGCTCTCGCCTCAAGGATTCATGATCGCATGCCGGTTATACTTCAGGACGAGGGAGCCCACGAGTGGCTGGATGGAAATCCCGAAACCATCGAAACGGAGTCTCGATTTAATTTTTTCGCCGCGATAAGTTCCGACCGAATGCAATGCCGGCCGGTCAATCCACTTGTAAACAACAACCAAAACGATTCGCCCGAATGCATCAAGCCACCCCCGGTTGAAGCAAGCACCCAGCTCGATATGGGTTTTTAGAATCAGCGGTTCCCTTGGGCTGCGAAAAAAGATAGCACACGGCGTTCATGCCAGTACCCCTCGGGTGCTTTGCGACCCGGGAACCCACAGTGCCCTCCAGATGCCGGAATCTCTAGATGGAAGAGAGAGCTAGATTGTGCAATCTCGCGAGGGAAGCAGGAATCCGAGAGAAACGGATCGTTCCTAGCGTTCACTAGTAAAGCCGGGCGATCCAGCCGATTCAAATACTGCTTGCAACTTGATTGGCTCCAATAGTCGATCGCGTCACGAAATCCATTTAGACGTGCCGTGTAAACGTTGTCGAATTCGTGAAACGACTTCATCTCAGAATACCCCTTTTCGTATTCGTATTCCTGATATTTTTTTTCCTTTTCTCTTAGTTTCGCCCCTAGAAGCTTAATAAATCGTTTCATGTAAAAAGCGTTTCGCGATTCCGCTAAACAGTCGGCCGCCCCCGCCAAGTCACAGGGCACACTAAAGGCCGCGGCAGAACGGACAGATTTTGGGATTCTGGCAGAGTCTTCACCTAAATACTTTAGCAATACATTCCCACCGAGGCTGAAGCCTACTGGAAAAATCCGGTCGTATCGCATGCTAACTTGATCCAGAACAAAGGCCAGTCCTTCTGTATCCCCACTATGGTAAAACCGCTTCAGGCGATTAGGCTTCCCACTACAACCCCTCAAATTCAAGGCTCCCACTGCATAGCCTGATCTCTGAAAAGATCGGGCCATTGACTTTACGTAGGGTGCATGGCTGTCCCCTTCCAGACCATGGAGTATTATGCAGCAACGGGCCTCATTGTGAACTGGGTTTGATTCTAGCCAATCCAGATCCATGAAATCGGAGTCGGGCAATTCGAATCTCTCGCGTCTATACTCGACCCGTATTCTTCGCCTGGTGACATTGGGAAGAATCGTCTGCCAATGAGCGCTGGGAAAAAACCAAGGAGCCGTGTATGTAGATGCTTCGGATAGCGGCACGGCAATTAAAAGAGAAGGATCATCCACGCGGCGCAAGTCGCGAATTCCCCGGATATCTTCTCTACACTGGACCGCTCACCCGGTTGACTTTTTTCCATTTTATGGAACAGGCGACTTGAAGCTGATCCGCGAATCCCTACAACTAACCAAATGACGGAACGGGATGACTACAATACGGCAGAGCCCGAGGCTTCATCCCTCCGATCCAACCGTCTGAAGGACATGCATCCTAGCGATATCGCAGCTGAGATAGAGAATCTGGAGCTAGACGATATAAGAGAAATTTTCCGCTCCCTCAGCGACGAGGTCACCGCCGACGTCATAACCGAACTTCCGCAGGAGCTCCAAACGGAACTGATGGAGAACATGCGGCTCGAACGGGTAAGTGAGATTATACCCGAAATGTTGTCCGACGACGCTGCCGATGCACTGAGCGATGTTTCGCCAGAGCGGCTTCACGACATCATGGAGCAACTTCCTGATGAGGAAGTGGCGGAGATCTCCGACCTGATGGAGTACCCGGAAGACTCTGCTGGCGGAATCATGCAGAAGGAGCTCCACGCGATTGGCGAAAATCTCACCCTTGGAGAGGCAAGAGAAGCGATCCGACAAGATGAGGACCAGGAAGACGACAGCGCGATTTATGTCTACGTAACTAACGAATCGGGTCAGCTAAAAGGCGTTCTCCGCTTGAGAGACCTTCTGTTCAGGGATCTCCGACGGAAAGCCAACCAAGTCATGGTAACGGAAGTAAGGTCAGTCCCAGTCACGGCAGACCAAGAGGAAATCGCGAATCTTTTCCAGAAGTATAACTACAGTTCGCTTCCCGTTGTGGACGACGAGGGGATTCTCATTGGACGTGTTACTTCGGACGATGTGCTCGATGTCGTTCAAGAGGAGGCTACCGAAGACATGCAGCGCATGGTAGGGATCTCTGGAGATGAGTCTGCATTCACCGCTTGGCCTCAATCAGTCCGCAATCGACTCCCTTGGCTTTGCGTCAATTTGTGCACGGGATTCTGCATCGCCTGGGTCGTTTCCCTTTTCGAACCCGCCCTAGAGAAATACGCCACACTCGCTTTCTTTCTTCCAATAATCGGGTTGCTTGGAGGCAACTCGGGCAATCAAACCCTGACAATCGTTGTGCGGTCTCTGGCGCTAGGCGAAATCGAGGACAAGGAGTGGAGGCAACTCCTCATCAAAGAACTCTTCACCGGCTGCATCAACGGCCTAGCCATTGGTGGTATCGCCGGACTTGCATCGTGGCTCTGGATAGGGAAACCAGTCCTTGGGGTGGTTGTATTCGCTGCGATGCTACTCAACATGATCGCTTCCGCTGTTGCCGGAGTTATGGTGCCGATTAGCCTGCGTGCCTTAAAAGTCGATCCCGCTCTCGCGTCCTCTATAATGGTTACTACCGCGACCGATATAATCGGCTTTTTCTTATTCCTAAGTTTCGCTACAATCGCCATAAGTGCCTACAGCCTCTAGACCACGGTCCAACCGATTTAGGACTTTCCCATTCCAACGACGTCTCGATCTCAAAAATCCCAATTTCTAAAGAATTTTCTTACAATAAGAAGTCGAGCCCATAATCCGTCTCGAATTTCTGCAGCCGGCAGCAAGGGTACTACCTGAGGATTTTCCTGATAGCAGGAAGGGGCACTTTCCCGATGGACAATCCATCCGGGCATGTTAAGGTAAATTTTCCGTAAACGCATTCGCTGATAATGGATAATCTCCTCATAGTTCGTATGTCCGACCGCTCGAGGGAGCGCTTGTCTCGAAAACGACGCAAAATGGCTGCGCCGATCGGGATGAATTTTGGCATGATCATCGGTATTGGAGTTGGTATGGTGGCCGCCTCCAAGATGGGGGCCAACCCAGTCATGACGCTAGGACTTGGCGTCGCGTTCGGCCTTGTTTTTGGAGGTCTTGCCGGACGATTTTTCAAACGGGTTCGCCGTTACGAGCGAATTGCTTCAAGCTATTCCTTCGATGGCATGCCGTTTGAAACGGAAGAGGAATCCAAGACCTCAAGCGAAGAAAAGACAAACGGGAATTAGGCACCCTCGCATCAATAAAAATGCCTCCTCCCTCCTAGATGTTCTGAAAAATGAGGCGGTAGAAATCAGGATGCGACAGCCATGTTTGAGCACTGATTATTTTTCCGTCTCTGGTCGCTTCTTCTTCGATCCACTTTCCTCCCGCAGCTTCTGCTTCAGGTCGGCAATGCTCGTAACAAGTAATGTTTGATTCGTTGAGAAGCCCCGCCGTAGCGAGAATCTGTATGCCGTGGCAGATGCTGTAGATCCACTTCCCCTTGGCATGGAATTCCTTTACGATCTCTAGTACCTTGGGATCATTTCTCAAATACTCAGGAGCCCTTCCACCGATTAGCATCACCGCGAAGTAATCATCGACGACAACTTCAGGAAAAGTAAGATCTGAGTCTGCCCCGTAGCCCGGCCTTTCAGTGTATGTATCCCAGCCTGGAGCAAAATCGTGAAGCACAAGGTTCAAAGCTCGCTTACGCGGAGCGGCAATCTCCGTCACGAAATTCGCTTCTTGAAATCGGTGCAATGCGTACAAAACCTCATAACTCTCTCCACCGTCGCCTGTAATAATCAATATTTTCTCGCTCATGTTTCGTTTTACTCGATCCGGAATTCTAACAACATCGGATTGTCGCTTCACTCCTCACAGCCGCAAGTCTATAGTCACTAAGCGATCGGGGTCCACAACTAAGGCGAATTGAAGCCATTTACTTCAGCAAGGCCCAGAACCGAAAAAACATTTGCCTCGTCTTAACCCCCATTATTGCCTACTCGACCCGACGTTAATCCCACATTTAGATGACCGACAACCGCAATATAGTTTCCCAAATCCTGCGATTCATCTTGGTCAGTGGAATTGCTTTCGCGATCGATGCCTGTGCCTACTTATTTCTCTCGAATCAGTTAGATATCGACGGATCGTGGGCGAAAAGAATCAGTTTTGCTTGCGTTTCAATTTGGGGATTTTTCGCCCACAAGCATTTCACCTTTCGCCACCGAGTCTTTAATGTAAACGAGCCCATTCGATTCGCGATCGTATATCTGACCGGATGGATATTAAACAGCATGATCTACGACGCGACCATCGCATTGGACCAAACCTCTGTACCGGCCTTTCTTGCTGCGACGTTTGCTTGGGCTTGCTGGAACTTTATTGGTCAAAAATGGTTTGTCTTTGCTGAGCCAAACCCAAACGAAAAAGTAGATTAGAGGAAATCTACTCCCAAATTGAGAAAGCGGTTTCCGGGCGTCTGCCCACACTATCTGGATACCCAATCTTTTTCAGCAGATCGAAATGCCAACCACTCTTATTAATGATCTCTCCTGAAGACTTGAATCAAAT
>PBMN01000014.1:0-66691 GCA_002722675.1 Opitutaceae bacterium
AAGCGGCGAGCGGGATATCTGCGACCCGCTACGCGTTCGCGAAGCCGGACAGTCTGGTGGTAGGTCCCGGCTGGGAGTCGCTCAATCCGGGCTACTGGCAAATCAAGGACCGGGCGTTGCGAAGGCGTCTGGTCAACGTGGGCGATCGGGCACGGCGAACGGGGTTCCCGTTTCATTCTCAAACGGCTGGGATGTCCATGGAAACGGACTACGATCCCTCTTTGCCGCTCGGGATTCTTTATCGGAATGACTGGAAGCTTAAGGGCGGCTATGAGGTGAAAGCCCGTTTCACCTATTTGGCACCGCGCTCCGAGCCGAAGCCCGGCGACAAGAAAGAATGGAAAATGTATCAGGATGGATACGGGTTCTTTGGAATCGCTTTCGGAGGGACATCCGTATTCGAAAGCTACGATAAAGCGGGAAAAGTGAATCACGCCGCATGGACGGACGAGGGTGAGTTCGCATTGATGCAGGGGCGAAAAAGTAGCGGGAGAAAGGCGGCCCCGGGTAAAGTTCTGAAAAAGGGGGTTCCCGAGCTGAGTCCAGGGGACTCGGTTCAAATGAGGCTTACCGTGGCTCCATATGGGAACGGGAGATGCCTCGTGGAATCGTCGCTAAACGTTCACGACAATACCGTGAAAATTGCCTCGGAATTGCCGGAAGCGGCCACCCAAGGCTATGTCGGCGTATCCGGTCGTGGTCTAGTGGATTATTCGGTCGATTCGTTCGAGGTGATCGCAGATGTGTCGAATCAATTGGCACCGGGCCATGCGGATTGTCTGAGTTGCTATCCGCTCGGTGACTCGTTGGCACAGAATGACGGTGTTTGGAAGGTTCGTTTTATCGGGATTTTCCATACGGACGGAACTAAGGCGGAGATTAGAGTCTCGGATACGGAAAATCCCAAAGACGGATGGGCCTCCGTTCCTATAGCGGGTTCTGCCAATATTGTCAGCAACGACTTTCGACGCAACACGGCGGTAATTGAAGTTTGCTTGCCGCATTCTCCTGCTGAGAAGACGATGTATTACACGGTTTGGAAAGATGGTGTGAATGTGACCTCTGATCCCCGGATCGGAACGTCGGCTGTGGGGCCGGGAACGGGTCTTGTGGGGGATGTGCCAAGGACGGGTAGCTATGTCGGGAGGCTTCCACGCTTAGGGGCTCCCTACAAGCTGTGCGGCCTTAGTTGCCACGCTGTAACCAGTGGGCTGCAAAAGAAGACAGGCGATGGCTACCAAATTCTAGGTGGGGGAGGTGAATGGCAATTTCGGGACCAGCCCTCGGAGGGATCGTATAAGTACTTGGAGAATTATAACTTCCAGATTATGGTTTGGGAGGATGATGTTTGGTACATGGAGCTGGTATTGTATCCGCCGAGTACCGACGATGCCTATAAGGTTGTGAAGAATTCAATATGTGGTCCGACAAGTCGATGGCAGTGTATGCGGCACTGGAACATTATCAATCCGGGTGACCATGACTATGGCATGGACGATGTGAAAGGTCCCGAGCAGATAGTGATCCGAAAGATAAAGGGACTAGGGCAAGATACAGAATATATGAAGCGCAATTTCCAGATTGTGCATCACCTCATCACGGGAGCGGAAGAAGTGGATCCGCTGGAGAACCCGAAGAAATGGCGGGCCTGGAAAATGCCCAACCGCGACTTTACTTTGGCGATTCTCGACTCGAGATTGTGGCGGAGTTCACAGGACGTGGATATTTGGGATGATAGCGGATGGGATTCCTTTAAAAGGCTCTATGACCGGACAGACCCGACTCGGAGCTTGCTGGGAGAGGAACAGTTTTCCTGGTTGAACGATTTGATCACGACCGATTCTTCTAAGCTTATTTGCTTAACCGGTATCAATGGGATGCATACTATTTGGACGGGTGCAGCGGCGAGTGCGAAGCATCCGCAAAAATTTGAGCAACGCGATCGGGTAACCGCAGATTATGCAGGCTGGGTTAAAGCCGGGGCCGATCGTGTCTTGGAGCTTTTGGGTTCTCGGGATGGGGTGGTAACGGTCTATGGTGATGTCCACAATGGCTGTATCATGAAGAACCGAAAGCACAATTTGATCGAATGCAGTTTCGGACCCATAGGGCGCAGCGGCGGTAGGGCTGTGATCCCGGGATTTGGTCCTCGCATGAAGGACGTGGATGGTCGTGATCTGGAGATTTACGCCCTGTATCACAAGACGCACTCGAACCCAGAACTGGAGCCGCAGAAGCCCGGAGACCCTTTCTATTGGAATTTTCTGGAAATGGAATTCGATCCAAGGGATGAGGATTCGGCGATTGGATTGCGGGTGAGAAATCTGATAGACTCCCCAAGTGACAAACCACGTGGAGGATCGAGCTTGGAAACGGTCGCATCGTCGACCGGTCGTATTGCTCGATCAAGGCTTGAAGCGTTTAGAACCCTCCCCAACGCAGATGTCCGGTTTTCGACTCAAGAGGGTCGGGCTATTCGCGCGACACGTAGTGGTAACAAGGGAGAGGTTGGGTCGATCGGTTTAGCGGATATGGAATCTGGTGCTATCGTGATAGCGACCGCGTGGGATGGGAGTCGCGTGCGGTCTACCGTTTTGACCTCAAAGGGTATATAAGACTAAGCTTCGGGTCGTATGCCTGAAGCTTCTTTTGCTTCGACGAATGAATGTGGCCCCCGGTGCGGAAAATCGCCATTTCGGGAGTGATTAGAATAGCTTGAGAATTTTGAGCGAGTAAAATATTTAAAGGATGTTGTGCTGATCACAGGCTAATTCAAGCTGGTGGAGCGGTAGGAACATGTCTACCGTAACGTTCTTCTCAAAAATTTGGCAAAAACTAGCGTTTAATTACGTTTTTGATGGTTCCTTTATGGTTAAATAGGTTTTTGTAAAAAATTAGAAGAAAGCGATTTGAGACCAATTCAAACATAGGTAAAAATCAAATACAAATAATAGTAATGAAAAGGACGTCGGTTCGATTCTGATGAGCGGCTCCATTTGCCCGGAAAACATCACGGTTGATGGGCCCGATGATGAGATCCTGGAAGCGGTATCCTTCGTGGGTGCTCGGAGATCCACGGTTACCATCACTTAATTAATTAGGCCAAAGGCGGAAAGCGCTGGGCGCGATTGGGTTCGTGTTCCGTTTTTGTGAAATTCGAAAGAAGAGTGATCTTCATCCAGTCGCACGGGTAGCCATGCTCTCGCGGAAGCTTTTGAGTGAGACGGTCGCAATGCTCTCGCGGGAGATCCCAATCGCCGGATTCGAGTGACGGCGCGAGTTGCTCAACCGAGCGGGCTCCTGCCAATACAGATGTAATGGCGTAGTCTTTTAGTATCCAAGACAGGGCTACGGAAACGGGACTCTTCCCGATTTCCTCGGCGATTTCGCAGACCAGATCGACCAGTTCGAGAGCCTCGTTCCAGATGAATCGTTCATTCAGGATTTCCCCCATTTCTTTAAATCTTGAACCCGGTTCGGGTATATCGACCCCGCGGTATTTTCCGGTTAGAAGTCCACTCGCTAGGGGACTCCAGCAAAGGACGCCCATTCCCTGGTCTGCGCACGCGGGGATGATTTCCGTTTCAATGTCGCGTCGGATTAGATTGTAAAGGTACTGACCTGAAATGAAAGGGGCGTATCCGTTTTTCTGAGCCACGCCGTTTGCCTTGACGAGTTGCCAGGCATAGAGATTTGAGCAACCGACGTATCTTACTTTTCCGGACGTTACCAGATCGTTGAGCGCGTTCATGGTCTCTTCGATTGGGGTATAGGGGTCGGGACCATGGATCTGGTAGAGGTCGATGTAGTCTAGGTCCATGCGCTTGAGAGAAGCCTCGCAGGCTTCGACGATGTGCTTGCGAGAGAGACCTCGGGCATTCGGGGTGTCGTTCAATGGGAACCAGCACTTGGATGCGATTACAAGATTGTCGCGGTTCTTTCCTTTTAGCGTTTTTCCTAGAATGGTTTCCGACGCGGTTTCTGCATAGAGATCGGCAGTGTCGATGAAATTGCCTCCGGCATCGATGTAAGCATCTACCATCTCCTGGGAGGCTTGCTGGTCGCACCCCCAATCTGATTTTCCAAAAGTCATGGTGCCTAGGCACACGCGTGAAACGGCTAATCCGGAATTTCCTAAGTATCGGGTTTTCATAAAGAGTATATTTGGGACGAATCCCAATTTTTAATCACAGATTGCGCGGAGTACATAGATAAATTTAATATTTCGCCTATTTTGGTCATAGGTTTCTGGATTGATTAGGTTAATCACAGAGTTTGCGAACGGATAGAGCGGTTTTACACCGCAATCCTCGGTTGGCACTATAGCGGCGTAAAGCCGCTCCTGCATTGGGTTCTAGTAAGATATTAGCCCCTTGGTAAGTTCCATTCGTCTTCTTTGTAGGGCCAGCACTTGCACGGTGCCGCATCAGTTGCTCCAGAAACGCGGCACAGCGCAAGTGCTGGCACTACGATTTGGCTGCCCGGAGCTTCCCTGGAAAAATCTCCTGTCTTGATTATTGGATGCTGGTTGAATGATACTTTCCCGTGCGCCTTCTTCGAATCCTTGTTTTCCCGCTATGGCTCGCCTCGTCATCGCTAGCCGCGGACCGACCCAATATCCTTCTCATTTTCACCGATGATCAAGGGATCAACGATGTCGGGTGCTACGGGAGTGAAATTCCGACCCCTAATATTGATCGACTGGCAAACGAGGGGATGAAATTCGAGCAATGGTATTCGGCCTCGTCGATTTGCACTCCGTCACGATTCGGTTTGCTGACAGGTCAGAATCCAAGTCGGTCTAAAGACCAGTTGCTGAGCGCATTGATGTTCATGGCGGACGAGCATAAGGAAACCGGTATCCAGCAGGGTGAAACGACCATTGCGGAGACACTGAGAGAATCAGGGTACTACACGGCTTTGATCGGAAAGTGGCACTTGGGTCACGGCGGGAAAGATCTACTCCCAACCCGACACGGATTTAATTCCTTCATCGGGCATACAGGCGGGTGTATCGACTTCTTCACGATGACGTATGGCAATATACCAGACTGGTATCATCAGGAGGTTCATGTGAGTGAGAATGGTTACGCGACCGAATTGATCACCGACGAGGCAATCTCATATCTGGAAGATCGAGAGAGTGAGGATGAGCCGTTCTTCCTGTATTTGGCCTACAATGCGCCTCATTATGGTAAAGGGTGGAGTCCCAGCAATCAGACGCCGATCAATATTATGCAGCCTCAGGCAGAGGATTTGAGACGTGTATCTGGAATCGAAGACAAGGTGCGTCGAGAGTTCGCAGCGATGACCGTTTCGCTTGACGACGGAGTGGGAAAGGTGATCGAGGCGCTGGATGCGAATGGTCTTTCTGAAGACACACTCGTCATCTTTCTCACAGACCATGGAGGAGATCCGGTTTATGGAGGAAGCAATCTACCTTATCGTGGAGATAAGGCTACTTTGTTTGAAGGTGGTTTGCGGGTTCCTTGTATCATGCGTTGGCCGGGCAAAATTGTGGCGGGGAGCGCAAGCGACGTTGTTTGCAGTTCTCTGGATCTGTTTCCCACTTTTTGCAGTTTGGCGGGGATTGCCTCAAACGACTTGAGGCTGGATGGAAGAAATTTGTCTTCAGTGGTGATTGAAGGAACTGGTTGGAGCGACCGCATGCTTTTTTGGGAGTTAGGAGTGCACGCTGAGCTTGAGCGAAATCCCTGGAGTGCGGTAAGGTCTGGCGACTGGAAGTACTTGCAGACTCCGGACGACCGCGAGTTCCTTTTCAATGTCGCCAAGGATCCTTACGAGAAGCGAAACCTCATGCTCATCGAACCCGAGCGTTTTAAAGACCTGAGGGCATTGAGGGACAATCTTTCGATTCATTACCGTAAATGAATTATGAATTCAAAAAGTTATTCGTGGGTTTCGACGATGGCCTCGTAGGGGTGTCTCCAGTTAGTATCTTTGGGGTTAAATCCGTATTCGACGGTGGGCTTGATTACATCGAAGTAGGGCGACAGGTCAAAGTCGCTGGGAGCGAAGAGGCTATGGTGCCTGATATGAGCGTACTCTTTTTCGATTCTGGGGCGTCTAGGGTACGCCGACTCATAGCGAACAAAATAAGGTAGGATGGTGTAGCTGACTGAGTGGAACGCCTGAGCGATAAATGATGAGCAGATCGCACGAGTTGGGTCGCCACTAGCAATGGAAAGGAGTAACCGTATCCAATACCCGGTTACAGGGGGAAGTTGGATGAGGTAGCGTGTGAGGTCAAAGATGTTCTTCAGGTCGTACCGGCCGCCAACTCTGGATAAGGCGTAGTCGACGAGGCTGTCGATTTTCTCAGTGCTTAGTCCGACCGGACTACAAATGCGGGTATGGTGCTCGGCGATTGCCCGGTACCCTCGAGCTGCTGGATCCTGTCTTTGGAAACTCTTCAAGAGTTAGACTCTTTGGAATGCGCTCAATGGTCATCGTGACCGCAGACGCAGGCGTATTCCTGGTAGTCGCAGGAGGAGCATTCGCTCAGGTTTACGTTGAACTTCTCCCGAACGACGGCGGCGTTGGTGGTCGCCATGATCTGAAGTACGACTGGCACGCTGGTGCCTTCTGGAATCGGCTGGTCTGAGACGAGTCGATTACCCTTCTTGGCAAATGCGAGCGTCGTCGGGCTGGTCCGTTCACCGCCAATGAGATTGATTACCTGGTTCGTTGGAGTGACTGGGTTCCGGTTTTCATCGAGCAGCTGGATTACGACAGTTCTGTCCTCCTGCACGATAAACTCTACAGCAGGCTCCATAATCGTTATCAGGCGTCCTCCATTGGGGCCTCCTTCCGATTTTTTGCCGTCATCGTGATGTGCGTCTTCGTCCTGATGCGTGGAAGCATGATCCTCATCACGGCTATGATCGCTAGCCGTACGCGTTTCGGATGTATCTTGGGAGCAGCCTAGTGTTAAGAACGCGGCGATCGACATAGCTGCGGATAAGAAGCGTAGTGAAGTTTTGGATGTTTTTTTGTTCATTTTGAAAGGATTAGACATTATTGAGGTTGACTGGGTGGTGAGTGATTGAAAAGGGAGTGCGTTATGACTATGACTGACTATTTTCCTAATGGTTACGCTAGTTCGAGGCGGCTGCCTTGTTTCTGACGGCTTTTTCTGCCGCCTTTCTACCGAAGGCGTAGAAGACAGCCGGCGTGATCCCAAGGCCAAGAATGGTTGAGGTGACTAGACCGCCCACGATGACAACTGCCACCGGATGAAGGATTTCCTTGCCCGGAGCATCGGCGGATAGGACGAGCGGAATCAAGGCAATGCCCGCTGACAACGCAGTCATAAGAACCGGTGCCAGACGCTCTAAGGTTCCTCGAACTACCATGGCTCGGGAGAAACGTTCCCCTTCGTGTCTCATTAAATGCAGGTAATGGGATATCAGCATGACGCTATTTCGGGCCGCGATGCCTGTCACTGCGATAAAGCCAACCAGAGTGGCAATGCTGACGTTGTTGATCATTATCCAGGTGAAAGCGATACCGCCAATCAAAGCCAGTGGGATGTCGCATAGAATCTGGATTGCAAAAACAGGAGAGAAAAAATAGTTGTATAGAAGAAACGCGATTATCAGCAGCACGACGATGCTTAGGAGAGCAATTCGCTTGGAAGCCTCCTGTTGGGCTTGAAATTCACCTTCGTAGCTTACAAAGTATCCACTTGGCAGTGACACGTTGGAAGCGGTTTCTGATTGCAGACGGGTAACTAGAGAAGCGAGGTCCCTTTCGGACGGGTTTATGCTAACGACAAACCGTCGCATCATGTTCTCTCGCTGAATCACATTGGGTCCGCGCGCTTCTTTTATGTCCGCGACGAACGAGAGAGGTATCTTAAGATCGCTCTTCGTATCAATATAGAGAGTCTTCAAGCGCTCGGGTGACCCGCGCCATTCGGGAGGGAGTCGTAGGACTAGGTCGATCGATCTTTGCTCCTCGTAAAGATCTGTTAAGTGCTCGCCGCCAATGAGGCTGCTGAGCTGCTCGTTTAGCGAACCGGGGATTACCCCATAGGAAAGCGCCTTTTCTCTATCGATCTCAATGCGGAGCTGGGGAATAGGTGCTTGTTGTTCCGTGCGGGCATTTTCGAATCCGGGTATGTCTTGGGCGATCTTTTGGATTTGCTCTCCGATACGCCGAATTTCGTTCAAGTCCGGACCGAAAACCTTTATCGCTACTTTTGCGGATACACCGCTTAGCATGTGTCCAATCCGATCCGCCAGTGGTCCGCTCAGGGCGCTAAACGTTCCGGGAATCGTGCGCATCGTTGCTCGAATATCTTCTAGGATTTCAGCTCGCGATCGGTCGCTTGCTCGGAAGTCGATATCGAACTCTACCGTTGAAACAGGGACTACATGATCGCCCCTTTCGGCACGGCCAATACGTCTTCCTACGGTCCGAATTTCTGGGATTGCGAGGAGAAGCCTGTCCGCGACGTCCGATATTTCGTTCATCTGTTCAAGCGAGGTGCCGGGAGCGGCCGTCAGCGCCACCAACGCGGTTTCTTCATTGAAGGAAGGTAGGAAGTCCTTGCCCATTGTAGGGTAAAGGCTGAGGGTGCCGGAAAGAAGTACCGCCCCAATGGCCATAACCGCGATCGGGTAGCTCAAGGCAAGGCGTAGCCATGTGTTTTTCAGTGCCCATTTCAAGGACCTGATAATGATTCCGTCTTTGTGGACGCGACCGGGTTTCGGCTTGAGGAGCAATGAGCAGAGAACGGGAATGACCGTGAGCGAAACCAAAAAAGAAGCGCTCATGCTCGTAATCGTCGCAATGGCGATGGGAGTGAAAAGCCGTCCCTCTACGCCGGTTAGTCCCAGGAGGGGCAGGAAAACGAGAATGATGAACAAGGTTGCGTACAGGATCGAGTTTCTCACTTCCGCCGATGCGCTGGCAATTACTTCGAGGGAAGGCTTTGGGGCCTGGGCCGTGGCATTTTCTCGAAGCCGTCGGAACACGTTCTCTACATCTACGATGGCATCGTCCACAACCATTCCGATGGCGACGGCCAGACCGCCGAGCGTCATTGCGTTGACGCTGATGTCAAAAAAGCGAAATACGATCAAGGCGATGGCGAAGGAAAGGGGGATCGCTGTCAGGGTTATCAGCGTGGTTCTCACATTCAGCAGAAAGAGTAGAAGCACCAGCGATACCATGATGGCTCCGTCAAGAATGGCTTCTTCCAGATTTCCAATCGCGTTCTCAATAAAGTCGGCCTGCCGAAAAAGCGGGATGAGTTCTACACTTTGCGGCGCGGCCGCTTGAAGTGCCTTGAGCGCGTCCTCAACTTTTCGCGTTAAGGTGAGCGTGTCGAACCCTGGTGTTTTGGTGACGCTCATGATGACGCCGGGGGATCCGTTGACCGCGCCATCGCCTCTCATGGGCTCTACGTCCCAAACAACATTTGCTACGTCCGAAATTTTGATAGGCCGATCATTGACGTGTTTGATCAAAGTGGATCCGATCGCTTCCAAGTCCGTCGTCATCGCCAGATTGCGGACCATGGTTTCCTGGGAATTGGCGGACATGAAACCGCCGGTCGTATTGCTTGTGGCCTGGGTGGCAGCTTCTCTCAATTCGTCGAATCCTATATTCAGCGAGCGCATTCGATATGGATCTGGCTGTATGTGGACTTGCTTTACACCGCCTCCCATCGAAAGCACCTCGGCGACGCCGGGAATACTTTGGAGCCTTTGTTTAACGGTCCAATCGGCAAGCGTTCTCAATTCTCTGGGTTCTACGCTCCCGTCGGTGCTGCTAAGTCCCACCAGCATGATCTCACCCATCAAGGAAGCAACCGGTGTCATGTAGGGGGAAACGTCTTCTGGCAGGTTCTCGCGAGCTGACTGGAGTCTCTCTTGTACAAACTGGCGAGCTTTGTAGATATCGGTTCCCCATTCGAATTCGACGAATACGAGTGAAAGGGAAACGTCAGAGGTGGACCGTAGTCGGGTTACGCTAGCCACGCCCATGAGAGCGCTTTCAAGGGGCAGGGTAACCAGTGTTTCCACTTCTTCCGGTGCGAGACCCGGCGCTTCTGTGAGAAGCGTCACGGTGGGTTTAGTGAGGTCGGGGAGAACTTCTACAGGAAGCTTACGAGCAGTCTGTATTCCGAATAATATTACAACGATAGCTCCTGAGATGATTAGGGCCCGATTGGCTAAGGAGAATCTAATGAGAGCGTTTAGCATACCTTGATTCTATGTTTCGGCCCGTTCTTTTGGGCGGCGAGGGAAGGCGATGCTCAATACAAGTAGGATCACGAGTAGTCCGCTGAGTATTGCGAGAAAGACGACCAGTTGTCCCATCTTTGAATTGGCAGAAAACTCGTTTTGACTAGTTCCGTCGCCGGATCCGCGACTCGACTTCTGTTCCGCGGTTATTTCTGATCCGTCTTCGTTGTGCTCATGTCCGTGTGCAGCATCGAGAGCTTCCTTGAGGGAGATACCGCCGCCACCTGCAAATAGGAGCGAGTAGGCGCCTTTGGTAACGACTACGTCCCCGGGAAAGAGGCCGCTAAGCACTTCTGCCGACGACTCGTTCTGAGCACCAATCCTCACGGGGGATTTCAAAAAGGCGTTTGGTAGTTCGAAGTCTTTGACGTATACGATACGGTTGATGCCGTCAGTTTGGAGGGCAGACCGAGGAATGGAGAGGGTTTGTGTCTTTGTGTTTAGAAGGATCGAGAATTCCACACGCATGTTAGGGCGAGCCTTGTAGTCAGGATTTTCGATAATGAAAAGGGCGTCGATTGTACCGTTCTCGGTATTGGCTTCCGTTCCGAATCGCTCGAGTTCTCCTTCAAAAACGTCATCAGGCAATGCGGCGACGCGAATCTCCGCTTTAGTCCCAATGGAAAGCTTTCCAGCCTGGTCCTCGGGTATTCTAGCGACGGCATAAACCTGCGACAAGTCGACGATCTCAAATAGCTCCAGGTCGGATACCACCGGTTTCCCGATGTGAGTGTGGTTTTTCATTACCATTCCGGGTAATGGGGCGCCGAGACTGACTTGGGGAGGAGGGTCGCCGGGTTGCAGGCTTTCGATCTCCACAATAGGCATGTTTTGCGATACTATGTCGCCCTCAAAAGCATGAATCTTGACAACACGTCCCGGTATTCGGCTGCTAATTACGCTTTTTCGAGAAGGAATGGGTTCGATACGCCCGATCACAAAGAGAGTTTCGGCGAAGTCCTGGTAGTCGACCTCAACGGTCTCAATCCCTAGATTGACGACTGCCACATCGTCTAGGATGACAATGTTTTCGGGCTTTTTTTGCCCTAGCATGGCCTGGCTCGCCAACAGGCAGATGATGGGGATTGAGCGGAATCTGATAAGCCTAAAAAATTTCATGGTATACCAAAATTATTGAGAGAGCCCTGGCGATTTTAGCAGAGCGATTTCCAGTTTTTGTCTCGCTCGGGCAAAGAACTCTAACGTATCCAAATGATTGTGCTCGATTTCGAGAAGTTGGCGCTGGACGTCCATGAGAGTTACGAAACTCACCTGTCCCTTCTGGTGGGCAGTCTGCGTCTCCTCTAGTTGCTGTTCCGCGAGTTCGATGACTTCCTTGCGGTATCTATGTATGCTTTTCCTGAGATCGTCCATCTCGTGACGCGCGTGCTCGATCTCATGTTGAACTCTTAGCTTTATTGCTGCAGCCTTCATATGTGATTGGTCGCGGGCGATTCGCTGCTCGCGAGCTTGAAGCTCTCCTTTCTTTCGCAATGGAAGGGGGATCCACAACCCAACTCCAATAAACCGGTCAGTTCCCAAGCCATTCGGCTCATCTACACTACGTTCGTTTTCCCAAAAGAGTCGTGCGGTCACATCTTCCCAGTTTTCTGACTCAGCGAGGGCGATCTCGGCTTCGGCTGAATGAGCCTCAAGGGTAGCCAATTGAAATTCCGGATGACGATCGAAGATCGAGTCCTCGTACAGGAGGGCATCATCGCTCAGGTCGATCTCCTTAATCTCAATAAAAGACATTTCCTTTTCCGCCTTGAGACCCAGTAGAGGCTCAAGGGCGTGGACAAGGTGGGTTCGTTCGTCGGAAAGCTGATTGATTTCCTGTGCCAGAGAACGGGCTTCCAGAGTCGCTTGATTCGCTTCCAGCTGCGAGTACTCCCCGAATGAAACCTTTGATTGAATAAAGGAGGCGATTTCCTCTGACTTTGATAGGAGCCTGCCCAGAGAGGCCCGGCGGGTATCATTGACTTGAAGTTCCAGAGCGACCTCGTTTATCGAATGGGCAATGGCTATTTCCTGAATTCGAACCTCGGCTTTGGCCTTCGCAATATCGACTCGAGAAACTGCTTTGGCTAATTTCAAGCGATTCGCTAGCGGAAACTTTTGCATAAAACCGATCCCAAGGGTGTGTTCGCCTTCGTCGTTGAACAGGAAGTCGCTCGAGTATTCGACAATCATAGTCGGATTGGACCGAATGCCAGTTCTGGCCAACCTGGACTCTGCCAGCTCGATCGAAAGTCGGGCCGCTCGCAGATCTGCGTTGTTTTCCAAGGCGAATGCGATCGCTTTGGCTTGGTCCCATTCGCGATTTGGTGAAGGGTCCGTTTGGCCAATAGAAATCGTGACGGAGAATATTGTAGCAGCGATCGCTGCAACTCGTTTGTACATAGAATTTCCTAATTCAATTAAGAGGTAGCCCAGAGACCTAAGACGGTCCCTGTCTTTTTGTGTGCACCAGACAATGTGGGTGCACCCTTCTTGATTAGGAAATCAGCAGCGAATCTGGACGATCTTGGCGAAACGACGACTTTCGTTTTCTTTTAAGATGCGATAAACCGGAGGCCGGGAAGCGACTTCGAGCGACATCTCTATTCCGCAGCTTGAGAAAATATTGGCAACTAGGTGGAGGGTAGGGGCCTTGCCCTTCCCTCTTTCGCTATTTAAGGACAGGTCCTCAAGTTCTGAATCTACCAATTCGACGTCTTCGCAGTCGGCCTCATTGTGAGAATGATCGTGCGTGGCGTGCTCCTGATCCGCGTGCTGGTAGACGCAAGAAGCATGGACTTCCTTTTCGTGTGATTCTTGGGAAATGACGTGCCCGAATCCATCGTGGTGTGAACAAAACACCTTGGCTCCAGAGTTTGCAGCGGCGATGCTGAAAACCATGGAAAGTATTATGATAATGGATGAAGTACGAGCCATACCAACGAAATTGAAGAGTGGTTTAAATAATGAGAGTAGAAGCTGCAAGTTTTAAATGGAATTAGCGGGTGATGGCTTAGAGGCGGGAAGCGAATGCTGGTCAATTTTAGCAGTGCTGAGAATCGAACCCATGTAGATAGAGGTATCCTGGATTACCTAAATAATTTTTACAGCAATTCTTGCCAAAGCCTTCTTTTCAATGCGGAGCCATGCCCCGAAATCGCATACATGGTGCTCGTGTGAGAGGTCAATCGGTGGCCTAGCGGTTCGCCGACAAAACTTAGGATTTCAACCCGGAGGCGTAAGACTTGATGACTGTCTGTTGCTGAAGCTCTTTACCTTCGAGTAGCGACCAAGGAGAGAACGAGTCGAATCGAGTATTGGTTTCTCTGTTGCAGGCTTCCGCGAAGTCATTCCAGTCAACCCAGTCGATGGTGGCAATCTCGGAAGAATTGGGGACTGGTTGTTGATGGCAAAGACCAATGAATACGGGGCAGATCTCGTTTTCGACAATTCCCTGAAACTCCGCCCTATATCGAAAGTCGGGCAATGCGAGTTCGAGTTCAATATTGTCGATACCAAGTTCCTGACGAAGGCGTCGGCAAGCGGCGGCGTGGTGTGATTCGCCGGGGGCGGGGTGGCCACAACACGCATTCGACCAAATCCCAGGCCAAGTCTTTTTAGAATGGGCTCGTTGTTGGACCAGCATTTTTCCATTCCCATCAAACAGGAATATGGAAAACGCGCTATGGAGAGGTGTATCCGCAGTATGGACGCAAGACTTCGGCATGGTGCCTATTGAGCACCCTTCGTCATCCAGTAGGACAACTTGTTCTATCGTATTAAATTCTAGAGACATCAACTAATTCGTTTCGCCATTTGGAGCATATTGGGCATCAGAGCCAAATCTGCCATTCGTCATTGGCCGCTAGCAGGGCGCTAGGGAGAAGGATTAGGGATTTAAGGAGGAACGCGATGTGTTGGTGCCGCTTCATGGGTGACTAGTTCAAGTTTTTCCCTTTGAATGCGGGATAGTCTGAGGCGTATCGAGTAACTCTAAACACGCTGTGAGGACCTTCTGGCCCTGCGGGAGGCAGGGTTACGGGATTGTGGTATTCCCAAACAATCCTCTTGTCTGGAGTGACTTCGAAAAACAGGCCTTCGGCTCCCGAGCAGATGAGGGTGTTGCCATTAGGGAGTCGTTCCGCTCCTGAAATGAAGGAAGAGTAAAAGTCGGTCGGTTTTGATGCGCGGTATGACCAAACAGGGCGCACGGGTTCGAAGGACTTGCCTGATTCGATTCGATAGGAGCCATCTGAGTTAATAGGCAGGACGATTTCCTCGATCGTTGAGTATTTCCCCTCGGGACGATCCGAGCCGTTGTTGTAAATGGTGAGATTGCCTGCTCCGGGTTGCCCCGCTTGCACCCATCGCGGGTCGTGCTGCTGGAACAGCGTGCGGTCTGCGGGCGTTCCGGCCCCGTAGTTGGCCGGGTTTCCCCAGCGGTAGAGTATGTCCCCGCCTTTACCAGCCCGTCCGCCCATCGAGCTGGCGGCTTCTTCGGTATTCGTGCTGTGATCGATGACAATAATCTCATTGAAGCTGCGTGGACTGAGCACGATCTGATCCAGCTCGGGGCTGTAGTCGATCGCGTTAGTATGCATCCAGTCCGTGCGGGGTCGGGGGTTGATATTTACGTCGATACGGTGAGGGTGCACTCCAACGTCTCCGTAGTTAGCTTTGGTTTCGTCGTAGTCCTGGATAAGATGGTCCCAGGCTCTCCACTCCCAAACAACTTCGCCGGTCGTCGGACCGTTCCGTTTCACTTCAACCACGATGTCGGGAAATATCCCATTTTCGGATACCGCTTGAGGATCCCGTCCGGCAGCGATCGCTTCCTCTTTCGTCCGCCGCTCCCATGCGAGAATAAGGACGTTGCCGTTTGGAAGAGGTTCCATGTCGTGATGCTGGTGGTGGTCGCCATTCGAGAACACGAAGTCCCAGAGTTGGTTCCCTTCCCAGTCGAACAATTCGACTCGACCCCCGCTGGGGCCTCGGCTTCCGAATACCTCGTTTCCCATTACTTTGCTTGACCTGAGGAGATCGCCGTTGGGCAGGAGGTAGGCACAGTTGGAAGGGTGGTGTGCACTCGTCCACTTGTGAACGACCCTGCCTTCCATGTTCAAGAGAAGTGTCTCGTTTCCTCGGAGAGGAGCGTAGAGCGTGTAGCCTTGGAACGCTTCCGCTTCATTCGTTACAATTCCACGAGGAGTCTCCTGCGCCGAGACGACGCTCAAAATGAGGACTGCAATAATTAGCCCAAGTAGTGGGCGAGACCCTCGTTTGAGGAGAGTGTTGATTGAAATAGGGGAGTGGATCATAATTTGTTTTGGGCTAAAGTGAATTGCTCTCCTTGAGGAGTTCCACAGGTAGGGTAGCAACCGTAGAGCCAATATTGGCGAGGAACGAAAATGATCAACCCCCCAAATCGTGAAGAGTGTCCTAAGCGGAGGGCTTGTAGGTTGCTCGTGCGACACCGCATAAGATGATTTATCGTTGGAACTGCGGCGTAGTGTGAATTAGTAAGTCATCCCATCGGATCATTTGGAATTAGAGGCCTCTTGAGCTGCTGCATTAAGATACCGGCGTTCCGGTTTTGTGAACATGGCGAAAGACCGGATGAGATTGTGCCAGTGAAGATATTTGCTTGGAGACCGAAGGCAAGCTATGTTCCTAGGTTAGAGTACCCTTAGTCTAGGGCGTTTAATTTTACTGATCGCGGACATGATGTTGTCCGCGATTTTCTGGTATCGTTCTTTGCCAGCGGACTTTCCCGGATCGTATTCTAATGGAAGTAGTGCTTTTCCGTATACGATGTGGATGGAGAGATTCAGGTTGGGGAGTTTCGATTCTTTGGACAGGGCGTTGTGGGCATTGAAGATACGGCAAGGGACGATCGCGGATTGCGATTTGGCAGCGATTAGGCCGATTCCCGGTTTTGCGGATTGAAGCGTACCATCGGGACTACGAGTACCTTCAGGGAAGAGGGT
Organism: Opitutaceae bacterium; assembly: GCA_002722675.1. Lineage (GTDB taxonomy): Bacteria > Verrucomicrobiota > Verrucomicrobiia > Opitutales > Opitutaceae > Pelagisphaera. The sequence continues at coordinate 16,265 of PBMN01000014.1, forward strand.
GAGTACTCCCCCGCTTTTGAGTGCTGCCAAGGTTCGCTTCATTGCCTTGATATCCGACTCGCCATCGCGATCGATAGGGATCGCTCCCACAGCATCCATCCAGGCCGCCCCAATCCCTTTTTTCCAGAGGGTCTTTCGGGCGAAGTATGTGATGATGCGCAGGATATTGCATCCCAGTAGGGGCGGGTCGAGATGGCTAGCATGGTTGGATGCTAGAATAATCGAGCCTGTTCTGGGGACATTGTTCAAGCCCCGGACTTCTCCTAGTAGGAGATTTCGGTAGAAACTGCGGATGAGCCAGAAGCTTGCCCAGTAAACCTTTCTGTCAAAATTCATGGGGAAATAATCTCCTCGATCCAGCTGGACACTTTTTCGACCACCTCTTCAAGGGTCATATCAGAGCTGTCCAGTAGGGTAGCTCCTTTGGGGCATTGAAGGGGGGCGGTTTTGCGGGAAGAGTCCATCTGATCCCGTTTTTCTACGCTATCGGATATCCCTTCTTTAGCGCGGCGTTGAGCGCGTTTGGCGGGATCTGCGAAAAGGTAGAGCCTTAGGTCTGCATCGGGAAAAATCACGGATCCAATGTCTCGACCCTCCATGATGAGACCGCTGAATCCATTTGTTCTGGCGACCTCCACCTGAGACCGTTGGTAGTCCAAAAGAAAGGTCCGAAGTTTTGGAAGCGCGGCGTATTGGGAAACTTTCTCATTGACGGCCTGACTTCTGATGGACGCATTGGGAATTCGACCATCGATGGTAATGGAAGCCGTGTTTCCGGAGATGGAAGTTCCGATTGTAATCTTAGAAAGGGCATCATTAACCGCGGCCTCATCTTCAGGGGATACAGCTACTTCCATGAGTTTGAGAGTTGTCGCCCTGTAGAAGGAACCCGTATCCACATGCATAAGACCGAAGCGTTGACTAAGGGCTCTTGAAGTTGATGACTTGCCGGCAGCGGCACCTCCGTCGACAGCAACGATGATGAATTTACTTTTGGTCACTAGGCGTTTATGGTACGTCTGGATTTACGAGTCACGAGGATGGATTTTGATAAATGTTGTCTGATGTTTCAGTTGAGCGTAAGCTAGAATCGGATTTTCCGAGGCATCTGTGATTGATTACGAATGATTGGCTAAACTCTGTTCCCGAGCCGATTCGAGAACATCGAAGAAATTCGGGAAGGTTTTGCGGCAGCAGAGCGGGTCGACGATGTGCAACCAAGGTTTAGCATTGCCCAGGGCGTCGTGACTTCCCAATATGGCGAAGCTCATTGCTATTCGGTGGTCCTCGTAAGTTTCAATTGTAGCTTGGTTGAGTAGAGAGGGGGTTATCTCGATGGATGATTCCGTTTCGTGGACGGACTGACCGGTATTGGCCAATCCTGCGGCCATGGCTTCAATTCGATCGCATTCTTGATGTCGCGTGTGTCCGATTCCCTCGATTAATGTGGGACTGTTCGCCAGCGGCGAGATGGCCGCGCCAGTCATAAAAGTGTCGCTGAACGCGTAGTAGTTGGCGCAAAGAGGGGATATAGGATTAATGCCAAGGTTTGCACTCACTACGAGAGAATCTGTTCTCCATTCAAGAGTGACGCCTGCTTTTTCAGCGATTTGAGCGAATGCGATGTCACCTTGGAGGGAATCCTTATATACGCCTTCGATCTCGACCATTCCTCCAGTCGCGAGCGGAAGGGCGATGAAGTAGCTGGCTGCAGAGGCGTCACTTTCAATCAAATAGCCATTTCTCGGCGCGGAATAGGGGGCGGGATTGACATGGTAGCTGTCTCTTGATGCGGACAGCTTTTCTGGTGAAATTCCGAAACGCTCCATCATCTTGAGCGTCAAATCGATGTAGCCCCTTCGAATGGAAGAATCGCTAAGCTCAATTTTAAGTGTCTCCTTCGCAAGGGGGGCCGCCATTAGGAGAGCCGAAACAAATTGGCTGCTTTCGGATGCATCGACTGTAGTTTTACCTCCTTTGAGTCCCTGGGGGCGAATTCGAATAGGGAAAAGGCCATCGGAGGTGTCGATCCGGCAACCCAGAGAGATGAGCGTATTCGCCAACTTTTGGATAGGGCGTTTTCTCATGGCAGCGTCTCCGTCAAGCTCGAAGTCGCCTTCCGGACAGGTGGCCAGCATTGCAGTTAGGAAGCGGGCGGATGTACCGGAATTGCCGATGTCTATTTTAGTCTTGGTATTCGGTATGAGACCGCCCAGACCTCGGATGTGTATCCGCTTCTGGGATTCATCTTTGGAAATTTCGAAACCGAGATCCTTGATCGCAGTGATCATGATCTCTGTATCTCGGCTAAAAAGACAATTATCGAGACGGGTTTCACCTTCCGAAAGAGCTGCTAAGAGGATCGCTCGATTGGTGATGCTTTTTGAGCCCGGTACGGCGACTTTGGCTGAAACGGGAACGGTAAAGGGTGAAATGGGATAGGGATCCTGCATAAAGAATTTATGGATTCCTTAGGAATCGAGCTGATCGCGAAACGCTTTTCCTTGAGCAAGCTTTCCCAGGACCGCGAAGTCGTCTTCGTTTGCGATATCAGTCCGAAGACTTTGGATTTCGTTCTGAAAGGCGTCTAATGATCGAATGATCTCTGGTCGATTCTGCACAATAATGTCTCGCCACATTTGCGGGTCGCCGGAAGCGATTCGGGTTGTGTCCTTTAATCCGTTTCCACAAAATTGGGCTGCTGTGGGTAAAGCGGTGGATAGATAGTTTGCCAAACTGGAGGCGAGCAGGTGAGGAAGGTGACTTACGTTTGCGACGATGGCGTCGTGGCGTTCAGGTGATTCCTGTAATACGTTCGCTCCCAAACCAATCCAGAAATCGGATACGGATTTGGCGGCGTTGGAGTCCGTTTCTTCAAAGGGTGTAATGAAGCAGGTGTTTCCTTCGAAGAGATTCGCGTCGGCATTTTCCATGCCGGTTTTTTCCGATCCCGCCATGGGGTGAGAGCCCACAAATCGGCCCTTTGATTCTAGAACCGCGTGGCAATGACGGCTCAATTTGCTTTTTACGCTCCCAACGTCGGTAACAATCGGGTTTGAATCGAGCATTGGGGAGATATTTGATGCGAGTTCATTGATTCGTTCTACTGGGGCGCAGAGAAGGATTAACGAACTTCCGGAACAGGCGTCTTTTATACTGGCGGGCGCCTCATCGCACCAGTCCTTGGATTCTAGCACTTGTCGTGCTTTGGCCCGTCTGGCCCACACGGATATGCACTTCGCGAGGGAGCGCTGCCGAGCTGCCATTCCAATAGAAGCACCGAGCAGCCCTGGGGCAATCACTGTTAGTTTCTCGAACACGTGGAGGGATTCAAGCGGTTGTTTGAGCGAGGTCCAGCAAGTGTTTGAATTCTTTTTCTCCAATCGGCATGACGGAAAGCCTGGAATTTCGCACGAGATGCAGCTCCTGCAAGCTAGGATGAAGGGTAACCGGTTGCTTGAGCGATTTCATGGCCTTTAAGTCAAAGGCGGCCCAGTCTCCTTCGGTCGCTGTCGGGTCGGAGTAGGCTGATTTAGCAACTTTGGCCAATCCGACTAGTTCCTTTGCCTTCCCGCTGTGGTAAAAAAAGACCAGATCGCCCTTGGACATCTCTCTCATGAAATTTCGGGCCTGGTAATTGCGGACTCCGTCCCAAATCGTCTTTTTATCCTCGAGGAGTCTAGTCCAAGGATAAGTTTCGGGTTCTTGCTTTACGAGCCAGTGTCGCATAGGAAATAGAGATAGGAAGCTATGGACGAAACACCAGAACAGATTGAAAAGGCACGTAAAGCGAAACAGCTGATTTATATCCTTATGACGATTTTCATTTTGCTACCGATAGCGATATATGTGCTCCAGTCGCAAGGCTGAGCCCATTCGCTTTCCAGGCACCAAAAAATCAATCCATTTTAGTTATTCGCATTATTATGATGCTGTTTTGCTACATTGGGGGCGAAGCAGTGGCTTTTTGTTCCCAGATATCAATGTCCACGCGGCATTTTCAGTAATGGTCGGCGGTTTGCTCGGGGCACTTCTAGTGTTGATTGATATTCTGCTAAAGGGATTTTCGCTGAGAGCGTTGTCCGGGTTAACGTTTGGGCTGCGAATGGGAGCATTAGCATCTCATTTCATAACGATTTCCCCCTTGTTTGACGGTGGATAACCTCAGGTGATCTACATCTCCCGATTGTGTGTATTCTTTGGGGTAACCTACTTGTCTACAGTAATTGCCTTTTAAGGTTGGGACGAATTCAATCTCGTAATTCCCTACGTCAAGTTTGAGCCACCGAACGTCGAGATTCCGCTAGTTGTGCTTGATACCAGCACCTTTGTTGATGGGCGCGTGGTTAAGCTAGCGAATGCCCCCTTGTTGAGCGACGCGATCGCTACCCCCAAATTTGTCGTGATCGAGTCGCCTGAGCTTTCTAGCTCATGAATAGTAGATAAGAAAAACCGTGGAGTGAGAGGGCTGAAGACGGTCAGCGAACTCAGAGACATCGAACTTATGGATTTCCGCGTGATCGATAGTGATCTGGAAAGCAGCGATTCAAGGGGCGAGAAAATACTGTTAGTGGTTTACTCATCGAAGGGACGGTTGGTGGCAACCCGCGAAGCGCTTTTTCAGGAAGCGAGGCACATTGGCATTCCTTTTGTCGAGATTCTGAACCTCAACAGGGCTCTGGCTCTAGCAGTTGTAATCGGTGGAGCTCTCCCCGTATCGATCATGAAAATCGGCAAGGAATATGGGCAGGGTGTTGGCTATCTAAAAGATGGACCCATGGTCGTAGTGAACCGGTCAGCCGACATTCTAGACTCTAGTACTCTTGCCAAATTGGAAAGCGTAATCATCACTATTGGGGATGGATGGTTTTTGGCAAGCTCCTGCGCGAAACAACTAGCTGATCACGTACTTGCGATCGTGACGAGCGATCCCTTCACACGATCGCTGCGGTTGAATTCGCTTCTATTCCTTGATTTGCAGCTTTCGTGCCTGAATCGTCTCGATTAGATCAGTAAGAAATGCTTCTCTGCTCATGCTCCCCCGGTCTCCTTCGAATCGTGAACGTACGGAAACGTTGCCTTCCTCGGCTTCACTGGCTCCGACGATGAGAACATTAGGGACTTTCTCAAGCTCGGCTTTTCGAATCTTAGCCCCGAGTTTCTCCGCATGAAGATCAGCGGTTGCTCGAACGCCTGCCGCTTTCAAATCTGCCAGAATACTTTGGGCATAGTCCGCGATTTTGTCGCTAATCGGAAGGACGCGCACTTGCTCAGGAGCCAGCCAAGTCGGAAAATCGCCGCCAAAGTGTTCGATCAGAAAACCGATAAACCGTTCATGTGTGCCCAGCGGCGCGCGGTGGATGCACAATGGAGTCTCTTTCGTGTTCTCGCTGGTCGTGTATTCCAAGTCGAAACGAGCTGGAACGGCGAAGTCGACTTGATTGGTGGCGATAGTGAATTCTCGGCCGATAGCACTCCAGACCTGTACGTCGATTTTGGGTCCATAAAACGCGGCCTCATTCGGAACCTCGACGTAGTTGATTCCTGAGGCCTGCAATACATCGCGCAACATGTTTTCGGTCTTGAGCCAGAGTTCCGGATTATCGACGAACTTCTTGCCGAGCTTGTCCGGATCGTGGGTGGAGAATCGCATCAGATACTTTTCGAAGCCAAAGAGCTTGAAATACTTCAAGTACATCTCGTTGACCGCATTGAACTCTGCCTCGAACTGCTCCGCCGTACAATAGATATGGGCGTCGTTCATTTGCATGGAGCGAACCCGCATTAGACCCATCAGCTCACCGGATTGCTCGTACCGGTAGCACGTTCCGTATTCCGCTAAACGTAGCGGAAGGTCTCGGTAGCTACGGGGTACAGCGGCGTAAATTTTGTGATGGTGCGGGCAGTTCATCGCCTTGAGGAAGTAGCGGACTTTTTCACCGCCCGTCTCTTCTTCGAACTCCATGGCAGGAAACATAGACTCCTCGTAGTAGGGCAGATGGCCACTCGTTAGATAGAGCGATTCTTTGGCGATGTGAGGCGTCCTTACACGATCGTATCCCGCTTCGAATTCGGTTTCCTTGGCGAGCTTCTCAAGCTCTTCCACGAGCACCGTTCCTTTCGGCATCCAGAGCGGAAGACCCGGTCCGACGTGCTCAGAATCAAAAGTGAATAACTGCATCTCCTTGCCGATGCGTCTATGGTCGCGTTTCTTGGCTTCCTCGAGCATCTCGAGGTACTCTGCGAGTTCATCCTTTGACTGGAAAGCGGTCCCGTAAATACGCTGCAACTGCTTGTTGTTGGAGTCGCCACGATGGTAGGCCCCGGCAACGCTCAATAGTTTAAAGGCTTTGATCTTTTTCGTATAGTTGACGTGTGTCCCGGCACAGAGATCGAGAAACTCCCCATTCCGGTAGAAGGAAACCTGTTCGCCTTCAGGTATGTCCCGAAGGCGGCTCAACTTATATTCAGTTTGGCCAAAGTTGGTGATCATCGTTACGGCCTCTTCGCGCGAAACTTCGATGCGTTCGAACTTCTGGTTCTCTTTAATGACCTTCTTCATTGCCGCCTCGATCTTTTCAAGATCCTCCGCGGTAAACTTGTGCTCCAAGTCGAAATCGTAATAGAACCCTGTATCGGTTGGCGGACCAATATCGAGCTTCGCGTCTGGAAAGAGTCGAAGGACCGCGGTGGCCAGAACGTGCGAAGAAGAATGTCGGATTTCCTCAAGGGGAGTCATTTGGACTTTCATGTGGACTATTTTTCGGAAGCAAAAAGAGAGTAGTTACGGTTGTTGCTATGAAAGTCATGAACTTTCACGAATGAGGGAAAATGTGAACCACGAAATTCATTCGGTTTTAATTAGCCGGGTCCGGGTTGCTGGATCTGATTTGGGAGTGGGTAGTTTTATGTGAATATGAAGTTCTCCAATCGTCGAGGGACTTAGAAAGCTAGACAACCCTAGAAGATCCTCAGGCACCTTACACGGTGGAAAGCGACTCCAGCAATCCCGAGTTCTGGAGACTGGAATGTTCTTTCTAGGTTTTGCTTACAGTGGCTCCAGTACGTATCCGTCTTTCTTGTCCAGGATCTTCCATCCCTGCTTTTGCAACGCATCCCTGAGTTGATCTGAGGTCGCCCAGTCTTTCGACTGTTTCGCTTCCCATCTCTCGAAAGCGAGCTTCTTGATTTCTTCTGGAGCGTCGACCTTCGGCTTCTCAGCGATAAATTGATCGAGATCGTAGCCTAAGGCGTATATTAGATTGTGATAGGAGATGGCGTACTTGGCTGCTGCTTCGGGATCCAGCTCCTCAATCTTCACCGATTTAATGGCGGTGAAGATGGAACCGAGGGTCGCAGGAATATTAAGATCATTGGATAACCTCTCCCAGGCAGCGGCGAATATTCCCCAATCGTCCTTCAGATGCTTACCTTTTCCAATCGCCTTTAGCAGTGCGGAACGCTTGAGACCCGAAGCTCCAAGAATGTCGTCTGAGAATCTTTTCAGCCGCACCAAGGCGCTTTGCGCCGCATGGAGCGAATCCATGGTGAAGTTAATGGTCTGTCGATAGGCGCCACTGGTGAGCGCGTATCGCAACACGACCGGTGGAAAGCCCTTTTTCTCAATGTCGTCTACGGTGTAAAAGTTATTTAGTCTTTTGGACATTTTTCCGCCCTCCACGAGCAAATGGGCACAGTGTATCCAGTATTTGAAAAATTGTGAGTTGCAGCTACATTCGCTTTGAGCGATCTCGTTTTCGTGATGAGGGAAAATGAGATCCTCGCCCCCTGAATGAATATCCAGGTTGGAGCCTAAATATTTCATCGCCATCGCTGAGCATTCCAAATGCCAACCCGGTCGACCCTGTCCCCAAGGGCTTTCCCAGAAAACATCTCCGTCGCCTTCCTTACGACTTTTCCACATTACGAAATCTGCCATAGAGTCGCGTTCGTATTCGTCGCTGTCGTTCGGTGACGAGTCTGCAGCGCTCGTGGTCAATTCGCGTTCTTTAAGTCGCGATAGCTTCCCGTAGTTCTCAAATGAAGACACTCTAAAGTAGACACTGCCATCGTCAGTAGCGTAGGCGTGGCCCTGATCCAGCAGGTTGACAATCATATCGATTTGTTCCTGGATGTGGTCGGTCGCTCTAGGTTCAATCTGAGGTTTGAGCATGTTGAATCGTTCACAATCGCGATGGAAGACCTTCGTCCAATGCTCTGTAACTTCCTGCAAGGGTTTGCCTTCTTCACGCGACTTTGCGATGGTTTTGTCGTCAACATCAGTCAGGTTGCGAACATGGATTACCTTGAAGCCGGCAATCTGTAATGTCCTTCTCATTACGTCTTGGGAAAGAAAGGTGCGAAAGTTGCCGATGTGGGCTTGGGCATAAACAGTTGGGCCGCAACAGTACATGCCGACCAAATTGCCTTTAGTCGGCTGGATGGGCTCCGCTTTTCGAGAGAGTGTGTTGTGAAAAAGGACGTCTGACATCATAGAACGGTTGGAAATTGGGTGATCCTTGGGGAAGCGGACGTTGCTGGGCAAAGTGCGGAAATGCCAAGTCCGAATCCTAAGGCCATAGAAGCTAGCAGCAGGTCTTGGCAGGACGATCTTCGCAAACTCTTGCCTTTGAGAGTTCTTCCGCTTTGCGTGTTATTATAAAAAACTGCATTTTGCCAATTAATTTGCCATGAACGATCCTGATCAAACCGAAGATTTCAAGCTAGATTTAGGGAGGCGTCCCAGACGGATCCGCCGCACGCAAGCTCTACGGGCTTTGACGCAGGAAAACTGGCTGAGAAGGGAGGACTTGATCGCGCCCCTTTTCGTAATCGATGGGGACGGACCCAAAGAGCCGGTCGGCAGCATGCCGGGGGTTTTTCGACGAAGCGTAAAGGATCTGGTGCAGGAGTGCCGAGAACTAGCTGAGGTCGGAGTACGGGCGGTGGCTTTGTTTCCCAGTATCGGCCCCTCATTGAAGGATGACGTGGGTTCCGAGGCAGGGAATCCAGATGGACTCATTTTGCGGACCGTGAAAGCGATCAAGAATTCGGTTCCGGAGATTGCAGTGATCACGGATGTGGCCCTAGATCCGTACACATCGCATGGTCATGATGGCGTGTTGAATGCGACTGGGGATTACGTTCTCAACGATGAAACGGTCGAGAGATTGTGCCAGATGGCCGTGCATCAGGCGATTGCGGGGGTCGATATCGTGGCCCCCTCCGACATGATGGATGGGCGAGTTGGTGCGATACGGGAGATATTGGACGAGGCAGGTTTCACCAATACCGCGATTATGGCTTATTCGGCGAAATTCGCCTCTGCCTATTATGGTCCTTTCCGTGAAGCGGTGGGCAGCGCTGGAGCTGCTGGGACTACCACTCTAAACAAAAAGACCTATCAACTCAATCCGGCTAACCGGCGCGAGGCAATTGCGGATGCGCTTTTGGATGAGGAAGAGGGTGCGGACTTTCTGATGGTAAAGCCTGCGGGTCCTTATTTGGATATCATTCGTGAATTAAGAGAGGCTTCTGCCTTGCCGCTGGCGGCCTATCAAGTCTCTGGAGAATATGCCCAGATCCATGCGGCGTCTCAATTGGGATGGGTCGACTACGAGAAAAGTAGGGATGAATCCCTTTTGGCGATCAAGCGAGCGGGAGCGGACCTAGTACTGACCTACTTTGCCCGAGAAGTAGCTGAAAAACTGAATTAGTCAGTCTCGGGACTCAGTGCCAAAAAAACGCGACCTTAATGGGATCGCGTTTTGTAACAGCAAAGGGGGGGCGGTTAACTAGCGTTTTTTTCTTCCGCTTCTTCCCCCTCGTCAGGAGGACCGCCTTGGTAGGAATCCTCGTCTTCCGCTTCCGTCTCGTCCTCTTCCCACTTGAGATTTTCGCTTTCGCTTATTTTTTTGGCCTCCTCGTCGTCGATGTCGGGTAATTCGTCGATTTCTTCCTCCTTTTCCTCTACGTCATCTTCATCGAGCTCCCATCCAGCGGGAACATACTCCATGATGTTGGTGACTTCATTGAACATGTGGACGGCACGTCCTTCGATGAAATTGTTGTTTTCTTCCTCCCGAAGTTCCTCCTCCAACTCGTCGATGGTGAATGCTTGTTCGAAATCGATGATGTCGTTAAGAATGTTTACGCGGATTCGAGTGATGTGGTTGAGAAAGTCGGCATAAGGGCCATTTATCTCGTCAACGACATCCGGCAGTCCGAAAAGCGGTTCATCGGTATCAAAAAAGCTCTCCTTTGTCCTAACGAGGCGTACGAGTCCGTCACCCAGATCCTTTTGGATTTTGAATGTGATGAAGGCCCGGTCCATGATGTCCTGATCGAACTTGTATTCCCGCAGTGGTTCGGCAAGGTCGATGAGGTGGGAAACTTGGCGCGGATCGATTATACTGAGCCCGTCGACGTCCCAGTGGATGTCGTCGCTGACTTCCATCACCCACCAGTTCATGTCTTCTCCCAACTTGACGGTGCACCATTCAATCTGATTTGTAGCGTTTGGCATGACTTGCGTTCCACGATCACCAAAAAACGGGTGATCATCGTAAGTCAACTAATGAACGTCCAAATATTTGAGAATTTTGGATTTCTGGGTTTTTTCTACTGAATTTTAACCAAATCACGAGATAGCGTCATCAGTATTTGGATATGCCATGCGTTTCGGCACTGATCAAGTCCCCATTACTTTTAAATCCATAAAAAAAATGTTTTGTTTGATTCCAATTGGATTGGAACGAATTTTTCTTTCCATAAATCGGTCTATCTGTTGCCTTGCTAGACTAATATGAGCGTTTTGTATAAGAGCTTTCTCAAGCCATTGCTATTTCGATTGGATCCGGAAAAGGCGCACGAGCTCGCAGTGGAAGCGTTGACCCTATTGGCCGGAACGCCCGGCCTGAGACCGGCAATGGTGGCGTGGAACCGGCTTCCTCAGGAAAGAAAGCCTGTGTCTCTTTTTGGACTCGAGTTTCCGAATCGAGTAGGTCTGGCGGCTGGTTTTGATAAAAACGCGGTTTGCTGGGCGGCCTTTGAAGCGCTGGGATTCGGCCACGTAGAGATTGGTACGGTAACGGCGCTGGCCCAGCCAGGTAATCCAAAACCGAGAATGTTTCGCTTCCCTGAAGAAGGAGCTCTGTTGAATCGTATGGGTTTCAACAATGATGGAGCCTATGCCGTGGCGGAACGACTCTCGGAGATGCCGGGTCCGGGGCGACGAGGCATTCCACTCGGAATCAATATTGGGAAGTCGAAAATTACTCCCTTGGAAGAGGCCGTGGATGACTACCGCCGGTCCTTTAAGACTTTGGCTGGATTGGCCGACTATCTAGTGGTGAACGTGAGCAGCCCGAACACTCCAGACCTACGGAAACTGCAGGAAGAATCCCGGTTGACAGAATTGTTAAGCGAGTTGTGCAAGCTGAACTTGGAGCGTGAAGAAAATGGAGACGGGCGAAGGCCGATATTACTGAAAATAGCCCCCGACATGAGCGAACTCCAATTGGATGGTATTTTGCAGATTCTGACGGACTTGGGTCTCGACGGTATTATTGCCACCAATACAACGATGGCTCGAGAAGGCCTCCTGGAAAGCCTGAATGAAGCGGGTGGGATCAGCGGCGAGCCTGTCGAGAGGAAGTCAACGGAGATCATTTCGCGAATATTCAGTCAAACCAATGGAAAACTACCCATCATTGGGGTTGGGGGTATTGTAACCCCGGATACTGCGAAGCGGAAAATCGACGCAGGGGCGTCTTTAGTGCAAATATATACAGGTATGGTATACGAAGGACCTTTTCTCGGGAAGCGGATTGCGAGGAGCTTGGCTGAATCGCTCCAAGACTAGATTTTGATTTGGCCCCGGAAGACTATCTTGGCCGGACCCGTAAGGGTTATGTTGGAGATATCGTCTCCCTCCCTTTGGAAATCTACCGAAAGCGTATCACCTCCGCGTACAAGGACGGAGATGGGAGTCGGTTGATTCTTGGTAAGGTTTGCGGCAATCGCAACCGCCGTAACCCCTGTGCCGCAGGCGAGTGTTTCGTCTTCGACACCCCGCTCGTACGTTCGGACCTTGATGACACCGTCTTTCTGTATTTCTGCGAAATTGGCGTTGGTCCCCTTCGGAAATCGAGATTGATAGCGAATGGCGCTGCCCTCGGGCACGATGTCGATACGGTCGACTGCGTCACTGAAGACTACGACATGCTCAACTCCAGTGTTCATGAAGTCATATTTGTATGATCCGTGCTCTGTTTCCAATTCCTGGTCGAGCTCGATGGAGTGGACAGGCGTCATATTAATCGTGAATACTCCATCACTGGCGCACGCTTTCATGGGACCGGCGTCGGTCAAAAAAGAAACCGAATCGCCATTTCCGACGCCGTTTTGCAGCGCGAAAGAAGTAAAGCATCTGGCCCCATTTCCACACATGTCGACGCGACCGCCATCGGCGTTATAGTAGATCATAGTGGCATCTGTGTCGTCGGCCTGTGGAGGGTTGAGTAGGATGAGACCGTCTGCGCCGATCCCAAGACGCCGGTCGCACATTCGAGTTACTTGCGCGGCTGACAGTTCGATAGATCCGTCTAGATTTTCGATCATTACGAAGTCGTTTCCGGCCCCATGCATTTTTGTAAACGCGATTTCCATGAAATTTCGTTATTTAGGAAACGATTCAGGCTAGGTTTGCAATGCGGAAAGTGCTAGCGAGTCCTGTGGCGAGGCCGAGTTTCCAGATTTAATGAAGAAATGAGTTTGATGAACCGACGAGGGTTCCTGATTGTTTGGAGCAAGTTTTTGAATGAATGAAACCCTTGATCGGCTGCCGAAAATTTTTGAAGCAATCCGTTTCCGCCAGCGAGAGCGTAGGCGCGATGTATTCGCTGAGCCAAGCGACTCTGCGAGCGAAATCGGTTGAAATCAAAGAGGGAGTTGAGTTGGCAATTGCCACGATCTGCGTCGATAGATTGGGGGATCATCGGTACGAACCGACTTTTCGATTCGTTCCTGAGCTTGGCTTAAATAGTGGTGAGTCCGATCCTTGGCATCCGGGCACGCTAACGCCCAGTTCCATTGACGGGATCAAGGAGCGTTGTGGCAGGGCGCGACTTACCCCAATCAGCGTTCAGGGCATGGGTTTCGGTGGAGAGGGACGTATTGGGGTGACTAAAGACCTGTCCCGCAAAAGGGTATTGGTGGATGATTTTAAAACCGGCCTATCAGCACTTTCGTCAATGGGAGTCCTAAACGAATTACTTAATGTCGAGGTGTGACTTTGATTTAGTCTAAAACGAAATACGAAAAAACGAATTATGATACTAGACCAGTTTAAACTAGCGGGACGGTCCGCATTGGTGATGGGCGGAAACCGGGGCCTCGGCATCGAAATGGCGAAAGCACTGGCGGAGGCGGGTGCTTCGGTTGCCATCGCGGCACGTGACTCCTCCAAAAATGAGGAAGCGGTTGCCTTCGTAGACGCAGTCGGGGAGGGCAAAGTCATCGGCAAAAGCTGCGATGTTACTGATGCGGCCCAGGTAGAGCAGGTCGTGGGCGAGGTAAAGGCGGAGCTCGGCTCCATTGATATTCTCATTAACTCCGCTGGGATAAATATTCGGGGAGCCATCGAGGAGGTCACCCCAAAAGACTTTCGCAGCGTTTTGGATGTAAACGTTACGGGGACGTGGCTGGCTTGTAAGGCTGTGTCTCCAATTATGAAGTTGCAGGGCTACGGGCGTGTCGTAAATATAGCCTCCATGCTCTCTGTAATTGCGATTGCTGACCGGACACCCTACACGGCGAGCAAAGGTGCGGTCTTAAATATGACGCGGGCATTGGCGGTTGAATGGGCCCCACATAGGATCACGGCCAATGCGGTTTTACCTGGACCTTTTGCTACAGAGATGAACCTTCCGCTTTTAGATGATCCTGAGAAATATCAGAATTTCGTATCAAAGATCCCCTTGGGCCGATGGGGTGAGCTCTCGGAGATCGGGGGACTGGCGTTGTTTCTTTCGTCTGATGCCTCTTCCTATTGTACCGGGGGTGCCTTTACGATCGATGGTGGCTGGACGGCCCAGTAACGGAGTGAGCCATAGAGCCCTTAACTGATCGAACATATGAAAATCGTTATCCTAGATGGGTATACTCTAAATCCAGGTGACCTAAGTTGGAAGGTTTTTGAGGAACTCGGGGAGGTGGTCGTTTACGAACGTTCATCGCCGGAGGAAGTGATAGAACGATCACTCGACTGCGATGCTCTTATCACGAACAAAGCAATTGTATCGTCCCAAGCTATACAGGAGGCGGACAATCTAAAGTACATTGGAGTGACGGCCACCGGTGTGAATATCGTCGATATTGACGCCGCATCTGAAAAGGGAGTACCTGTATGCAATGTAGCGGGCTATGGACCGGACTCGGTGGCGCAAATGGTGTTCGCGCACGTTTTGAATTTGGTCCATCGGCTAGCTAGGCAGGCGGATGATGTGCGAAAGGGAGGGTGGTCAGCGAGCTCGGATTTTTGCTACTGGCTGCATCCCGCTCTCGAACTGAGTGGATTGACCTTTGGCATTATTGGACTGGGAGAGATTGGCCAATCAGTAAGTCGCATTGCGCAAGGTTTCGGCATGGAGGTGATTGCGTTCACGCGGGACGAAAGTCGAGTTCCGCCGGATGGTGTGAGTTGGAAGAGTCTGGACGAACTCTTTGCCGAAAGCGATTTTATATCCCTCCATTCTCCGTTGACTCCGGAGACAGAGAACATCGTCAATCGCTCCAATATTTCAAAAATGAAGCCAAGCGCGTATATTTTGAATACGGGAAGAGGCCAGTTAGTCGATGAACCCGCTTTAGCCGAAGCCCTAAACTCGGGACGTATTGCAGGAGCGGGTTTGGATGTGCTTTCGACTGAGCCCCCAAAGGCAGACAACCCTCTATTGAGTGCTAAGAATTGCTTTGTAACGCCTCATATCGCTTGGGCGACGAAAGCGGCAAGAGAGCGTTTGATGCAAATGTCCGCTGATAATTTGAAGGCTTTCGCTAGCGGATCGATCGTCAACCGAGTCAACTAGACTTCAGGAGCAGCCTCGGTCCCGTCTAAATGGGGTGGCGGCTGCTCGAAGTTAGCCAGCTACCTTCAGTTTTCTTGAATTATATCTCAGAGGTCTCTACTTATTAGGATCGGTTTTGAGCCGAAGGCCTCCGTCTATGAAGAGATTGGTGCCAGTGATGTAGCTGCTGGCATCTGAGCAAAGGAGAAGGGCCGCACCGCCGCAGTCTTCTGGAACGCCCACCCGATTGGCTGGGATCTTTGCGAGCATTTTAGCCACATTTTGAGGGTCGCCCAAAAAGTCCGTGTTACGCCTCGTATCGATGAACCCGGGAGCAATATTGTTAAAGGTGATACCATTTTTGCTATATGCTCGAGCGAGCCCTTTTATAAAGTGAGTCTGGGCGGCCTTTAGGGCACCGTAGACGGCAAAACTGGGATTGTGGTTTTCTTCTTGGACACTTCCGATCGTCACGATCCGACCCCAGCCTTTTTTGAGCATGGCTGCTGTCGCACACTGAATGAGAATGAAGGACGATTTGAAGTTTGTAGCGAATTGATAGTCCATTTCCTCCTCTGTCACATCCAGGAAAGAATTGAAGTTCTGTACGGAAGCGTTGGATATAAGAATGTCAATGTGTCCGGCATATGAAACAGCTTCTTTGAAGAGGACGTGTGCAGAGCCTGGCTTGGATAGATCAGATTGGCAGTACCAGACTTCGCGGCCGCTTTGTTTGAGGGCGTTGACCGAGGGTTGGGCGCTCTTAGGAGAGCTGGTTCCGTTCAGAACGATATTCGCTCCTGCCATCGCCAATGTTTCTGCCATTGCGAAGCCGATTCCTTGGGTTGATCCCGTAATCAGGGCAGTGCGGCCGGTCAAATTGAAGGGACTAGCGTCGTTTTTCATAATGCTGCTTTAAAAGTTATATTGACGGAGTTAATAGTTAGTGGGCGATTGACCATCGGGTTTGGCGACTGGCACTTCATGCAAAGGAGAGAGGATCGATTTGTTTCCGGTCCAGGTAGAGCCAATGAGTGTGGCCGTGGAAATGTTGGGATTCCGGATTCATTATTGTGGATTTGACTGATTACCATATCGACGGCTGCCTATCCCGCTATGTCGCTGTGCTGGTCCATCCCTGAGAATCGTGGACTTTCGGGTCTTCGTCCGAGTTGGGTAAACACAATATTGTCTGGTACCAGCCAGCCTACTTCCTGAATCCAGCTCGAGACACTATTGTAGAGCGTGAGAACGACGTCAGGCTTAGATTCGAGTATCCAAGATTTAAATATCCGGGGATCTACCTTGGCCTGGAATTTGGACTTCTGCCTCGATCTAAGTTCAGCCATTGAGCGGGCGACGATCGCATTGGGTCGGTATCCGAGTTTCGACGCGGCGCGTTGAATCCTCTCTTTGGTTCCCTGAGGGATTTGAGGGCTGTTGTGCAAAGCGAGTGACATCTTGTTTTTGGAATACCCCAATTTATCCGCAATAGCTTGAAGAGTCACACTGTTGCTCACGGGCGGTAAAGTTCATGAGCTTAAGTTTACTGTCAAGTAGCCAGAAAGCTCTGAATTCGTGGAAATTACTGGGTCGTTTGCCCAAAATTGGGAGAAATCTTAGCTTCTTCGTAGTCTTATATCGTTGAGGAATCGGTCAGTAATCGGATCTGTTTGCTTGAGCGCTGTCTCCAAACAGAATGGGAGTGGTACTAAAGCCAACTCCTAGCCGGTCACATCCCATCTCGATAAAACGATTTGCCTGTTCAAGATTCCGTATGCCGCCAGAGGCCTTTACTTTTGTGTTCCCTCGGACGGCATTGAGCATGATCTCGATCGCTTCTTCGCTAGCACCGCTTCCGTTGAATCCTGTCGATGTTTTTACATGGGCCACCCCTAAATCGGAACAAATATGTGTTGCTTGGGCGATCTGGTCAGGAAGGAGGACTGAGCTCTCTAGGATGACTTTTAATAAAATTTCTCTTGGATGGAGTACCTGGAATATGCCTTCAATGTCTTTCCGAAAAGACCCCCATTCGCCACCGCGAGCCATTCCAAATTGGGAAACCATGTCCACTTCATCTACTTCCCGCTTGGCGTAGGCTTCCGCTTCCGCGAGCTTGGAGCTGGGTAGGCTGCAGCCATGCGGAAATCCTAGTACAACGCACACGTCCGTATCGGTTCCGCGGCACATTGACTTTGCCAGTTCTATATCGGTGGGACGAATACAGACCGTGCGGGTGTTGAAGCTAAGACCTAGGTTGATGGCTTCTTCTGCTTCCGTTCGGGTCATATCGGGTTTCAGAACGGCGTGGTCTAGATAGCGGCTTAAGGGCTGTTTCATGCGTTGGAGGTAGAGGCAACGCGTCGGATTATCAATCTATTTTGGTGGCGCTGGTTCGGGTTGTTGCAGCGGCGACGAATAGATTGGAAAACTCATGCTATCTAAATCATGGCAATTTGATAGAGAGCCCTGTTTTTTATTGCAGAGGAATTGTTAAAGGGCCTTTTTGGGTGGGGTGTCCATCGCAGCTGAGAAATGCTGTTTCGTACTATTTATGAGTAGATATTTAGATAAGAACGTTATCGTCACAGGTGGTGGAGCGGGTATTGGTAAAGCCATCTCAAAGCGTCTGGTGGAGGAAGGTGCCATGGTCCATATTTTTGAACGGAACATAGGACAAGCAAAGTTGGTCCTGTCAGAGTTTGATGGTCTCTCTGGCAGCGGTGTTGCCTATCAAGTGGATGTCTCGTCAGAGGATAGCGTTAAGAATGCCCTCACTCAGATTGAGTCGGTGGATGTCCTTATCAACAATGCGGGTATTGCCTCTATCGGGAATGTCGAAGTGGCGACTTCGGAGGAGATGGATCGGGTTTACGCCGTTAATGTGAAGGGCGTTTTTCATTGTATTCAGGGAGTCATTCCCAAGATGCGAACTCAGGGTGGTGGAGCGATTCTCAATTTGGCCTCCATCGCATCCCGTTTGGGGATCTCGGATCGTTTTGCCTACTCGATGACAAAAGGAGCCGTCTTCTCAATGACCCTTTCCGTGGCCAAGGATTATGTGACAGAGGGGATACGTTGCAACTGTATCTGCCCGGCTCGTGTGCATACACCTTTCGTCGATTCGTATCTAGAGCAGCATTACTCGGATCGCAAGAATGAGGCGTTCAAGGAGCTTTCTGATTACCAGCCCATGGGTAGAATGGGGAAACCTGAAGAAATCGCGAGTCTTGCCGCCTTTCTGTGCAGCTCGGAAGCTTCCTTTATTACTGGATCCGCCTACGATATCGATGGGGGAGTTACCAATTTGAGATAGATATAAAATATTGTTATGAAATTGATTCGATTCGGAGAGCCGGGTGAAGAAAAGCCGGGATTGCAGCTAGAAGATGGAACTCGAGTGGAAATACCGCCCAGTTTCGGAGACTACGATGAGAGCTTTTTTGGAGGGGACGGGTTGGAACTGCTGAAAGAATGGTCGAGCTCGAGTGCCATCGCTGCTCCAGAAATCGATCCTGAAACACGCTTGGGACCTCCCTCCTGCCGTCCGAGCAAGATCATTTGTGTCGGGTTGAACTACTCGGATCACGCTGAAGAATCAGGCATGGACGCTCCCAGTGAGCCGGTCCTATTTTTCAAGGCAACTACCGCCTATCAGGGTCCGAATGATCCCTTGGTCATTCCCGAGGGGTCTGTAAAAACGGACTGGGAGGTCGAGTTGGGCGTTGTCATTGGCAAGCGGGCCAAGCGAGTATCTAGAGAATATGCTCTCGCACACGTTGCCGGCTATGTGCTTCACAACGACTACTCCGAACGCGAGTGGCAGTTGGAAAAGCAAGGGCAGTGGGTTAAGGGCAAATCGGCAGACACCTTTGCGCCGTGTGGTCCGTGGATTGCGACGACGGATGAAATCAAGGACCCCGGTAACTTGCGTCTATGGCTTAAAATCAATGGAGAGCTTAAGCAGGATGGCCATACGAAGAATCTGATTTTCGATGTTCCGACCATAGTTTCCTACATCAGCTACTTCATGACTTTGCTGCCTGGCGATATCATTTCCACCGGAACTCCGGCGGGGGTTGGCTTTGGGTTTAAACCCCCGCAGTTCTTGAAGCCGGGTGATGTGACAGAACTCGGTATCGATGGACTTGGTACACAGCAGCAGGTAGCGGAAGCGGAAGAGTAGAGGGTTCTATGGGTGGCGGGCGATTTTGGTTAGACAAGGCTCACTACCCTGAGCCTGCCGGTTACCCAGCGCCGCCAACAAACACCTAGAAGGCGTATTATTATTCCTGAGCGGAGTGGATCAGACAGCCTGTTGCATTTAACGATTAATGCCTGTTTTGCTTAATAAGGGTGCTTGGAGATCGCCCGCTACCAGTATGCCCAGTCGAGCACGAGTGATCATTGCTTAATGCGACTCATCGTTTTCAATTTGAACATGAACTTCGAAGGTCTTGACAAACCAAGGGGTGAAAGGACCGTTCCAATAAACTGCGTACGGCTCCGAAATTGGCTGGATCGCATCGTTTGATTCGATCCATTTCAGTAGTTTAGCCTTCGCTTCCTCGTAGTTGCTTCGGCTATAAGATCCTCGGGCTCCAACCGCCGCGACTTTCCGCACTGGAACATCGATGATGCTCACGTTGGCATTGCCGATCCTCGCTTTCTCTTTTTGATCCTCAGCGACCCAGAAGTACATTTTGCCGGGCGCGATTTGAGCCTCAACCGGAGTTGTCATCGAAATATCGTTTTTTTGAATGTAGCTGAAGAGGGGTCGGAAGAGCCCGTTGGATTCATCGAAGTAGTCTCTTTCGGATTGGGATTCAAGAAGCCTTCCTGCCGGCAATTCTTTGATCTCGATTTCTCCGGAGGGCGTTTTCTCAAATGCCTCGCTGGCCATACTTGCGGTGGTTGCAGCAATGAACGTGATCGCTGTAATGGTAATCATTCGATGGGGTTTTCGGTTCATATAAGTGTAACACCAAAAAGAGTCCATTGGTTCCGCTATCGGTGCAATTATTGTGCTTCAAAAACAACTCTATCACAGGACGGGGGACGCTTCAGTTTTTGCCGTATTGGTTGGTTTTGAATTCGGGTGCCGGCAAGGAGGCGGTGTAGGCAACGATATTGAGAATATCCTCCGATGTCAGACCTTCAACAACGGGAATCATGAGCTTAGCCATTTCACCTTTGCGCGTACCTTGCTTCATATCGTTTAGCTGACGCGCCATGTAGCTCGGGGAACGGGATGCGATGCCCGGAATCACGCCGATCCCATTGAGATCCGGTCCGTGGCAGATGGCGCATTGGATCGTTTCCCCATTTTTTCCTGTGAGAACCAACTGGGCGCCTTTCTCAATCGAACCCTCGGGAACGTATGCAACGAAGCTGGACCGGGGATCTCTGAGAAATTCGGTTTTATAGGAATCGACCGGCGATTCGATTATACGCTTTCCAATGGGCTCGGTGCCGGCATCAGGTCCTTCAATGGGAATATGGAGCCCTCCACGGAGATAGGTCTTGGGTACGGTGTTTATCTCGATCACGTCAATCCATTGGGTCCATTTCATGGATTCCAAGTAGGCGGAGACTTCGATGATCTCTTGCTCCGTCATCCCTTTGGCCGTTTCGATCATCAACTCGTAATTCGACTTGCGTGGATCCGCACATAATCTCAGGTCATTCTGGAAGTCCAATAGTTGCTGAATGAGGTAGCCTTCAGACTGACCGGCCGGGGGTGCGTTTTCCGCCTTTCCCTTACCGTTTGGATATTGGCACAGGGCGCAGGCAATGATATTTCGCTCGGGATCTCCCTTGGCGTAGATTTCCGGCATTTCTGGATGATCCCCAGGGTACCAGTCGGCGGGGGCGGATTGAAAGCTGACTCCGTCTTTACGCCCGACAATCTCATCCCGTGTGAATGTCAAAGGAGTGTCTGGAAGACTGTGCTTCACTTCGTCTTCTGGAAGCGGAGGTGGGGGCTCGATTGTAATAGCATAGGCCCAAGCTAACTCAACGAGGTGGTCGGGAACGGAGTTTTCTGCAGCTTCGCTATGGATGAAGGCGAATGCAAACAATGTTCCGCATACGGAATTGCGATAAAGTCTTTTTTGAAACGTAGTAGAGATTTTCATATTGAAGTAGCGGATCTGGACAGGGAGCCCTGCAGTTTTCCAAACGCAAATGGCTACGCGCAGGAGGGAATCAATCCTCAATCAGAGAAAGGCCGACGCCTTTATTGCGCCCTGTGGGTCTAAGGGCCTTTGTTGCGGAAAATTGCAAAGGCATAAGGACCGGAGAATGACGTCAATATTATTTGGGTACAACCCTCAATAAAAGCGTTCGTTGTTGAATTGCGAAGGGGAAAAGTCCGCAAATGGAATTTGGGTGAAACGGGATACTTTTAGTCGAGAATCTTCCGGTAGATGGAGGGTTCGCCCTCTCCGAGGTAAGCGATAATGATTGCCCCTTCAGAGGCAACGCATTCGAAATATTCCAATGTAGCCTCCTGTTCTTCGGGCCAGGGATAGACGTAGAAGAGATCTATTTCTTCCAACTCCCACTCGGAACCGGGGTAGCTCACTCCCATAACGGGGTTTCCGCTTGGCCGGAGTAATTCAAATCCTCCTTGAGTAGAGAGGAAGTCGTACCCCTCAATCAGAAAACTTGTTTCCAGAAAGGAGGCAGGTAAACGGAATAATCTCGCTAATTCTCGTGCACGCGAGACGAGTTCGGGTACGATTTCAATCCCCATGGCGTTGAGTCCCATGAGTGAAGCGAGGCAGGTCGCTGTACCCAAACCGCTGCCCCACTCACAAAAGCGATTTCCTAGAAGTGCATCGGACGATTTTACCGCATTGATTGCTTGGAAGATGCGGTTGTAGTCCGCGGGGATAAAGCGGGGAATCTTTTTGCGTACTCCTGAATCGAAAAACGCATCGCAGCGACTGTCGGCTTCTTCGAGAAAGGAGAGGATAGCCGTAGGAGGTGGATTGGCATTGTGGGCTGGACAAAAATTTTCTAGAGGCACTTAGATCGGTTTTTTTATGAACGATTTTAACTGCTGAGAGCTTATTTGATAGTTAGCAGGTTGACTCGATTATCTGCGGTATCATCTCAGGCGTAATTTGACAAGATTGAGGGTTTTAATCTGCTGTTTTACAAGGAGTATTATGTTCCCGTGAAGTTATATGAGCAGGCTTTGAATGGCTTAACAAGCCCTCAATAGCGGTTCAAATATTGTCTTTATTCGATCCGGTGCTAACAAAGCAGAATGATCAAAACCGTGGAAAGATTTGATTGTTTGGTGCTAGGTGCGGGTATCGCTGGGATAACAGCGGCACGGAAAATGGTTGCAGCGGGATTCTCGGTCTGTCTTTTGGACAAAAGTCGAGGATTGGGAGGTCGCTTTGCGACGCGACGCATTGAGGGTCAATCGTTCGATCACGGAGCTCAGTTTTTTACAGCGCGGGGGAAGGTTTTTAGTGCGGAGGTTCAAAACTGGGTTGAAGCAGGTATCGCTCGACCCTGGTTTGGGAAACCAGGACATGAACGCTTCTGTGGCGTGGGCGGTATGAACCGTTTGGCAAAGGAGCTTTCGGTAGGGCTAGATGTGAGGCGTGACCAGAAAGTTGAGTGGGTTGGGTTTTCTGACGGGGTTTGGTCGGTGCGGTCAAATCAGGGAGCTCTTGAAGGATATCGACTGCTCCTCACCAATCCTGCTCCCCAGGCGGTTGACCTACTAGTGACGAGTGAAGTTGACTGTTGTGCCGAATTTTTAGATACATTGAATGTGATTGAATACGAAAAGTGCATTAGTCTGATGTTGCTTCTTGGCTCTGAATTGGGACTCTCCGAGTCGGGTATCATTCAATCTGAGGAAGCGGAACCAATTTCGACGATCACAGAAACCTCGGTCAAAGGGATTACAGATCTTCCGGGAATCGTAATTCAGTCGGGCCCCGAATTTGCGGAAGAAAATTTTGCAGCCTCTCCGGATACGGTTTTTGAACGACTTGCGGATGCTTTGCCTATTTCGGGCAATCTCGATGTGGAGGGTATGTCAGTGCAAAAGTGGCGTTTCGCTAAACGAAAAAGGCATGCTCTGGAATGCTTCTTTAATGAGGATGAATCGAATTTTCTTTGGCATTCGGGCGATGGATACAACGCTCCGAGGATCGAAGGTGCGTTTCTTTCGGGAGAACGGGTGGCGGAGTCGATTATCTCAAGTCTGAGTATGAACTACTTTCCTAATTTACAGGAGCCTCGGAAGCGGTAAAATGGCGGCTCAAAAAAAAGGGTTACTAAAGCGGTGGTCCAAATGCCCAGCACTTGGATCAGGGACAGAAACGGAAAGTTAGAACAAAAGCAAAGAAGATCTGGAAGATGCTGATCGAAGAATCAATCAAGAATTAGATTTTGTCATGAAAAAAGGATACTTAGTGATTGGAGCGGGTGGGGGAATTGGTAAGGCAACTTGCGATTTGCTGCTCAAGGGAGGCAATCAAGTCGTAGGAGCAGTCCGAGACATTGGTGCAATTGCCGCAGGATTGAAAGTTGACGGGGTTGACTACCGTTCCGTGGACGCGGAGGACTGGGATAGTGTCGATGCGCTTTTTGAAGATCTGATAGCAGAGGGGTTTCCTTTGAGCGGGGTGGCCTTGTGCGTTGGCTCGATTCTGCTCAAGCCCGCTCACCTCACTCGGAAAGAAGAATTCGATGGCGTCATTTCGAAGAATCTTTCTTCAGCATTTGCGACCGTACGTGCTGGGTCAAAGTCCCTGTCTAAAACCGGTGGCTCGATTGTCTTAGTTTCCACTGCGGCGGCCCAGCACGGGCTAGCGAATCACGAAGCCATTTCCGCGGCCAAGGCAGGGGTGGAAGGCCTCGTAAGGTCAGCAGCCGCCACCTATGCCAAGCGACAGATAAGGGTCAATTGCGTCGCTCCGGGATTAGTGCGGACTCCTTTGTCCGAACGTATTACGGCTAACCCGTCCAGTTTGGAAATGTCAGAAAAAATGCATCCGTTGGGTCGTATAGGTGAAGCGATCGAAGTTGCTAGAGCGATTACTTGGCTGCTCAGTTCGGATCAAGGCTGGATCACGGGTCAGACGATTGGAGTAGATGGGGGACTTTCTAGTCTACGGGTTTGATAACGAAAGTAGATCGTCGACGGTGAGTATGGATCTAGCTAAAACGATCATCGATTGGGCTATACTAGTGGTGGTCTGGCTCGTCCAGTTAGCTGTCTATCCGGGGTTTCGTCGTATCGAAAAGAGCCGGTTTGTTACTTGGCACTCCCGGTATCTGAGGTTGATGGGTTATCTCGTCGGGCCTCTCATGATTGGGCAACTGGCTTTTGCTGTCTGGAATGTGTTCATGGCGCGGCATTGGATAAGTGCCGAAACCCTCTATCTCGGCCTCGTCGCTCTGACCTGGATCGCTACCTTTCGCATGGTAGTCCCAATTCACGACAAGCTACAGAGCAGGGGGAACGAGTCGAAATTTGTACGGCAGCTGGTTTGGGCCAATTGGCCACGCACTGTTTTGTGGAGCGTAATTGTGTTTGTGTAGATGCCGTCTTTTTCTGAGTATTCGACAATCGCAAAGGTAGGGCTTCTTTTCCGCTTGACTAGGCAAACGGCCAAAGTCCCAACCAGACGAAATAAAACGACCCACCAAGGCTGACAAAGTATAGCCAGCCCTACCCATGTGGCTATTTTTCGATACGTATTGGATTCTATCACAAAACTAAACTACTAAAGCTTCCACCGACCGGAGCCCGACATCACCGTTATTCAAATTCAGTTTATAAAAAAAATCAAAAATAATGAAGCGTCATCCAAAGAGTCCTTACTTCAAAGCCGGTGGGTTGGTCTACCTCCCTCGTATGTTTGATAAAATGCGTTTGCACCTTGCGGGAGAACTGCCCGAGGACTATCACGAGCTACGAGGCAAGGGTATGGACGGCCGGGCTTGCGCTTATTTGCGTATTGGCTACGAGGAAGTACTATCGCTCGTTAAAGAGGGGCTGACGGACGAAGAGCTGACTCAGTGGTGTTTGGAAAACGGTCGTCCGCTAAACGATGTGGATATTCTCATCTGGAATGATTTCATGACCAAGCGAGGCTGCCACGAATCCGACTCGGCGGTCACGGAGCTTCTCGAGAAGTTCAAGG
Organism: Opitutaceae bacterium; assembly: GCA_002722675.1. Lineage (GTDB taxonomy): Bacteria > Verrucomicrobiota > Verrucomicrobiia > Opitutales > Opitutaceae > Pelagisphaera. Next base: position 41,517 of record PBMN01000014.1, read on the forward strand.
CTGAGAGCGGCCTGTCGCAACGGGACGACATTCAGACTTTCTTCGATTATTTCGAAGCGGATGAGGGTCGGGATTCTCAAGAAAGTACTCAGTAGCTGGGATGACAAAAGTCTCTAGGGGATTCAACGGTATCCGCAGAGTTTAAACATGGAAGCCCCACGTTTGCACTCGGGGCTCCGTAACTGTCTCGAATGGCGGGGAGTTTGATAGTAGCTCATTCTAGTAGGTTGCATTTGAAAGCTGTTTACGACAGCTTTTCGTTTAGCTTACTCAGCGATTTATCTAGTGGAGTGGGTCAACGCTTCCAATCTCCTTAACTCAGCCGAGGACGTGCATGGGGCCTATTACGGGGGAGACCTCTCTTTGACTCGTGCTCCCGAAGCCGACTTTAAGTGCCCGGCTTAGCCTTAACTAAGCACCGTCGCGGAAAAATCTATCTTCACAAAGGGCCTGTTTTCTAGAGGCGCTTTTTCTGGTTTGTAAATTCGAAGTCAGGCGTTTTCCTTGCACCGTATCCACTGCCATAAGTTGTCTAGGTCGGCGTCATCAACCGCTTCCGCCTCAAATGCTTTGTCAAGCCGAACGGCTTCGTCTAGACGTTGAGACGCGTCTTCGACTTCCCCTAGCAGTGAGGAGTAGCAAGCAAAGTTGAACCAAAGAACGGCTTCCTTCGGTACAAACTCGAGACCTGTCTCTGCCACGCTCATCGCTTCTTTGATCTGATTTCGCTCGCGCAGGGCGTAGGCCCAGTTGACCCAGCCATATGGGTTCTTGGGTTCAAGTTCTGCAAGGCGCTTGGAAGCTTGCTCCATGCGTTTCCATTTTCTCGTGCCCAAATGGAGACGGATATGCGAGGATAGGTATTCGCTATGAAAATTCTCCTTATCTTCAATCGCGTCGAGCTCTTGGGCAGCCTCTCTGGTCATGCCTAGATCTAGGTAGCCATTAGCGTATCGAAGCCGCGTTTCAGTGCGAATCATTGCGTAAGAATGGAACAGGATTAGACTTTTAGATCAAGCCGCCTGTGCCCTGAGCCTGGTTGTTGATGCGGTTCGCTCGAATTTTGTGATCGCCAAAGCCAAAAAATACCGCTTTGTGCATGATCCATAGTATTAATCTTCGTGTTTCGCGGAGGCCAGAGGTGTATTCCGGTTTTAAGCGTCGCTGTTTGAGTCTACCTTTTTTGAAACTGACTGATGCTTTAGTTATAATATAAATATCATGGAAATATACGTTGGAAACATCTCTTTTGATGCGAGTGAAGGCGATCTGCAGGATGCCTTTGAAGAATATGGAGCCGTTGCTCAAGTTAAGCTAATCACGGACCGGGATACAGGCCGCTCACGTGGATTCGCTTTTGTAACAATGGACAATGCGGACGAAGCAAACGCGGCCATTGAAGGACTGGCAGGTCGCGACATAGCGGGCCGCGAACTGAACGTCCGCGAAGCCACTCCAAGAGCGCCACGCGGAGGTGGCGGAGGCCGTGGCTATGGTGGCGGCGGTGGAAATCGCGGTGGCGGAGGCGGAGGTTTTCGCGGCAGACGCTAAATTCATAAAATCAAGAATTTCTAAAGTCCCAATCGGTTAGCGGTTGGGACTTTTTTTGCGATGGAGACAGTCTTTGAATCGTCTTTTGAGGGAATGACTGCTATCCTATCCTACTGTAAAAGTTAACTACTTCACGACTGAAAGTAGAAGGCCCGAAAAAAGTGCAAGAATCGAAGCATGAGCAGCTTAGGTATTTCGATATTCAATGAAATCGTTCACCCGTCAAATGAATCCATCCTTTTGTCCAGTGGTCTGATATTTTGTGTCTTCTGTGCTTATTGTGGTTTCAACTGATTCATTTTGGTTCATGAAATGGGGATTTAACACGAGTTTTTCTATTTCCTTTGTGCTAATTGTGATGTTTTTCGCCATCTCCGGGTGCTAGACTGTGAACGAATATAATTCATTTGTTGAGATTGGATCCTTCGATGTGGAGGTGATCGAGGACTTCGAGGGTCCAGGGACAGAGGGGTTTGAGGTCTCTGAGGGGGTCGTGCGGTCGATCCAGTCGCCTGGACTCTTTTCCCAAATCCTGCAGGAGAAGCCACAGGGTTAAGCGCTGCGAATTCGAGGAGGGATTACACGATACAGCCCCGGTAATCCGGCCATGCGTTTGCGATACGGACACAATATCGGCAAAGCCCATATCGATCTCGCCATATGGAATTTCGGGATTCAGGAGCAAACCTACTCCGGCACAGAGACCAGGAAGTCTTCCCGGGCTGCCCGACCTTCGAAAGTGACTGCATGATCGTTAATGAGAATCCTGGCTTCGTAATGAACGTTGATGAAGTGCTCGCTGCCAAGTACCCGATTCCGGAAGATCCTTAGTAATCGACCCATCGTCCGTATGGCCCTCAAGTAAGGCCCTAGGCAGCGGATTTGTGTCAGCTGCGATGCGGTTGGATTTATTTGAATAAGGAAGGTAATAGTAAATATCCTCGGAGCCCCAGATAGATCGGGGTCTATGACAACAGTCTTCACCTTTCAGGCGACGCCCGTTAAGCGGCGCGGGGCATTAAACCCAAAGGGAATAAAGCGTTTCCGAATTTATCTTCCAAGAGGCAGTATTCTAGCGTTTGCGGGTAAGGTTCTGGCAAATAAAAAGGCACCGCTTAGCGGTGCCTTTTCAACTTATCAAACTACAAACTAAATACGAAACTTAACCCTACATACCTAACAACAGGATAGTCGCGAATTGGGGTAAAGCGTTCAATTTAAATTCAATTAGTATTCAGTTTCTTGGAAATTCTTCAATTTGGGAGGAGGGGATTGTTCTCATTTTTGAATTTAGAAGTGAGATTCAACCCCTTTCCACTGCATATTTGTGTGAGACTTTCCTGGAGGCTGTCCCCTGGCTGAAGGTGCTATCGCTCCCCACGAAATTGCTCCATTGGAAGCTCCTAGGGGAGGGCTCCGATGCCGTCGATTTTGTGTTTGTAGACTTTGTCCGTGCAGGTCTCGAAGAGGTCGTCGCGATTCTTTCCTCCGAAAACGACATTTGAGAGTTTTTGTTCTGAGGTTTGGACAGAATGTAATGGCATCGCCCATCGGGATCGAATACCTGAAGTCCGAGGGTGGTGGCGATATACAGTTTTCCTGCATTGTCCACGATCATTCCATCTCTGCAACTTACGTTAGTGTAAGGTGGGGTATGCATGTGAAAGAAGGGCTTACTATGGGCGAGTGAAGCGTCAGGTTGTCGAAGGTTGTGGGCAGCTTCCACCGTTTTGCCAGGCTTAGTCCATCCTGGATCACCATCAGGAATGCCGGCTTTGCAGCATCGTATTGGCTAGGTACGTAAATCCAGTAATTTCGAACTGTTTCAGGAAAGATATCACTTTTGAATGAGAAGGGGCCTTTGACTTCCCCTGCGGGCACTCCCTACTTCGAATGCTGTCCGGTTGGTCCGGGTAGCTTTCCTTTTCTTGGGCGAAAACAAGTGAGCTTGTATAAAGGAGGGTGAAGAGGAAGGAGGTTTTAATTTGGGGTCTTTGGGGATCGATTGCGTGAAGTGCTAAACTAAAGCTCTTTAACCTTGATGTTCCGGAAATGGACGGAGCCTTTTTTGCCGGAGTGAATTTGGAGACTGAAGAATCCTTTCAGATATTCGTCGTTGGTCCAGTGGGCCGCGGGCACGCCATTGATCCATGTTTTCACGACTCGGCCTTCCGTTTTTACCGTGATACGATTCCAGTCTTTGTAGTCGACGGCTTGGCGAGCGTTTTCGTGTGCGTTCAGCCACAGGGGATAGTACCACCCACCGCATGACTGACCATATATACCGCCGGACCAAAAGCGCTTTTTGGAGTCGGCTTCCATTTCGGCCTGCGGTCCGAAAACGGTTTGCTTACCATTCTCCTCCTTGACCTGCCCGCGAAACATGCAGCCGGTGTTGCCGTCGACTTCCCATTTGAGCTCAGCCGTGAATATGAAATCTGTGTAGTCGTCTTTGAGAGTAGAAAGGTAGGTGCTGGGTGACCCAGGAACCGTGGTGCCAACGATGGAATTGCCTTTCGCTTCAAAGGTGCAATGCCCTCCATAGGGTGCCCAGCCATCGAGATTTTTTCCGTTGTAGAGAGAAACGAAACCCTTCTTCAAACTAGGCTCCTGGTCGTGATTCATGAGCATGGCCTCTGGTAATGGAATGTTTTTCTGCTTTTGGTAAACTTCTATCCACTTGTGCTGGCTATCAGCTATCTGCTTGTCCGCAGCTCCGAGCAAGGTTCCCAATGAGAGTGTAAGGAGGGAGGCGGTAACTAGTCGTATTGTTTTCATATGTTCGGGCAGTCTGTAGTTCCGGATGGTTTTCTAGCGATACTATTTTTTGGTCATTCGGGAAGAAGCGATTCGAATCTTCTTTAGGCAATTCAATCCTTACGGTGACATCGAATTTCCTACTTTCATTGGCTCACAATAGCGGCCTAGCGATTAAGTTAGACCCATCGGATCAACCCCATTAGACTTATCATGTAAATTGGCGTACTGCTTACTCCGATGTCGAAGCTAAACCTGAAAAAGGGCCGTGCAGGTAGGGGCTACAGACAATAGTGGGCACCTATCCGGGCTTGGATCGAGAAACTCGGTTGGGAAAGCAACGGGAGGCACAGAAATATGGGATGAAGATTTCCTGCATCGAGCGTCTGATTCCGACTCTGAAATTTGTGCACAACCTTCCCGGAGCGAATGAGCAGATCGACGGGTTTGAGACATTGATCCGCAATATGGATGCGGCGGACATCCGAACTCTGAGCTACAGCTGGATGCCAGACGATGACTGGCAGCGTGCCACGATTGAGGCGATGGAAAGAGGTGGAGCCTCAAAGACGGCCTTTAATTTGGAGGATTTTGATGCAGCGAAGTTGCCCACGGATACGGGATTCGCTTTGCCGGAAAGCCACCAAGGCAAGACTGCAGATGCGTTTTGGGAAAATCTGTAGACTTTCCTTGAGGAAGTAATTCCCGTAGCAGAAAAATGCGGGGTGAAGCTCGCTCTGCATCCAGACGATCCACCCATCGATCATCTCAATGGACAGGATCGCATCATCACGACCGCAGAGGCCATGCAAAGAGTGGTAGAGCTGGTGCCCAGTGACGTCAACGCGCTTTGTTTTTGCCAACGCACGTTTGCCTCACGAGGCGGTATCGATATACCCTCAGCCACTGAGAAACTGGCACCACAAATCACGATGGCTAATCTCAGAGACGTGACCGGCGAGCTCCCTTCTTTCAAGGAGTCTTTTATTGATAATGGGAAGACCGACATGGTTGCCTATATGGCGGCCTACCTCAACTGTCCTAACGACTTTGTTATCTGCCCAGACCATGTGCTAACTCTTGCCGGAGAAGGGGCTGAGAATCCTGGATACAAAACGATGGGGCGACTACATGCCATTGGATACATGCAAGGGCTTGTTCACGCATTGGAACGGTAAAGTTCCCTAAGGAGACGTAAGCGCTTGGCCGTTTATCGATGCGTCTAGTCCAGCCAGATAGGGACCTGCCCTCTCCGCCCATTGGGTTGCGTTTCCAAAACTGGAAGCGGACGCACCAAAGCAGCTCCGCAGCATGTCGGTATCGATGATTCCTGGGTTCATTGCCGCGACAGCCACTCCATGAGGAAGCTCTTCGGCCATCGCCTGACTGAGACCTTCAATCGCCCACTTAGTCGCACAATAGGGAGCCACTTTAGCGGAAGTAGAGCGGCCCCAGCCTGAGCTTAGATTTATCATGATACCACTACCTCGAGCAATCATTAGGGGAGCAAAGTGCCGAAGGGAGTGGTACACTCCCTTGATGTTTATGTCGACGACTTTTCCGAATTCTTCAGGGGGCACTTCCCAAAGCGGAGCGTTGGCGTTGATGACTCCAGCGTTGTTGACAAGCAAATCGGGTGGACCAAATTTGTCGGCGAGGGCCTTTGCAAAAAGCCCAAGGGCGATGTCACCTGTGACATCGACTGTGCGGAAGTATCCATTGCCTTGTGACTGCAGCGAAGCAATCGAAAATTGATTTCGACCAATTCCGCTAACTTGCCAGCCGTTTGCAAGGAACCATTTCGCAAGGGCAAGCCCAAGCCCTTTGGTACACCCAGTTATGCATATGTGTTTTGACATGTTAAATAGATTAAAGCGATTATTTTAATCGACGAATTTCAGAAATCAGAAGTCTACTGGCTCATGAACGCCGTTATTTTCCTTGGCTACTTCAAATAGCGTTCCCCGGGAACGTAAATCGCCATTGGGGGTCATTTCGATCTAGGCGAATCATCTGGAATGCCCAGCGATTGCTAGGTTTGACATGGCTGATCGAGTCGCCAAGAAAAACGACCCCAGCGGGTCCCGAGGCAGCTCGTTTGAGAAACGAGGCATGGAGCTCGAAGAAACGTGCGTTTCCGTGCTTGGTAGCTCCAGCACTAGGGCACTGAGTGTGAGAAAGAGAGATGAGTCCAACTAGAAGGAAAAATGAAAGGATTCGAAGAAGATAGGGATATTGCTTCATAATACGACTTTGAATGAGGGATACGGTGGAGAAAAGCCTAGAATAGGGGTCCGGGTACCAGAGGGGAATTTCGCACCACGTTTTGTAGGCAAATGTTGTGGCGTGGGCAATCGGTGCGACTCAACCGCTCCATATGGCAGTCGTTATTCCAACCGCGCAATAGACGATTCCGGCAGCAAAACGTCCCCAGGATAGGTCGTTGTTTCTTTGTAGGCGGGCGCTTGCGAGGCCTGCAAAGAGAGCCCAAGTACTGTCACCGAGCCATCCTATAAAAACGAATCCAAAACCAAGATATAGAAGTTGAAGCCAGAGTTCACCATTTTCGGAATTGGTGAACTGGGGGAGGAAAGCGAGTAGAAAAAGCGCGACCTTCGGATTCAATAGTCCGACGAGAACTCCCTGGGGAAACGAAGGCGAATTCCGCTTGTTGTCGATGGAGGCACGAGAATTTGCTTTTGCGAAGAACGAGCGAAGTCCGAGGTAAATTAGGTAGCTGGCTCCCGCGTATTTGATCCATAGGTACACCGATGGATAAGATACCAAGAGTGCAGCTAACCCGAAAGCGGCAGCCAGAGCTTGACACAAGTTTCCTACCGCAATTCCGGCTGCGGTTCTTAAAGCTGCTTTCGTACCTTCGCTGACGCCGCGAACTACGATAAAAGCAACTGCGGGTCCGGGTATGGAGACCAGGGCCAGACAGGCTCCGATAAAAAGATAAATTTGAGTGAACTCAGGCAAGGGCATCAATCTAGCAGCGATAAAAACATAGATGGAAATGTCACTTCGAATATTCGCAATGTGGAGAGGGGCTCTTTGTTCCGAATCAACGGTATTTTACAGGGGTGCTTAGAATTTGGGGAGCAACATCCGTGGGATTCAAGTAGATTAGTTAAAGATTGCGATTGATGGAAATAGAGGTTTCCAGTTGTCTTTTTTCTTTTGGGAGGGATTTAAGACGTGGATTGGGACCATAGCTATCGGAGTAACGAAACCCCTTGGGAAAGGGGTGAGCCCGCACCGCCATTGGTTGAATACTTGGAGTCGCATTCGATCAATGGTAGAGTATTGGTTCCAGGTTGTGGATTGGGTCATGATGTCCGGCTTTTAGCTTCAATGGGTTGCGATGCGGTGGGAGTAGATCTTGCTGAGACCGCCTTGAGTCGAGCCAGAGCTTACAAAGATCCAGAGCGGGGATCTGTGAACTACCAGTTAGCTGACGTACTCGACACTAAGAGCGGTATTGGAGATGGCAGCTTTGACTATGTTTTCGAGCATACCTGCTTTTGCGCAATAGACCCGGGTCGTAGAAAAGATTACGTGAAGGCCGTTCAGCGACTATTAAAACCTGGTGGCCATTTCCTTGCAATTCTCTTCACTAATTTGGATGACCCAGGTGGCCCTCCTTTCCGGACGTCATACGCAGAAGTGAAAAGATTGTTTAGCCCTTTTTTTGAAGGAGTCCGACATTGGAAACCTACCCGGTTTTATACTGGAAGGGAGAATGAAGAATCGATGTGTTTAATGAGAAGATCCTGATAGGGGTTGGGCTGGTGGGAGCGGTGACAATCGAGTGTTAAGTTGAATAACACTAGATTTCCCGGGAGGGTATTGCAAGGGCTCTTTGCCCTACCAAGAAGCTCGTTCTAAAGATAGCAAATTCTACAGGATTTTTAGGGCAAGACAAAGAGTATGCCCTGAATATGTGTATTTACGCCTATACGCGACTTGCCTCGTCGCAGAGGCCTTTTAGGGCGTCAGCGAGAAGTTTGTACTGGGGAAGGCTGTTGTATAGCTGGGCGGAGATGCGTACGACTCTTTTGGGATGATTTGGCCAGGTGATGACCGGTACCTCTATGTTGTATTTTTCAATGAGAGACGCTTGCCAGTAGTCTAGGTATTTAAGTGATTGATACGGTTTATCGAGTTGAGAGTCTGGGAGAGGAATTGAGGCGAGAGAACCAACCATGCTATCCGGTGAAGGAGGAGATGTGTCGAGTGTTTGAAGGATCAATTTACGAGCAGCGATGGCCAATTGTCGGTTGCGCTCCATGATTTTAGCCCAACCGCCGGACACTTGCTTATCCAGATAATCGATTACAAAAGGAACTGAAAGCGCTGCCGTAGGATCTCGCGTACCCATCCAGCCAAATTCTATTTGGAATTTTGATCGATCGGATCTGGTGGAATTTGCGCCATGACTGATTACAAGGGGTCGAATCGCGGATTGCTTGTCTTTGCGTACATGGAGAAATCCCGCAGTTTTTGGGGCACACAACCATTTATGACAATTGCCTGTATAGTATGCGGCACCCAGTCTACCAATTTCAAGGGGTATCATGCCAGGTGAATGGGCCCCATCGACCAGAGTATCGATTCCGCGCTCGCTCAAAGATTCGATGATTTCTTTGACGGGAAGGACGAGACCCGTCTGGCTCGTAACGTGGTCAATCAGTAGAAGGCGTGTTTTGTCTGTAACTTTGGACATAATTGAGTCCAAGACTTCCTTTTCCGATTTTAGTGGAAAAGGGATTTCAATCGTTACAACGGTTGCTCTACAGCGATCTGCGACATAGTTGATGGCGTTGCGACAAGCGTTGTATTCGTGATTTGATACAAGAAGTTCGTCTCCCGGTTCGAATGAGAGGGATCGCAAGACAGTATTCACTCCAGCAGTCGCATTTGTAACATAGACGAGATCGTCTCTATTTGCTCCAATAAATTTGCCAAGCACTTCCCGAGATCGGTCCAGCAAGGGCTCGAACTCTCGTTGGTAAAATTTTACGGGTTGGCGTTCGAGCTGCATTCTTAGCTCATGTTGGTGATCTAAAACAGCTAACGGGCAACAGCCAAAAGAACCGTGGTTCAGGAATACGGTCTTCTGATCGAGGGGAAAGAGGGAGGGATCAGCGGTGGGACGATCAAGGGTCATTGGCAATTAATGGACGTACAAGTTAATCAAGTTATCAAGGGGGAATTGAGTCATACTGAATATTGTTACGGTACCGCTAACCCCGAGTTGAACAGGTACCATTGGCCCCTCTCAGGTAGCCCTATTGACAATCGGCTTGTCATTCGATCATGACGTACGGTCTTAGCATAGGATTGGGATCTTCCTTTGCTTCGAGACGAGCCAACACAATTGTGGCGTTTGAAGCGGGAGTTCTCAGCCTAACATCCTACCAACATTGGCGTTGGGAGCATGCGAGGCATCATGCCCCTCCTGGGAATCTGAACAGGTGGGGCATTGGTTACGTTTGGGCGATTACAGCTTTTCCCTCATGCCGAATCGTATTCTGCTTCTACTTAGTTTTTTCTAATGGGGAGCGGGTTTAACTTTCTCGATATCTGTAAGACGAAAATTGTCGCTTATGAATCGGATACTTCGGTTTTCAGCGGTGCTTTATAGAAGCAGCCAAAGCCGGTTAGGGCATAGGTGATCGCTACGACGAAATTGATGAGCGAAAGAAATTGCCAGTGCCAGTATTCACCCACTGAAACGCCCAATGTTACTCCGATGAAAATCGCGGTGGTGTGCCACGGTATCAGATTTTCAATCATCGTACCCGAATCTTCCAGAGAGCGGGAAAGTAGTTTCCTTGGCATGCCTTTCCGGTCGTAGTTATTGTGGAAGGCTTCGCCAACGATGAAACTGGCCGCCATCTGGTTCGATGTGAACGCGTTTATGAATGAAGTGGAGGCGAGGGTCGCCAAGATCGTAGACGACCTCGATTTCGCAAACCTGAATACCCGATCTACTATGATGGGCATTGCGTTAATTTTGTCTATGGCCCCCACGTAAACAAAAACAATGATCGAAATAATGACTGGTTCACTCAATTCATATAGCCCACCTCGGTTAAAAAGCGTACTCAGTTCGGTTGGAAATTCGGTCATCCAAACGGCCATGGAGGTATCGTATCCCTTGTACAGAGACTGGATAACATCCGCTAGGGAAGTTTGCTGGAATAGGAAAGCAAGGGTACAGGCGGAGAACGATGATGCGACGAGCACAGGCAAGGTGGCTCTGCGCCTGATCGAACCGTAGAGGACAACGGCGACTGGCAGCAGCAAGAGGACGTTGAAGTTAAACATCGTCTCGATCCCATCCAGTATTGCCTGTGTTTGTGCGACTGCCTCTGCGCCGCTAGCTTCGACTGGATATACAAATCCTAATACGAAATAGAGGATCGTTGTCAAAAAAGCGGACGGCATGGTGGTATATATCATAGACTGGATGTGGTCCCAAAGAGGAACTTCTGCTGCGAGCGCGGCTACGTTTGTCGTGTCTGATAGCGGCGACATTTTATCGCCAAAAAACGCCCCGCCGATGATTGCACCAGCCGTGATGGCAAGATTGGCATCAATGGTCGCCGCCACGCCGATGAGAACAAGGCCGACGGTTCCGATGGATCCCCAAGAGGTTCCGGTGCAGGTGGAGAACACAGAGGCTACGAGAAAAGATATCACATAGATATATCCAGGATTGATGATCTTGATACCGTAGTAGATCATCATGGGGATTGTACCTGAAACGATCCAGCTCCCAATAATCATGCCTATGGTAAAAAGGATCAGAATGGTGGGAAAGGCCTTGGCTAGTTTTTTGACAATGGAGTCTTGAACTTCCTGCCAGGAAAACCCCAGCCATGCTAGCTGTGAGATGGCGATAACCGCTGCCGTTAGGAATACGATCTCTAAGGGGAATGCATTAAGGTGTTGCACGTGCGGACGGATGATCAAGCCGTAGGCGAGTACGATCACAAGTCCTAGAACGGGGAATAGCGCTTGAAGAAGGCTGGTTTTCTGAGGGGAAGGACGGGCCATGGGAGATCTTATAGGTTGGGTAGCGTGAGAAGCATAGCAAAAACGAGAATGGGCGAATCGTAAGTTGAGGCACTCACTGGTTTAATTTTTTATTGGATTGCGTGAGTTGTCGCCAATTCGACCTAGTCCACAATCGAAATCACGACTGTTCCGATTTACTGTTCGATCTCGACTCTTCGATGCGCTTCCGCAGCTTGCTTCAATCAACGCACCCTAGGTCATCCAAGTAGATGAAAAGGATGTTGGGACTTTGCGGAGTCTGCGCCTCGATGTGGGTAGGAACGAATAGCATGATCAGCAACAGCGGAGCGACTAACCATGGCGTTCTGCGAGTCATGTATGCTGTATACATATTTTAGTGCTTCTGCTAAAACACGGGGTTTGGATTCTTCACTTCGACGAGAAGATATGTTCGTAGGCGACACTCCCATCGGTGCGATGGTGTCGGAAAGTCAGCTTGGGTTGACCGGCTTCCTTCGTTATTTCGCAGCTGAGAAAGCCCGCAATAATAGCGAGGTACTGATGTTCGTCGGTTTTCAGATCCATTGAAAACCCGCCAACATGCTTGGGGGAAGACGCTCCGGCAGAGAACTCGTGCACCCCGGTCTTATCGTCTTTGCTGTGAAATTGCCAATGCCGGTCACCGCAAATCACGATCACGTTGTTTTCCGCGCAGAACTTTCGAATCTCGTCTCCTTCATGTTTCCAGTTGTCATTGGAATGATTGTCTTTCTTATTCTTCCGATCTGGGCCAACAATCGGCGTGGGGGAGAACAGGATCTTGAAGGGCGCGTCGGAAGCGAGAACTCCTTCCTTGAACCAAGCCTTTTGCTCCGTTCCCCAGATCGTCTTGTCTGGCCCGTCAGGCATATCATTCGGACTCCGGTAGTCGCGGCCTTCTACAAACCAGAATTCCAGGTCTTGGCTCCAGCGACGACTTCGGTAGGTCGGATGTCCCATAGGAACTTGCTCGCGAAAAATCGAGAGCCCTCTCACCCATGAGAGATCACCCACTTGGTCGCCAGGGACACTATCGTTGGTGACGGTGTCATGATCGTCTTTGATAAAGAAGCTGGGCACCTGCGTATGGAAATTGATGATATCCGAGCATCCGTACCAGCGGTTCCAATGAAAGCGGGCCAAGTTTGGAGTGAGTGCATCGACGTCCCCACCGGCACTTCGCTTGTCGTAATATACGATATCGCCCATGTGAGCGAAGAACGCGGGATCGAGATCCAGCATTTGGTCGTAGATCTGGAGACCCGCTGTCCCTTTGTCTCGAGTGATCCAGCTTTGACAGGTCGAAATGACAAAACGAAATGGTTCGCTCGCACTGGCGCCTAGCGCGGTACGAAAGGAACCGGAGAGGGATTGCCCCGATTTGCCACTGGTGGAACGACTTTCAATGTCTAGTTCGTAGCGTTGATTCGCTTCAAGGTTCTCGAGGGCCACCTGCCGCGTGTAGTCGCGATTTGGGTCGACGGTCAACCAATCGGTCTGCGACTTCGATTTTGGCCGATTCTCCGGCCACCAGCTAATCCGGACGCTTCCCTTCGCGCCCATTAAGCTTCCCTCCATATCTGATAGCGATGCTCCTTGGGGTAATTGCTTTTCGCCCAATTCGCCGACATCAAAATCTCTATCCGCCGTTCCAATCCACTTCAATCCCTCCCATTTGGGTTCCGCTCGCTCCGTCAATCTTACCCACACCCGAGTCGAATGGTCGGTGGTTTCGCCGATCTTCATCCCGTTGCCGAAGTAAGGCTGGGCATGAGCGGTGGAGATCAGGGTAGCCAGGACTAGGATTGTTAGAAAAGGAAAACGTTTCATAATCTTTAGATTGGGTTGTCGAAAGGGCGGGGCAAGCTTCCTTTGGCATAGAGGGGTGCTCGATGAGTCGAAAGGTCGGTCTAACGATTGCTAGTCAACCGCATAAGATTCGTGAAGGTTGCGACTACTTAAGGGTATTCAGCCCAGTCTCTTTCGCGAATATTTGATGTGTATGAGACACGCTCTCGAAATATAGTCAGGTAAAAACAAATACAATTTCAAGATTCATTATTATTGAACTCAGTGATCGCCTTTCAACTCAAGAAATGCGGATTCGAGTTGGGCGGCGCCGTCAAAAGGGAAATAGAGAAAGAACGGGCCGTCGGAAATGGCAGCCTGTTCCATAAAGCCTTTGGCCTCGGCGAGGAGGCCATCCAATACTTGATCGAATTCAAGGCTTTTAGTCTCTCTCCCCCCCGCGGTGGCCGAGTTCGGCCTTCAATTCGGTGTGCACACTCATGAAGTTCGATAGCGGGCGAGGCAAAAGGATTTAATTTGTATGCTTGTCATTCTCGAAGACCTAGTGCGGCATGTGGATCCTGATATCCTGGCGGGCTGTTGGGAGTTGGGAGTCGCGGTCGGATAATCGAAATATTCAACCGTACACGCCTTGCTCTCGTCAGTGCGTTTAACAATGTAGCAAGTGTATGAGCGTCCAGACCCCTCGATATAATGCTGGTTATGTTTAATAATAGAATCCCCAAAGCCATCCCCGTCATAGTCTCCTCGAACCAGCTCATCTATAGAATGTCTCATGCCACTTGTTTCAAAACTAACGCGGTTCTGTGATTTTTTGACTGATTTGATTCGGTAATTCTTCAAATAATCCGCTAGCGAGAAACCTTTTGCCGTGTCCGACTCCAACCGGATTCTTTCTTTACTCCCAAACCAAGGCAAAAAAGACACGGACAAATCCATAAGTTCGTCCCCCAGAAGGCTTCGTTTTGAAGTGCTGCTATGCTTCGAAAACACCAGCGGCGGCAAAATACGCACAAACCACGAATTCATAGTGATGTCATAAGTTGAAAAGGGTGCAGCGCCTTTCCTTCTCATCTCAAGGTATTGGCCTGCGGTTTCTAATCGGATATAGGACTTATTGTCTTCAAGGTCCAGCCGTAGGAACTCGTAACCATCTTGCCCTCCCATCGAGATTTTTTGGTCAAATAAGCTATCTACATCGGGAACTTCGTCGAAGCTGGAAACCGTAAGCTCTTCAAATTCGAAGGGTTGAACAATTCTAGGCTTTATACTCGATCGCCCTACCAGTTCCAGTACGCAGGCCAGCATTAGGAAGGCGAAGATGACTGGTAATCGATAATGTTTCATTTGGTTCAGCTTTCGCGGGCAAATAACGTGGTCAAATGGTGAGGCTGTTGTGGCCGAATCCGACGTTGATTAGCTCCGGGTTTCAGTTCGAACCTAGAGAAGTACGGAGCCCTCTGCTTTGGGTCGGCTAGATACTATCCCCAATTTTTAGTTGTGCGATCACGGATTGAAGGACATCGGCTGCAGAGCCCGCTGGCGTAATCGCAATCATTCCAGTTGCATTCAATTTGAATGCTTGGAGCCTAGGGATTCCGCCGGTGATTTTGATCTTCCATACAGGTTTTCTCGACGCAGTTGGGCCGATGGCTGGCCATGGGTAATCGCTGTCACGTAAATGCTCAGCGCGCCCTCTGACACTTTCGTTCATGCTATAGGTGACGAATTCGATCGCTGGGTGGTCTTTGCGGATGCTTGGGTAGAGCTCCTCGAGTGCTTTGGCGATCTGCGTACAGTTGGGGCACCAAGATGCTGAATAAAATAAGAGCACGACCTTAGTCTCTTTCTCGAAACTACGCTTGCTGAGCTTAAACCCATTGGCTGCGTAGAGTTGGCCGTCGACATCTGGTCTCGGTAGCAGTAAAGGCATTGGGTTTTCGCCGGCTTTGTTGCTACCCGCCAAGACGACGGTCAATACCAGGCTCCAGATTAAACCAAAAAGCTTCATCGAATATTTAGAAGTCAAACTTGGCACCGAGATTGTAGGTGCGTGGCATGCGTGGACCATAGACGTAGCCGACATCGCGATTCGCTCCTGTCTCAAAATCATCCTGATACTCGTCAAACAGGTTATTCACGCCAGCACGGAGCGTTAGCACCATATCGTTTTTAAAGATAAGTGCTTTGCTTACGCCAATATCCACGACTAAAAAATCGTCCGATGTGCGAATTTCTCCCTCTTCGGTTTCCGCATCGGTGAAGCGATGCACATCCATTTCACCGGTCCATTTCATAGACGCATAAAAGTCGATAAGGTCGGGGTTCGCGTATTTGACAGAGATTAGTCCCGACCAATCAGGAATCTTGTTATATCTGTCAGAGCTGATGTTACTGCCATTAAAGACTACAACATCTTCATCGAAGCGGGTGCGGCTGCGGGCTAAGCCTGCATTCATAGTCCAGTTTTTGGGCAGTTGCCATGCGACGTCCCACTCTACTCCGAAAACTGTCGATCCATCGGTGTTGTAACGCTCGAACAAATCCCGTCCACTTGAGTCTGTAGTGCCAGTGTCACGGATATCGAAAGAGTCTTCGAGAATGGTATAATAAACTTGAAGGGATGTAATCAACTTTCGATCCATTGCTTCGGGGGTGAAGTCCGACCCTATGGCGAAGGTGTATGAGCATTCTTCCTCGAGGTCGTCCGAGTTTTCGATGACTTGGCGCTCGCCATTCGCGACGGTAATGTGGAGGTCCTCGTCGAAGACGCGTGGCGCCAGGAAGCCGCTGGATAGGTTCGCTCTGAGCGTCCACTCATCGGTGGCAGTATATCGTGCTGAGATACGAGGGGAGACGACTGGATCGTCGAGGGTGCTGGCCTTGTCGTAGCGCAGCCCAGGCACGAGCTCGAGTCGCTCGGTGATCATCCACTGATCCTGAACATACAGGCCGAAGTTTTCGAACTGGCTATCGTTGATCTCAGTGATGAAGTCGCCGTCGTTATTGACGTTATCCTCCTGGATGTCCTCGTCCTCATATTGCACGCCCCATGTGAGGATGTGCGATCCTGGCCACATGTCGCCGAAGTCGTAATTGAATTGTGCATCGATGTAGTAAGTGAAGCTATCCAACTCACCATAGAAATTACGAGGGTCATCGGGGTTGTTGGGATCATAAACCGATGGCAGTGCGTCGCCAAAGTTGCCTCCGTAATAGCTGTCGCGATCGAAGCTGACCATCGATGTGGATAGCGCGAAGTTGAATTCATTAGTGATTTGCTGTTCTAGGCGGACTGTTGACCAATGATAATCCGTATTGAGCGATTCTGCTAGCTCCGAATCGTATACCTCCTCATTAAGTTGGTCGCCCCCGCGACGTTCTTCGGCAATGTATTGGTAGTTAAAGCGTAAACGGGTCTTCTCGTTTATATCATACCAGGCGTAAATGCCTATCACTGAATTCTCACGCTCGACCAATTCTGTAAAGCCATCCCCGTCTCCATCATAGGAGTCTTGGTCAGCGTATTGTCCATATACGCTAAACTTAAATGCACTATTATCAGGCACATAGTAACCCGCGAATTGAGTGGTGTAAGAATTGCTGCCGTCGACATCAAAATAGTCGAAGGACGTGTGAGTGTGAGTGCTGAAGGGCTCTTCGGGAATCAGGTTGATGACGCCCGCAACTGCACCCGGGCCATAGAGCGCAGAGCCGCCGCCTTTAACGACTTCGATCCGTTCAATGAAGATCGTTGGAACTTGGTCTACGCCATATACAGCGGCAGTTCCAGTCAACAGTGGCTGTCCGTCGATCAGGATTTGATTGTATTTACCTGACAGGCCAAGTAACTGAATTTCAGTAGTGCCGCAGTTCTGACAATTGTTTTCTGTGCGCAATCCGTTCAGTAGCTCAATGGCTTGCCCGATGTCGTATTTGCCGGCTATATCGAAATCGTCGCCGCCGATCAGTTCCGTTTTGATCGGCACATCTTTGTAAAGGCGTTCTGTGCGAGTAGCAGTTGAAACCACTGCGAGGCCGTCGAGCTGATAGACGAAGCTGCCATGTGAGTGCGACTCTTCCTGTTCAGAGGGCGTCGGAACTTTGGGCGTTGTATCAGCTGCTGTGATAGCGGTTACCAAGGAAGCGATTGCGATTGGAGTGTATTTTGTGGTATATTTCATTTTTGAATAACCGTATTNNNTATTTTGAGTCTTCAAAATAAATTTTTTTCTTTGCAAGTCCTGTTTTTTAAAAAATAAGGGCGTAGNNTGATTTNATGANTTANGAATGGTTGAAACGTTGGTCTGGCAGCCTGTTTTCCAGACTATGAAAATGAAACTACACGGAAAAGATNATGAGTATCCTTCGCAAAAACGAAGGTTCCAAGAATGCCTTTGAGGTTTTCAAAGAACATATGATCAGCGAACAGAGGCTCTACCGCTGGAAACGCAAGTACACGACAGGAGGTCCATGACGCGGAACGTCTTGGGAGCTTGCAGAAGAGAACCGCCGCTTTAAAAAGCTAATGGCTGAAAGAGGTCTGCACATCGACGCGCTCAAGGAGGCCTGCAAAAAGTGTAGGCCCGGCTCGAACAAGACAAGCGGTCGAGCAGATTCTTCACTTAGGAATGTGCCGCGAGCGCGGGGCTTGCGAATGGTTTGGGCTGAGCCGCAGTGCCTTGAACCGTCCCTTGAAGTTAAACAGCGAGCACTCGGAGCTTCTGCGTAAGCGGATAATCGAGCTCAGCCTGGAATAGCCAGCCTACGAATACCGTTTTATTAATGCGATGCTTACCAGGGAAGGATTGCGGATAAGTTTCAATTTTTTCTAGATGTAGTTGATGCATAAAAATTGCAATACGGCTGCCGCCCCGGACAAAGGATCCACAGCAGCTCTTCTTGGAGTTGGGGCTGTGGCTCTAGCCTTTGCTCGGCGCAGGCTCGGTGAAGAATAGCTTCAGAAGCCCTCAGGACGACTATTTTTTCTGCAGGCAGTTGATGAATACTAATGCAGAGGCTGCTACTTTAACAACCCCCGCCCGCCCATCTAATTTCCTGTCGTAATCCTGCCATAATTGGTGCAGAACAGTGCATTCAAATGCTGCCTAATACCCCTAAATAGGTTCGTAAGTCTCTGTTCCCTAGGCAAATACCGATTTCGAATCCCACCACCTAAAAATTTATAAGTTATTGAAAATCATGCACTTAAATAATAAAGAGCCAGCTCCATGGTAGGATTGCTGCCTGTTTCTTGCAAAGATACACTGAACAGCCATTGCGTGCGTATTGCTGCAAAGAAAGAATCCAGCCTAAAGAAATGGAGCATCTAAAGAAACAAGGCATTTGGATTCGAAACCGAAAGGTCTCCCGGATGAACTATTAAGGGCGCCAACGCTGAGGGCCTAGTATCCGCGGCAACTCAACGAACTCGATACCCATATCGTTTGCGCTTTTTCTAAGTGCAGTAGCTCCGGCAATACCGCGATCTTCGGCCCTAAGAATAAGGGCTCCCAAGCGAGGAAATTGTCGGAAGTCTTGCACCGCGGTCTCCCAAGCATCCGGGTATTTTCTACGGAAGTCCATAGCTGTTCCGGCAGCCAGAGCAAAATAGACGGCCCGGGCTTTATCTTCCTTGCTGCCAGGACTCGTCAGGAGTCGGTCAATTTCAAAATTCAATGGTATCTTCATCCAATCCCGTTGCCGATCCATCGCATAAACGGGAAGCAGGTTGGCTGGCACCTCACGTTTGTAGGTATAAGTTTTGCCTTGGCGACCCTCGTGGACGGTGGCCTTTCCTTCCTCCACGAGCGTTTTTACCGCGAGGTGGGTCAGGCGATCGGCAAAGCCGGTAAGGGTTTCGTTAAGAGGCATATTTAGACGCGTAATATTGTAGTAGACGTCTTTCACTTTCCAGCCTTGATCCTCCATCCACTGATACCCTTTCATGATTCCCAAGATCGTCCCAACCGATGCAGCTGAGTTATCAGCGTCCCATCCGAAGTTGAAGGCCAGACGCAGGGATTCGGAAAGATCACCCTGGCCATAGAGCAATGCAGCCACGGTAGCGGCTCCGTTTAGCTCGTACCCATTCCTGTCACGGAGCTCTCCATTGTGTTTAGAATAGCGATCCTTCAGAAGGCGACGCATTTTCCGCCAATCATTTGGATTTTCTGCCACCATTAGGCGTGTGGTCTGAATGACCTCATAAAAGCGGGAAGTCGGATCCACCGAGGCCAGGCCCACATCTAACAATTGTTCGATGTCTGTTTCAAAAAATGCCATGGCGTATATGGCTGTGAAGAACTGGGTCATCTGGGCGGGCTCACCATCGATACAGACGGTTGTATAATGGAGTCCGATACGCCCCGCTGTTTTCGGAAGCCCGGGAGCGATCATTCCGAAGCTCTCTGACAGAAAGTGACCCGCTATGTTGAATTCGGCAAAAGGATTCAGCACTCGGTTGCCGGAAAGCGGAGGTTGGATACCAATTTCCATCAGCCGCTTGGAATAGCCGGTGGCAAAGAATGTGCGGTCCACGATATGGTCTTTCCAAAGCTTCATAATGTATTCTGGGGCCAGGTAGAGGCGGTCGGATTGTTCCATGGCGTGGATGTATACCCATTCGATATCGGTATCGTCGTTGGTCCACGCCCCGTCTGAAAGATCAGGCGTGTAACTTTGAACTGACCCGGGCTCGTCGATATAGGTCATCTCATGGACAAGCCCATTGAGGTTGCCAAACAGTTGTCCGACTAAACCGCCTTTCATCTGGTCCGCCAGTTGAGCGTGGGTGATGCTGAGCGAGGTTTGCCCCTGGCTAGTATTGACAAAAATAACGGCTAAAAGCACGGCTTGGGTGGCGATGCATGCCGTGCTCAATCTAAATTTAGGTGGGTTCATGTCGGATTAAATACAATTGGATCGCAAAGCGGCATCGGACTTTCGGTTACCATTGCGGTAGTGGACAAAAAAGCGTGATTTTCGTAGTTAGGGCAGGAGTTAGTTTACTGATTCAGCTCGAAACCAAGACGCAAGTGTTCGAACTTACGCAAAAGTTCGCTGATTACAAAACATGCAAAAGCCGGCCCGCAATCGAATGTGGACCGGCCGTAAAAGAAGTATTTAGTTCGCTCAGCCGTCTAGAAGCTGAAAGTGCTCGTCAAGAATGTATCCCGAGGATTGGAATTCCTGTAAGCCGCAACCCGTCCGTCGGGATTAGTGACAACCGGGATGAGGTCGTCATCCCCAAATAGGTTCCTTACATTTAATTGGATTTTCCAATCAATATTATCTGTTAGGCGCCTCTTGTAGCTTATCCATAGGTCACCATTCCAAGAGTCAGGACCCCAATGAGGCCTGTCTAGCATAGGCAAAACAAGACCGTCAGCATTCACTGCGTTTTCGTAACCTGTCGCCACGGCAGATTGATAGCGATACGACCCCCCAATTCCGAAACCATTCAGGATTCCGTCTGTGAAATCGTAGTTAGTTGCAAAATTTATCCTCCATTCTCGCTGTTCCAAAGATACCGTGCCATCAGCTGACTTTGCCTGGGCAATCGGAATTAGTGTCGCACCATTAAACCTACTACCAAACGTTGAATTAGCATCATTATCCGGTGCATCTTGGTGACCCCAAAGTCCTTCCCTTTCGTATCCTGCCGCTACCAAATTGGCTACCTCAGCCAGGACAGGGGCCGTATCAGCTGTAACAGTCTCTTGCTGACCAACATTTAACACCATTCTCCAGTTTTTTGTAGCATTGCCAACTAACTCAATTTCAGTTCCTTCAGACGTGTATCCTCTTGTCGCAGAAGCCCCAAGAATTCGGTCATACAAATATGCCCCATCGGCATCGTATCGCCTGTTAATAAGTGATTCAATATCGCTCGGCAGATAATTACCCAATGCAGTGAAAAGCTCATCATAACTGTTGAATCTTTTCGCATCTGGGAACCTGTTACGATCATCGTACATGATATCATAAACTTCTTGCCAGGTAGTACCGTCAGATTGCAACAAACCCCATCTTACAGCACCTAATGGTGCTAGGATGCCGTTTATCGCACCGCCCAGGTAAGCATCCTGATAGTCGGTTGTCATCTTGTATTTACTTATCCTCAACGACATTCTCCCATCAAAGAACTCAGCCCCAATGCCTACTTCTTTCGTTTTTCCTAAAGGGGAGGGAATAACGTTACCCCTGATATTGCGGCGCGTGGCAGCAGGAGAAAAATTCTCCGAAGTATTCCAATGGGCACTCCACCGAGTGCCTCCAATATTCAATGGAAGGTGTGCCACAACGCTTTTAGTCATTGTACTTCCCTCAACGACTTCTGAAGCATCAGATAACTCTTGCTGGCCAGGAAGCGGGTTCCCGTCACCATCCTTGTCTACTGATGCCTGACCTGTGTTGATTGATTCATCATCTCTCCAACCCAGAAGACCCACTATATTGCCATTTAAAAACTTACTCTGCCAACTAAGCGCCTCCGAATTTATGATCTGCTTATTTCTGAAAGCACTCAAAAGCTGCTTATTCGCAATGAAGGTATCATAATAAGACGGATCTCCCGTTCCCGGGATGTATTGTGTCGGGTCCGCAGGTACGTTCACGCCATTCGGGTTCGCACTAGGCGTTGGGTGATCATTCCATGATAAATAATACCTATCGCCATGCACTGGCATTTTTGGGGTTATATAGGATGTAACTTTAAGATCGCTTAAATTCGTACCTACTAGATTGTCAGTTAAGTAGTGGTAGTGCTGCAACGTCCTTCTGCCATGAGTTTGATTACCAGTGAATATGTCCGCCGCCGTCTTGTATGAGGTGTCATGATTCCATATCATTTTGTAGTTTCTATCGAGCCGATCGATTGTTTGCTCATTATACAGTCCCGTGAAAACGTGATTTCCCAAGTGGCTTAACCAACCATCGTTCTCAGCGAAATCATGCTCGTAAAAAATGGTGGCTCTCTTAGCTGCTCTGAATGTTGAAAAGTACGCTGGCTCATGTGAACCCCAGCCAAGTAATTTACCTACATTTGGATTCGGCTGATCATTTGTTAAATGAGAGGAAATATCTATCTTCCAATCTTGGTCGAACGGCAGAGAAGCATTTCTTTCGTACATCTGCTCATCATAGACTAATTCTATACCACCTTTCCCATTTAAAAAACCTTGCTCAAGAGAGAAATTCTGGGCCTCGAATTCGTGGCCTACATAGTTCGTGTTTCCCGACCAAAGCAAAGATTCATTATCTAGAATCGAAGCTGGCACTCTATGACTTATAAAGCCTGGAACACCAGATCCCCAAAAATCGCTTATCGTCATCGGGGTTTCAAATCTTCCTCGGCTATACTCAGGGGCCTTATTCCAAATTACACGTGCCAACACTCCCGCAACTTCTGGAGAATCAGGCAACCCCGTGGATGGGTGATGTTGTCCTATGTGATTCCAGGTTATAGGTATATTTACCCACGCAGATAATCTTGCGTTCAGGCCCGACTGCCGTCCCGAGGGCACCCCCATGAGGGTATTAACTGTGGTATGTGGAACGAAGAGACCGTAACTATCTTCAAACGAGTTATCAATATGCCCGGGTAAGCTGATTCCCGACATCCTTTCCACGACTTCTCGATTATCAATTTGGTGCTCAAACCAATTACTTAATGAATCTGCTGGTGGTACTACATTGACGGGTGTACCCTCGATCATGCCTTTCTCGTAGTTGGCCCTAAAAGTGAGTCGACCTAGGAGGTTCGAATCGCGGTTTTGAGACAACACTCCTTCTAAGGATGCGTGAATACGCTGATCTGTTTCATAAGCGGGACGTTGCTTAAACTGTATCTCCTCGTTCACACCAACTAGCCTTAAAGCCAGTCGATCTTTTATGAGTACTCGGTTGATGTCCAACTCCTCGCGATGTCCACCACGCTCTCCCAAACGCAATCTCAGGTGTCCGAAGTCGTCACCAATCGTCGCTAATTTTACTTGGTTGTTGATGACTCCTCCTGGGTTTCCCACACCAAACAATAATGAATTCGGACCCCTATTGATTGTGATCCGGCTAGTATTGTATGAGTCAAAAGGGATATCCGTTAGAAAATAACCTCTTGTCAGCGATGCTGGGGAAATACCTCGAACACGTTGACCATTTACAGCTGGATTGCTTCTATCATCCCCTGTCTCAACGCCACCTGCAAAGTTGCCTTGCTCGCCAGAAACCTCGGTATTCAGACTGTAAGAGAGCACTGTGGCAGCGTCAACCGCACCTGTGTCTTCTAAAAACTCTGGAGTAATCACAGAAATTGCTGCCCCTATGTCTCGTAAATCTGTCTTTATTCGAGTACCAGCTAGTGTGGAGATAGCTTGATAGCCATCGGTATCATCAGCATCAATCGAGAATGGCGAAAGCTCGAAGACCTCTTCGGCATCATCTTGGGCCCACAGGCCAACAGCACACGTCAAAGAAAGTGTGCAGAATTTAATAAAACGAATACGGGGTTTAAACGTAAAAGAACCTATATTAATCATCTGGAAACAATGGGTTTGAGGGTTGAGGGGTCCCTTGAAAAGAAGGCAAGGGATTGGGGGATCCCTTGGTAAGAAGGCAAGGGGAGGTAGGTTAGGGTAAGCGTTAAATAATACGTTAATAGCAATGCTTCAGCTTGTATTTTTTGGACTAATAATAGTATTTTTTCGCCATATTACGCTTTTGCGGGAACCTCGCGAAAGGGGCGTACGCTAATCGACTGTTCGAACACATACCCAAGGTTCCCTTTTTCGCGAAGGACGCGGATGGAAGCCTTTTCATGGGGAACTAGAGGCAGACACTCAGTTATTGAGCTATTCAGACACCAGCTTATTTCTTTCAGGTAACGAACCTGCTAAATCTGGCTAAAAATTATGTTCAATGACTGCATTAGCACCTGTGACGCCTGTCGGTGTCCCGTCCGCGAGCTAATAAACGAGGGATCTGCGGTTAGGGTACCGACTCACCTTAGGCCGCTTCCCGCGCAGCATAGCAATCCTCCCGGTCCAGCCTTATTTCGGAAGCGTTGGACATATCGCGAATTCGGTCGATCTTGCTTGTTCCAAAAATGACCACGGGATTACTTGAAACAAACAAAATCCAAGCATAAACCCATACGTCTACTAGAGTGTTCCCATATTTCGGCAATAATTCCATCAATTTCACGCATACGCTCATTCGGGCCTCGTTGTTTTCCCTGAAAAGCCTGTCCCCAGCCAGAGAAAGCTGTCCGCTGGATTAATTGGCACGGGGCCAGAAAACCCAATCTCGCCGGGCAAAAGCAAATCGGCCCGCGAACAGACCCACGTGCCTCGCGTCGGCTTTCACTTACACTTGCATTGCATGGCCCCTAACAAAGCCATGCGGGAATTCGAGCCCATTTTAGGTGTCCTATCGGATGAGCCCATTGAATTTCCAGTAGTCGCTTGTATTCGAAAAAGCCAAACAACCATTGGAACTCAAGTCTCTTCCCACAAAGGAAATCGCCTTCCAGTTGGGCTTCTACTCCCAGAACTACTTTTCTCGGGCCTTCAAAAACCGCTACAGCTTTTCTCCGGCCCACTACCGCGAGCACAATAATTATTCCTGATCTCAGGAACAACCCGCTTCAAAAAATTTCGATCTTAGGTTTTTAATCTAGCAGGGGCAATGAACTTGTTCAATCATTCGCGAATGATTAGCCGAACTAGGTCGGCAACGGGCAGATATATTTATGGGTAATGAACAGGTATTCTCCGCGATCGCTCCGGAAAAGGGGTCGGTTTCTGATGATCAGGTGGACGGTTTGATCAGCGATATGTGTCCGGTGTCGGATTACGAATGCAAACGCGTTCTGTTGATTGTACCGGACGGAACCCGTACGGCACCGGTCGGTTTGGTTTTCAAAAAGCTATTCGATCAGCTCAGCCGAGCGACTAAACAGTTCGACGTTATGATTGCTCTGGGCACGCATC
>PBMN01000015.1:0-17883 GCA_002722675.1 Opitutaceae bacterium
GCTTGGGAAAGTACCACTCTATGCCACTTGAGAGTAATGGGATGCACCTTTTAACTCACCATTTCAGCAAGCCTTTTGCTTATGCGTTTATGCAACAGCTTACTCTTGGCCGCTCGCTCTGCCCCTTCTAAAGAATCCTGCCTCTGCCGCTTGAGCTTCTCATATTCATGGTAAACCCACACATAGTCCCCCCACTTCTTGCCCTTTTCAAAATCCTCATAGCCAGTCAGACCTTCCCATTCTTTTGGGAATCCATCTTCCATCTCCACGTTGTAGTGTTGTGAGAGATTCTTAACTGCCTTCTTTTCTATCTCATCATGGGTCTTGGTTCTCTCTGCTACCTCTCTCTTGGTAGCTTCTTCCAGCCCTTCTTTGATAGCCTGATTGAAGATCCAGTTTGTGCCTTCATGATAGGGAAAGTTCCGCTCTGGGTATTCTGCATATTCAGGATCTGGATTTACCGAATATCGTTCCTCCCAAGGCAACTGCTCAATCGCTAGTAACCAGTCCCTAATAACTATAGCCCAATCGCCAACGGATTCTTGGTCTAGATCTGGCAGCTGTTTAATACTTTCTAATAGGCTAACATCATAGGGGAAAGGATCTTCCTTAAAAAGAATGTACCTCGGTTCTTCATGAACAACGCCTCTGAGGTCATCAAAGAGATAGCGTATGTTATACAGATGAACGTTAAGCATTTTACCGCTGTCCTTCCTGACAGCCTTAACATCCTTACCCCATTCCAGTTCATCAATGATCTCTTCAAAGAAGTTTCCAAAACGCGATAGCTCAGACTTGGGAAGAAATCTTGGGACTGGCATTATTTGTTGATCACGGAAGTACTCGACAGCCTTGTCTGGGTTACACTGGGAAACATCTAATACACGCATGGCAATAGCTAGGGACATTTGAGTAAGATCTTGTAAGTCCCTGCCCGCCAATTTCTTCCAAAAGGTTCTCCATCCTTCAGTTTGTTGATTTTCCAAACCAGAGAGAATATCCCGTACTGCTTCATCTGGTGCAACCAACCAACCCGATCTATACTTTTTCATGACGCTGCAAACTGAACTAGTTCTGGAACAGTGGCTCCTTCTGGTACTACTTGCCAATACAGAAAGGCTGAATCCTCTTCGGGATTATAGCGTTTGTAATGCTTCTCAAACGTCCTTCTATTGCTGTGGCCCATCTGGTTCATCGTTTTTTCCAAACTCTCAAAATGATGAAAATGGTAGGTTCCATAGCTATGTCTGAAGATGTCGCTTTTGCCAGCGACTCCCAAGGCATTCCTGAATCTTCGATACTTCGTCCCAAATTCATTTCTTGAGAATACAGCTCCAACCATCTCAGAGGATGGTATGGTTTCAAGCCAGCTGACCAAGTTAGGTTCCATGTCCACCAGCCTTCCCTCGCTGCCCTTGGCGTTTACATCTTTCACATCGATGTATGGCTTTGTGTGTGCGCCTTGAGGCTTCAGGATAACTTGTTTCCACATAAGTGGAGGCTTATCCTTGCTGCCCATTAGTTCCGAGGGTCTTAGCCCTGCCCAAATCAGGATGGTAATTCCCGCTGCCAAATCTCTGTACTCATCTCCCTGAATGAGTTCGGCAGCTCGATTGAATGCAGATATACTCAGCACTTCCGTCTCGGTATTAGTATCCTTGTAGGATATGAAAGCTACAGGATTCTTCTGCAGCCAACCTCTTTTGTGAGCATGATTAAATATAGGAGCTATCTGCCTCAATGCCCTATTCTGTCTCATCGCCCTTTTGTCTTTAGAGGTGCTGGAGCCGTGATGTTTCTCCAAAAAATTTGTAATCTCCTCCTCGGTAACACTGTCGATGTCCCTACTCCCGAACAGATGCAAAAATCCTGCCTCCTTTTTCCTCTGATGCTCTTTTGCACGGGGATAAGGAAGTGGCCCGTACATCACTGACTTCATCTCCTGGGTTTGTCCGTAAGACCACTCTTTGCCCCGTCTGTCGGTTCTGTGCTTTATGGAATCAGCCAAAGTCTCAGCGACGGTTTGAGAGTGCCGTAGTCTTTTTAAGTGCTTCACATATTGATCGGCCGCCTCTTTAAGCGTTAGTTCACGTTCACCCTCAAAATTTGCACCTTCCAGAATCCTCAAAGCAGCTCTCGCATCAACGCTCTGGCTTGCCGTCAAACGGGTACTGTCGACGCCGTGCTTGTTTACATGCCCTAAGATCCTTCTGATTTCAGCATTTGCTCTGGCTTCTGACGTAAATTCTGGCCTCCATCTTTTTCCTGTCTTGGACAAAATTGGTGGAACATTCACTACCCACTTGCCATCTCTGTTTTTGCGGGCTTTAAGTGTGGGCTTCTTTGGCATTACTGCCCTAAACTGCCCTTAAAACGGGCCAAATCAAGCTATTTCGGAACAGAATGAAGCAGAATAGGAAATTAATTAAAGACACTCATATTTCTCTTAACCAACAACTTAGGGGGCGATCAGTAAAAAATAAGAACGACCGAAACAATGTCTTGATTTCATGGTCAATCTCAACTCACTAGACACAACTCAATGAAACGACCGATAACCCTCCATAATTCTTAAGGTAACAAACCCATATGAGCAACTGGGCTGAACGAATTAAAAACGAAGTTGGAACCGCTGTAATTGGACAAGAGATTGTGATCGAGCGAATGCTCGTCGCTCTTCTTGCAAATGGGCATGTCCTACTGGAAGGCATGCCAGGACTTGCCAAGACGCTTCTCATCAAAAGCCTTGGAACCGCCCTTGGCATGCAATTCGAGCGAATACAGTTCACCCCCGATCTCCTGCCAAGCGACGTGGTGGGAACGATGATCTTCCAGCCAAAGGACGGACAATTTGTGCCCCACCGTGGCCCTGTCTTCGCTAACATGCTCTTAGCGGACGAAATCAACCGTGCCCCCGCTAAAGTACAGAGCGCCCTGCTTGAGGCGATGCAGGAAAAGCAAGTGACCATCGGCGGAGAGTCGCAGGCCCTTCCCAACCCCTTCTTTGTCATGGCCACTCAGAATCCGGTTGAGCAAGAGGGCACCTACCCGCTGCCCGAAGCGCAACGAGACCGATTCCTCTTCAAGCTGATCGTCGACTATCCGGAACAGGCGGAAGAGTTTGAAATGATGAAACGCTGGGGGCAAGTGACTCGTCAGCCTGAACTAAAGGCGGTGTCGAGTGGTGAGGAGCTGCTGGAGATTCGCGAAGAAGTGGATCAGATCCATGTGTCGGAGGAGATACAGTCTTATATTCTAAAGCTGGTACGAGCGACGCGGAGAATGGCAGAGGGTGAGAACCCGGAACATAAATACCTTTCCTATGGAGCGTCCCCAAGAGCATCGTTGAGTCTGTTCCAAGCCGGTCGTGCCCTTGCATGGCTACGTGGGCAGGACCACGTGTCTCCGTCGATTATCAAGGACGTGTTCCTCGACGCCATGCGCCACAGGGTTGGATTGACCTATGAAGCCGAAGCTGAGGAAATCACTCCCGACGATGCGCTCAAGATTGTCCTAGATAGAACTCCACTGCCTACTAATTCCTTCGCGTAAGCTTCTCGAAGAATGAGCCAGACAGAGAGCCAAATCTCGGATACCTTCGAAAGTCTGTCCTCTTCGATCGCAATGCTGCGGAAACTTGAGTGGCGGGTGCGGCATGCTGTAGCGAGCGTATTGAGCGGCGAATACAAATCTTCTTTCCGAGGCAAAGGAATGGAGTTTGATCAGGTCGTCAAATACGAGTACGGGGATGATGTCCGGGACATTGACTGGAACGTGACCGCTCGGCTGGGCGAACCCTACCGGAAGAAGTTCGTTGAAGAGCGTGAAGTTACACTGGTACTGCTATTTGAGGATACTCCTTCCCTCCAGTTTGGCTCTGGCGAACGATCCAAACGCGAAGCCCTCTTGGAGCTTTCGAGCCTTTTAATGCTTCTGAGCGCCGTGAATGGTGACCGGGTTTCTCTTTTGTACGCCTCGCCGACTGGCTATGAATTCACCAAGAGCTCGGCGGGCCGCGGCCGGGTGCTACACACCGCTGCGACATTGCTGGGAAAGCCGCCACCGGATGTCCTTGGACCTCAACGGGCGGTGATACCTTGGAGGTATCTCCTGAGAGCGGCACCCCGTCACAGTATTTTTGTCTGGCTAAGCGATTTTCCTGATCATGATCAACCGGAAGGATGGAACGTCATAAAAAAACGCTACCAACCGGTTGGGTTTAGAATTGAGGACCCATGGGAGCGAGCATTACCCAACCGTGGAGAGCAAACGGTATACGATCCCGTTTCCGGCAGACTTTTTAATCTGAATGGCAAATCCGTGGCTCAGAAAGCAGCACACGAGAAATGGAACCGTGATCGTGATTCGCATTTCAAAAAGCTGTTTCCAGTCGATTCAGATCGACTTACCTTGCAGGCGGGTGAGGACGCTCTTGATACAGTTGTGAAGCTCTTTCAGAAACGCGCTCTACGCTTTGGGCGAGGCTGACTTTGGAAGTTATGGACGAATTTGCATTAGTGGATCCATGGTGGCTTTTAGCTCTGATTGCTCTTCCGGTTATCGGGATATTGCGTAGTCGGCGGGCATCAGCTGCTCTGGTTCTCCCTTTTGCTGGAAATTGGCAGCGCTCTGTTTTTGCAGGAGGCTCGAAATTGTCCTCATTCTTCGGATTCGCAGGGGCTGCTTTAATTGTCATATCGCTGGCCCGCCCCCAGATTCTCGATTTCGAACGGCAGACCAAAAGCAAAGGCTACGACATCATGCTGGTATTGGACCTTTCAAGTTCGATGCTGTATGAAGACTACAAGGACGGCTTGAAGAGTATCAACCGCCTGCAAGCAGTTAAACCGGTTTTAAGCGCCTTCATCAACAAACGCGACAACGATCGCATAGGTCTCGTCGCTTTTGCAGGACAGGCGTACACCGTGGCTCCGCTCACTTTTGACCATCACTGGCTTTCGAGTCAGACGAGTCGTCTAGCTATTGGCTTGATCGAAGATGGAACTGCTATTGGAGACGGAATAGGCGTTGCGCTATCTAGGCTACAAGAGGGAACCAAAGAACGTTCCGGAGACCGTGAAGGCGCTTTCATCATTCTCCTTACCGATGGGGCCAATACCGCGGGTTCTATCGAGCCTATTGCGGCGGCGGAATTAGCTGCAGAAAACGGCATTCGCGTTTACACAATAGGGGCCGGACGGGATGGAATCGTCTCCATGCCTCGCCTCAACGCCAAGGGAGAGCGAATCGGAACGGTACGCGTACCCTCTCAAACCGATGAACCAACCTTGAAGGAAATCTCCAGAATTACTAACGGAGAATTTCATCGTGCCGATAATTCCAATACAATTATGGATGCTTTCGACTCTATAGACAAAAACAGCAAGATTGAGTTTGAGTCACATCAGTACAGTGTGACCACTGAGCTTTTTCCCTATTTCTCGATCGCAGCAGGCGTCATGCTTTTTGGAGCGCTAGCGATTGGGGCGATGAATCGAAAGGAGGTCCTAAGTTGACTTTTGGACAAGAGCTATACCTTTTTGTGCTAGCGATTCCCGTCCTAGGGATACTATCTACTATCGTATTCAGAAAGAGGATTGTTTCACTCTCTAGTCGCTCTAAGGTTAAACGAGTCAAGGCCACTTTCGCAGGTGTTTCCGAGATTAAATCCGGTCTGATCCAACCATCCAAATGGCTCTTTCTCATTGGATTGGTTTTCGTTATAATCGCCCTCGCTCGGCCCCAATGGGGTGAAATACACAAGGAGGTTTTCAAGCGTTCCCGCGAGGTGATAATTGCTATGGATTTGTCCAAGAGCATGCTAGCTGAAGACATTAAACCCAACCGACTTGAAAGAGCTAAACTAGTCGTGGAAAGCTTGCTCGACAACTTGCAGGGAGAAAGCGTCGGCCTGATCGTCTTTGCCGGAACCGCTTTTCTCCAAAGCCCGATGAGTCCCGACTACCAAATACTCCGTGGTTTCCTGAGAGATTTGAACCCCAATTTCATTCCTCAAGGTGGTACCAACTATGGGGCTATGCTAGAGACGACTCTCGATTCCTTTCGGCAATCGGACAGCGAGGCCGACCGCTTTCTCATAGTGATCAGCGATGGCGAGAGCCTTAACCAGGACTGGACAGAATATGTAGACGAACTGAATGAGCAAAATGTGCAGGCAGTCTGTCTCGGGTTTGGCACTCGAGATGGTGGGCTCATCCCCGCGGATGAGGGTGGCTACCATAAGGATCAAGCGGGCGCGGTCGTTCTTACCAAGCTCGAGTCCGCTACCCTGCAATCACTCGCAGATAAAACAGGAGGAGTTTTCCGGGAAGCAAATGTTTGGGTAGATCTTGCTTCGCTCATTGAGGAAACGGTTAAGCGCGGGAAAACCGGAGAAACCGGAACCACTTCCCAGTCTGTTCACATAGAGAGGTATCAGATATTTTTAGCTCTCGGACTTCTGCTCATCTTGATATCCCTGTATCGAGAATTTCCATTCACACCTAAACCAAGAGTCGTTCGAACGAGAACTCCCCTTACCCAATGATTTTTAGCCCATTAATTATCAGGAATATCTATTCTATTTTTATTTCGCTTTCATTCGCTTTCGGGGCTTCGGGGCAAGTTACCGCGCCCTCGCAAAACACGCCAGCTGTCACTCCTCNGGCAGAGGAGAGCGGTCCAACGTTGGGCGAGGTCATTNNTTCCATCGCCGAAAAGNAAGCCCACGAGNCTTCAGACTACGAGCAGTTTGCCCAANTGACATTACAACTTGGACAATCCGCAATGCAACAAGGNCAGGGAATACCCGATCCCTCCATCTGGGATGGGATTCATGCGGTTGATGCTGGCCACTNCATTAATCCGCTGCAGACAGACTGGGTAATGCTAAGAGAAGAACTCGAAAAACTCTTGGAAAAGCCGCCCGAAGAGCAACAGCAGAATCAGGAAAACCAAGATCAGGACCAATCAGAGAATTCCGAAGACCCGAATGAATCGGGGGAACCCAATTCTGATTCTGAACAAAACGGGGAGGACTCAGATTCTCAGGAACAAGAGAATTCAGATCAACCAAGTGAAGAGAATCAGGAGCCACAAGAGAACGAAAGCAGTCAAGAGCAGTCTCAAACCGGCGAGGAAGAAGGCGAGCAACAACAGCAAAGTGAATCTTTAGGCGACATGAATGAATCTGAAGAAACGCCACAGCTAGACCAACAGCCGAAGGAGGAACAAACTCAAGTCGGAGGAACCGAGCAGCAACTGCCTCCAAGGTCGGCCAAACAGGCTATGACTCTTCAACAACTTGAACAGCTCAAGCAGCAAGACAAGCCTGGGGCCCTGCATATGATGCTGCAGAATGCGGAACGCGATGAAAACGCGCCACCCCCTCAAAAGCTAAAAAAGGATTGGTGATGAACCGCTCATACTTAAAACTCTTCCCAATCGTGCTCTTCGGAGTATTTACGACCGCGTCCACTCTTTTCGCACAAAGCGTCAATTGGACACCCGCTTCTGGGACGCTGCAGCAAGGCAAAGCGAATAGCCTTCAACTCCATTTCGAAGGCTGTTCACCGGACGGAAATGTCGATCTTCCTAACGTACCTGGCGTCAGTTTCACTCAGGTCGGTCAAAGCAGTTCGATGAACATATTTAATTCGAGAGTTGTTCAGAAACTGATTCTCGAATTTCGCGTCTCTCCAACGAGCGAGGGAACAGTCACGATCCCCTCCTTCAGCGTGCGAACCGACAAGGGAAACATCAGTGTAGAAGCTGCTAGTTTCGAGGTGATTGAAGCGACGCTTGGAAACACCGGCATGAAGCCTGACGATATTTTCAAAAGTGAGCTCAGCGTTACCGATGATTCCATCCACGAAGGGGAAATCTTTACGCTTCGCTACGTACTTGGAGTCCGGCAGGACTACCAAAATCGGTTAAACGACATTTCTTTGCCCCAATGGAATCCCGTCGGCGTGGTCACCAAGGGCTTCGAAAGTCATCGCTCGACCAATTTCAAGTACCGAAATTTCGACTACTCTGCAGTGCTGTTCGAAACTCCCGCCATGGCCACTCGGAACGGAGAAATTAAACTGCCCAAAGTAAACCAGAACGTATCCATGGTTGTTGGACGCCGGAGGGGATTTATCTTCGATGATCCAGTTGTTGATAACTACAATATTGAATCGGAAACGCTTCAACTAAGCATAAAACCCCTTCCTACGGGTGAACCCACATCCTTCACGGGTGCGGTGGGTCAGTTCCAGTTTGAATCCAAGGTGATTCCTGAAATCGTGCAGGTTGGAGAACCGGTAACTTGGACTTTGAAACTTAGTGGGACGGGAAACTGGCCCCAAGGATTCGGGTTAAAGCCCCGTAATGTATCCGCAAGTTTCAGGTCCATCCAACCGGACGTAAATAAGGAAGTTTCGGAAGACTCGCCTTTCGAAGGAAGTCTTTCTGAGGATATCGTTCTGATTCCCACGAAAGAAGGCGATTTCGAGTTCGGACCCATCGAGTTCAGTTTCTTCAATCCCAAAACCGACCGCTACGAGAGCATAAACATCCCGGCCAAAACGGTCGTGGTAAATCCCCTCATTCCCCAAAGCGATCCCAATAACTTGAGCACTCCCTCTATAAAACCTACGACCAGCAAACCGCAACCGAGTGATTCGCTTCCGTTCGAGCTCGACCCACGTGGAGTGAATCTCTTAACCAAGCCCGTTGAATTATTGAGCAGCCCCCTCGGACAGTCGGCTCAAGGCTCGATTCCAAAAGGTGGCGTAAAGCTTGGCTATCTCGCTTTTTCTTTCGCGGCCCCCTCCCTTCTCTGGGCTTTGATCGCCTTGATTCGCTCCCTCTCCTTAGACCCAAACAAACAGAGGCGAAGGGCTTTCAAACAGTTAAAACAGACTACAATGGCACTTGACGATGCGGAACCAGCAAAGCGGGAAGCACAACTTGCTTGGAGGGCCGCGGCACGGGAATTCTGGGAAATCGAAATAGAGGAACCCTCTTCCACGGATATTGAAAAAGCCGTTTTTGAAAAATCTGGCATCGAGCAAGCAACGCGATGGAAAGCACTCTGGCAGAACTCCGATAAAATGCTGTTTGGAAAGCGTGCCCCCTCCTTCAAAGAATGGCAATCAGAGCTTAGAGATCTTCTAAGCCAACTTCGTCAACCGGGAATCTCAGTCCGCCGGCTTTTTTCTAGCGGAGCCTGGTTCGCTTCAATCGCCGCGATTGCGGTGCTGGTTCCGACCTTGGATGGCTTATCCAACGAGGGACTGGACCATTACAACGAAGCCGCCTTTTCGAAAGCCTCGTCCTCTTGGCTTTCGGAGCTAAATTCCAATCCACACGACTGGACCCTCCGGCACAATTTGGGCCTGGCGGCTGCCCAAGAAGAAAGGTGGGGCGAAGCGATCGCTTATTGGACATCTGCATTCCTGCTGGAGACGGATTCGCCCGAACTTAGGTGGAACCTGAAAGTAGGCCTCAGCAAAAGCGGTGGGTACTATCCCACTCTCGCTCGACTCGTTAAGGGCGATGGACTCATGGCCTACATTTCAATCTTAACCCCAGCGGAATGGGAGAAAGCGGCTTATCTTTCCATGGTTGTCGCGGCACTGGCATTTACCGGTTGGGTCACCTTTGCCTATTTTCCCCAAAGGAAACGAATTCGATTTACCTTCGCAGCGATAGGCCTCTTTGCGGTCGCTCTTGTTTTTGGATCGAACTGGGCACGAGCTGAGTACGGACTTCTTGCCAATCCGGAAGCCATGGTCGTCATCACTGAAGGCCAGCTCAAAAGCGTGCCTACAGATTTAGAGATAGAGCAAATTCAATCCCCCTTGCCCGAAGGCTCCGTTTGCCTAGTCACGAAAACGTTTCTCGGCTGGATGAAGGTCGAGCTTCCCAATGGCGAGCAAGGCTGGTCGCGAAAAGAGAACTTTACCCCACTCTATGGAAGTCTGGGGGATATTCTTTAGTCGCTTCTCAGCGGAGTCGATATTCAATGAGGAATCTGTTTTCCCAAAATTTCGAGGCTCAGAAAGCTTCCCTCCAATTCAGAGGTCGATCATCCCATGAAATCACTTTGGTTCAACAGCCGTTCTAAGATTGGTCATTGATGGGTCTTTCCGTAGATTATGGAATTTCTTAAGCGAAACTGGTCAACTCTCCTTTTGATAGGCACTATTGCCGCTTACCTAGGCTTGAGTATGGGTACGGATAGATGTCCTCTGTGCGTCGTAACCGATTTTGCCACGGGGGGAACCAGTGATTCGACCGCACCAAGAAAGGATGCCCAGGTCGTGGGAGAACTCGAGCCGGTGACCTGGCAGGCCAAGACCGTAGGTGGCCTTGAAATCAATAGCGACTCCTGTAAAGGCAAGGTTACGCTCGTCGTTTATTGGGCGACTTGGTGTGCTCCCTGCCGTGAAGAGATCCCTACCCTGATAGCACTAAGAAATGATTTTTCGAAGGACGAAATTGAAATCATAGGTGTCTCGGTAGACGAAGCATACAAGAGTATCGAACATTTCGCTACGACTAACAAGATTAATTACGATATCGCAAAAAACAACGAGAGCCTGGATCAAGCCTTCGGACCCATACGCTATATTCCGACGATTGTAATTCTCGATCAAGGAGGTAAAGTCCATCAACGCCATACAGGCGTGGTCGGCCCCAATATCCTTCGTGGGCAAGTCCAATTGCTACTGGAAAAGATGCCCTAACTTCGTTCCTTCGAAACGTTTTTATCGAGCCATGCTCCCGCTCCACCACTCGCTGGCTTGTCTAGGATCGTTCGCAGTTTCCGGCTCAATTCACTGGTTTGCTCTATCCGACTCGCATTTTTCAGGCAATCGAGCAGTTCGTCAGCTAAAACTCTCGCCTTTGCAGCCCTTTGAATGAACTCAGGATAAAATGCCTTGTGCAAAAGTATATTCGCAATTCCGATATAGGGAATCTTAAGCACCATTTTCCCAAACAGATAGGTTAGCGGGTGGACGCGATATACAACTGCTCCCGGTATTCCTGATAAGGCGCAGTTCAGGGACATCGTTCCTGAACTTGTTAGAACGGAGCTCGCTTTTACCACCGTACTGTTTGGCACGAGCTCGATTCGCTCTTTCAAATCGCCAAATTGACTCAGTATGGATTCTAATAATTCTTTAAGTGTATCGCTCGCGTATATACATTTCGCACGAGCATCATTTTGATCCCTAAGCAATTCCCCAAACGCCTGAAACATGACTGGAGCGATTCTCCCGATTGCTCCAGACCTACTCCCAGGTAATAATAAAACGTCACCATCGGCATCATAGGTCGTGGGGAATTGGTAGTTCTCTGCAAGAAACGGATGGCCAACAAAAGTTGTCTCTAGTTCCGTGTCCTCGAAGGTTTTCACCTCAAACGGAAAGATGACTCCCAGCGTATCAATTAGCCCTGCCATTTCAAATCTGCGCTTGGCCCTCCAAGCCCATACTTGCGGGCTAATGTAGTAGAGCAGTCGAATGTCCCCGCCGGACTTTGTCGTAACACCATGCTCCGCCAACTTTTTTGCCAACCTGAGATTCAACCCAGGATAGTCGACGAAACATACCGCACTCGGGCGATACTTCAAGATCCACTTCACAATCTCATCGCGCAACTTTTTCAGCTCGTTGTAGTGCTTCAGCACTTCAAAGATTCCCACAATGGCGTAGGGCATCATGTCGCAGATCAACTCTGCTCCCGTGCTTTTCAAGTTTGCGCCTCCCATTGCAGCAACTTTCAGTGTCGGATTCCTCTTCAGTGCGGCGCTTACCATCCTTGCTGCATGCTCGTCACCAGAATGCTCTCCCGCAACAATGAGCACATCCACATTGCTGCCAGTGGGAGCCGGAAACGAAAATGGGGATAAAACTAGCGGGTCGGTGGGCATAAGGATATAGGCCTAATACATTGTCTTGCGGATCTGACTCGTAATCTGAATCGCTAGGTCAAGTGCGGTTTTACCCAATTCGCCACCCACCTTTGGATCCTTTCGGTTTTTCACGCTTTCGACGAAAGATGCCAGTTCCAACTTGAGTGGCTCGCCCTTTTCGATGGGCACTTCGCTCTTGCTTAGACCCTCCAAGCCTACCGCCACGTGGTGGCCAGCTTGATTCATGAAATCAAGAGATAGGTAGCCGGTAGACTGAAATAAGCGGATCTCTCGAACTTTTTTGGAGCTTACACGACTTACATTCAAATTAGCCACGCAACCATTCGCGAACTCTATCCTAGCATTGGCAATGTCCTCGGTTTTAGAAAGCACACCTACGCCAACACTTCTCACATCCACAGGTTCCGACCCTACCAGTTGCAGAACCACCCCGATATCGTGTATCATTAGATCCAAGACAACGCCGACTTCGGTTCCTCGTGGCTGATAGGGAGCTAATCGTTCCGCCGTAATGTATTTGGGGTTCGTGACCACCTCTTCGAGGTAGCTCATAACTGGATTGAAGTGTTCGATATGCCCCACTTGAACAAGAGCATTTGCTCCATTTGCCTCGGCAAGAATCTCGGACGCCTGCTCGACTGTTTCACAGATTGGCTTTTCAATTAGGAGATGACATCCCTTCTTTAACAAGGGTAACGCCACTTCGTGATGTTTGTCCGTTGGCACAACGACACTAATAGCGTCACAGGTTTCCGCTAACTCTTCAATCGTGGAAAACGCTGGGCATTGATGCCGCTCGCTGATCTCTCTAGCTCGATCAGCATCGCTTTCAAAAACCCCAGCCAATATAGCACCTTCAAGCTCGCTGTAGATCCGAGCGTGATGTTGGCCTAAATAGCCCACGCCGATCACTCCGCACTTCAATAAATTCTCTTTCATTCGATGTAATTCATTCTATCATTTGGCCGTTGTTTTTCTCAAGTATCCCCTTTCTTAATACCCAAGATCGACCCATTCGGGCGGCGTAGTTAGCACTATGCGTTACCAGGATAAGACTGACCTGCTTTTCTTCGCAAAGCTCTTGCAGCATGTCCATGATCGAATCCCCAGTAGCTTCGTCTAGATTGCCAGTAGGTTCATCGGCCAAGAGAACTTTGGGATCGGAAATCATCGCCCTGGCGATTGCCACTCGCTGCCTTTCGCCCCCCGACAAGGTCGAGGGCAGGCTCGACATGCGTGAGCCCAGCCCCACTCTCTGCAGAAGAGACTTTGATCGCTCGGCTAGATTGTCGGTATTTCCCGAGATGCGCCCACCTAGTATGACATTCTCGAGAGCGCAGATTTCCGGAACCAAATAGTAAGACTGGAACACCATACCGATTAGCGACGAGCGTTTGATCGCAAGGACTTGGTTGGAGTGTCTGGATATTTCCTCTGAATTCCAGAAGATGCCGCCTTCGTCCGCCTGATCCAGTCCCGCCATGAGATTTAGGAGAGTGGACTTCCCGCAGCCAGATTCACCTTGAATACTTGCGGTATCTCCCACGTTGATACAGAAATCGACTCCTCTTAAGACTTCGATGTGCTCGTCACCGCTCTTGAAGCGACGCACCAATTTTTTCGTCTCTATCAACGTGCTACTCACTTCTTAATGCCTCCACTGGGTTCATCTTGCTGGCCTGGTAGGCAGGCACAAGCCCAGCCAGAGTTGCTATCAAAATCGATAGCAGGGAGATAACAATTAGGTCTCCTGACTGAACCCGAGCGGGCAAGTAAGCAAATCCGTAAATCTGGTTCATCGAATCTGACACGCTCAATAGGGATGAAAGGGTCGACGTGATATCATTTCGAAAATAGAGCAGTGTCCTTCCAAGCCCGATGCCAAGCAGTGTTCCCGCCACACCAATAATCATTCCTTGGAGACAAAAACAGGCGGCTAGCTGTCTCGGGGTAGCCCCCATCGCGGCGAAAAGACCGATCTCCCGAGTTTTCCGTATCACAAAAGTGAGGAGAGACGACATGATGGAAAACGAAGCGACGATAACAATAATGAACAGCAGGAAGAACATCATTCGCTTTTCCAGTTTTATAATGGACAGGTAGTCTCCGTTGGCATCCATCCAGGTTTGAGCGTAGTAGGGTCGACCGAGAGACTCTGTGATTTCCCGACCCTCCTCTTCCGTCTCAAAACCGGGCTTCAGCTCGATTCTAATCCCATGTGCTCCTTCGCCAAGATTGTAGAGATCCTGCATCAGCCTTAGCGTGCTGATTACAGTATTCTCATCCACCCTTTGCCAACCGGTTTGAAAGATTCCACCAACTCTAACGAGGCGAGGCAAAAGTACATCGCTGCCATCGCTCTCGAGAAGCTTCAACATCATCAGAGGTGTATACATTTCCACTTCATCCCCGACCGAAAGCCCTAACTGACCCGCAAGCCCAGAGGACACCAATATGGAGTCATCGTCGAATTCATCCATGCTTCCATCTAAGAGGTAATTTCCGTACTTTTGAACTTCGCGATCGGATCTGACGTCGATCCCTTCCACAATCGGGGCCAGCGGCTTATTCTTGTAGAGCACCATAACGATCCCCTGCGCAAAAGGGATGGCAGTATCGACGCTTTCCTTTGATTCAAGAATCTCAGCCAATCCGTCTGGATCGCCCAAAAGACCGCCGTTTACGACTCGTAAATCGCCAAACGTATCGGCAATTTTACTGCGTATTTCATAACCGAACCCGTTAAAAACACTGATAACGACAATTAACGTGGCTACCCCCAAGATAACGCCAGTCAATGACATTAGGGTAAAAACAGGAAAGCGTCTCCCTTGTGGGAAAAGATGCCTCAGGGCGATGTAAAGGTACCAGGGCATCAACTTCAGCCAATAAGCGGATTTCGGCTCAGATTAGGAGCGCAACTGCGGATACAGGATAACATCCCTTATGTTCTCTGCCTCAGTTAGCAAAATAGCAATACGATCAATGCCCATTCCGAGTCCTCCGGCAGGTGGCATACCGTATTCGAGTGTCTCCAGAAAATCGTCGTCGATACTCTGAGTCTCTTCTCCCGCTTGCTCTTCAAACATTTCGCGCTGCACATCCGGATCGTTTTGCTCAGAATAGGCTGGAGCGATTTCCATTCCACCTATGCACAGCTCGAAAACGTCGATCGTCGAAGGATCGTCCTTAGTGATCTTTGCCAGCGGACATAGCTCTTTGGGCAAATGGGTCACGAATGTCGGCTGTATCAGCGTAGGCTCAATCAGCTTCCCGAACACTTCGTTAGACACTTCGTAGTCCTCCCAGTCTGCTTCCACCTCGAGCTCCATCTCGCGGGCGCGTTCGATTTTAGTTTCCTTGGGAAGGTCAAACCAGCCAAGATCCCCTACCTTCTCGCAAACGAGATCCTTGTACTTGGCCTCACGCCATGCACCCATGAAATCAATCACCTCGCCATCAGGCATTTTAACTTCCTCTTTTTTAAGAACGTCCTTAACCAAGTACCGGAGCATGCTCTGAATCAACTCCATCATTCCACGATAGTCCGAGTACGCCTCGTAGAGCTCCAGCATCGTAAATTCTGGATTGTGACGACGCGAAATACCTTCATTACGGAAATTACGGCCAATCTCAAAAACGCGGTCAAACCCACCGACCAAAAGTCGCTTGAGGTAAAGCTCGAGTGAGATTCGAAGCACAAAGTCCCGATCCAGTGCGTTATGGTGCGTGACAAACGG
Source organism: Opitutaceae bacterium (assembly GCA_002722675.1). Classification (GTDB taxonomy): domain Bacteria; phylum Verrucomicrobiota; class Verrucomicrobiia; order Opitutales; family Opitutaceae; genus Pelagisphaera. The sequence continues at coordinate 15,670 of PBMN01000015.1, forward strand.
CTTTGCTGCGGCTCCACCGGCCACATTCTGAAAAACAGGAGTTTCTACTTCCAAGTAGTCCCGCTCCTCCAAAAATCTTCGGATGCCGCTTATGATGCGGCTTCTATTAAAGAATCGCTCACGCGATTGTAGATTCATAACCAGATCCAAATGGCGCTGGCGAATCCGCTGCTCTTGATCCGTGAGACCATGAAACTTCTCAGGGAGCGGCCTCAATGCCTTGGAGACCATTTCGTACCGCAGAGCACGAACGGTTACTTCACCGGTTTTTGTCTGAAAAAGCGTTCCCTCGACTCCGATGATATCGCCGGTATCCAGCTTTTTGAAACTCGCGTACGCCTCTTCTCCCAATGCATCGATACGTACATAGGATTGGATGATACCCGTTTGATCCTGTATTTTGACAAACTGGGCCTTGCCCATTTTGCGAATGAACTTCAAGCGGCCTGCCACACGGACCGCCGGCTGATCCTCTTCCTCCGCTCCCCCGACGAAGGCTGCGACCGCCGAGACGGCAGTGTGCGTCGGCTGGAAAGACGACCGAAACGGATCCACGCCTCGAGAACGCATGTCTTCTAGCTTCTGGCGGCGCACCGCCAACTGATCGTGTGAGATTTCTGAAAGATTTGAACTCATGCTTGGAAAACCCAATGGATAAGGACACTTGGGATCAAAAAATCAAAGCCTTTCGTTTACAAATAACGAACGGCTCTCCCGAAAACTCCCGGAAGACCGTCCATGGAGATTCATTCCGTAGTTGAATCGAGATCGCCCTTCCATAAAAGACCGTGAAACATTTGCATTTATAGGTTGAGTTTTGGGGCCAATTGAAAAGGTTCTCGGCATGAAATCCCGCAAGCCAGACTGGCTTCGAGCAAAGTTGCCTAGCGGCAGTGGCTACAGCGCTGTTCGAAAGATGGTTGACGACAACCGGCTGCACACCGTTTGCCAAAGTGCCCAGTGCCCCAATATGGGTGAATGTTGGTCCCGGGGAACGGCAACGGTAATGATTCTGGGGAACATTTGTACCCGATCTTGCAATTTCTGCGCGATCCAAACCGGTCGTCCCACTGAATTGGACCTCGGGGAGCCAGCCCGTGTCGCGGATGCGGTGGCAAAAATGAATTTGCGGCACTGCGTCATCACCTCCGTTACTCGCGATGAACTCAAGGATGGCGGGGCCTCCGTTTGGGCGGCAACAATACGAGCAATAAGATATCGAAACCCTAGCACCGCCATCGAAGTTCTCACACCGGATTTCAAAGGTAAGCTAGACCAAGTCGACACTGTATTAGCAGCCGAACCCGATATTTTTAACCACAATGTCGAAACCGTGGAGCGCCTCCAGAAACCCGTGCGCGTTCAAGCGCGCTACGAGCGTTCCTTAAAGGTGCTTCGTCACGCGGCGGATCAGGGTCATGTAACAAAATCGGGCATCATGCTTGGCTTGGGGGAAACCAAACCGGAGATCGCTCGGACCCTTAAAGACATGCGTGCCACTGGAATCAAAATCGTCACTCTTGGTCAATACTTGCAACCTTCAAGCAGACACCTGCCAGTAGACCGATGGGTTACTCCAGAAGAGTTTGAGGATTGGAAGGAGTTTGGGCACCGCATCGGTTTCGACTTCGTAGAGTCCGGCCCCCTCGTCCGCTCGTCCTATCATGCAGACGAGCAGTCCTCGGCATTCACCGGCATAGACGAGCTTCGCAGAACTTCGGCCTGAATCATTATTCTAAGTAAAAAGAACTATCCCGAAGTCTGGATCGACTGGGCCTGCAGCGTCCTACCACCCCGCCACCAAAGTAATTTACCCCCCTGAGTGAATGTAGGCAATCTGATGTGCCTGCCCGGCACACTCCCGACCGAGAAAACGAATGTGGGATACGCTGGAAGAGCAGGTACGGAGCAAAGTGTAAAGTTGGGCTACGAGGCGGCGAAGCTCTCCCTCCTCAATGCCTTGTCCCATCTGGGAGCCGCTAGTGATTAGTTTGATCGCCTAGGGCGCATCTTGCGTCTCCGGTGTAAGTCGATGGAGTCGGCGGCTTTTCAAACAGCCCAAAAGTCATCAAAAGCGCATCCGGCCGCTTGGCGAACCACAGGGATACGCCGGAAGACATTCAAGGATAGCGGTTTCCGTTTATAGCCTCCCGCTGAATGCTGGCGTAAAGATAAATCTCGTGTTGGAATTGTGGAAGGATTAACACGGGTTTT
>PBMN01000016.1:0-21707 GCA_002722675.1 Opitutaceae bacterium
TGTTTTGGCTATTGAAATTAAAGTTAACGCAACTAAGGTTTGGCGAGATGGAGTTTTTTTGTTGCGGGACGACGTTCTTCAGCATTCGTTTTTCCTATGTCACATATCGTAATACTAGAGGGCAGTGTGCCCACGGACAAGCTTGAGGCCTGTGTTGAGCTTTTCGCTAAAAATCGTTTAGCGGATACTAAAACTTATGATGGATGCCAGAGTTGCTTGGGTGCAGTAAATAAATCCGAATCAGTCATTACCCTCTGGACGCAGTGGGAGTCAGCAGAGCACTTTGACCGTTATATGGAATGGAGAACGGAAAGAGGGGATTTTGCAGAGGTTTTATCTTACTTCATCGGCGAGCCGAGAATAACACGATCCAAGCTCTTTTTTTCATAGCACGACAAAAGGCCCAAAGCAAGTTTGCTTCGCTAGCAATAGGCAGATTTCCTGCGAGCTTGAGTACAACTCAGCGCAGGACGGTGGTTCAGGAGTTGCTGATTAGGATTACCCTCTTGGCACACCGAGGTGGGACCCCAGTAGCTGTCCCAAAAAAATTGTTCTTCAAAGGGCTTCTAAAGCTATTCCTATGCCAACCTCCGCCTTGCCGTAGCTAACACAGATACAACCACTCCAAGAAAGGTTGCTTTACCCTTCGTATCCCGGCATCAAACAGTGTCACCTAAGCGACCAGAAAGAGACGTAAGATTGCTTATCTATCAGATCGACCTCAAAACGGACGAAATTCTGATCACCATTTGTCACGTAATCCGCAAAAAAGACTTTCATTTTGCTTCCATCGCGAGTGAAGGTACCCATGTGTGGCGTACTTACAATACCACCTCCCTCCAGAATAGCTTCAGCAGTTCCAGTTACTGTCCCGCCTGAACGGTCCCCACAATCCCCACGGGGCATGTGCTCATACTCATGCGTTAAAGTAACAAAGCCGTAGCCCTCTACTTTTCCCTCCATGTAAACTGTCATAGTGTCTTCTCTCTGGCCTATGGCAGTTATTGTAAAAGTTCCTTTTCCGTCAGGATTGCTTAAGTCTAAGTTCATGGCTTGCACGAAATACAACAATCATTGCAAGTCAATTACTGTATGCCGTTGAGCCTAACAATAATAAGGCCAATTTATAAGTGACTCTAAAACATAATTTAAAGTGGAGTTTGTTCTGCACTCCATAACGAAACCGAAAATTGGATACAAAAAAGGGATGCTATAAGAGGGGGAGCTTTTATTATTCAATCGTCAGATTGTGGACCGATGCTCCCTCCTCCAGTACCATTTTCCGAGCTTGGGCGATCTGATACGGAGTCATTTCTTTGGCGATGTATTAACGGGTGTTTAAGGACACCGAATTATTGATAAAGCGAAATGGCATAAGGAAGGGATGCAATGACAAGGTAAGTAGTGGGACCCGAATCAATGTCCACAGCACTCTTTTTTTATGACTATTCCGCAGGAAATATTCGGACTGTTTACACTAACTCAACAGTAGCGATAAGCGTTCACACTACTCACAAACTTGATAATCATTGGGTTAGATGCACCAGCTTGACTGAAAATTTATCAAAGGTCGATTACAACGCAACAATTAGTTTTTCCGAGTATGGCAACACCGAGACGATTGAAATGAGAGAAATCGGTCAAGATGGAAAACCATCGAGGCGAGAAAACATCTGGCGTTGGGTAAAATACAATCGTTAAATTAACCAATTTCCTCAGAAGCAAACACGGAGCGATGGCATTACTCTGCGATGAGCTTACACGAGAGTTTTTGAACTGCTTTTGCAGACGATTTTTCCGTGTTACCTTCAATGGTACATTAACCCTGAAAGAATCACCGTATACGTTCGGGTTAAATTCCCTATCAGCTCTAATCCCAGAGCTGTTCGGGTAATTGTGTGGGTCTTAAAAATTCCCCCATTTCGCACAACAGAGGTCTTGGCCAACTACCCAAAAAACCGCAAGACTCTCTGTACAAAAGGATTAGGAAAATTTCACACACTTACGTTATCAACTGATAATCAGTACATTAAATGGCGGAGAGAGCGGGATTCGAACCCGCGGTACAGTTGCCTGCACACACGCTTTCCAAGCGTGCTCTTTAAACCACTCAGACATCTCTCCAAACTCCGAGATAGGAGGCTGTGACGAATGGGGACAAATCCGATTCCGCGCAACTGAAAACTTTATCTTTTTAGCAAGTTTGAGGCTCGTTTAATAAGAGAGTTCATTGTAACTTGGATTCTGTAAAAACCCGCTTGCATGTTGATTTGCCCAGCTTACTTTCCTCCGTTAGTAACGTTATGTCGAATGGTTTCTTGTAATCAAGATTTGGGCTATAACAGCAAAGTTGAAGGTGGCGTCATTGTCTCCAAGGCAGATGCGGTTATCAATTGGGTCCGTACTCACTCGCTCTGGCCTATGCCAATGGGCCTGGCGTGTTGTGCTATCGAACTCATGGCTTCGGGTGCCTCTCGATTCGATATTTCTCGATTTGGAGCGGAAGTAATGCGTTTTTCGCCGAGGCAATCGGATGTTATGATCGTCGCGGGGACGGTCACCTACAAGATGGCCCCGGCATTGCGTCGGATTTATGACCAAATGGCGGACCCCAAATGGGTGATCGCCATGGGAGCCTGTGCTTCTTCGGGAGGGATGTACCGTTCCTATGCTACTTTGCAAGGGGTTGATCGAATAGTGCCGGTCGACGTTTATGTGAGCGGATGCCCTCCTAGACCGGAAGCTTTGCTCGATGCTCTTATGAAGCTGCAGGACAAGGTTAGCACAGAGCACTCCGCCAAAAACCTTTTTGAAGGCTGATTCGTCCCGGCAAATGATAGCTCAAGATCTCAAATCTACGCTCAAAGAATCATGTCCCGAGCTGGACGACCGTGATTCCATGGACTGGCCGGCTTTTAACTGTCCGGTTGGGAGTATTCCCGATGTGGTCAAAAATCTCAGGGACGACCATGGCTTTGATGCCTTGATGGACGCCACAGCGATAGACAATGGGGTTGAGGCTACACCTCGGTTCACGGTCGTCTACCATCTGTTTTCTTCCGAGAAGCATACTTATGTTCGGCTCGCAGGCGATTGTTTGGATGACGAAGCCCCTTCAGCCCCTTCATTGGCATATCTTTTCAAAAGTGCTAATTGGATGGAGCGCGAAACCTACGATATGTTTGGCATTATTTACGAAGGCCATCCGGATTTACGCCGCATTCTAATGTGGGACGAGTACCCGCATCATCCGCTTCGCAAGGATTTTCCATTAGCGGGGTATGAAAACGAGCTTTGGGACCCAGAAATCGCGAAGAACACGGGAGTGAAAGTGAAGCCGGCTCCCATGGTGGGCGGCCCATTTGTCGCGCAGCAGTCAGTATTTGAAAGCAAACGCGAACCTGCAGCGAAAGACGAAAGCTGGAGCGAAGAGCGAGCAAAGCCCGACCAAGACTGATCTATCAAAAGAGCCTTTTCCAGAAAATTTCCCATGTCCACAGAAACAACCGAATACACTGCTCCTGATTCAGTAGGGAAAGCTGCCACTGCAGCTCAGGAGTTCGAAACCGAACATCTTGAAGTAAGCATGGGCCCTTCGCACCCGTCCACCCATGGAGTGCTGCGATTAAACCTCGAGTTAGATGGCGAAATCGTGAAAATGTGCGACCCAGTTCTTGGATACTTGCACAGAGGTGACGAAAAAATCGCTGAGAATATGACCTATAACCAATTCGTTCCCTACACGGATCGATTGGACTACTTGGCCCCTCTGGCCAACAACGCGGCTTACGCAATGGCAGTCGAAAAGCTGGCGAATCTGGAGGTGCCGGAGCGCTGCCAAGCGATTAGAGTTGTCACCAGCGAGCTTGCCCGGATTTCCGCTCATCTACTGGGATTAGGTGCCTACACGATGGATGTGGGGGCCTTGACCGTGTTCATGATTACATTTACGGAGCGGGAAAAGCTGTATAAGCTCTTTGAGGAGCTAACCGGGGCAAGGTTCACTACCAGTTATTCGAGAATCGGCGGGGTAGTGCGAGATATGCCGGAAGGCTGGACAAATCGCGTGCTCACGTTTTGCGAAGAGCTTCTACCATTACTCGACGATGTTGAATCGCTGTTGACCCGGAACCGCATCTGGTTTGATCGTACAGCGGATATTGGAATTATTTCGAAAGANGACGCNATTGCGTATGGGTTGACTGGCCCCAATTTNAGAGGNTCTGGTGTTGATGTCGATTTGCGNAGAGACGTCCCATATAGTGGATACGAACNATATGAGTTCGAAGTGCCTTTAGGTGAAAATGGCGATTGCTACGATCGATATGCAGTNCGNATGGAGGAGATGCGNCAAAGCGTGCGCATNGTGCGCCAGGCGATCAAAAAAATGCCAGGGGGGNCCTTCTATGCNGAAGACGCAAAGAAGATTTACGCCCCNCGGAAGGATAAGATTCTGACNTCGATGGAGGANCTNATCCAAAATTTCATGATCACGACAGAAGGNCCGGATATGCCTGCGGGGGAAGTCTACTTCGAAGCGGAAAANCCNAAAGGTGCCCTNGGGTTTTACATTGTNTCGAAAGGAGGGGGCGTTCCNTATCGGATGAAGATTAGGGGNCCGTCGTTCAACAATTTGTCGATCCTTGANAAGGTCAGNGTGGGTGCAATGATTTCCGACATATCTGCGATTCTNGGAAGTCTGGACTTTGTGATGGGGGAATGCGACCGGTAACTGAAGAANTAAGGTTTATGNGTGANGNANCATANACGAANCNGGCGAACGANCAATTNNGNNAGGCCGCTTNTNAANNCCTAATTTTTATTTCTGAAATTAACTAGATGAATCTAAAGCCAGAAACGCTNGCTGAAATCGAGGAGGCGATCCCGAAGTATCCAGAAAAACAAAGTGCGGTGATGCCNATGCTNCANGCGATCCAAAAAGACCANGGACTTCTCACNAATGAAGCTGCAGAATGGGTAGCGGCGAAGCTGGAGATAGCACCNATTCATGTGCTATCTGTAATCACTTTCTANCCTTTTTTTCGNCAGCANAAAATTGGNCGGCGACATATCCGCATTTGTCGCACTTTGGCTTGTGCGATGGCAGGTGGTGCCAAGGTATGTGANAAAATGCTNTCTGAATTTGATACNNGACTCAATGAGGTCTCNCCGGATGGTGAGGTAACNGTAGAATTNGCTGAATGCTTAGCGAGTTGCGGTACGGCCCCGGTTATGCTGGTAGATGACNAAATNTACGAGAANCTTGACGAGGCGAAAGCTCAGGAGATTTGTGAAAAGATAAANGCGGAGGTAATGCAAGCGTAGTTGGAATGNCTNTACATCCTAAAGAACAACGTATCATCTTAAAGTATGCCGATGAGCCTGGCTACACACCAGACATNGATTGCTACATGAAAAACGGCGGCTATGAGATGCTNAAGAAAGCCGTGGGCATGGAGAAGCAGGCNATTTGCGACGAAGTNAANAACTCGCAGTTGCGAGGACGNGGAGGAGCCGGTTTCCCNGCGGGTGTNAAGTGGAGCTTTGTCGATCGAAAATCGGNAAAACCCGTTTANATGGTATGCAANTGCGATGAATCTGAACCAGGTACTTTCAAGGATCGACAAATTGTTCACAAAGATCCCCANCAATTAATTGAGGGCATTATAATTTCCAGTTTTGCGACGGATTGTGCCAAGGCGTTTATCTACATTCGCGANGAAATGCCCAAAGGTGCGGAGATCCTCAATCAGGCAATNAAGGAAGCGAAGGAAAAGAATTTCGTCGGCGATGATATACTCGGTTCTGGATACAGCTGCGATATTGTCGTCCACNGGGGAGCAGCGGCCTACATATGTGGTGAAGAAACCGGATTGATAGAATCACTAGAAGGCAAGCGNGCNAATCCGCGTATCAAGCCGCCTTANTTCCCTGCGGTACTCGGATTGTACATGTGTCCGACGATTGTTAACAACGTCGAAACGCTNTGCAACGTATTGCATATTCTCAGAATGGGTGCCGATGAGTTTGCCAANATNGGGCGTCCTAANAATACGGGTACACGTATCTGGTGTGTTTCGGGNGGCGTTAAGCGNCCTGGCTACTACGAAGTGGCGGGGATCACATTGGGTGAACTGGTTTACGATATNTGTGGCGGTCCGAAAGACGGCNGGACCATCAAGGCGATCATCCCAGGTGGGTCTTCNATGAAAATTCTCAAAANCGGTGAGCGTTTCACTGGTAAGGATCGTGATGGCAACGGGTACGACTGGGGGATTGAAGATATACCTTTAGATTATGATGGAATTGCTGCTGCAGGCTCTATGTCCGGATCTGGCGGTATGATGGTACTCGATGACTCGGTTGAAATTCCGGTCGCTCTGGCAAATTTAATGGCCTTTTACTCACACGAGAGTTGTGGGCAGTGCACACCTTGTCGCGAGGGTTCACTTTGGCTGAAAAAAATCACCACACGAATGGTTCATGGGCAAGCGCGGCCGGAAGATGTCGATTTGATGAAGTCGGTGGCAGACCAGATTGAAGGCAGGACGATATGCGCTTTTGGTTTTGCCGTTGCCTGGCCTGTGCAAAGTTATTTAGCAAAATTCGAAGACGAATTTCGGGAGTTCGCGGAGCGTCACAGCCGGATGGGTGGCGACCGAACGGCAGCTAAGGAGCTGGCTTGCAACCACTAGAAGAGAGCGAGAGGATTGAGATAGGCACTCCTAATGGAAGAGAAAGAAAATTTGATCACAGTAAACATCGACGGGCAAGATCTTCAAGTGCCCTCAGGCACGAACATGGTTGAAGCGGCGGCGATATTGGGTAAGGAAATCCCTCATTACTGCTACCATCCAAAGCTCACAATTGCTGGGAATTGCCGCATGTGTCTCGTTGAGCTTGGCATGCCTGGTAGAGACCGAGCGACCGGTGAGCCCATGGTCAACGAAGATGGGACCCCAAAAATCATGTGGATGCCGGGCCCAGCAATTGGTTGCGGCACGAAGGCTGCCCCTGGGATGCACATCAAAACCGACTCTGCCAAAGCGCTTGAATCGCGTGAGGCGGTAACTGAGTTTCTCTTAATTAATCATCCACTAGATTGCCCGATCTGCGACCAAGCGGGCGAATGTACACTGCAAGAATTTTCGTCTTCGCACGGTCGCGGATACAGTCGGTTTATTGAGAAGAAAAACGTAAAGCCAAAGCGAACGCGACTAGGGCCGAGAGTTACCTTAGATGACGAGCGTTGCGTCCTGTGTTCCCGCTGTATTCGATTTTGTGATGAAGTGGCGGGGGATAGCGTTCTGGGATTTACCGATAGAGGCAGTTACTCAACCCTCACTTGTTTTCCCGGCAAGGAGCTAGCGAACAACTATTCTTTGAACACGGTGGATATCTGCCCTGTGGGTGCTTTGACGAGTACCGACTTTCGTTTTAAAATGAGGGTATGGTTTTTGAAAGAAACCAACAGCATTGATTTTGAAACAAGTGTGGGAGTTAATATGGTCGTTTCAGCTCGAGAAGGAACGATTTACCGGGTCAAGCCTCGTCGCAACGATAGGGTTAATGATACCTGGATGCCCGACTCTGGCCGCGAATTGTACAAACAGGTAGAATCGGATGATCGACTGACAAAATGTACAATTGACTCCCTTGCCACTAGTGCGGTCGATGCAATCGCAAAAGCGAGCGAGTGTTTGCAGGGTGGAGGTGTCGCTGTTGTTGGGTCCGGACAATGCAGTGTGGAAGAGCAGTTCGCACTTAAGGCCATTTCGGACGGAATCGGCGCGAAGGGGGTGTATTTGGTGGCGAGATACGGCAAAGACGACGGTATTCTCATGTCGGTCGATCGAAATCCTAATGTGAGAGGCGCCTTGATGGCCGGCCTAGTCAACGATTTGCCAGATGAGCAACTGGGGGAATTGGGGGCAAAGATTGACAGCGGGGAAGTGACCACCGTTTTTTCAGTGAAAGAAGATTTAATCGCCGGAGGACTTACGGAAGATCAGGTAGGCAAAGTCAAAATCGTCTATCTGGGCACTCACGAAAACGCGACCAGTAGTCGTGCCGATGTATTGATCGCCGGTCTGACCCAATTCGAAAAATCAGGTACGGTTATCAACCAACAGTTTCGCCTCCAAAAATTTAGCCGAGTGGTCCCGGGTCCTGGCGGAGCGATTGAGGATCTCTACGCCTTGGCTACGATCCAGGCGAATCTCTCTGGTGAATCATTCCCTTCCACTATCGGATCACTATGGAAACAAATCGGTATTGAGGGATCAGTGTTCGAGGGAATTTCCTTCCAGTCACTTTCCGATCAAGGAGAGATCCTTGACGGAAGTGCTTTTGAACACTTTTCATTCCGGGAAGGAAAATCGCTCCACTTTGAACCGAAAAAGGAGGCATTTGCAATTGAGTAGGCAAAGTCATGGACGTTAATCCGGTTATCTTAAAGTTTGTCTATGCGGCAATAGTCGTGAGCGTTATTATGGGGCTTTGCTCCTATGCCGTCCTGGCTGAGCGAAAAATCTCTAGCTGGATTCAAGGGCGCGTCGGACCGAATCGAACGTCGCTCCCACTGATCGGGGGTATCCCGCTTATTGGACGATTTTTAACGCGATTGGGTATTTACCAACCCATCCCTGACGGGTTGAAATTCCTGTTCAAAGAGGACGTAGTCCCGGCCCACGTTAACAAATTCTACTTTATCATGGCACCAGTCATTGCCTTGGTGCCGGCACTGACAACTGTGGTCGTCGTGCCTTTCGGTCGATTCGTAACTGAGGCTGGGGAAGTCATTCCGCTCGTTCTTGCGAATGTGAACGTAGGGCTCCTATTTCTCTTCGCGATCTCTTCACTGGGCGTTTACGGCGTGGTTCTAGCGGGTTGGTCGTCCAATTCGAAGTATCCCTTCCTAGGTGGAATTCGAGCGTCTGCCCAAATGATTTCTTACGAACTGGCAATGGGTGTATCGGTTCTTCCCATACTGATTTGGGTCAATGCGCCAGGTAGGGAAGGAACCCTGAACCTCTTCGATATCGCTCAAGCACAAAATGGATTTTGGTTTGCCATGTGGATGCCCGTTTCTGCGATCATCTTTCTCGTGTGCCTTTTTGCGGAGACGAACCGTCTCCCATTTGACATGGCGGAATCGGAGACAGAGTTAGTGAGCGGATTCCACACGGAATATAGCTCGTTCAAATTCGGACTCTTCTTCGTAGGTGAGTATGCTCACATGGTTGTGGGATCATGTGTATTTACCTTACTGTTTCTTGGAGGTTGGAATCCGATGCCCTTTGTTACGTTAGAGGCTTTAGGTTTCGGAGAAGGAATAATGGGAGCAGTGCTCTCGGTTGGAATATTCCTCGGAAAAATGTGCGGTATGATGTTTTTCTTCATGTGGATTCGCTGGACACTCCCTCGATTCCGATACGATCAGGTTATGAAGCTCGGTTGGAAGATTCTTCTTCCGCTGTCGATTGCTAACCTTGTCGTCTACACAATCTTCATTTTCTATTTGGATACGAAACTGTAGCAGATTGACGCTTGTTTAAATTTTTCTAAATCTCAACTAACGCAACGATGCCCATTGTAATAAAGAGAAAGCCGCTAAATTTTCTGGAGAAACTTTATCTCCCAGAGATCGCTCGTGGACTATCAACCACATTCAAGAAAATTTGGGAGAAACCGGTTACGCTGGAGTATCCTGAGCAGCGACCGACTATTCCTGAAGGCTATCGCGGGGTTCCCACATTGGTTAAAGACCCCGAGGGTCGCGAAAAGTGTGTTTCGTGCCAATTGTGTGAGTTTGTTTGTCCGCCAAAAGCCATCCGTATAACGCCGGGAGAAATACCAGAAAATAGTGAGTACGCTCATGTCGAAAAGGGTCCTCAGGAGTTTGAGATCGACATGTTGCGGTGCATCTACTGCGGCATGTGTCAGGAAGTTTGTCCAGAGGAGGCAATTTGGCTGCAAAATCAGTTCTCTCTTTCTGGATATTCTAGAGAGGAACTCGTAAACAACAAGGAGAAGCTCTACGAACTGGGCGGAACCCTGCCGGATGAACATTTCAAGTGGAGAAAGAAGAAAGCGGCCGCAGAACACGGAAGCGGACATTGATTAACGCAGCGATCTTTCAGAAGTATTGAGATGACGGACATTTTCTTCTACATATTTGCAACTGCTGCTCTTGCTGGAGCTCTTGGTGTCGTCTTTAGCCGGAACACGGTCAACGGGGCAATGTGCTTGATCGGAACTTTCTTGAGCATGGCCTCTTTGTTTGTGCTCCTTGAGGCTTACTTTCTAGCGGTAATCCAAGTCCTTGTCTATGCTGGCGCGGTCATGGTGCTGTTTCTATTTATTATAATGCTTCTTGATGTAAAGGAGACAGCCGCAAAGAAAACGAGCATCTACACTTGGGCGGCGAGCCTAATTGGTTTTGGCATTCTAGTCATCGGAGTGGTTGCGATCAGGGCTTCAGAATCGATAAAGGACAAGGCTCCCACGATGCCTGAGGCTAGCGGAACTAGTTTGAAAGCGTTCGGGTATGAGCTTTTTACCACCTATTTGTTGCCGATGCAGGTAACCGGATTCCTATTACTCATCGCAATGATTGGCGTCATTGTGCTTAGCAAGAAAGTGAATACGGAGTAATGATCAGTTTAGAACAATATATAGTGGTCAGCAGCCTCCTTTTTGCCATTGGTTTCTTCGGGGTACTTTTTCGCAAGAACACTCTGGTGATTTACATGTGCCTTGAGCTCATGCTCAATGCGGCGAACCTGGCCTTAATCGCTTTTTCCCGTTACCATGGTGGAATGGGTGGAAACCTGTTTGTCTTTTTCACAATCACTGTAGCGGCTGCCGAAGTAGCGGTGGGTTTAGCGATAATCGTAGCTCTGTTTCGAAAACGGCAGACAGTTGAGGTGGAGGAATTAAACGAATTGAAAAACTGATTCTGCAAACGATGGAAGACCATACTTCAGGCAAAACCATAATCCACTTTTTCCTATTTATTTCCTGATGGGCTCAGAACTATACGCATACGCTCTACTTGCTTTCCCATTTCTATCGGCGACAGCGATTGCTTTTTTGTTTCGGAGAAACGGATTGGTCGCATCTGGTATATCCGTTGCTGCGGCTGCACTGATATTGGCGACGGCACTCCATATCATTTTTCGACTGGAGAATTTCGAGTTCAACGTGCACTGGATCGAGTTGGGCTCATTTAGCGTCAGCTTCGGGTTCCTGATTAACGATCTCGCGAAGCTTATGCTTTTTGTCGTGGCTTTTGTTGGATTCCTCGTGCACGTATTCAGCCTTGGATACATGAAAGACGACCCGAACAAGGCTCGGTTTTTTGGAGGTTTGTCCATATTCATGTTCTCGATGCTTGGTTTGGTCATGGCGAGCAGCCTGGTAACTCTTTTCGTATTTTGGGAGTTGGTCGGATTTAGCTCCTACATGCTAATTGGATTCTACTTGGGTAAACCAAGTGCGGCCGCCGCATCGAAAAAGGCTTTCATCGTTAACCGCGTGGGCGACTTTGGATTCCTCATCGGGATCATAATGGTTTTTTCGATGTTCGGAACCTTTAACCTAACCTCCCTTTCAGAGATATTTAGCGGAGATGCGTCTCTTTTGCAGACGGCATCGGTTACCGCGATCGGGCTTTTTCTGTTTTGTGGAACCGTGGGTAAGTCGGGGCAATTGCCACTCCATGTGTGGTTGCCTGATGCGATGGAGGGTCCGACGCCTGTTTCTGCTTTAATTCACGCGGCCACGATGGTTGCGGCAGGGGTATTTCTGCTTTGCCGTACTGGATTTCTCATGACCGTCGATGCCTTGACGGTAATCGTATGGGTAGGAGTTTTGACGGCGCTGGTGTCAGGATTTACGGCAATCGCTCAGCGAGACATCAAAAAGATCCTGGCCTACTCGACTGTCTCGCAGCTGGGTTACATGGTTGCGGCCTTCGGGTTAGGCAGTTTGGTAGCACTATCCGGAAGTGGTTCGCATGAACACGCTATTGTGACCGGCGGGGTTGCGGCGGCGATGTTTCATTTAACGACTCACGCCTTCTTCAAGGCTCTTTTGTTTCTCGGATCTGGCTCAATTATCCATGCCTGTCATCATGAGCAGGATATTTTCAAGATGGGTGGTTTGGCCAAGAAAATGCCTATTACTTTTTGGACGTTCACCTTAGCGCTCCTCGCTTTGATCGGGACACCTTTTATTACGGCAGGTTTTTATTCTAAAGACGCGATTCTCGCATTGGCCTATCAGCAAGACAAAGTGGCGTTTTCCGCCCTCGTTTTTGGGGCCGTGCTAACTGCTTTCTATATGACGCGACTGTGGAAAATCGCTTTTCTTGGGAGTCCAAAGTCGGAGGGCGCTGATCATGCTCATGAGAACGGATTAGTAATGACGATCCCACTCATCCTGTTATCAATTGGCTCAATTATGGGAGGGTTTGTATGGTTTTATCCAGAGGCTCTGCGACCCATTATTCTCATTGGAGAGCATCTCGCGCACGGGGAAAACCATACTACGGTAGCTCTTTTTGGCGGAGCGGCTTGGGCGATCGGGCTGGTGGTTGCTTGGATCCTGTACGGGGCTGGAGCGAAAGAAGATCGACTAGAGAGAACCGCGAAACCATTCCATACGCTCTTTGCTCAGAAATTCTATTTTGACCATCTGTATGACTGGTATGTGGCTAAGATCCAGCAGCGCATCGCACTAACGCTTCACTTCATCGAACAGATTGTTTTGTCGGGATTGATAGTCAGAGGGATGGCGGGTATCGCCGGTCTCATGGGAATTGGGCTGCGATCCCTGCACGTGGGAAACATCCATACATATGTGTATTGGTTTATTGGTGGCTTAGTCCTATTTTGGGTTCTTGCGGTAGGAATTTTTTAAATGGGCATGACCGTTATTAAAGTATCAGCATGAATGATTTTGGCTCACTAGTTCAGTTTTCGATAGCGGTTCCCATCGTAGCGGCCTTCCTGACTCTTTTCGTCAAAAGCTGGGGTCGCCCGGCGGTCCAAATAGTTAGTGTCACGGGGTTCGCGTTGCCGCTTATTCTCGCCCTTTCCCTTTGGGGTCTCTACGATCCGAGCACTCCCGGGGGATATGCCTTCGTCAGTAATTTGGATACGGGGCTCGAGATGATAGGGGTGAGTTTGCACCTAGGATTGAATGGTGTGAGCCTGCCATTGTTTGTTATGGCTTCGGTCGTCGGATTGGCGGCGGGTCTGTTTGCAGCCCAGTCCAAAGCGGAGAATTTGTCTCGGTACCTATTCTGTCTCCTTATCATGCAAGGGGGCTTGATGGGTGTCTTTGCTTCGATTGATATATTCTTTTTCTACTTTTTCCATGAGCTTGCTCTTATACCGACTTTTATCATGGTGGGGATCTGGGGTGGCCGCGACCGCAATTATGCGGCGATGAAGATGACAATTTACCTGACCCTGGGAGCAATGCTCTCTCTAGTGGGACTGATCGCTATCTATGTTAAGAGTGGTGCGGAGTCATTTGATTTAATCACGTTGAAGGCCCACTTGGCTGAAATTCCTTTAGCGGATTCCGTTCAGAACTACGCTTTTGGCCTCTTGCTATTCGGTTTTGGGATTCTAGTTTCACTGTGGCCTTTGCATACTTGGGCCCCGTTGGGCTATGGGGCGGCACCGAGCTCGGCGGCAATGCTACATGCGGGCGTCCTCAAGAAATTCGGGTTATATGGTCTTGTTCAGGTGGCGATACCTTTGCTGCCAGATGGAATGGGACATTGGGAGAACTGGATCGTCTGGCTCGCATTGGGCAACATTTTAGTAGTGGGACTGATTGCGATGGCTCAGCGCGACCTGAAGCAGATGATTGGATACAGTTCAGTTATGCACATGGGGTATGCGTTTCTTGGAATCGCTGCTATGAGTGTTCTTGGTGTGGGTGGCGTGGTTCTAATGATGGTCGCTCACGGACTCACAGTTGCTCTTCTGTTTATGCTTTCCACGATGGTGCATCATCGCACTCAGACGTTTGAGATGAATGAAATGGGGGGACTGGCTAAAAAAGCCCCAGTGCTAGCCGCATTTTTCGTTTGCGCGATGATGGCGAGCATCGGATTGCCGGGACCGGGTCTAGCGAACTTTTGGGGTGAGATATCGATTTTTCTAGCGGTATACGATTTTAGAAACTGGCTCGTCTATGCGGTCGTTGCAGGTATCGTCATTTCAGCGATTTACGGGCTGAGAGCGATTGCCAGTGTCTTTTATGGAGAAGAGGCCGATGAGTTCATAGAGTCGCAGAAAGAGGTTTCCGTTGAAGACATGAGCTGGGCCGAGAGAGTACCCGCCCTTATCCTGATTGTTGTTATGTTCTTCATTGGATTTTTCCCGAAGACCGTAACAGAATCGATCAATGACGCTCTTGAGAGTGAACCAGTCTACGCCCAAGTTGAAGAATAGTTTTTAAACCGCTTTTTGGATACGATATGTCCGCAGAAATATTTCAGAAAATAGCCGAAACGAATACCTGGAGCTGGATTACGCCTGAGTTTGCAATAGGTGTGCTGGCGTTAAGCTTGCTTGTTTTGGAAGTGATTCTTCCCAAAGTCGCCCATGGAGCTATTCCTAGAATTGCGATTCTAGGGCAGCTCGTGATTCTTGGATACGTGGTCACTGGTACCTGCGCAGGCACACTCCCGGCTGGGGAAGCGTTCGGTGGAATGCTCTACTTCGATGGGACGGGTCAGCTGTTTCGAGTATTCTTCCTAGGAGCGTCAATTTTTGTAAGTTACCTAGGAATGGTGAGCTTGGATAGGAGGACTTTGCCGCAAGTGGAGTACTTTCATATCCTGCTCGTGATCACAGCAGCATTGATGCTTTTGGCCCAAGCGAATCACTTTGTAATGCTCTTTGTAGCACTGGAAACGGCAACAGTAGGATTCTATATTTTGGTGAGCTACTTTCGGCACACAACCGTTTCCCTCGAGGCTGGTTTGAAGTACCTGATCATGGGAGCCCTCAGTTCGACGATTCTCCTTTTTGGAATCGTTTTATTATACGGTGCCGGAAGCAATCCAGCCTTGGCCGGAAGCAGCCAGGATTCTTTGAATTTTGGGAATCTGGCTGGTTTTCTAGCAGCTAATCCTGACGACACTTTGGGATTGATCGGAATGATTTTAGTGATTTCCGGAGTTGCTTTTAAAGTTGGTGCGTTTCCTTTCCAAATTTGGATCCCGGACGTTTATCAGGGCGCTCCGCTACCTACTACGGCTCTACTTGCCGTATCTTCTAAAGCGGCAGGTTTTGCGATGCTCTTAAGCTTCTCGAAAGTTTTTTCCGCTCTAGGAGACTGGTTCTATCCTCTATTGTCTGCCCTCGCGATTTTGACGATCCTGTTCGGAAATTTTGCTGCCCTTGCCCAGAGGAACTTGAAGCGTGTCATTGGTCTATCAGGAGTTTCCCACGCTGGATTTCTCCTGATAGGTGTGATCGCGGCTCGAACAGTTGATTGGGCGTCGATCGCAATACTTTTTTACCTATTCGCCTATTTGCTCGCGTCGGCTGCGGTTTTCTCGGTTTTAGTTCACTTGAACAAGGATGATGATTCAGATCTGACGCTGGACGACTTGGGTGATTTGGCGAAGAAAAACGGATTTCTAGGTCTAGCCCTTGCAGTAGGTGTGGGATCTCTTGCAGGAATCCCCCCCTTGGCTGGTTTTATAGGTAAGCTTCTGATCTTTATCGCCGCATTTAAGGCAGAGCTCTACGGATTACTGGGAGTTGCTATTGTCGGAGTGGTAGTTTCGATTTATTATTACTTTGGAATCCTAAAGAGCGCGTTCTTCGATCTGTGGCAGTTTCAAGCGGACGAAGAGGAAGCCCCAACCGCAATTCCAGGAAGTGCCCTTGGATTTCTAGGAAAGCTGGCGATAGTAATCGCAATAGCTGGGACCCTTTTGCTCGGATTCTACCAGTCTCCGTTCAGCAGCTGGCTCGTAGGATAGACTATAGCCATCTACTTTGCCGCGAGGGACCAAGTGGTGTTTGCGTAATTGAATTGAGATTCGGAGGAATCTGTGCAGCGTGCTTAACCTGGTCATGAGGATTCTCCTATTAGCAATATCGGTTTTAACGCTCTGTGCCCTGTCGCAGGGCGCGAATCTGAGCGTCGATGCATCTAAGAAAAAGACGCCGCGAATCATCAAGCCGGGAGCTTTCGAAACGAAGCAGAATTCAAAACTCCAAAACAAGCGTTATGCTAGCGGGAAAATAAAAAGTTCGCCTGTTATCCATCGCGATTCCCGAGTTTCATTCTCCATCCAGTCACCTGGCGATACTATCAATGTATCAAATGACCAGATGGCCCGTATGAATGAGTCGTCTGGAAATAAGAAACCTCGTGTTCTTGACCAGTTGATCACGTCTTCCGACGAGTTTGAAAAAGCCTATCGCGAGGCCCTAACCGTTGAGCTTTCGAAAAGAGTCGCCGCTCAGGTAAAAATAACGAAAACGAAGGCCAACCTCGAGCAGCGCGATATCAATCGCGACGCAAAGGTCAAAAGAAGCCAGAAAGAAGGATTCATGGTTCAGCGGGCGGGCTCTGATACTAAGTAGGTTGGACGGTTGGAAAGTTCTTTAGCCTGCGTTGCGGATTTTATCTTTGGCGGTTTCTCGCTCTTCCTCAATGCGCGCCTTTTCGTTCGAAATCTGTTTTTGAATCAGCTCGACCTCCTGCAAATCCTGATTTGCCATAGCAGTCGCTAGGGTTTGAGTAAGAAAGATCTTTCGTTCGGCTACCTTTGCGTCGAACTTCTCGTCAACGGCAGCAAGCGCTTTTCTCATTTCATCGGTTACTGGTTGTTTGTCAGGATCTGATTCCTGCAGGCGTTCCATTGCGAGTTCGTATGCTGATTTCATTCTTTAGTTGTAAGCATGGCGACCTTGGAATGGAATGGCAATACAACTCGATGCAACTAGGCGACGGATGCGGTAAAGATACAGGCTCCTGTGTAGGCTAATGGGAACAGCAGTAGCCACCTCAATTTGAACTTCCAGAGCCGACTGTAGCCAAAGAATAGACCGATCAGAAGAACTGAGAGTAAAACAAAGAGCGGGTGTATGGGTGGATTTTTAAACGTGAGATGGGCTCCGCTCACCTGACTGAACGCCTGTAGGATACCGTGTATAAGAGAGAGAATGAGTATAGCAGCATGATTGAACAAACTGATGATGGGACCTACCCCAATTATCGAAAAAGCGAGAGAGAGAAAACCGGATATTATCGTTAAGGAGGCGAGAGGAAGGAGTATGAGGTTTAAAAGGACTCCAATAGTGGAAAGCGTATTGAAATAAATTATACTTAATGCACTTGATGACAAAAAGGCTGCTACGCTAATTGCAAAACTGCTTATCGTAAATCGCCCGATTGCGTTGGTTGCCTTTTGCCACAGAGACCATAGATCTTTTGGGATTTCCTTAAACGGTTTCCAGCGATCGCAAAGACGTTTTCCGATAGGTACGCCGAACAAAAGAATGGAGGCAACCGTTACATACGACATCTGAAATCCCGCCTGAAAGAGCTGGAGCGGATTCAGCAAGAGGCAAATTGTGGCTGATAGAACGAGAGCATTGATTGAAGCCGATTGTCGATTGCTCAATTGGCATAAATAAAAGCAGGCAATCATGAGCAACGCTCTAAAAGCAGAGGGAGCCCCACCTGTCATAAAAACGAAAACCGTGATTAGGAGCAAATTAGGTAGTGGTATCCATGCTCTGGGTATTCGAAAGCAAAGAAAGAGTGCGTGACCGCAAGTCGCGATAACTCCTATGTGAAGTCCACTTATTGCGAATAGATGTAGAGCGCCGCTTTGAAGAAAGATAGTCTTTTGTTGTTCGCTTAGTTCGCTTTTTAGTCCGAGAAGCATTGCCCGATAGGACCGGGCGGCAGGTGAATCTGATTCAATCTGATGGGTTAGGGCGTAATTAGCGGAGGTGAGAAGATTGTTCAACCAGTTCCTCCAAGAGCTCGGCTTTTTTGAGATCGAAAGAAGCTTCCCTCGGTTGAAGATGCCCGAGATTCCTGAATTTTTCAGGTACGATTGAAATCCGTTTTGTGAAACATTTGAATCCAAAGGGGCGAAAATGCCGATAGCTTGAATTTGTGAGCCAATCCTAGGATCTGATTTCAGTTTTAGTTCATCGGGAATATTGAGAGAGAAATAGACCTTGGCTCCCTCAAGTTCAGGAAGGTGCGTGTCGGTGAATACTATTTCGCCCAAGCCGCTTAATTGGTTGAAGGCAGATTGGAAGAGTCGATCTATCTTGAAGGTTACTTTTGCTTCTCGAACAGGAAGGTCGGAATGGATTGTGTTATTTTGGGTAACGTCTGCTACGTATCCGCTTCCTGCTAGAAAAAGACTGATTGAGATAAATAGCGGCCATGTGGTTTTGCGTAGATAGTAAGATCCAAAACAGAATGCTAAGCTAATAGTGTAAAAGAGAAGGGAGAGGTTAGTTGGAAAAATACGGCCCACTACGATTCCAGCAATCAGTGGAATCAGAAACCAAAGTAGGGGTAAGCGAGCTGGATTCATTTCTTAATCATCATGGAAAGTGATTGATGAATAGCTGTCCATTTATGGTCGCCGAATACACTATCGCTTTTCGCGTGTAGTTAAGAGTTTTTGAGATCGACTCAGGGGGTGCCGGGTGAATCGATGCAACTCCGTCTGAATTTTGAGCGGTGACACGTGTTATCACTGCAGCACTGAAGGCTCCATTCGCGGAAAAGGCTTTAAGGTCGTTTTGAATACCGGCATTGGCACTAGAATCCGATATTGCTATTGTTAGGGCAACCGCGGCCGATTGAGAAGATGCCTCTGATTCCATTGGAGCGATTTGTATAGGGATGCTTGCAGAGGATCAATGCTTCCTTTTAGGGTGGTTGAGAATGGCGCCTCAAGATGAGCTTTTTTCGGGTGAAGCGGACTTGGAAATGATTTCAAGTCGGGAAGGGTCGGACGATGGTAGTTCCGCGTCTAAACCACTTGCTGCACGAATGCGCCCTCGCTCCCTATCGGAAGTGATTGGACAGGATCACGTTCTCGGAAAGGGTAAATTGTTGCCGAAATTGGTGGAGTCTAATTCATTCGGAAGCCTTTTATTCTACGGTCCCCCGGGTTGCGGTAAAACAAGCTTGGCAGAAGCCATCGCCAACGAAACGGAAAGCCGGTTTGTCAGAATCAATGCTGTCATGTCGAACGTTGCAGAACTACGGCAAATATTAAATGCGGCACGACGTATAGAAAAAAAAGATACCGTTTTATTCATTGATGAAATTCACCGATTCAATAAATCGCAACAGGATCTGCTGTTGCCCGATGTAGAGTCGGGTACGATCCGACTTATTGGAGCGACTACCCACAATCCAGGGTTTTATGTGAACGCTCCGTTGCTGAGCCGATCACACCTATTCCGACTAGAACCACACTCGGTAGAAAATATCGTTCAATCCATGATTCGCGCTCTAGAGGATGAAGACCGAGGGTTGCGGCAGCGAAAGCACAAGGCTTCTAGATCCACCCTCTTAGGTCTAGCGAAATTGAGTGATGGGGATTTGCGTCGGGGACTCAATGCGCTAGAGGTGGTTGCGTTGGGCCTTGAAATTGGGGAGGAAATTTCGGCGGATGCGATATCGGTATTCGCGAGTGAAAGGCAGATCCGATACGATTCTGACGAAGACGAGCACTACGACACGATATCCGCTTTTATAAAAAGCATGCGAGGGGGGTCCCCGGATGCCGCCTTATACTGGCTGGCAAAGATGCTAGCGGGAGGAGAAGACCCTCGGTTTGTAGGGCGACGCCTCATCATTTTTGCGTCTGAGGATGTGGGGCTGGCGGATTCGAGTGCCCTGTCGCTAGCAACTGCAACACAGCAGGCCTGTGAATTCGTCGGTCTGCCTCAATGTGAAATTAATCTCGCACATTGCGTTGTCTACATGGCGACAGCGCCCAAAAGCAATTCCTCTTATGTTGCACTTGGGGAAGCAAAGGCCTCGATCGCTGATAGGCCCATTCAGGAAGTGCCAATCTGGCTTAAGGATAGTGGTGGCGCGGCGTCCAAGCAAATGGGCCATTCTAGAGACTATGAATACAGTCATAGCTTTCCCGAAAATGTGACTGGACAAGACTATATGATCGAGCCTCTCTGCTTTTATCGAGCCAAGTGCGTTGGAGCGGAATCAGAAATTGTGGCTCGTTTAGACCGTTGGAAATCATTGAAAGCGGCAATCGTAGCCAAGAATCTGAGCAAGAAAAATGATAGTTGACCATATTAAGAATTGGAAAAATTACGCCTTTGGACCCGCCTGGGGGAAGGCGTTTACTTTCCTTGAAACTTTGGACGCGGAATCTGAAGACGGCGAGTTTCCCATTGATGGAGAAACGATGTTTGCAAGGGTTATGAGCTATCAAACTAGGAATGAAACGGATCCAGAAGCCGTTTTGGAAGCTCATCGAAAGTATGTGGACATTCAGATGACGTTAGTGGAAAGCGAACGCATCGCCTGCTATCCCTTACACACGCTCGATCCTAAGGATCCCTACTGTGCGGAGAGAGATGTACAGTTTTTCCAATATACAGTCCCGGCCGACCTGCAATTGAGCGTATTTCCAGGGACGTTCGTGTGTTTACTCCCTCAAGACTGCCACATGCCTCAGTTAAATACGGGTCCTGAAGCTAAGATCGTGAAGAAAGTGGTCGTGAAAATCTCGAGAGATGCGTTGGAAATCTAGGAACTGAGATGTCAGGGAGCTAAAAACGGATGTTTTAGTTTCTGCCGAATTTTGAATCGCGGAATAGCCGGAGTATGGACCGCTCATCGTGCGTTGAGGATGCGACAAGTTCGTAGGACGTGGGCATATTTGAAAGGGATCGTGTATTGTTGCCGACTTTTGCTAAAACGAAGGATGGGCGATAGGTGTTGAAATCGAGCCCCTCCAGCGCGTTGTTCTCGTACCCCTGGAGATTCAGAACCAGGAGGTCGAATTCTGGCTCGAACTCAGCTCGTTTCAGGATGTTTTGAGCAATGTCGGTCGTCACGTAGGAAACCTTCTCTTGCTTGGATCGTTTGAAAGGGGCTTCGAGAGGCTTGCCCGCAAGCCGTTCAGTTGATTCTTTGCGGATCGTTCTCTTAATCGATGCTTTGGGCGGTGTTCCTCGGACCTCGATAAACGAGTCTTTCAGCCATTGGTCGACGACGGCGACATTCAGGACTTGGCTTTGCTTGCGCGTCTTTCGGCATTTGTGAAAGAGGTGTGGCCAAGGCTCAATCAACAGACCTTTCCACCCCAACGCTTTTTCCAGGTAGAGGGTAAAGCTATTTTTGATTCCATCACGGGCGCCAATCTCTACGAATCTTCCGTTTGGCCGATCAAAAAAGGGAAGAATCTGGGTCCGATGCGATGTAGAGCGAAATCCACCGAGCGAAAACAGCCGGTGAACGCTGCTCCATGCGGATGACTTGGCTTTGTTTTTTAGTGCGTCCACGAAAGAAGTCGTTCCCTTAAAGATACGGCTCCTGTGGCTGGCAGTTAAGGAAGTAAACTAAATGAATAGGGAAATTGAATGAGCGTGAACCAAAAGAGCTCTCTTTGGGAAACTGAAAGATCTGTTCTAAAAGGTAAATTAATC
>PBMN01000017.1:0-76430 GCA_002722675.1 Opitutaceae bacterium
CAATCAGCCGCAGGTTCTATTGTGTCATTTGGGCTGCTTGCTGGCCTGTCGGATCCGACCATAGTCGATGGTAGTAAGCGGTTCTTTGGTTGCCTGGCTAGACCTTGAAGGTTGCTGCGTTTATGATGTACCAAAGATGGAAAGTAAGAGTGAAAGGCCAAGTGAACACCACAAAGCTGGTAAAGTGGGTTGTGGTGGTCATTACAACGAAGAAAGCTACTTAGAGATTATGACCTTGGACAAGCTGGCCGAGTTCAGGTATGAAAAAGCTGGCGAGATCGGCGATAACGTTGCCGGATTCGCCACGGCGAGAGGGATTAGCGGTTGTGCTCATGGAAGGAGAAATTGCGTTAGTAGCCTAAGATACACGGTAAATGGGCCTAGAGTTAGAAAAAAGCGGGGAGGAGTAAATAGGGATGGTCGTTTTCGTTTGGTGATTGAAATGCGGTAGCACAGGGCGTTGTGATATATTTTGTCCGATCCGAACCGAGTGGGGTTGCAATTCTCTCAGGGAAGATTTTTTTTAGTTAGAGTGAAGCGTGAATGGGAGAACAGGTACCTGGCAGTCGGGTTTTTTTTGGCCGTGGGTTCAAATGTTCTTGGGGTAGATTTCCAGGTTCAAAAGGGCGACGGGTATTTTGAAGGTTCACTCCGGTACGTCGTTTCGCGCTATTCAGTCCAAACTGGAAGGGCGGTTGAGCGAAAGCAGGTTGATGTCATAGTAACAGAAAACCGGCTCAGTGTACCTTCGCTTGATGTCGCGGACGTTTTCGCGAACAATGCCCCACCTGGGGTTTCAACTGCCTTGTTTCGTCATGATGTGGACGACTTTATACTGTATGGCGATGATATCGATGCGTATCGCTTCCGCGGATATGACAAGGTTTTGCTGGGGCTAGCTTTTCGGGCGTTGGCATTGTCGGGTGCTCCGGTGGATATGAAGCTACCAGAAAAATCGGGCCCCTATGCTTTGCGGAACTTTCGGGCGAATTTGAGTCGTTATTTGGGTGAAGCCGGAATCCGGTACGATATGTATTTATCAAACGACTACATGGTTAATTGGGGTTCATTAGCGGATTCCTGGCTCTTCGGTTCGGGTGGGCTCAAGGTGCCGGAGCTGGATGATCGACTGCGGGGAGGAGAAGTGCCGGTGCGGGTCGAGGTTTTTAGAAACGCCTCAAAAGTGCTATCGATCAACTTGATGGCTGCCGAGGAATATCAGGTCTCTCGAGCCCTAGTAGAGGTGCCACCGCAAAAGATTTTGCATTCCTCAACTGGTCTGTTGAGGCAGTTGGCGACGGAAGCGATGGGCCTATAATAAGTCGTAAGGCTAAATTGAGATTGGTACTTGGTAGAACATGTCGTAATCTACCTTTTTGCTGACGGCTTTAAAGAGGCATTAGGTTTTAAGGTTGGATCGAATATTTCTCGAATGGCACGCAGAAGCCATCGTAATCGTTCTCATCGTGGGAAACCTTGCGTCAACAAGGACTTTGTTTATGGCGTTGACGTGTTAATATTTCCTGTTGGCTGTGACCGTTTTTGTCATCGTGTTCGACACTCGAGAAAGCGAGCCGCCTCGATTTGAGGTAAAGGCGAGTTTTCTGGTGAAAAAAGACGACTTTAAGGAGGATTAAAGGCGAGAACGCTTTAAGAAACGGATGAGTCAGTGGGAGCCGATTCAGCGACTATCGGTCGACTAGGTTTTGAATAGTGAACTCTCATCGATGCCTGATCTGCCCACAGAGGCGTTTGAACGAGATGGTGAGGATCTTGAGATGCTGGAAGATGCGAGCACGATGTTCGATTAATCAGGCTCGTTTGGAGGCAGTTCATATAGGAAAGGAAGTTCATCTGCGGCGTCTTTTTCTGGGTTCAAGATTCTAGTCGTCGAATCGTAGTCAACACTTCTGCATCAGTTGTGCAAAAAGCTCGGAATCAAGAAGTATCAATTGAACTGATACTCGGAGAAGTCATTTCGCTGATTAATAATCTCGATAGTGACACCCTTTTTGGAATCCTGAAATTCAGACAGGGTCGCGACGCTTTGCTCCTTGTCTTGCTCCGTCGATTTGTTGTAATAAGAAGGCGGCAAGTCACTGGACTAGAAAGGAAATGCGGGGGAAATCAAAGGTCTAGAGCGAGCTCCTGCTGGGTCATGAAGGAGGATTAAAATCAGCGTCAGATATGGAGCCAGACTTGATGTTTTTCGTTTCGGATGGGTTTCTGAACAAACGGGTTAAAGTGGATGGCACATACAAGTATTCTGGCATACATTATGAGACTTTCATTGGGTCGGTAGAAGCCGATTTACGGGCTGGGAAGCCCGAACGTGCGTTCATGCGATTGGGTTTGAATTGAACAACAAAGATCGGAAAGGGCTGGAGCGATTGACGCGTCACTTCGCCGGGACTTTGAGGAAATCTGAGGGCTTTAAGGCCCAAGTCAGTGGAGTTTTTGCTAGGTACTGATGCCGGCTTTAGTCGATCGCTTGGAAGACCGATTTCCAGAGCTTCGATTCTTCAACGTGGCCGTATTGGTCTAGTTTCTGGGCGATCTCCTCTAATGAAGGTTCCTCAACATCGTGATCGGGGTCGCTTTGAAAGTCGGGACGCGCTTTGCAGGAGAGAGCCCAGCAGGCCCAGGATCGCCATTTTCGTTGTTCGATTCGCGGTTCGCCGAGGCGGTCGGCGTAGTGCTGGAAGTGGACGCGAGGGTTTCCGAGGAAAACTTCGGTGGGCGCATTTTGGAGAATGTAGACTAGCGCTTGATAGGGAAGCGGCCAGTATTCGAGAATAGGCTCATCCCCTTTTAAGTCGGCTCCCCATGCCCGATCGAGGCAAAGAATGGCCCGGGCGGGAAGTCTCCGCTTCCAAAGGACTTGGCTGTAGTCAAGACAGGTTTTATAGAAATCGGAGCCGCGTTCAGTTAATCGAAAGCGGTTGAGGTCTCTCCAACTCATATCTTGGGTTGGCGGAGGAAGATAAGGAATGTTGGAAATATCAGGAAGGTCGGGCATACAGATGGATGCTGGAGAGCGTCTCAGGTGACAATCTTGCGGAGTTAAAAAAAATGATTCGCAGAAAGGCGCAATGATTTGTTGCAACACGGGTAGATTTTCGCGTAGGTGATGGGCGTAATACGAAAAAAGCCCATTAGAGCAACAAAGTGAACCTTTTCTCCCCCGAAGCTAGCCTCTGTTATCGACTGAATGCCGTAATCCCGAAAGGGAGAGAGGCCGACTGTAAGTGCGGGCAGCACTCGAGATGCGTTGTTGGGATCTATTGGAAGGAAACCGCCAGATGACTGAGGCGGTTTGGCTGTTTTTGGAGGAGATTAATCGCCATACGTGTTGTGGCCGGAGAGCCTACTTCGGTAGTTAGGGATTTTTAGCGAGAACCTTTAGATGAGCGAGCTGATCAAACACGAATGCGGAGTGGCCCAAGTGCGGCTGAAAAAGCCACTGGAATACTTCGCCGAGAAATACGGCACTCCGCTTTATGGGTACTACAAGCTTTTCCTTCTGATGGAGAAACAGCGTAATCGTGGCCAAGACGGGGCCGGAGTGGCGGCTATCAAGTTTAACATGCCAGCGGGTGAGCCGTACATGTTTCGCGAACGAAGCGTAAAAACCAATGCCTTGGACCGGATCTTTAAAGATACTCTCAAGCAGTATCAGAAGCTTCAGCGAAACGGTGACATTCTTCCCGACTACGTTCCTTCGATAAAATCTAAGTACGACTTTTGCGCAGAGTATTACATGGGGCATTTGAGGTATGGGACCTCTGGGGGCTATTCGCTCAGTGTGTGCCATCCGTTCTTTCGCCGAAGCAGCTGGCCGACAAAAAACCTGATGTTGGCGGGCAACTTCAACATGACCAATACGAAGGAGCTTAACGAGAGCTTGATTTCGATGGGTCAGCATCCGATTTTCGCAACGGATACACAGGCATTACTAGAGAAAGTGGGATACCATCTCGATGAAGCACACGACAATCTTTATCGCTATCTGCGAGATGAAGGGCACGATGCACGTGAAATTTCGGAGCGAATTTTGGGAGAGATCGATTTGGTCAAAGTTTTTTGCAAGGCGTCCAAGTCATGGGATGGTGGTTACGCCCTTATTGGAGCGATCGGCAACGGCGACAATTTCATCCTGAGAGACCCTTTGGGAATTCGGCCAGTTTTCTATTTTGAGGACGACGAAGTTTTTGCGTCCGCCTCGGAACGAGCGCCGCTCATGACGATTTTCAACAAGCAGATTGAAGACATCAAAGAGGTTCCGCCGGGTCACATCATCGTTGTAAAGCGGAGCGGTGAGCTTATAAATGAGCAGTTTAAAGAGCCAAATCCAGAGCGCAAACAATGTTCTTTTGAGAGAATCTATTTCTCCAGAGGAAATGATGCGGATATCTACAAAGAGCGCAAAGCCCTAGGAGCGCAGCTTTCGGAGCAGGTTTTAAAAGAGGTCGGGCATGACCTTGAGAATACGGTGGTCAGCTTTATTCCCAACACATCGGAGATTGGCTATTTCGGCTTTCTGGAAAAGCTTCGGGTGGATCGGCGTAATCAAGTAAAAGACGCAATTCTCGACGCCCAGGAAAAAGGTGAGTTGAGCGAGGAGCTCCTCGACGACCTGATCATGAAGAACTGGCCCCGTGGTGAAAAGATCGCACATAAGGACCAGAAGCTGAGAACGTTTATATCCACCGAGAATTCCCGAAATGAAATGGCAACCCACGTCTATGATGTGACTTATGGGATTGTACAGAGGGCAGATAATCTAGTTTGTATCGATGATTCTATTGTTCGTGGAACGACTTTGCGGAAGTCGATCTTAAAAATATTGAGTAGCCTGAATCCCAAAAAGATTGTTATTGCATCAACTGCTCCTCAAGTAAGGTATCCAGATTGTTATGGCATTGACATGTCTGAACTTGGTAAGTTTATTGCTTTTGAAGCGGCGATTGCCCTGCTGCATGAGGTGGGCAAGCGCGATACGCTTTTAGAAGTTTACCGCAAGTGCATCGATTGCCTGAAGTCTGAAGATTCCTGTGGAATCAACTACGTCAAGGAAATCTATGCTCCTTTTACTGCAGAGCAGATTTCAAGAAAGATCGCCGAAATCGTCTATCCTCGAGACCGTAAGTGGAACGGTGAGGTTTCAGTCGTCTATCAATCGATTGGGGGACTGAGGAAAGCCCTGCCAGATCATAGAGGAGACTGGTATTTTACGGGAGACTATCCGACGCAAGGGGGCTATCGAGTTGTCAATCAGGCTTTCGTGAACTATTACAAGAAATCAACAGGAAGAAGCTACTGACTTGAGCTCAAGAACAAGGGAAGCAGAATTAGGAATTTCTTCTTTGAAATTTTTCACTATTATTTCTTCCACCCTACCTTAATCAAATGCCATCAAAAAAGAAAACGAAAGCGTACGTGCAAGCGGGTGTGAATATCGATCTGGGTGATCGCATGAAAGGAGATTTGAAAGAGTCTCTAAAAGGAGCCTCCCGTCCAGAAGTTATGGGAGCAGTTGGAGGTTTTGGCGGATTGTTTGACCTTTCAAAAACAAAATACAAGGAGCCCGTTTTGGTTAGCAGTATTGATGGAGTGGGTACTAAGCTAAAACTGGCATTCGATTCGGGGCAGCACAAAAGCGTTGGTATGGATATCGTGAATCACTGTATCGACGATATCACGGTGATTGGTGTGGAACCTTTGTTTTTTCTGGACTATCTTGGTTTAGGGAAACTCGAACCGAAGGTTTTCAAACAGCTGATCTCTGGAATGAAGGAAGCTTGTGCCGCGGCAAATTGTGCCCTTATCGGTGGGGAGACTGCTCAGTTACCAGGATTCTATCAGCCGGGTGAGTATGATATCGCTGGTGTGATCGTCGGCATTGCCGAGAAAAAGAAAATGCTTTCCGGATCTACGATCCGACCTGGAGATGTGGTAATTGGGCTCCCTTCCAATGGATTGCACACGAATGGATATACATTGGCTCGAAAAGTCGTTTTTGAAAAGGCGAAGCTAAAGGGCTCAGATCTGGTTCCGGGAACGCGGCAAAGCGTTTTCAAGGCACTTCAAGCTCCTCATACCAATTACGCACCGCTAGTGCAGTCGCTTCTGAAGGCTTTCAACACAGGCCGTTCATCAGCCTTCCGGAAGGGAAATGCGATCTTCGGCATCGCCCACATTACCGGCGGAGGCTTCTGCGGAAACATTCCTCGCACCCTACACGGCAAGGTAAACATAGAAATAGACACGAATTCTTGGAAGCCGCTTCCGATATTCAAATTGATTGGCGAGAAGGGGAAGATTGACTTCGACGAAATGTATGAGGTCTTCAACATGGGGATGGGAATGACTCTTTGTATTGATGCATCTCAGGCAGATTCAGTTCTCGCTGCTTGCCATAAATTTGGCTGTGGAGCTGTTGCAATTGGAAAGGTAGTCAAAGGAACGGGTAAGGTCTCGCTGAAGCGATAGCTTGAAAGGCTAAGCAGCGTGATCGAGGAGATCTTCGTTATAATTCGTCTACGGAATCCCTTTAACGAAAATCTTGGATATGTATTTTAGTTACAAATATAAGAGCTTCACTGGGCGTTTGCTTCATCTGGATTGTTTTATCTTCAAGTTGCGGTGCCAGCGAGCACGTCCCTGGCGCGGGACCGATTGAGGCTTCCGGTTCCTTGGAGGAGGTTCTTATGGATATGGCAAAATTTCCGCCTGAAACGAACAAGCTAGTGTGGTTCCGAGACGGTTCTACTTTGGGCCGAAGATAATGTTGAGCTTTGGCTGAAGGCGGACGAGTCGTATGAGCCGCTTGAAGTCATTTGGTCGTCTCCNNTTTGGGAAAAGNNAGACTCGGCGGCTTNAGAACTGATTGCTACGCTCGCCAAANTANTTTTNCTGAGCGAGTTTANGNGGGAGNNNGATCAGCTCNAAGGACTAAAGAACGAAATTGCCCGAATGAAGCAGGCGGTTAANANGGNGCGNNNGTCTGGCCATNTGGNAGAAATGGCTCANCNTGNGATCGCGAAGAAGCAACAATTTATTNNNATACTCNAGGCTGTGGGAACTCGAAACCTAAAGCTTTACATGGCTAACCAGGAGNGCATTGATCCTATNTTAGACCGGTTTGGTCAAATNGGCGNATAACCAACAATTAACTTAGATTCAATCNAAGCNATGCTTGTTCANACTGTTTTATTCAAATTCAATCCCGAATCTTCCGATGCCCAGATCGAGGCATGTGCTGATGACGCTCGCAACCTTCTTGCNAAAATAGAGGCNGTCCACTCGCTTTACATTGGNGCTCCNGCGGATACTGAAGTGAGACCCGTGAGTGTTCGCGATTANGGTTTGATGTTGACCGTCCTTTTCGAGTCNATTGCNGATCACGACGTTTACCAAANACATCNNTTGCACGACGAATTCATCGCCANTAACAAGGACAGCTGGGCGAGCGTAGCAGTGCACGACGCNGAGTAGNCNAGACAGNTGCCAAGACGGACTGCNGTATNGGTCATCTCGTTACGTCANAGCTAAAAAAGGNCCTTTGNGANAAGACTTTGAATCNTCCTNTCTTGACAGACTGAAGNTGAGAGTTAGNAANGTNNNNTCATGGAAGTTGCCCTANCAGAACCTGTGCTCGTTCTGAATCGGNTATGGCAAGCCGTGAATGTGATAGCCGCAAAGCGAGCNTTTTCTTTACTCGCTTCNGGCCACGCAAGTGTTGTNTANGAGGAAAACGAGGANTTTCAAATCTTTGACATGATGGATTGGGTCGACTTTTCCCAATNTAACCAGCCNGNTTCCGANNTGGAAATCGTTCNNACGGTGCGATATTCGNTCNGGGTACCCAAGATTATTCTGCTTTCGATTTTTGACAAAGTTCCCAAGAAAGANNTNAAATTGACCCGGAAGAACGTCTTCGAACGGGACAAGTATCAATGCCAGTATTGNGGCAAAAGGCTANCTTCGGAGGAGCTAAACCTAGACCATGTGATCCCACGGCATTATGGAGGGAAAACGACTTGGGAGAANATCGTCTGCTCCTGCGTNAAATGCAATTCNAGNAAGGCGAATCGTTTGCCNCATGAAGCGAGTATGCNTCTCACTCGGAAACCTTCCAAGCCGCAGTGGCGTCCGGTGATTAGCATAGCGGCTCGNGGTAGGAAGCACGATGANTGGAAGCANTTTATCGACGTCGCTTACTGGAANGTTGAGCTNGAAAGCTAGAATCGGAACAGNAGCGGCNGCCCTTTATTGNGCNAGGGGCAGCTCGATTCGNAGGGTCGTGCCGAGGCTGCTTGAGTTGGCTACNGAGANGTCNCCNTNGTGCGTCCTCATTATTCGTTTTACGATGGAAAGGCCTAACCCGGTCCCTTCTGGTTTATCCGTNAGAAAAGATTCGAAAATTTTCTCCTNAATATTTTCNGGTATGCCAGAACCTGTATCNGTAAAGTAAACGGCNAGTCGNTCCNCGTCGGNACTTTCTTCGACAATCGAGTAAATCGTGAGGGTTCCCCCATCAGGCATCGCTTCGGCGGCATTGATTATGAGATTGAGAAATACTTGCTGCANCTGGCCTTTGCTCGCTTTGACCATNATGGGAGCGTTGGTCTTTTTGTGATTCAACACGATTCGATGCTGTTGCATTTTCANGCGTACAAGNAGAAGTGTNTCCTGGANAAGCTCGTCGATCGACCAAACCGTGTGCAGATCCTCGGGAGCCTTTCCAAACGACAGGACTTTGGACACGATCTCCTCGAGCTGGTTGATTTTTTCNGTGATGATTTGCGTGTCTTTNTTCCGAGGATCGACTTCGTCGTATTGGAGCCCAAGCGAGCCAAANAGNAGCTTNATGACCGTAAGGGGATTGCGAATTTCATGGGCAATTTCGGCAGAGAGAAGACCTAGAGTGGTTAGCCGTTCGCTTTTNCGCAGCAGATCCTCGCTATNNAAGACTCTNGCGTACAGGTTGGCGTTNTGGGCGGCGGCGGCGGANAGCGANGCGAACGCTTGCAGNAGNCGTTTTTCGTCATTGGGAAACCGATGCCGCGTGCGGGTGAAAATGTTGATAATNCCAATGACGCGATCTTCGTAGATCATNGGTGTTGAAAGGCAGGATACAACATCGTCTCTTTNGGGAGCGTCTTTTAANCCCAAATAGTCTGGAGTAGTAATATTNGGAAACTCTACCTGCCGTTTAGTTCGAATAGCCGCTGCGTTCATGCTCTCCTCGAGGCGAAGCGTCTCGACTTTTGAGAGAAANTCCTGATANGGGGGCTTGATCGCNTGCATNGTGACTTGCTCCTTGNTTTCNTCGTATAATTGAAGCGTGACCATGCGAGACTTTGTTAAATCNAGAGCNGCCTCGGTGATGCTTTCCCATAGGCNCTGTAGCTCGAGATTGGATACTACTTTCTGACCGACGCTTATGAGCGCTTTGAGCTGGTCAGACTGGNTGATCANCTGTNTNTGTTTCCAGACACTCTGNAGNGANGTGATGGATTCATCTGCCACCGCCTCTAGCCGTTTTAGATCGCGGNCGGTGAAATTTGCTACCNTGTCAGAATCTACGTCGATGACCCCTGTGATNTGCCCTTNCGAAAAGAGAGGNACGGCCATTTTACTCCTGATNCCGTCGATNAGTTTCACATATCGCGAGTCTTGTTCTACATCGTCAGANATTGTGGCGACACCATTGAAAGCGACCCTGCCAGTGATGCCCTTGCCAATGTGAAGCGAAAGATCCTTTGTGTCAGTTGGGTAACCCAGNGCGTATTCGATTTCCAGTAAACCAGAGTTCGGACTAATTAATGAGATCGAAGCGGATGTGGGCTGGAAGAGAATTTGTATCTCTTCAATGATTCNTTTGAAAGCNTCTCGAATATTANAGGNAGAGCTCCCGANCTGGCTGATCCGATAGAGTGCTAGTAGCAGNTTCGGATCTTCAATCGGACTGTTGTTGGAATCGTCGAGCATAAAGGTTTTCCACNTCCTAATCGATNNGNGAATAGANGCCGCCCCCCAAGAGTCGCTCTCCATCGTAAANAGCTANTACCTGGCCNAGGGCTAAAGCTCTTTGNGGGTCGTNGAAGGTGATTTCGACAGATTGATCACTCGTAGGCGAATAGGATATGGNAACGCGAGGGTCTCTATAGCGCNCTTTNGCCTCGATACGAGATTCGCTGGAGATTGCAGGTCCTNTNAAACTCANACTGGATACGGCACATCGAGACGAATAAAGCCTGGGAGCATGAGGAGATTCGAACGANATNAGGAGGGCGTTGCGGTCTCGGTCTTTNCCGACGACAACGTAGTTTTGATGGTCNTTGTTGGANGGTATCCCGATACCCTTGCGTTGACCGATGGTGAAGTAGTGAAGGCCNCTGTGNTCACCCAGCGGCACGTCATCCTCTGCTCTAATNATTNGACCTGGCCGGTCNGGGACGTACTCCCGNAGGAAGTCCTGCATTTTNATATTTCCGATAAAGCAGATCCCCTGACTGTCCTTTTTCTTTGCGTTGGGCAGATCTGACTNAAGNGCGAGCTTNCGGATATCCGGTTTNGTNAAGTGGCCGATAGGGAATAGGGCTCGATCCANCTGGTCNGATTTCANAAGNGCNAGAAAGTAGGTCTGGTCCTTGTTTTTGTCGACTCCTTCGAGNATCGANTTTCCCGAAGCNGTCTCTTCCANTCNGGCGTAGTGCCCGGTGGCGACNTNNTCAAACCCGTGTTCAAGAGCGTAGTCCAGAAATACCCCGAACTTNATTTCACGATTGCACATCACATCTGGATTCGGGGTGATACCGGATTGGTAGCCCTNTAGTANATAGTCCACAATCCTCTCTCGATANTCCTTCATCAAATTCACGACTCGGAAAGGGATACCNAGCTTTTCGGCAACNGCTGCCGCATCCTCGATATCTTGCTGCCAGGGACAATCGCCAAGAATTTCATCCTCGTTGATCCAATTTTTCATNTAGGCCCCNTCCACATCGTANCCTTGCTCTTGCAGGAGCAAAGCGGCGACGCTGCTGTCAACGCCTCCAGACATGGCGAGGAAGACCTTCTTCATAAGTCCACTCAGGCAATTACACTCCCGTCTCGCAAGCCTGTAGATTGAGAAAGGTCTCAGGAGGGTCGCCGTGGCATTTCGCTTTCCGTGAGGACTTAATTATTCGGCTTCGATTTTTATCAAACGTAGTGATAGCAGCCGAGCGTCCTCGTTTTCTCCGGTCAGAGCCGGCACGAAGTATCGATTGCAGTGGAGTACAACGTGCGCGGAGCCAGATCTGCGTGACGGGATTGGGACTTCCAACTCCCTGAAGTATTCGGAACTAGATTTCCAGTCTCCGTGGGCGATACCATCAATCGAAAGTTTTAAAGACAGAGTATTCTTTGAGAGCTGTTCGGGAAGCTCGACCTGGATGCGAATCATTTTGTTCGGCGAGGCCAGACTTAATCTTGTTTCGAAAAATGGGCCAATCCAAAAATTGGGACAAAGTTCATCGGGAGTTTCGGGCTGAAATAGCCTCGCCAATTGGGTCCAACCTCGTGTGGCGGCGATCGGGTAGAGAATGCGAGGGGCTAGCTCAAGCGGCGTGTTCCAGGCCGCGGCGAGGGATAGGAAGAAGGATTTGAGGGGTGTGTTATCTAAGATTGCAGCCTCCGCCTTTCGAACTGCTTGAATCGCTTTGGGTCTTCGGCTCCTTTGGTAGAGTCCGTGTGAAATCTCGCAGCGCCAACGCAGTGGTTTTAACCAGGTGCCCCAGTAACGTCTACTAATCTCGATGCATTCTTCAATGAGACGGTCTCGAGTCTTCTTTACCGTTTTGGATGAATCGTGGAGGCGATATCGGCTCCAGACTTCCGTCAAGGGATGGAAGCGGAACGTTTGGCTGAAACGACAGAAGAGGTCGTAGTCGATTGCATGGGAGATTTCAGAGTCAATCCCGCCACAAGTGTCCCAAACGGTACGGTGCCAGAATGTGGAGGGTTGAGGGATCTGGTTGTACCGGCGTTTCCAGATCGCGAGCTGATCGAAGTGTGAGTTGTACCTGAAAGGATGGTCTTTCCCTTCTTTGGCGGGATCATTTCCGAAAAACAGGCTTCGCCCAAATACGATGTACCGACCGCGTTTAGGATCGATTTCTTCGGCGACGCGTTGAAGACATCCATCAAGGAGGACATCGTCGGCATTGAGGAAGCCGAGGATTTCACCAGTTGCTTTTTCAAACCCACGAGAGAGGGCGTCGGCCTGTCCCCGATCGGATTCTACGTAGAGTTTGAAAAGTTCCGGGTGCTGCTGAACGAAGGTCTCTGCAATTTTCACCGAATCGTCCGTCGATTTTCCATCTTGGATAATCACTTCAAGATGGGGGTAGTTCTGATCGACGAGGCTTTGCAGTGTTTCCTCCAGAAAAGCTCCCTGATTAAAAGAGGGAGTAACGATGGAGATTTTAGGCAACTTATTCATTCACAAGACGCGACGCAACGGATCGGCTATCGCAAGAATTCGGAACGAAGGGAAACTGTCGAGTAGATTGGGTATGGGTAGGAAGCGTTATGGAAGGGATAAATTTGCGTTTGTGAAGTGCGGGCCGGCATTTCTTTACCCATTGGCCTAATTTCCCCTCCTTTTCATGACTCCAGAGTATCGTTACTGAACAATTGCGAGATTTGCTAGGCGACTCGTTAATCTCAGTGGTCTTGTATGGTTCGGCGACAATGGGAGGGCGATCTGAGAAATATTCTGATTAAAATCTAGAAGATGAAGGATGGGAAGATTGAGCCAGAGATGGTTGATGCTCGTAATCTTTTCCAACGTTTCCATCAAACAGTGGAGAACGCTGCCGATTTGATTCATCAGAGAGGGCATCGCAGAGGGTAATCGAGATCTTCTTGCTTCCTAGCTTGTCAATCAATCGGATTTAAAGTTGAGATTTTAGTTCATCACTCATCGAGGCAATTATGTCGTCAAACGAATCACATCGCATCGCAAAGGCCTTTCTGNCGTCCCCCAACGAAGGTNTAGTGGAGCTGTCGCATGATTGGAAAGCCCAACGACNNCCTCTNATTAGCTTANGTGGCGAGCGGGACGGGCTCTCGAAGCTCGAACCCATTCCCGCATGCGACTTCGCCTTTGAGAGTCGATACTATATCGATGAAAANAGCTTTGGAGTATTTGTTTTCGACCCGATCAAGCATCCGATATTTGAATACGAGGAGCTTTCGATTTATCTAGCCGGTTCTTTCAATGGATGGCAGGATGCAGTTGGAAAGGCAAAGTGGCGGATGTCGCGTACCCAGCTAGAAGGGCGGGAGGTCTACTCTCTGAAACTTCCACTGGAGATGTTGACTATCGAGGAAGCCATCCTTTTCAAATTTGTGACCGATCAGCATTACTGGATCCCCGTTGATCCAGACGCTCCAAATTTCGTTAGCGACGATGAAGGAAATGGCAATTACCGCTTTAGCTTGAAGCGAAGCGGGAGGCATCGCTTGTGCTTTAAGCTATCCCGACCGCTCGATCTTTCAGAAAACCACTCGCTTGTCTATCACGGAAAGTTGCACTCGCACGAAGCGAATCTTGACCCCGGCCCATTCTTTTTCGGTCTCAAATCGGATAAGCCTCTCGGCGCGATTGTGGAAGAGGATTGCACCACGTTTCGACTTTTTGCACCTCGAGCGAAATGGGTAAAAGTCGGTGTTTTTCAAAAGGGTGAGTCGAAGGATGAATTGGATTGGTCCCTTATGGAGCGGTCGGACGACTACGTTTGGGAGGCGGTGTTCCCCCAAAATCTTGCGGGAGCTCGCTACTGGTATCGACTTGATGGTCCGAGTGGTTCCACCGGGAATTTCGATCCGGATTTCAAAATCCTTGATCCCTATGCGAAAGCAACTATGAGCTGCGATGGGCCTGGCATCGTAGTGGATGAAAAAATGTATTCGCCTGTCCGGAATTTCCAGCCGGTGGCGTGGCAAGACTTAGTTGTGATGGAAGCTCATACCCGTGACTTGGTGGCGGGAATTCCCGAAAGTGGGAGAGGTGGGGTTCCGTTGGGCTTTCCTGATCTCAGCCGTTTTGTTCAAGAAGAGAAGTTCTATCCGGCTACCCTGGGTATAAATGCATTGGAGCTTCAGCCAGTCCAGGAGAACGATAGCCAGTCTTATTTAGAATACCATTGGGGTTACATGACGACGAATTTCTTTTCTCCTGCCTCCTCGTATGCCAGTGATCCGGAAAGCACGTCTCAGATCGAGGAACTTCGCGATCTTGTATCCAGTATCCACGGTCGAGGAATGGCAGTTATTCTCGATGTCGTTTACAATCACGTAGGGGAGCCAGCCCACTTAATGTACATCGATAAGCTGTACTACTTTCATCTGGAGGGCGATGGTGTATTGACGAATTGGAGTGGCTGTGGAAACGACATGAGATGCGATGCCCCAATGAGCCGACGCCTAATTGTTGAGAGCCTCAAGCACTTTGTTGCTTTTTATGGGGTCGACGGTTTTCGTTTTGATTTGGCGGACTTGGTGGGAAGAGCGGTGCTACAGGAGGTTGAGCGAGAGCTAAAATCGATCAAGCCGGATGTTATTCTTATAGCAGAACCGTGGAGCTTTCGTGGCCACATCGGCCGCGACTTGAGAGATACGGGTTTCGCGTCATGGAACGATGGTTACAGGGAAAGCGTTAAGTCATATGTCAGGGGCGGTTCGAGCTCTGAAGCGCTTTGCTATTTTCTAATGGGATCTCCTGGCGACTATGCTAGTTGGCCTGCCCAGACGGTGAACTACACGGAATCGCATGATGATCGGACGTGGATCGATGCCATTACGGAGTACTCGGACAACAATGGCTCCCATCCGTCGGTAAGCGATCAGAGGCGGACACGCATGATGGGAGCTATCATGATGATGTCGATTGGGATCCCCATGATTCATGCGGGTCAGGATTTTCTTTCCTCCAAGAACGGGGTAAACAACACCTACCAAAGGGGCGACTTGAACGCCTTGGACTACGAAAGACGGATCGAGTATGCCCTGACCAGCGACTATTTCAAAGATTGGATCAGTTTCAGGAAGTCGGAGCTGGGCGAATTGGTTCGCCACTACTCGAGGGCGAGCGAAGGTTTTTTTCAATTTATAAAGACCGAAGGGAGGAATGCTTTGGNTGCTGTGNTCAACGCAGACCGAAGCAAGGGGAACGCCNGGCTGCTTTTTGCGGTGAATCCCGAGCGGGAGNCTCTCCGNNTANNACTTGGGAATTGGGAGGCAGATTGGATTCAACTTGCGGATCACGATCGATTTTGGGGCTTTGAGGAGAAATCCCTGAACAATAATCTAAGGTTNGANTTGACACTTCCNCCTCTNGGGACGGGNTTGTGGGTNTCGNNCAGCTGACGTTCAAATTGTGACGNTTTAAACCCTTGATTTTCTCTCGAGGGTACCATCTACTCCCGNNTTGCCANANCTTTGGGGGCNANTCCAGAGTGAAGGAANCTCTTNAACTAAGACGTNAACCAGTAAAAATTAGAGAACAATGGCTGTAAAAGTAGCTATTAACGGATTTGGCCGCATCGGCCGTCTAGTCTTCCGCGCAATTGTCGACCAGGGTCTCNTGGGCGACCAGGTAGAAGTAGTTGCCGTGAACGATCTCGTTCCTGCAGGCAACCTCGCTTACCTGCTTAAGTACGACACGACTCAAGGTCGTTTCAACGGCACCGTAGAGGCGGAAGGCGACGATGCTCTTGTGGTCAATGGCCAGAAGATNAAGTGTCTCGCCCTNCGCGAGATACCTGCAAACCTNCCTTGGGCGGAACTAGGAATCGATATTGTGATCGAGTCCACTGGCCTGTGGGTTCAGGATGAGAAGGCCCAGGGTCACGTCGACGCAGGTGCNAAGAAAGTGATCATTTCCGCTCCTGGTAAGGGNGNCGGAGTAAAGACCGTTGTTNTAGGCGTCAACGATGATACCTTGACCGCTGANGATACNCTCATTTCCAACGCATCTTGCACCACCAATTGTTTGGCTCCCATCACCAAAGTCATNCTCGACAACTTCGGCATCGAAGANGGTCTGATGACCACGGTACACAGCTACACTGCTACCCAGAAGACGGTAGACGGTCCATCGCCCAAAGANATGAAAGGNGGCCGTGCTGCAGCTATGAACATCATTCCCTCGTCAACNGGTGCTGCCAAAGCGGTAGGATTGGTGATACCAGAGGTTCAAGGAAANCTCACTGGTATGGCCTTTCGCGTTCCAACACCTACCGTATCGGTGGTCGATTTGACGGTGAAGACGACGAAATCGACTTCTTACGAAGAGATCTGCCAGAAGATGAAGGAAGCTTCAGAAGGTTCCCTCAAGGGCATCTTGGAGTATACNGAAGACGAGGTCGCTTCTTCCGACTTTATCCACTGCCCCGCATCNTCCATTTTTGACGCAGGATCTGGCATCGCGCTGAGCGANACCTTCTTTAAGTTGGTTAGNTGGTACGACAATGAGTGGGGCTACAGCAATCGCGTGGTCGATCTTCTCAAGAAGATTTCGGCTCAATAGTTGCGTTTAATTTCGGTCCTTTGTCTGGAATGCCAGGCAAAGGGCTTTCTTTTTTTGTNGNGCCTTTCAAGCACGCGGTTCAATTGCTAGTCGCTCAAAATTCTGATTCGACACAGGCTTTCAAACCTACAACTCCAATTTTAACACTTCAGATTTTTGGTGGACGCCAAACCATCTAGCCATGGCGAAAAAGACGATTCAAGATTTAGAGCTCGAGGGCAAACGAGCGGTAATCCGCGTTGACTTCAATGTGCCTTTGAGAGGAGACGAAATCACTGACAAAACGCGTATTCTGGGAGTACTTCCCACGATCAGATACGTTGTCGAGCAGGGAGGCACCGCAATATTGCTGAGCCACTTGGGACGTCCCAAGGGTGAGGTGAATGCCAAATACTCATTGGCCCCTGTTGCCAAGGCGCTCGCTGACGAACTCGGTCAGCCCGTTGTCTTTGTGCCAGAATCGCGTGGACCGGCAGCCGAAAAATCAGTTTCAGAACTCTCTCCCGGTTCAGTAGCTCTGATGGAAAACGTCCGTTTTCATGTGGGCGAGGAAAATAACGACTCAGATCTGGCCCAAGATTTTGCTAAACTTGGGGATGTTTTTATTAATGACGCTTTCGGTACAGCGCACCGAGCCCATGCTTCAACGGCGGGTATAGCTCAGTTCTTGAAACCTGCAGTTGCCGGTTTGCTGATACAGAGGGAGCTCGAGTATCTCGGAGACAAAACCGAGAACGCGGAAAGCCCATTTGTAGTGATTCTTGGAGGGGCGAAAGTCAGTGATAAAATAACCGTCATTGATCGATTGCTGGACAAGGCGGACACTATTTTGATCGGTGGAGCGATGGCCTATACTTTCGCACTCGCTTTAGGAAAGACGGTGGGCGATAGTTTGTCCGAACCCGCATTTATTGAAACGGCAAAAGCGGCTTTGAAGAAAGCCAAAGAAAAAGGAGTCAAGTTCCTGCTTCCGGTGGACAACGTTACGGTTGATTCGATCGACTTCGACAATATGAGTGTGGGCGATATCGGCCTATCAGACGTGGACGGAAATATACCCGATGGCTGGGAAGGTGTTGATATCGGTCCCCAAACGGTTGCAATATACGCTAGGGAATTAGCCAATGCGAAAACGATACTGATGAACGGCCCCATGGGTATTTTCGAGATAGAGGCCTGCAGCAAAGGGTCCTTTGCGATCGCGGAAGCAGTAGCCGAGAATAAGGAGGCTATCTCAATTATTGGCGGTGGCGATTCCGTGAAAGCGGTAAATCAGGCAGGTTTTGGAGGAGATGTATCCTTCATCAGCACAGGTGGTGGAGCCAGTCTCGAATTCCTCGAAGGCAGGGCGCTCCCGGGAGTTGAGGCCCTCGATGAAAAATAGACTTTGTACCCAACTAGAAATTTAGACTAATCATAACAAATGAGCCGGAAATATTTTATCGCAGGAAACTGGAAAATGAACAAAACACCGGAAGAGGGCAAGAAGCTCGCTTCGGAAATCGCTTCGGTCGTTTCGAAAGATGCAGCTGTCGACGTGGTTGTTTGCCCGTCGTTTATTGCTTTGGATCGCGTGTCCCAAGCGATTGAAGGTTCAGCGGTCAAGTTGGGGGCCCAGAATTTCTATCCGAAAACGAATGGAGCCTACACGGGTGAATCCTCCCCAGAAATGCTGAGAGAAGTATTTGCTAAGTATGTGATTCTTGGGCATAGTGAGCGGAGGGAGTATTTTGGTGAGTCGGATTCCTTTGTGAACGAAAAGGTAAGATTCTCTTTGGAGAACCTGCTCAACCCGATTCTCTGTATCGGTGAAACCTTGGAAGAACGCGAAGCCAACGAGACTCTCGAAGTCGTCAAAAGGCAGCTACTAGGAGGACTTGAAGGCGTGGATACAGACGGCCTGAGTAATGTGGTTGTTGCCTACGAACCCGTTTGGGCCATCGGCACAGGCAAGACAGCGACACCTGAGATGGCCCAAGAAGTTCACGGCTCGATCCGATCTCTTTTGACTGAGAAGTACGGTGAGGCGGCNGCGGAAAANGTTCGAATCCTCTACGGAGGCTCAATGAAGCCATCGAATGCNGCCGAGCTTTTGGCTCAGACGGATATCGACGGAGGGCTGATTGGCGGAGCTTCGCTNGATTCCAAGTCGTTTTGTGAGCTGATCGATGCGGCTCGGACTGCCTCGTAGCGGGACGATCAAGATCGAGAGCGTCGNNTTTTAATGCGTCTCCAGCTCTTTNGGAGCTGGTTTTTGATTCTGTCCTGATCAATGGGTTTTTCCANNAAACCGTCCATTCCGGCAAGTTTNCATCTCAATTTGGTNTCAGGGCTGACGTTGGCNGTGATCGCAATAATTTCGGTCTTGTTTGATCCCANGGTGCTGNATTTTNCGTGTTCCCTCAACGCTTGAGCGAGTTCGACCCCATCCATTTCAGGCATGTCAATGTCGGTAAATAAGATATCGAACGGTTCCTTTTTCAAGAGGCCCATAGCCTTTTCCCNTCCGGATGCTTCGATCGGTTGGTAACCGAGCCGGTCTAGGATGGTTTGTACGACGTNTCTATTAATGGCATTGTCGTCCGCTACNAGGATCCGCAATGGCCGCTTTTNCGNGAAACTTGCAGTGGTATGGGGAAGCGGAATTGAAGGATCGGATGCGAATAGGTCTNCCTGGNTCTCGTTCATGCTCATCNCNATCCCTTTGGTACTTTG
Source organism: Opitutaceae bacterium (assembly GCA_002722675.1). GTDB lineage: Bacteria > Verrucomicrobiota > Verrucomicrobiia > Opitutales > Opitutaceae > Pelagisphaera. Next base: position 19,301 of record PBMN01000017.1, read on the forward strand.
TTCGCANTTGGNGACTTCGNNNTTGCGATGAATTCATTCGGTCTTTCTGGNATCATTCCAAAGNTAAAGCTGTGCCATATGCCCTTGTTGGTCAACCAGGTAACTGGTACGGAGAAATGAGTCTGTTCGATAGGGCTTGATCGAATCCCCTGTCTAAATCGATGTTGGTTGCTTTAATTATTTTCAGGGAAAATGCCAAAACAGCGCTTGACTTGGGTAACCTGAAACCTAATTTCACCGACCTCTCAACATCACGGGGTAGTAGCTCAGTTGGTTAGAGCGCCTGCCTGTCACGCAGGAGGCCGCGAGTTCAAGTCTCGTCTATCCCGCCACTTTTAAAAGGCCGTCCTTTCCGAAGGACGGCCTTTTTCGTAAACAGGGAAGACGGATCGTAGCGAGACTCCATTGGAGAAAGCTGACGGGTCGAGGCGCTGACAAAGCGGGCACTCGCTGGGACGCTATTGGGTGGGTTTCTAATCCCAGTCGTTGGAAACGCCGTTTTTAGGGCTCGACTGCGCCGATAGCGCGCCGATCTTGGCCCTGTAGTGTCGATTTTGTTACGGCAATTTTACTAACATGTTTCGATTGCTACAGAAGGGTGACAATGGATAGAGTTTAGTTGTTTCGCGTTGAAGAGGGCCATTTTTCGATTGGTTTTTATGGTTACTAAATCATGAAACGAAACAGTTTTGCTTTCCGTAATCGGCAAATGTTCGGCCTAGCGATCAAAGGGTCTTTAATGTTCGTCATTGCCTACAATATTAACGTTCTATTTGCACAGGAACAAAGGTTCGGTATCCTCTCTGGCGCAGTCCAGGATGCTGACTACGGAGGTGCCGTATTGAACGCCAAGGTCACGATTTTGGAGAATCAGATGTCTGCAAAGACGAACGTTGATGGACGTTACTTTTTTAGTGGAGTACCGGAAGGCACCTACACACTCATCGTTTCAGCTCCTTACTATAAGTCTTCCCAGGTGGAATCGCTTGATATTGAAGCAGGCGAGGTTAAGAAAATGGATGTTCCACTTTTCAATGACACGTCAGATGTAATTGAGCTGGATTCCTTCTCAGTTAAGGCAGAAGTACTGGAGGATTCTGATATAGGTTTACTGACCCAGCGGCAAAAAGCGCCGGCCATCAGTGACGCTATGGGGTCTGAAACGTTTAGCAGGCTAGGACTTGGCGATGCAGCGGATGCGCTCGCCAAGGTGACAGGGGCTTCCATTCAGGACGGGAAGTACATGGTCGTTAGAGGACTCTCTGATCGTTACAATACAACGACCCTCAACGGGACGACCGTTCCCAGTGCGGACCCGAACCGAAAGTCGGTGCAGTTGGATCAATTCCCGACGGGCTTGCTCGATGTGATCGAGACCACGAAGACCTTCACCCCAGACAAGTCGGGCGAATTTACGGGTGGAGCTGTCAATATCCAGACGAAATCTTTTCCTGACCAGTTCTTCTACAATGTGTCCTACGGAATTGGGTACAATACAAACTCGACGGGGTCATCTTTCCTGTCTTATCCGGGCGGTTCGAGCGACTGGCGTGGCAAGGATGATGGAACGAGGGCGGTGCCTGATCGTCTTGCCCGGAATGAAAATCTTTCTACCTTGAGCAACGCTGAGCAGTCCGAGATACTAAATGACCTGTCACCGGTTATCTCTCCTATTGATTCGGGGGACGCTCCGTTGAACCGGAGTTTTTCCCTGGCGTTTGGAGACAGCGTCTTGCTGTCGAATGACGGCGTGAGGCGATTTGGCTACACGGCAAGCCTGACCCATAGTCGCGATTTTTCTACCCGCACGGGGGCGCCAGAAGTGCGCTATCAATTTGATCGCGGGGTGGATGGCTCTGTGTTGAACCCAGAGTTTGACATGCTGGTTGATGAGTCGGAGAACTCCGCCAGCCTTGGGGGGCTGTTTAACGCGGCACTACAGCTATCCTCTGAGCATGAAATCGGGCTGAAGAATTTTTTCAACCAGTCTGCTAGCGACAAGGCGTTCTTGCAGCAAGGGGTGGTGAAGGGAAGTGAGGATCAATATCTCAGGGAGAGCAGGATTCACTTTACCGAGCGAAACATCCGCTCTAACCAGCTTTACGGAAAGCATGTCTTCCCAAATCTGGGAAGGGTTAAATTTGAATGGGACTATGCCAAGTCAAATAGCACGCAGGACGAGCCTGACTTTATCGTGTTTTTCGACGCGGTAGGCCTAGAGGATTTCGAGGATGCCGACAGAGATTTGTCCAGTGTTGATCCAGATGACTGGAAGTTTCCAACGGGATTCACTAACCGGAGGAACTTTCGCGAGCTTGAGGAAAACGCGGATGAATTTGGTTTCGATATAGAACTGCCGTTCGCCTTTGGAGACAGGGAAGGATCGTACCTGAAAGCTGGCATGAGAAATATCGAGGCGGATAGGCAATACAATGCCTTGGCATTTAGCTGGAGCGATGGTGATCGATTCGTGAACTACACGGGGAATCGGGATGGCTTCTTGTATCCCGAAAACATCAATTTGGACAGTAATGGCGAAACAGGCGTTGTCATGGTCAACCTGACTGACGCCTACCCTGAGTATAAAGGGAATCGAGAAGTTTCGGGAGCCTACATTATGGCGGATTTTCCGGTGACTAAAAAGATTCGCTTCATAGGAGGTGTGAGACACGAAGATACTTCGGTCCAGGTGACTTCCGTATCAGGACGCCCTCGGTTCATCCCGAATGCCGAGTCAAGCATTGCCGGCAATCACTTCCTGCCCTCAGCGAATCTGGTTTGGAGTATCAAAGAACGCCAGAACCTGCGTTTTGCTTATTCGAATACAATCGCTCGTCCCAGCTTTCGTGAGCTCACTCCAGCGGCCGAGTTTGATTCGATCGGCTCTTTTCTCATCATCGGAAACCAGAACCTGAAGATGTCTGAAATCGCGAATTACGACATCCGCTGGGAAATGTTTCCAAAGAATGGTGACGAGCTTTTCGCAGTGAGCCTGTTCTACAAGGATCTTGAGAACCCGATCGAGCAGGTTATCGACCGGTTTGGTTTTATCTCGTGGGACAATGTGGAAACGGGAAAAGTCGAAGGCCTAGAGCTGGAGGCTCGCAAGAAGATCAATCTGCTCTCCTCTGAATTCACATCCTTTTCCCTTGGTGGCAACTTGGCTATCATCGATTCGGAGGTGAATCGATCCCAATTGGAGATCGATCGCAAGATAGCCGAGTTTCCTGATTTGTCACCGACTCGTGAACTCCAGGGGCAGTCATCTTCGATATTCAATCTTGACGCGTCCTGGGAGCATTACCGTAAGGGAACGGCCATTACAATCTCCTATAATAATACCGGAGAACGCCTCTATGCGGTTACAAACGCTAATCTGCCATTGGTTGATGAAAAGCCCTCGGAAGTTCTGGACTTGATTGCCAGCCAGAGACTCGGTCCATCGTGGAAGCTCAAATTCAAGGTGAGCAATCTGCTCGATTCCGAGTCAAGGCGATTCCACACGTTCAAGGGGGTTGAGTTCCCATACTCTCTAGACGAGTCGGGCCGAACCTTTTCGCTAAGCGTAAGTTACGGAAAGTAGGGTGGGAACGGATACGAATTTTTCCAAATTCTCCTTATAAATAAAACAAAAAACTCATATTAAATGAAACGAGCAATGAAAATGATCACCGCTTCGGTTCTCCTCGCAGGAGCGGTTTACGCAGCTGACGTGAACGTCACGACCAATATTACGTCGGACACTACATGGACATCGGACAATGTTTACCACATGTCCGGTTTTATCACCGTAGTTGGGGCTACTTTGACTATTGAGGCAGGCACTGTTATCAAGTCTGCTGCGGGAACAGGTACAGATGCTACTGCGTTGATCATCTCACAAACGGGCAATATCAACGCGGTAGGGTTTCGTTCTGCGCCGATCATTTTTACTGCGGAAGCGGATCCTATGGATGGCTCTTGGGGACCTGAAAACGGTAATGCCTGGGGTGGGCTAATTATTCTCGGGAACGCTCCTATCAACTCTGACCGGAACAAGAACAGTTGGACTGAGGGAACGACTATTACGGACACTGTGGAAGGCATTCCTGAGTTCCTGCCGGAATCGTCCCGAGTCTTCGGTGGCACGGATCCAGAGGACAGCTCGGGAACCTTGAGCTACGTTTCGATTCGCTTTGGCGGTTCTGAATTGGCTCAGGATGCAGAGATCAATGGGCTGACACTAGGAGGCGTGGGCAGAGGTACGCAGATCGACCACATCGAAGTTTTTGCTAACTCCGACGACAGTATCGAGTTCTTCGGTGGCACCGTAGATCTTAAATACGCAGTCTCTGCTTATGGGGGTGATGATGGATTTGACTACGACCAAGGCTGGGAAGGACGTGGCCAGTTTTGGGTATACGTTGGTGGACCCGTTGCGAATTCCAAATTTAGTCCTGACAATGGGGGAGAGCACGACGGCGAGACCTCATTTAATGCCGGTCGGAATCTTGGAGGGGGTACGATTTATAACGCAACCTACGTAGGCAACGGCGAGGGTGGAGCAGCTCTTCGCATTCGTGACAACGCATATGCGGTTTACAAGAACTCCATCTTCACAGGATGGCCCACTGGGATTCGAATCGAAGCAGACTCCGGTCTTCGCATTCCTTCCAACGGTGAGACGGTTTCGCTGATGGATATTACCAACAATCTTTGGGATTTCGAAGTCGCGGACCTATTCCACGGTGATGAGGATGACACCCTCGGAGCGGGAGGGACAAACCTCGATGACGGAGAAGCTTTTTTAGCAGACGCGGGAAATAACAATACGGTTGAAGCAGCCCTCCTGTCAGGGATCTCTCGGGCGGCTGACGGGGGATTTGATCCTTGTCCCCTGTCTAACAGCCCTGCCTTGTCAAATGCGTTGGCAGCTTACCCGGAAGACGACTTTTTCGACGAAGTCGCGTACCAGGGTGCTTTCTCCAAAAACGACAACTGGCTTGCCGGCTGGACGTATCTTTCTCAAGCTGGATACTTGGCCCCTTCATCGGAATCGAGTGCTGACCTCGTGAACTTGTCGACTCGGGGCTTTGTCGACGCGGGGGAAACGGTCACAGTCGGTTTTACGGTGATCGGTGCATCGAAAAAGTTGTTAATTCGTGCGGTTGGACCGAAATTGGCTGATCTTGGAGTTCCTTCCCCTATGGCGGATCCCCAATTCACGATCTACAGGACTGACTATACACAGAGCCCTCCCGCCCAGATAGAAATTGGGGTAGCAGACGACTGGGACGAAGAGAACGTGGCTCAGTTTTCGGCAACAATGGCACACGTAGGTGCATTTCCGCTCGAAGTGACTGAATTCCAAGGAACTTCTTACGATACAGTAGATACAACCAGTGCCGCTGCCACTGGCAGCCTAGGAGAGGGTGTCTACACCATTCAAGTTTCTTCCCAAGACGGTGGTGCCGGCGAAGTCCTCATCGAAGTGTACGCTGTTGACTAGGCTAAAATATTTTCAAAGTCGCAAGGCTTTGTGATTACGGGGACCAGCCTCTCTTTGAGGGGCTGGTTTTGTCGTTTTTTGTCGCTTGTCTTGGAAATGGGTTGTTTGTTTTGTAACGAATCATAGCAGTGGTGTTCTTGGGCACAGTTAGAGCAATGAGAGTTTTTGAAAAGGGAATGCGAGGAGCACGCTTGTTTAAGGCGATGGTCATCCTTTTCCCGATCGCAGCACCTTCCTTATTATGGGGTGAAGAGCCGAGATCTCCCTTTGAACGGGCTAGTAAACTGGTCGTTGTGAGCGCTCCAGCGAAAGCAGCTCCTTCGCGCCTGGATAAAATGGAGTTCACGGGGCTTCTCGTGTTTGGAGGCCAAGCTACCATCAGTCTCTATGATACCAAGACGAAGCAAAGTCTCTGGATACCTCTTGACGGAGCTCAAGATGGGATTTCCGTTTCTGGATTTGATGAGGACAACGGGACGATTTCGGTCAGTCTTCAGGGCAGAACGCGAGAGATTGCTATAAACGAGAATAAAATCGTCGCCTTGAAACGGACCGAACCGGTTGTCGCCGCTAATAGACGTACTCCTGCACCCCCTAAAAAGCCCGTTCGAGTCAAGGATGACGAGACCCTCCAGAAAGAGGAGGAAGCCCGTATGTTTGTGAGTGATCTGCTTTCAAACGGCCTACAGCAGCGGGAGAAATTTCGCAAAGCGAGAGAAGCTCGCATTGCCCATGCTAAGGGGAATTGAGAACTCCTCTTCTCGGTCAAGGGTCGATTTGATTGATCAAAAAGTGCCCTATCAGTCGTTTGCCCATTAAACTCTGATTCCTAGATTAGCCTGATTTTGGGATCATTTGAGAGGGGCAGACGCAGTATTGGCTTGAATTTCTGAATTACATATCAATAAATCAGGATACGTTGATATTTGAGTGCAATGCTCGAATGAATTCATAGGAGTGAGGTATATTTATGGCCAAAAAATACGTATTTTCATCTGAATCGGTTGCGGAAGGGCATCCGGACAAAGTTTCTGACTATATTTCAGACAGCGTTTTGGACGCTTGCCTCGCACAGGACCCCAGCAGTCGGGTGGCCTGCGAGACCTTGGTTAAGAGTAACCAGGTTGTGCTAGCGGGAGAAATCTCTACGAAAGCGAAACTTAATTATGAAGAAATCGTTCGTCAGGCAATTCGTGAGATTGGATATGTGAATGACGATGACATCTTTCACGCTGACAAGGTTTTCATAACGAACAACCTGACTAGTCAGTCAGTGGATATTGCCCAAGGTGTAGACGCTAAGAAGGCAAAGGACAAGGACACCGCAGAGCAAGGCGCGGGTGACCAGGGAATCATGTTTGGCTATGCATCAGACGAAACTAGAGAACTTATGCCGGCCGCAGTAATGTTTGCTCATCGAATTGGTCGCCAGATCGCTAAGATTCGTCATGCGGGTCGTCAAGCCAAGTGGCTTCGCCCCGATTGCAAGTCGCAGGTTTCGATACGCTACGAGGGCGACAAGGCTATTGAGATAACGGCGGTGGTGATTTCGACCCAGCACACAGAGGATGTGCGTCGAAAAGACATCGAGAAATTCATGATCGAGAAGGTCATCAAAAAGTGCCTTCCAAAGAAACTGCTCACCAAGAACACCCAGTACTTGATCAATCCAACCGGGCGATTTGTGATCGGCGGCCCTCAAGGCGATGCCGGTCTAACGGGTCGTAAGATTATCGTTGATACCTACGGAGGCTCCGGCCGCCACGGAGGGGGAGCATTCTCAGGCAAAGACCCTTCTAAGGTTGATCGTTCAGCGGCCTACATGTGCCGTTGGGTAGCGAAGAACATCGTAGCGGCCAAGCTGGCAGACAGAGCCGAACTCCAAGTCGCGTATGCGATTGGTCATCCCGAGCCGGTATCGATTTCAGTGGATACATTTGGAACGGGCAAGGTAGACGAGGAAGTCATCGAAGCAGCGGTAAGTGAGGTATTCGATTTCAAGCCGGCTGGAATCGTCAGGCAGCTAAAACTGAAGCAGCCGATTTACCGTTCCACGACCAATTACGGTCACTTCGGGAAAGACCACCTTTCTTGGGAGCAAACAAACAAGGCGACCGCCCTCGCGAGAGCAGTTAAGAAACTTTCAAAATAAATTACACACATGAGCGATACACAAACACTTGATTATAAGGTTGCGGATATTTCGCTTGCGGATTTTGGCCGCAAGGAAATCGAAATTGCCGAGCATGAAATGCCCGGCCTGGTAGCGATTCGGGATAAGTACGCGGCTGAAAAGCCGCTGCAAGGTGTACGAATTATGGGGTCGCTCCATATGACGATTCAAACTGCTGTATTGATTGAGACTCTTGTAGAGCTGGGAGCGGAGGTACGCTGGGTCAGCTGCAACATCTATTCGACGCAAGATCACGCGGCGGCAGCGATTGCCAAGGCTGGTGTCCCTGTTTTTGCGTGGAAAGGTGAAACTCTGGAAGAATACTGGTGGTGTACCGATCAAGCATTGGCGTTTCCTGGAGGGCTGGGTCCTCAGTTGATTGTTGACGATGGAGGCGACGCAACTCTACTCATCCACAAGGGATTGGAGCTCGAGAATGGAAGCGAATGGGTGAATACAGATTCAGGCACCGAAGAAGAGCAAGTTATCAAGAAGCTGCTCAAAAAGCTACATGCCGAGAATCCTAGTCGCTGGGCAAAGGTTGTGGAAGAGTGGAAAGGCGTTTCCGAGGAAACGACCACCGGTGTTCACCGTCTTTATCAGATGATGGAGGAGGGGAAATTGCTCGTTCCTGCGATCAACGTGAATGACTCGGTTACCAAGTCAAAATTCGATAACCTTTACGGTTGCCGCGAATCGCTCATCGATGGCATCAAGCGGGCGACCGATGTGATGACCGGTGGCAAAGTGGCTGTAGTTTGCGGTTACGGTGATGTCGGGAAAGGTTGCGCTCAAGCCCTCGTAGGAATGGGAGCTCGCGTTATCGTGACCGAAATTGATCCAATATGTGCCCTGCAAGCCGCAATGGAGGGCTTTGAAGTTTGTCCAGTCGAGGACACCTTGGGCCGAGCGGATATCTATGTAACGACTACTGGTAACAAGGACATCATCCGAGTTGAGCACATGGAGAAAATGAAGGATCAGGCAATTGTCTGTAACATTGGCCACTTTGATAACGAGATTGAGATCGACAAGTTAAACGCTTACGAGGGAATCAGTATCGATGTGATAAAGGATGAATCGCAAGGGGCGGTAGACAAATACACTTTCCCGAATGGGAACAGCATCTACATGCTCGCCAAGGGTCGCCTCGTGAATTTGGGCTGTGCAACGGGTCATCCATCTTTCGTGATGTCTAATTCGTTCGCGAACCAGACATTGGCTCAAATCGATCTGTGGAGAAACAAGGAAACCTATAAGCCAGGGGTCTACTTGCTCTCCAAGGCCCTCGATGAAGAGGTCGCCCGTCTGCATTTGGACAAGATCGGTGTCAAATTAACCAAACTCACAGAGGAGCAGGCTGACTACATTGGAGTGGATGTAGAAGGCCCGTACAAGCCGAGTCACTATCGGTATTAGTTGGCGTTTAGCGAGTTCAGATTTAGTGGAAATCCTTCGAAAAAAGGCTTGTTCAACCTTTGCACGAGCTAAGGTATCTGCGGCTCAATTAGTTTCCACTTATCGCACAGATCGAGCCACTTTTTGAGACTATGGCTTATGTGCTTTTGTTCATGGACAATAAGGTAGAGCTTGCGGCTAAAGTCTCGTTCGGGGCAGTTGATCCGAACGAGCTCGCCACGCTTGAGTTCTTCTTCGAGGGATAGTTCGGATAGACAACCAACTCCAATGTTATGTTTTACTGCCCGCTTGATCGCCTCTGTCTCGCGCAGCTCGAGTATAATATTCATTTCCGGTATCAGGCCGTGCATCGCTCTATTGAAGTTTTGGCGTGTGCCTGATCCAAGCTCACGAAGTATCCACTTCGCGTCGAGCAAGTCTTGGTCGTTGACAGCCTTTTTGGATGCTAGAGGGTGTTTTGTGCTGCAGAACAAGTTGAGTCGATCGTCCCGCCACGGAGTAACGCATAGCTTGGTTTGATGAGACTCGCCCTCTATTAAACCCATATCTAGCTCATAGTTTAGTACTTGTTCGACGATATGCTCGGTATTGTTTATCTCTAATGAGATTGGTGCGTTAGGATGCTGTCCCAGGTATTCGGATACCATTTGCAGCGCGAGGAAGTTGGCGATTGTTAATGTTGCTCCTATTTTAACGGGACTCGTCTCGTCCGAATGAAGTAGGCTTTGCTCCAATTCGCCCGCCTCGGCCATCAGTCTCTCGGCTTTGGGCCTAAGCTGGTTTCCCTGCTCGTTCAAATGAAGCCGCTTCCCCATGCGGTCGAATAGCAGGGTATTAAAATGGGTCTCTAGATCCTTTAAGGCACTACTGGCTGCGCTCTGCGACATTTGGAGTTGCTGAGCTGCCCGGGTCATGTTGCCCGTTTTGGTGATAGCGAGAAAGACCTCCAGCTGGCGTAAAGTGAACTGCATAATTTTTTCTTAAGAAGTGTAATGACCTAGCCTTGAAAAATTTGGGGCACATCGCACTTTTGGCGGGCGATCTAATTTGTTATTGTATGTGATTCCTAGTCCCAGAAATCGGTGGCAGCTTGCTTCACTTCTTTTACAATGCCGGCACGGATCACGAAATCACCGAATTCTTCGTCGGGATTACCCTCCTTCGACCAGCGCCCGATGAGCTCGTCGGTCTTATCGAGGATTTCAGCTGTGGTTGCGTTTTCCAAGAGCTGTTTGGGAACCCTGGTCCCCGCGCGATTTCCCCCGATATACATATTATAACGGCCTAAGGCTTTTCCGACTAGACCGAGTTCGGCCAGCATGGCACGTCCGCAACCGTTTGGGCAACCAGCTATGCGCGTGACCAGATAGTTGTCCCCGATACCGTGCTTTTCCAGCATTGTTTCGATGTGATCGATAAACTCTGGAAGGTAGCGTTCGGCTTCAGCCATCGCTAAAGGGCAGGTCGGCATTGAAACGCAGGCCATGGCGCGTTGGCGCTGTTGAGTCGTCTCAGAAATCAACCCGTAATCTCGTGCGATTTTTTCAATGCCTCTCTTATCTTCTTTGGCCACCCCGGCGATGATCAGATTTTGGTTAGCGGTCAGCCTGAAATCGCTTTTGTGGATACGGGCGATCTCAGCTACACCTTTTTTCTTTTTTCCGATCAATCGCCCGTTTTCAATAAAAAGGGTTAAGTGATGTAGCCCTTCCTCACCTTGTATCCAACCGATCCGGTCACCGCGTTCAGTCAACTCGTAGGGCCGAGTGGGCTCGAATTTGTGACTCATGCGGCTCTCAACCTCGGCCTTGAAAACTTCGAGGCCTACGCGTTCGATTGTGTATCTTGTTTTCGCGTTTTTTCTGTCGACGCGATTTCCCCAGTCGCGCTGAAGGGTGACAACCGCTACCGCACAATCCAGCAGCTTTTCTACAGGAATATATCCGAAGTCATGTGCAGTTGTTGGATAAGTAGAACGGGTACCATGAACGAATGAAAGGCCACCGCCGAGGACTACATTGAAACCCGCCAGCGCTTTTCCTGTTTTATTTGCGACCGCGACGAAGTTCATATCGTTGGCGTGTATATCGACATCGTTATGCGGCGGGATGATTACGGTCGTTTTGAACTTTCGAGGGAGGTAGCTCCTTCCTAAGATTGGCTCCTCATCCTTATAGTCATCTTCTGTTGAATGTTGTTTTTCGCCGTCCAGCCAGATTTCTGCATAAGCACGGGTTCTAGGTAGCAAATGCTCTGACAGTTTTGCTGCCCAATCGTAGGCTTCGCGATGAAGTTGGGACTCAACCGGGTTGGAAGAACATAAAACATTGCGGTTAACGTCGCCAGCGGTCGCTATGGAATCGAGCCCTAGATGATTCAACCATTTGTGCATCGGCTTGATGTTCTCCTTCAATACGCCGTGAAATTGGAAAGTCTGGCGATTTGTAATTCGAATACTCTGGTAATCCGAATTTTCTGTAGCGAACTCATCGATACCCAACCATTGTGCCGGCTTTATGATTCCCCCAGGCAATCGGCAACGAAGCATCACGTTTTTGCGTGGTTCCAGCTTGCGAGCGACGAGATCGGGACGGATGTCGCGATCGTCTTGTGCATACATACCGTGAAAGCGGATGAGTTGAAAGTTATCGCCACGAAAGCCGCCGCTAAGTTTGTCCTGCAGGTCATCCGCGATCGTTCCACGTAGAAAATTGCTGTCGCCTTTGAGGCGTTCGTTATCTGCGAGTTTCCCTTTAACTATGAGCTCTGGATTCTCTTCCTTTTCAGCTTTCTTCATTGTTTCTGGGTCGTAATTTGTTAATAGACGTCACGCTGATAGCGATTTGCCTCGCGCAGCTCATTTAGGTATTCGACGGCATCATCCTCATCTTTTTTGCCCTGCTTTTTGATCACATCGAGTATTGCCTTTTCGACATCTTTGGCCATCCGTGAGGCATCGCCGCATACATAGATATGTGCCCCTTTCTGGAGCCATTCCCAAAATTGCCGTGCGTTTTCTCGGATCTTATCTTGAACGTAAATTTTCTCCTCTCCGTCGCGCGACCATGCCAAAGAAAATTCGTGCAACAAACCTTGATCTCGGTATTCTATCCAATCGCCGTGGTAGAGGAAGTCGCCACGGAAATAGCGGTTACCGAAAAATAACCAGTTTTTGCCTTGAGCGTTTTCAGCTCGGCGTTGCTGCATGAAGGCTCTGAAAGGTGCAATACCAGTGCCCGGGCCAATCATTATTATACGAGTGTCATTATTTTGCGGCAGTCGGAAGCGGGGATTGGGCTCTACGAATACCTCAATTTCATCGCCTTCTTCGAGTCGGCTACAGAGGAGTCCCGAAGCGCTGCCGCTGTGCGTTTTTTTATCGTGTTCGATGTCCACTCGGGCGACGCAAAGGTGAACTTCCTCGCCTACTTCTTCTTGTGAAGAAGCGATTGAATATAAGCGAGGAGTGAGTGGCTTGAGGCCATTAAACAATCGCTGCGCATCCAATTCTTGGGGATAGTCGCGCATCAAGCCGATAACTGGGGTCCAGGCTTGGTAGCTTGCGAGCTTCTCTTTTTTGCCTACTAAGGCACTTAGGTCCGTGCTATTCGCGGTGCTTGCATAATCGGAAATGAACTTGGGAGTGAGTTGGTTGAGGTCGGTTTGAAATGTGAGGGCATGACGGATGTTGATAGCTCCCTGACGCGCCTCGATTTTCTCATCTCCTGAGAGGCCGTTCAGCTCCAATACCTCATCGACAACCTCAGCGGCATTACTCGTAAGCACGCCCAGTGAGTCTCCCACTTGGTATCTTAGGCCAGAGCCATCAAGATCGATTTCGACGTGGTTTACTATGCGGCCCGTATCTTCAGTAACGAGAGGGATACTGTCCAACAAAGTGGCGTTGAAGGGGTTTTCTTTGTTGAAGGCACTTGTAACAACAACTTCTTCAGCTTGTTCGGCAAGTGCAATTGAATTGCCTCCTGCGACCTCCGTCAACTTGGCAACGGTTTTTTCGATCCATGCATCTGTGACCGCTTGGTAATCGACATCGGCCTCAACTCTGTCGAGCAGCCGTGTGCCACCGAGCTCGCCTAACTTTGTATCAAAGTCGATGCCGCATTGGCAAAACTGTGGATAAGAGCTGTCTCCTAGTGCAACGACTGCAAAGCTGAGCCCGTCAAGCTTTGGAGCTCTTTTGCCAAACAAATAGCTGTGTAAAGGCACCCCTTCTTCGGGAGGCTCCCCGTCGCCTTGGGTTGAGGTGGCGATGATCACGATGTCTTCCTTGGGGAGCTGGCGAGCTTTGTAGCTGCCCGCACTAACTAGATTGACTTCGAGTGACTCGGCTTCGAGCCTTCCGACCAGTTTCTTAGCAACTCCTGCCGCATTGCCGGAAGCAGAGGCTGATATGACTGTGATTCGCCGCTTTTGTGCTGCCATGGGCGAGACGCCGTTCAGCGAAGTAGCAGCATTTGCTCTTCGCTGGCTCTCTGACCAAAGGTAGCCAGCCAAAAAGGCTTGCTGCTCCTGCGTCAAAGTCGACAATTTTACGGTTAATTCCGACGGTATCGGCGGATCGAAGGGTGAGTCACTCATGGAAATCTTATTGGCTGGGAAATAATGATAATAACGGCGGTTCTGTTGAGATTACATTTAAGCTGATGCCAGGGCTGATCATTACAAAAAAGCTAGCAAGGGTTTTAAATTAGTAAATCAGATTATCGTAATAAGTCTTATCTAAATAATCGATTTAGAGATATAGGAATCAGGATGGGGCCAAGAGTTAAGTAATGACGACTTTCCATGTTTGGGATAAAAATTTATTTTACTTTAATTGGGCGGATAAGGGTCGACTGATTCAGTTGATCGAATCAGGAGCGGTGGCGTGTACGACCTTAACTCGATGCTAATGTGGTGGCTCGGTCGGTGAGGTATAATTCGTTGAAATATGGCTTGACGGTTTCCTATTAAAAGGAGTTGGAAGTTCAGTGATGATAGGGTATTGATCTAGGAGGTTCGATAAATGAATTGGAAGTTGCTTTCCGGACAGTGGGAGGACTTTAAGTTGTCGTCTCAGACGGAAATAGATACGACTGTAGCGGTTGCGGCAAAGTTATAGGATGCATCAGCAAAGATCCGGACTGGACCACCTAATGATCTGGAAGAGATTTATCACCCGGATTATTATGCGAGTTTGGTGTCGACGAAGAGCAGTTTGGAGGCCCCGGTCGATGATTCTCGATTGAAGATCGGAATCGGAGCACCGGGATGCTTAGAATAAGCAATTGCAAGAAATGTCATCTAATCGTTTAATTTGCTGATTATGTAGCGGGGGCTTAGCAAGGGCTGTGGTGGTGACGCCTTGCAAGTGCATCTGAATCCCTGCTATTGATTGCAGCTCAAAATGGAGATCGACCACGGTAAGTGTATCCATTGCAATCGGTGTATCGGAGTTACTCCACGAGATTGTATCAACAAGGTGTCTCGTCTGTCCTACTATGAAGACGATTATGTCGAATCCAAGAAAACTTCGAATCTGCCTTACGGGGGGGTTCCGTAGAAGAAATACTAGGATTTCTTAGATCGATTCTACCTAGCGAGACGAATTATACGTTTTCGTTCGGTACTGATTGGTACTGGCTCGTCAGGAAGATGGTGTATTGGGATTGAGAACCTGTGAGTTTTGAAGGATTCGGTTCCCATTTTCATTGATTCGTCTACAGAGCAAGCCAAGTGTAGCATATTTATGGATTCTTTCGAAACGGCATCTGAAACTTTAAATCGCCACATTGGCTCGAACCCCTACCCTGGTCGTGGTTTGGTGGTTGGAAAATCGGCGAGTGGAGAAGCTTGGCAGCAGGTCTATTTTATTATGGGTCGCAGCCCGAATAGTCGTAATCGGCAATTTGCGATCGAAGGATCGAATTTGGAGACGCAACCTTTCGATCCGTCGAAAGTAGAGGATTCGTCGCTCATTATTTACGAGGCGATGCTGGAAACCGGGAAGCGGTTTTTGGTGAGCAATGGAGACCAGACAAGAACACTCCGTGATGGATTAGAAACAGGCGGAACGATGAGAAGTGCTCTTGGTCAGCGGGAGCGCGAACCGGATGCTCCTAATTACACGCCGCGCATCACGGGCCTTTTGGATTTGCACGGTGCAGAGGCTTCAATCGGCTTGAGCATTTTAAAAGCGAATAAAATCAATCCTTGTCTCACGGATCGTCACTATTTCTATCCAGATGTTCCGGGCGATGGGATTGGCTACGGTTTGACCACTTATATGGGCGATGGGACCCCTCTTCCGACATTTGTTGGCGACCCGATTTTATTGCCGCTTAAGGAAACTGCAGAAGAAACCTTGGAGACTTATTGGGATGCTTTAGATAAAAACAATCGAATCTCGTTGGCAGTTAAGGAAGTTGCTCTGGATGGGTCGTCTTCCCGAATTGTATTCAAAAATAAATACTAGAAATTGCTTGCGAGCGAATTCGATGGAGTGGTGCGTGTCGATCGTCTAATTATAATATGAGAGTTCCAGATTACATAGCATCCTACAAATCTCATTTGGCTAGTCTCATCGAGAAGCATGGTCGCGAAGAAGCCATGCAACTGATCGTGGGTGGGGAATATGATCGAATTGGAAAGTTGGAGCGCAGTGCGCTTATTGATCTTGGTTTAAAGCGAAACCATTCTTTAGTTGATATTGGTTGCGGTAGCGGCCGGCTTCCTTTTGCGCTTCGAGACTATCTGGAAGGGCCCTTTGTTGGAACGGACATACTAGAGGAAGTGCTTAATTATGCGAATGACAAATGTGGGCGCCCTGATTGGAGCTTTGTTCCAATGTCTGAACCATCCATCCCCCTCAGCGATGCGACGGTCGATTTCGTCACTTTTTTTTCAGTTTTTACTCACTTACTGGACGAAGACATTTTCCGATTTCTATTGGAAGCAAAGCGAGTTCTTAGGCCTGGGGGGAAAGTCGTCTTCTCCTTTCTCGATTTTGAGTGCGATAGGCATTGGCATATCTTCGAGTCGACGGTTGCTAATCGGGATCCGCTCCGGGTGATCAATAAATTTACTTCGCATGGAGCGATTCGTCGATGGGCGCGTGCTCTCGGTTTGCAGGTAGAGATTATCTACGATGGTTCGACTCAATGGATTAATCTGGATAAGCCATTAAGCTATGCGGATGGCAGGCGTGCAGAAGGTGTGGTTGAGTTTGGGCAGTCAGTTGCTGTTCTAACAAAATGTGCGGAAAACGAATTAGCCCAATGAAGGAGGATTCGGGGCATCTTTGTTTAGTTGGTATGTTTTAGATTGAAGGCTGCGATCTCAGAGGACACAGCATTTTTCGACGCGTATTTTTCGGCGAGTTCGATTGCGAATTCGAGGGAGTTTTCGGGGTGATTGTATCGTTGGTCCAATAGTGTGGCGAAGAAGACATCGCCGCAGCCAATTGGCGAAGTGCATTCTACGAGGGGGGGCTGGGTGGCTTGGGGGTAGCTGCCTGACTTTAGTGTCCAGGTTTTCGCTTCACCGTCGGTAACGATCCAGAGAGGGCAATTGTAGTTTTCGGCTATGCGTTCCATTAATACATCGGTTGCTGATGTTTGGACGTCTTCATCGATAAGCGTTTCTAGTTCTTGTCGGTTAATTTTGATGACGTTTGGATTTTGGCGGGCGAACCAGAGGAGGCTTGGCCCATAGGTGTCGACTGCTAGATAGACGTGTTCTCCGCGGTTCGGTAGCCAGTCGCGGAGGGCATCCCAATTAGAGCTTTCCCATTCCTGGAAAACGCCACAGATAGCGAGTACATACGGTTTGCTAAGCTTTTTGAGATATTCTACACAATCTTGTACGGATTCAGCGGATACGTGGCTATCGATCCCTAGGATGGATATCTCGTCGCTGCGAGGAGCTCGAATGATGGTTCCGGACCGAGTAATACACCCGCGCGAAAACGATTTGAAATAACGTTTCTGGTCCGCCAGCCATTGTTCGCAAATGAGGCCGAAATTCCCTCCTGGAAAACAGACTGCAGTTGTTTCGGCATCAAGGTGTTGAAGCATCTTAGAGACGTTGATTCCTTTTCCTCCCACTTGAAAACGTTCTTTGGTAGCTCTGCTTGTTTTGCCCGGTCCCCAATCGCCCACGTAGTAGGTTGTCTCCGCTACGAGGTTGGCTGTGAGCGTTACGATTGGCATTTTTGAATGGGAGAGGCTCATTGTGGCAAAATCTATTTGAGAAAGGGAAAAGAATTTGAATGGTGGCCAAGATGAGAAAGCTTGTCGAAGCAGATTTTAATTCACGTGATACCCTGATGTTGGCCCGGGGACTATTGGGGAAACATCTCGTAATTCGCTCGGAAGACCGAGAGCTTTCTCATATGATCACGGAAGTCGAAGCCTATGACGGACCGGAGGACTTGGCCTGCCACGCAAGCAAAGGTAGAACGCTTCGCACCGAGCCTCTCTTTGGGTCTCCAGGGTGCTGGTATGTCTACCTCTGCTACGGGATGCATGAGATGCTCAACTTAGTCACAGGTCCGGTTGACTATCCGGCGGCGATCTTGATCCGAGGACTGGACGCGGTTACGGGCCCTGGCAGGCTGACCAAACGATTGGGAGTAGGTCGTCGTTTCAACGCGATGCCGGCGAACACTGAAACCGGAATGTGGCTTGTGGACCGAGGACTTCCGATTGAAGAGGCCAGCGTGCGGGCGACTCCCCGAATTGGCGTTGACTATGCGGGAGAGGATTGGGCGAATCGGCCCTATCGGTTTGTTATTGAACGTTAGTTCGAGCTAGACTGAGCCAAGATCGGGATATCGTTTAATGTGAACTCCTCGAGCCGCATGGATGCGGTTCCGATGGACGTTTTAACGTCGAGTCGTAGGGGAACGCGGCGATTGTCGGCAGATACCCAAATAGCCATTTTACCTCCCTCTCTGAAGATCTTGCTCTGAGGATAGGCGGATACCGGCTCCACGCGAAAGGCCTTGATCTTCCCAAATTGGGTGGTGATGGTTTCGGTTCCTTTAGCTTCCATTTCAATCAGGTAGAAGCGGCCGTTCGAGCTAATGAAAAGTGGATAAGTACTCCCTTTATCCAGTTTCCATCCACGAATTTGGAGAATGGCAGAGGCGTAGTCAAGGGGTGCCGCGTAGGGTAGATCTTTGATCTGATTCTTTTCCGGTCTCAGTTTATCTACGTGATTCATTTTCCCGGTCTTGAAGTTGAAACGGGTGATGGTTTCCTTTTCGTTGGATTGGCCCTCGTCGGTGACTCTGTTTTCGAGAATTCGTCCCTCCGTCGAATCAAGAAGGGTATAGCCCTTAAGCATGAGGGGAAAGACGGCCTTTATGAGACCTGTTGTGCGGGCTTCCGTTTTTACCTCCAGTAACGAAGGGTTTGAATGGTTAGGGTCTTCGGTAGAAATTACGATCTCCGCGACCTTTCGAAAAATTCCCCATTGTCCTCGAAACTGGAAGCGCTCCCCTGTATTAAATCCGTCGGCAGTTTTTTTTGGGTCGGGAAACTCGCGTTCGGGCCAAACGATTTCCTTTGGCAGGTTGGCTTCCGTGTCTTCCCTGATCTCGTTTGGGTTGATTGCGAATGAACTGGTGGAGAAAACCGATAGTAGGAGACACGCAATGAACACGCATTTTGCATTCAAATGAGATTTAAGAAGCGAAATTTGGAATCTTCTCTCAAGCATCGAGACTTATTGGATCGACAAGGTTTGCCGTGAATGAAGTTTCTGATCAATGCTGGAAATGGCGATATCGCTTATTTCAGCGAGTACCAGGAAGGTTTCAAAGACAACGGATCATATCTTTTAGTTGCATCCTTTATGATCAAACCGCCATTTCCCCGATTTTGGGAGTCTCGGAGCAGTGATGGCAGCTTATCTGTGGAATCGACTTTCTGGACAGGAGAGATCCGTAGCCGGAGATTCACGGAAAAGGTGTCTAGCTCCCGCCTTCGACGGTTTAGAGGAAGGTCGAGAAGGGTGTCCCCATTGCACCAAAATAGATCGAACAACCAGAGAAGTGTATCCACATCCTCCCCGATGAAAAGATCCTCCACCGGACGCTTCAGGCGCATTTCCAATTCGCTATAAGGAAGCGGTTGCTCTTTTTTCCACGCAACCAGTGTGCCGTCTGCAATATAGTCCTGTGGGATCAATCGGGCTGATTCGGCAATCTCAGGAAACCGGTGGGTGATGCGCTTTCCCTCGGTGTCGAATAGCTCGACTCGATCGTCCACTTTATGGATTTGGCACCGTAGCCCATCGTGGAGCGCCTCGACCCAAATCGGCGACTGAAACTGGGATAGAAACTCGAAGTCCATATCCCCCTTTGCCGGCCTTTCCAGTTTCAGAGGAAAGAACAGTTGCAAAGGGATGTAGTCGAGCATGCGGTCGATCGTAGCGTTCGCAACGCGATTGAGGTCGGCACAGCGTAGATTGGCTCGCCGAACCGCTTCGATGGGTGCCTCGAACCGCTTGGCCAAGCCCTCCTCTATGACGGACTCTTCGATCGCATTTCCTTGTTTGGAGAGTACGAGTTCAGAAAGCGATTTTCCCTCCCTAGGATTTAGTTTTCGATAGGCTTCGGACAGAAGGGAATGCTGAAAAACGGGGTTGGGCGACTTCTCCAATGTGTCGAAGAGAACGCGAAAATTTTCGAGTGTCTGCCCGATTTGCGGGTTTGGGTTGAGGAGTGATAGCAAGGCGGCCCAGGGATCGGCCTCGTGTTGGCGGACCCGTTTGTATTCGGTCTCGTTTGCGTTCGCGGCGAAGAGGATTGCTTGGCGATTCGTTTTGGTAGTGATGTTGAGGCTCCGCTGAGAGGCCCGGGTAAATGCGTGTCCAGATAGGAATAGGGCGGCGATGGCAACATCCGTTGGGCCAAGATTGGCAAAATACTCACTGACGATTTCTACCTTTCGCGTGTGGCTCTCGGCTTTGACGGCATTTTCTTTTGCAGTGGTAAAGCTCAAGATCGAATGCGGCGATACATTGGTGTGGCTCTCGAACTCAGAGGTGGGGGGGTTCGACTTTGGAGGTGGATTGATTTGCAACTCTAACCCCAGCTGGTTCTGGGCACCCAATTCGAGGGCATTGATACCGCGATCCCGCAAGGCCTGGGCAAACTCCTGTGCGAAACCGTGAGTTGTGTAGACGATCTTTGGGTCCACACGAGCGACGAATTCGAGCAAATCCAGAAAGTCCGCGTGGTCCGAAAGGGGAAAGGCCCGATCGGAGCCTTTAGAGTGGTGGCGATATGAGTCCAGAGCCCAGCCCGAAAGCATCGCGGTACGGTGGTTGCTGATTCCGGTTAGCCATTTCGAAGTTTTCGGAAGAGGAGGCGAGATAACGACGCATTCTTTAGCCTTTTCATATCGGAATTCTGAGTACGCAGGAAACGTAAAACCGATTTCCTCGCATGCCTGAGTCATCTTCAGTACTTGTGGATGCAGGAGGATTTTCAGACCACTGCCTTCAAGGCATTTCAACGCCTCTTGAGCTTTTCCCAGGCTGTATCCGAAAAGCACGGGAACATGATCATCATCTATCGTTTCATGGCAGAATTGCAGGATCTCCTTCTTAACCTCAGAAATCGGTGGGAAAGCGTATTTAGGAACACCATACGTAGTTTCAATAATCAATGTATCTGTTTTGGGTACGACGCATGCCTCTGCGGTTAGATTGGGCCCAAGCTTAAAGTCGCCCGTATAGAGGAGCCTTTCGCCTTTTTTTTCAAGAAGCAGCATAGACGACCCTGGTATGTGGCCTGCGGGATAGAGCACTCCCTTTACACTAGGGCTGATCTCGAAAGGTTCCTGAAATCCATAAGTTTTCCACTTCCGCTTTCCCGGCATGCGGGCTCTCAGTAAGCGGGCAGTTCCTTCTGAGCAGAGCACCGAAGGGTGATTGCCAAAATGGTCGAAGTGGGCGTGGGAAATGAAAACGTTTGAAGCGGGCTTCCGTGCGTCCAGATGCCAGTTGATTTCGGGCAGGAAAATCCCGTTCTTTTTCTCAACGACCCAACTCATATTGGGTTAGACGCCACGTCGATCGAGGCTGAGTCGTCCAGGACCGATGAATACAATCGAAAGTAGAGTAATGTTGACCTGAGCGTACACTACCATGACGTTGTCGATTTCGGGGCTGTGGATAATTAAATTAGCCAGAGCAAAGCCGACGATGGCGGAAAGGAGCAGCCCGATTCCCCGGGTAAATATTCCCAGAATGAGGAATAATCCACCGACCGACTGAATGACCACGGATGCGATCCCAAAAATGAGGTGGAAGTACGTTATCCCGATCAGAGAAACGGCACTTCCAATTCTCTCCCAGCTGTCTGGACCTTCCGCCCAAAGCGGGAAGCCGTGGTAGGCGATGAGACCGCCAACTCCAATGCGTAGGATTAAAACACCAAAAAAATCGAATCTGCTTAAGCCAGTAAGGGCAACCTTCATAGGGGAATCGCTTGTAATTAGTCCGAAGGATAGACCAAGCCCTCCCGAAAGAGCAATGGATTAAAAGTCCAATGGGTATTTACATTAATAAAAGTAGGTTGCTCTAACGTAGGGGATCGCAATTGACTGCTTTCGCAGTAGGCGAGGCGGCTCCTGGGCCAGTACGGCAATTCCGATCTTTTTGCAGATGGAGCAGGTTCGTGTGTGGGCACGATATTGGCCTTAAGCCGGATTTCCCCTATCTCACTACTCTTCCCGAGCCACCGCTATTTAAGAGGGCTTCCACTTCGGCGCGGGTAGAGAAATTGTAGTCGCCGTAGATCGAGTGCGCCAAACAAGAGGAGGCTACGGCAAAGGCGATGGCCGTTTGCGGTTCGCGAAGCTTTGGGTCGTTTAAAGCGAAAATTAATCCGGCCCCGAAGGCGTCACCCCCACCGACACGATCCACGATGTTACGGATCTCATAAGGCTGATAGTGGCTTTCTTCAAGAGGGGCAAAATAGGAATAGTCGGAATTGGTGTCGTAGAGCATTGCTCCCCAGTTGTTGTGGGAAGCGGAGATGCTTTCGCGCAAAGTGATCGCAACTTTAGATAGGTTTGGGAATTGACTGACGATCTCACGGGCAACGCCGGTGTACTTGCTGGCGTCGATCTTGCCTGAGTGCACATCTGTGTTTTCCGCATGGATACCAAGAACGTCGGAGGCATCCTCTTCATTTCCAATTACGACGTCAACGTAGGGAAGCAAGCGAGACATGGTTTCGCAGGCAAGTTCGGTTGACGAAAGAGTGGGGTTCCACTTCCAGAGTTTTTTGCGAAAATTGAGATCGCAGGAAACCGTGAGCCCGGCCGCTTTTGCGTTCTTGACGGACTGGATCGTCGCTTCTGCTGATTCCTCGGATAATGAGGGAGTGATTCCGGTAGTGTGAAACCATCCAGCTCCATCAAAGATCGAATCCCAGTCGTAGGCCGACGCGGGGGTCATACTGACAGAGGAGTACGCACGGTCGTAAATCACGCGACTCGGGCGTTGATTGGCCCCCGCTTCTACGAAGTAAAGACCGAGTCGTCCCGATTTGCTCAATACGATTTCCGAAGTGTCTACTTCGAGTCCGTGCAGGTTGGATATTAGAGCTTGGGTGACGTCGTTATTGGGAATTGCAGTGACGAATCGAGCGTCTCCACCTAGCATCGAAATAGAGGCAGCGACATTGGCTTCTGCTCCGGCGAAGGTGAGGTTGAGATCACCGGGAAGTGACTGACGGAAACGTTTAAAGCCGGGAGGGCAAAAGCGGCCCATGATTTCACCGAAGGTTACGATCGTTTTCATATGATTGATTGGATTGAGGTATTGTACCCGTGAAGGACGCAGGATTCACAGCGATTTTTTGAAACTGATTTTTGAATACTTGATCGTGGTCGTTTGGTCTTATATCCTGTTGTCTGGAGAAAGTGTTCTTCGTGGGAGAAAAATTATCCACGGACACTGTCTGCATTTTGACGAGCTTCACGGGCGTTGGCTTCGATCTGTTTCCAGTCTTGAGCGGCAATAAGTTCACGCTTAGCAATCCAGGAACCACCGATCGCTGAGATAAGCGGGGAAGCGAGATAGTCTCTCATGTTTGTCGCATTTAGCCCACCGAGGGGAATGAAATCAATGTTGAGGTGCTGGTAGGGGGCGGCCATGTTTTTAAGATGGTTTAAGCCACCGGCGGTTTCTGCGGGAAAAAACTTGAGAGTTCGGCAGCCGAGCTCGATGCCTTGCTCAATGTCACTAGGTGTTACGATTCCCGGTCCGAAGGGCAGTCCCTTGCTCTGAGCGTACTCGACGACGTTACGATTGAGGCCGGGAGCAACCCCAAAGGCGGCTCCTGCGGCGACGACTTCGTCGACCTGCCCTGTGGTAAGTATGGTACCGATTCCAGCGAGCATCTCGGGGACATCTTCGCGAATCGCTCTGAGGGCACCGAGAGCCGCATCGGTACGCAGCGTCAACTCCATGGCGTCAATGCCGCCCCTTAGTAAAGCTCGTGCGAGCGCCACGGCATTGGCCGCATCGTCAATTACGAGCACCGCGATGATGGCAGACTTCTTTATCTTTTGATTTAGTTCCGTGGGAAACATGTTTGAAGAGGCTATTGATTTAATGGCTCGCTGATTCGATATTGAGAGGTTGCTCGCTACCTTAAAATTACTCAGGATCAGTATTTGATTGTCAGTATAGTTGACAAGTAAGACAGTAATGCAGACACTCTGGCTATCGCTGTCGATATGTCAATGGAAACCAAAGGTTTGGCGACATCACTTTTCAAAGCGCTCGATACGCTCAATCTACTGAGTGGCTGTTCGGACGGTGCTCTGATTGGGGAAGTCGTCTCGGAAATGGGTCTTCCGCGTAGCAGCCTGATCCGCATTTTAGATAGCCTGATGCACTATGGGCTAGTTGAGCGTGATTTGGAGCGGCGGTATCGTGTGACCTCGAAGTTTCGGGATTGGCGGTCGGAGGACCGGGACGAAAAGCTCGTATCCAAATACCGGCCCTTACTAAGAAAGATCGCTGACGAGGTGGGTGAAATGGCGGTCTTGGGCCGGCTACAGGGAAGAAGGATCTTCCATCTTCATTACGAGGAGCCCGATTGCCGCATTCGCGTAGTGCCACCGGTGGGAAGGGCTTTTGCCATTGAGAAGATGGCGATGGGCAAACTAGCCTTAAGCCAGCGTCCGGACCTGATTCCGGAAGGGGGTTCCAACGAACTTCGCAAGGAAATCGCTCGGGCGGGAAAAGATGGATTTTGCTGGAATCGAAGTGAGTCAGAAGAGGGCATCATTGCTTGGGGTGCCTGGCTGGAGGATCCATCGCCGCTATCTCCGATGATTGCGGTCACTTGGCCGTCTTTCCGATATTCGGACAACGGCCTAGCTAAGGTTGAAAGGCTTCTCGCCACAAGCCTGTAGCCGATTCCCGAAAGGCGTGAGCCTGGGCGAGCTCTTCTGGACTAATGAGGGTTTAGACGTGTGCGAGCAGTTGTTTCAGCTTGTCCGCAGCGTTGTAAAGCTGTTCGTCCTGTCCGTTCCACATAAACGATTGAACCGCTTTGGAAAGTTTTCCGAGGGATCGCGAAGCCGCGATGAAACGAGCTGCTCGCTGCCTTTCGTGTTCCGGAAGAACGGTCGAGGTCTGGTTAAGGGTATTGCGAAAGCCTTCCATTTCTTTGAAAAGATCCTTGTACCTTTTGCGTCCCGCGAGAAATTTGATTTGCTCTTGGGATTTTATGATACTCGCAAAAAAAGCTCCGATCGGAGGTCTTTGCTCGCTCGATTGGACAGATTGGAGAAAGGCCTCATCGCTGACCTTAGTGGTACGAGACTCTTCGCTGGCGAAAGTCAATTGAGCCAGGCAGAGCCCACAGGCAATTGCGTTGAAAAGGTGAAAATTGGAGGTGCTTCAAGGGTGTTGCGGCTCATTCATTAGGTGAATCGGAGAAGCTGAAAAAGGCTAAATAGCGTTCAATGTGAATTGGGTTAATTTCGTAGATGGCTCAGGAGTTTTGGCGGAAGCGACGATTATTGCGTAGGGTGATTTCAGGCGGCATCCGCAAAAACACGTACACAGTTTCATAAATCCGAGCCAAACGACTTTCGATAGGCCAAAGGAGACGCACCTTTCCTTTTGGAGAACTGGCGGGTGAAGTAGTTGCTGTCGTTGAAACCCACCTCGAACGCTATTTGAGACACGGTCAGCCTAGAGTTGCGAAGAAGGCGCATCGCATTTTGTAGCCTGAGCTGGATCAGATATTCGAAGGGCGGCAAGCCAGTCGCTTTGGTGAAAGTGCGCATGAAATGGCTACGGGACAAGCGAGACATCTTAATGAAATCATCCAACTTCCAGTCCCGGGCACAATCCTGCTCCATACTGCTAATGACGGAACCCACTCGAAGCAGGGCGGCCGAGCGATTGGACTCCGATTGGGTTTCCTGGTAGGATCGAGAGAGAAAGACCACCAGATCTATGAGTTTACCGAGCAAGGCGGATTCGTATCCGTCTCTTCGGTGTTCCACTTCCCCGACCATTTCTAGGGCGATTCGCTCAGCCCGAGAAAGGGATAGTCGCTCAAGGTGCAGTCGGCTAGAGAAACGGTGTTGCTTCCTGAATACGGGCTCCAAGAGAAAGAGGGCACAGTATCCCGGAATTTTCAGGAGGCGGTTCTCTGGCAGCTCGATCTGCTCGGGATCGTACATGACATTGATCATTTCGAGTCGATCCCGATTGTGGAAGTAGTGGTCTTGCATCCCCTGGAGTAAAAAGACATCGCCCGCAACGACGGGGAACTCATCACCATTGAGCCAGTGCTGAGCGGTTCCTCCCACAATGAGGACGAGCTCGCAAAAGTCGTGGGCGTGCTTAACCTCAGTCAGATCGTGCTCGTGTGAGGGTTCTTTCGAGGAGGAAGTGATGACGTGCCTGGCCGTAATGGGGTAGGCCGCGTCTTCAAAGTAGTTTCTTCCTTCGGCTAGGATTCCGGTCATTCGATGTTCATTTGAAATACGATCGTGCTACTTTTTGTGGAATGGAGAAAGGACACTATGCTTTAAGTCGTCTCGAGCTTTTGGAATAACATACATGTATCGTCAAACAACAATGGGCATATTATGCTATAATTTGAGAAAATGGTTAAGGTTATATGGAATCGATTCCTGTCATAATTAAACCACAGAGAAGATTGCGAAATTCTTTTCGCTTCTTCGAAGCGGTCAGTCTGTTTTGACGGCTGTCCACTTCTATTAAACGACTATCACTTAAATCAAATGAGCATCATCAAAGGAGACAGAGAGTACTTTCAAGGCATTGGAAAGATCGCCTACGAAGGGCGCGATAGCGACAACCCGCTATCGTTTAAATGGTATAATCCTGATCAGGAAATTGGCGGAAAATCCATGAAAGAACTGTTCCGTTTCGCGATCGCCTATTGGCATACCTTCTGCGGAACGGGAGGCGACCCTTTTGGTCCGGGTACGAAAGCATTCCCTTGGGCAGACGGAGCAGATGCCGTGTCGCGAGCTAAACACAAGATGGATGCCGCATTCGAATTTATAACAAAAATGGGGGTGTCTTATTACTGCTTCCACGACTTCGACTTAGTTGAAGAGGGGGAGAGTTTCAAAGAGTCTGAAGCAAACCTGAGTGCGATTGTGGACTACGCCAAAGAGAAGCAAGCGGCTTCGGGCGTAAAACTGCTTTGGGGAACGGCTAATCTTTTCAGCAACCCGCGTTACATGAATGGGGCGGCTACTAATCCAGATTTTAGCACGGTGGCCTATGCCGGTGCACAGTTGAAGAACGCGATAGACGCGACCATTGCCTTGGGAGGCGAGAACTATGTTTTCTGGGGTGGTCGCGAAGGTTATATGTCCCTGCTGAATACGGACACCAAGCGTGAAAAAGCTCATCTGGCTCGTATGCTTACAATGGCCCGAGACTATGCTCGTGGGCAGGGATTCAAGGGTCAGTTCTTTATCGAGCCGAAACCGGCGGAGCCCTCCAAGCATCAGTACGATTTCGACGTTGAAACGGTGATTGGCTTTTTGCGCGAGCACGACCTATTGCAGGATTTTTCTCTCAATGTAGAAGTGAATCACGCCACGTTAGCAGGGCATACTTTCGATCACGAGTTGCGTATGGCGGCCGATGCTGGACTGCTTGGCAGTATGGATGCGAATCGTGGAGATTATCAAAATGGTTGGGATACCGACCAGTTCCCCATGAATTTGAACGAGCTGACCGAGGCGATGCTGGTTGTCCTCAATGCGGGCGGTTTCAAGGGTGGCGGCGTGAATTTCGACGCGAAGACTCGCCGTAACTCGACGGATCTGGAAGATATTTTCATTGCCCACATTGCGGGCATGGATGCCTTTGCTCGAGCGGCTTTGGTTGCTGACAAGATTCTCAACAGGTCAAAGTTGCCCGCCTTGAAGCAAGAGCGCTATGGTAGCTTCGACGGCGGAGATGGGGCTCGCTTCGAAAAGGGTGAACTTTCTCTCGAAGACGTCTACGCGATCGGAAGCGCGGGCGGCGAGCCGCAGCAAAAAAGTGGCAAACAAGAGCGCTACGAGCAAATCGTGAACGATTTCATCTAAATTTGATACACAGGCAATGACCGTTACGGTTTCTTGGACTGTTCCGTCTTCCTCGTGAGACGGGCCTTTTTATGTCGTTCGCACTGCCCTGGGGGGAGTAAGGGAAAAAGTTTTTGATTCCGTGAACCTAGGTTATGAACTTTTACAGATAGACGTTTATGCGTAAAAGTGTAGCCACGGTTTGCTGGGATAAACGGGGTTGTTGAGGTATTTTTTGAGCAGTCGCTTGCCCTAAACAGTTTTCTTAGAAGCTAAAATAAATATAGTTTATACTTGCTAGAGAAAAATATTGAGAGCAAACGATCTCCTATGTCTATCGTCTTTTTGGAAGAGCCCAGTGCATTGCCGATGTTTGATTTCTCTATTTTGAGAGAGATCCGCAAGCGGGCTGAGATGACATTGAATGACCTTTCCCAAGCTAGCGGGGTGTCAATCGCAGGCATCTCTAAGCTCGAAAGAAACCAGTCTCAAGCAGAGGTGGAGACGCTTTACAAAATAGGACGAGTGTTTGGAATGCGGGCCACCGACTTGATGACCTTGGCCGAAGCGCCTCTTTCCAATCGAAAAGAGTCTGAAATCTACTCGTCTGAGGGATTCACATTCGAGGCAGTCCGGTATGCGAATGCAAACTGCCTGCTTGGAGAAGCGAAGAGTGGAGCGACCATTTCTAAGCCTGAGATCCACCACGACGACCATGAAATTTGCTGGGTTTTGAAAGGGTCGCTGTGCGTCACGCTTCCCCAGGAAACCCAAGTCTTGTCGGAAGGGCAGAGTATCCAGTTCGATGCGATTCAAGAGCACAGCTATGAGGTGCTCGAAGACTGCCAGTTCATGATCGTGCACATTAGAAAAGATAAACGCTATTAGAATTTAGTATGAAAATTGACACTACGATTACACCCGAATCATTGAAAGGGCAACTGGACCAGTTCTGGGAGTTTTCAGGACAGAAGATTGATCTCATCGAAAACGAGTACGACATGTCGAACGGCTCACCGGTCTTCACAGTAAATGGCAAATACGCCACTCGCGGATGGACTGAGTGGACGGAGGGCTTCGTTTATGGGTCGTCGTTTCTGCAGTTCGATGCTACTGGCGACGAGCGATTCCTTGAGCTAGGGAAAACACGTACGGTAGAGCGCATGGCAACTCACGTGAGCCACGTGGGTGTACATGACCATGGCTTTAATAACTTGAGCTGCTATGGCAACTGGTTGCGCTTGCTTAACGAAGGGAAAGCCAAGGGGCCACAGGCCGAACGCGATTTTTGCGAGTTGGCACTGAAGGTTTCGGGAGCGGTGCAAGCAAGCCGTTGGTCGACAATTCATGAAGGAGGTGGCTATATCTATTCTTTCAATGGGCCGCATAGTCTGTTCGTGGATACTATTCGCAGTTGCCGCATCGTGATGGTGGCCCACGCTTTGGGGCATGTTCTCATGAGCGAGAATGACTCTCCGATTAGCCTGCTTGGCAGAGCAATCGACCACATCAACGCCACCGCCAAGTACAGTGTATATTATGGGGAGGGCCGAGATAAATACGACGAGTGGGGACGGACCGCTCACGAAAGTGTTTTTAATACGAATGATGGATGCTATCGCTGTCCAAATGCCCAGCAGGGATTTAGCGGGTTCACGACATGGGCACGCGGTTTGTCCTGGGCGATGGTTGGTTTCGCGGAGGAACTCGAGTTTATAGATACGCTTCCAGATGAGCAGTTTGAAACTTTCGGAGGCAAGGCAGTTTTTAAGGAAACTTGCTTAAAAGGCGCTAAAGCGACCTGCGACTGGTTTATTGAGAATACGCCGACCGACGGAATTCCCTACTGGGATGGTGGAGCTCCTCAATTGCACCGATTGGGTGAGTGGAGAGATCGAGTATCTGACCCTTACAATGAATGGGAACCCATCGACAGTACTGCGGCCGCGATAGGTGCCCAAGGATTGCTGCGTCTAGGCCGTCATCTGGGACTGGATACAAAGGAAGGATCAAGGTACTGGAGTGCGGGACTTACTAGTATGCGTTCGCTTTTAGCCGCTCCATACTTGAGCGAAAATAGCGAGCATCAAGGGCTGCTTTTGCATTCCATCTATCACGAGCCCAATGGCTGGGACAACGTGCCTGAGGGGGAGAGGATTGCCTGTGGCGAATCGAGCCAATGGGGTGACTACCATATCCGGGAGGCCGCCCTCTTGCTGCAGCGAGAGATTCGGAATGATTCCTATTATACCTTTTTTGGGTGTCTGAACCAATAATTTTTGAAACGTTATCATGTCAGATTTATCTAAATTGTGTATACATAGTATAACTACTAAGCCATGGGGTTTAAGGGAAGTTGCGACTAAATACGCAGCGGCTGGCGTAGCTGGAATTTCGGTTTGGCAGGATGCTGTGGCGTCTTTTAAAGACGGACACCGTGCTGCGGGAGAAATGTTTCGCAGTGAAGGGATCGATGTTGTCAGCTACGTTCGCGGAGGATTTTACACCGCACTGGAAGGTGCGGGACGACTGAAGGCGGTCGACGACAATAAGCGGATCATTGATGAAGCCGCTGCAATGGGTGCCCCCCTCGTCGTTCTTGTTTGCGGTGCCACTCCAGGACAATCGCTTTTCGAATCGAGGAAGCAAATAACCGAGGGAATAGCTGGGACGATTCAACATGCATCGGATGCGGGAGTTAAACTAGGAATAGAGCCTCTCCATCCAATGTACGCGGACAGTCGCAGTGCGGTGAACACCATGTCCCAAGCCAATGCGATCTGCGATGAAGTGGGGCATTCCCATTTGGGGATCACTGCGGACGTCTTCCACATTTGGTGGGACGATCGACTAGAGGAGGAAATTAAGATCGCGGGTGAGAAAAATCGTCTTTTCTCCTTTCACATCTGCGATTGGAAAAATTTGCCTGAAGACATGCTTAATGATCGGGGGCTTATGGGAGAGGGTGTTATCGATATTTCTGGAATACGTCGATGGGTGAACGAGACAGGGTTTTCCGGATACGATGAAGTGGAGATCTTTTCCAACAAGTACTGGGCTATGGATCAAGACGATTATCTTTGTCAAATAATAGACGCTTACAAATCGCTTTCTTAGAGGGTGAAACTCAACAATTAAATATTATGAAAACTCACAAAGTAGGTATTATAATGAACGGCGTCACTGGCCGTATGGGCACGAATCAGCATCTCATGCGTTCGATCGTCGAAATTATCAAAAAGGGGGGCGTTTGGGTGAACCCGGAAGAGACGATTATACCCATTCCCATTCTAGTTGGAAGAAACGAAACTAAACTCAAGGAATTGTCAGCCCGATCCGGTATCGATCGATGGACTACCGATT
This sequence comes from Opitutaceae bacterium, assembly GCA_002722675.1. Lineage (GTDB taxonomy): Bacteria > Verrucomicrobiota > Verrucomicrobiia > Opitutales > Opitutaceae > Pelagisphaera. Next base: position 50,349 of record PBMN01000017.1, read on the forward strand.
TGGAAAGCGTTATGGCAGATCCAGAGTTTTCCATCTATTTCGATGCTCAAAGCACTTTGAGGCGGGCGGATGCCGTAAAAGCGGCAGCAAAAGCAGGAAAACACGTCTACTGCGAAAAGCCAACTGCAGTGGATACTCAGACCGCGATTGATTTACACAACTTTTGCGTGGACAAGGGTGTTAAGAGTGGCGTGGTTCAGGACAAACTCTGGCTTCCTGGGTTGGTTAAATTGAAGCGGGCGATCGAAAAAGGCTACCTAGGACGCATATTCTCGGTCACTGGAGATTTTGGATACTGGGTATTTGAAGGAGACACGATTCCAGCCCAGCGACCTTCCTGGAACTACCGTAAGGAAGACGGTGGAGGAATGATGATCGACATGCTATGTCATTGGAGATACGTTCTCGACAACCTCTTTGGACCCGTGAAGGCTGTTAGTTGCCGCGGAGCGACACACATCAATCAGCGCGTCGACGAAAGTGGAAACCCCTATGCGTGTACGGCGGATGACGCGGCCTATTCGATGTTTGAGATCGACGGGCCAGATGGTGAAATTGTCGTTAACTTCAACTCTTCTTGGTGCACTCGCGTCCGCAGAGACGATTTGCTAACGCTGCATGTAGATGGCGAGCTAGGTTCCGCGGTTGCCGGTTTGCGGGACTGTCATATACAGCATTATGCGAACACGCCGAAGCCGATTTGGAATCCTGATATCGATCAGCCTATCGATTTTTACAAGGACTGGTCCGAGGTGCCCAACCAGGAAGCTTACGAAAACGCTTTCAAGGCTCAGTGGGAAATGTATTTGAAGCACGTGGTGCTGGATACGCCCTTCCGTTGGACATTACTTGAAGGAGCAAAAGGAGTACAATTAGCCGAGCTTGGTATGCAAAGCTGGGAAAAGCGCAAGTGGCTCGACGTTCCAGATTTGTAGAAAATCGATTGCGGGCTTGGGTCCTTTCCAAGCTCGTTGTTTTGTACATTGGTAATAACAATAACTGAAGAAAGTCATGACGGCAAAAGCGAATAGTAAAACTGCTCTAGTAACGGGCGGAACAAGAGGAATCGGTTTTGGAATTGCTAAATCCCTAGCGGATGAAGGCTGGAATCTTATACTGAATGGTATACGACCTGAGAATACCGTTCGAGATGTGCTCGATTTACTCCGATCGAAGGGGGTTGAGGTTGCTTACGCCCGAGGCGACATTGGTTCTGCTGAGGGCCGTGAATCGATCATCGAAATCGTGCGATCCGCCCGAGGCGGGACATTAAATCTGCTCGTCAACAATGCTGGCGTGGCTCCCAAGCAGCGTCTAGACATTCTGGAGACTACGGAGGAAAACTATAACTTCGTCGTCGATACAAACTTGAAAGGCGCTTTCTTTCTGACTCAGCTCGTCGCTAACGACATGGTGGAGGCAAAGAAGCAGGACGAAAGCTTTTCGGGAGCAATCGTGAATGTTTCCTCGATCTCAGCAACGGTCGTTTCGGTAAATCGTGGTGAGTACTGCATTGCTAAAGCAGGCCTGAGTATGGTCACCCAGCTTTTCGCAGCCCGTATGGGTGAATTTGATATCCCAGTGTACGAGATTCGCCCTGGAGTAACGAAAACTGATATGACCGCTTCACCCGCGGTGACCGAGAAGTACGACAAGCTGATCGGAGAAGGTCTGTGCGTCACCAAGCGCTGGGGCTATCCTGAAGATGTGGCAAAGTCAGTAGCGTCGCTCGCCCGAGGCGATTTTCCGTATTCAACGGGACAAGTGTTGATGGTGGATGGGGGACTGACTATCCCGAGGCTTTGATCTATGCGATCCTAGTGTTTTAAGTTTTCTGGGTGGTGGTGTTTGCCGCTTGAAGAACCATAGTTCCAAGGGATTTCGGCTGATTTCGATTAGTCGAGAAACCCCGTTACGAAGGGTCGACCTTTTTGATTTGAGTTGGCAGTGAGGGTTTTGCACATTTGTAACTTACGGTGTGACCGCAGCCTCGCCTCCCCTTAAACAAAAAGCGTTTAGCGAGACAGGTCGTTGCTAGGGCGACAACTAGGACGATGATAACTGTTTCCGATACTTGCAACATGGACGCAAAACCATTTGACTTCGAGCGGTTTAGAATGAAATTCGATTTCAACAAGCGTAAAAGGAAAATCCTGTGAAAACCTTAAACGATTTAAACGACGGTCAGATTGCAAAAATTGGTTCGTACAAGCGGGCTCAAGGGGTTTCGCGTCGTTTGATGGAGTTGGGGCTGATGCCGGGAGTTACGGTTCGTTTTATTAAATCTGCTCCTTTGGGGGACCCGATTGCGCTACGTTGATGGTCGCCAATTGAGTTTGCGACGTGAAGACGCCGCTCAAATCATCGTTCAACTCGTTTAAAAACCTGCGAGGCGATATCCCGTAGTGCCGAAACTAGCGAATAATCGTATCTCATCCGATCGACTGCGACGGGTAGCGTTGATCGGCAATCCTAACACGGGAAAGAGTACGCTGTTCAATTGCCTAACCGGTTTGCGTCAGAAGGTGGGCAACTACTCTGGGGTGACGGTTCAGAAGAAGACAGGGATTACGCTGATCGGTACAGAGCGCGTTGAGATTCTCGATTTGCCGGGAACCTACAGTTTGGCGGCTACGTCTCCAGACGAGAGGGTGGTGGTGGATGCCCTTCGTGGGGAGGTTGAGAATCTTGACCGACCGGATATTGTGCTTTGCATTGTCGACGCGACCAATCTGCAGCGAAACTTGTTTCTCGCTTTTCAAATCGGGCAGCTAGGAGTGCCGATGGTGCTCGCTCTTAACTATTGGGATACCGCTCAAAAGCGGAACATCGCTATAGACATAGAAGGCCTCAAAGAGAAGCTCGGCATCCCAATTGTTCCGATCTCTGCATCTCGAGCGGAAGGAATCACTGAACTGAAAGATGCGGTGATTCAGGCGTTGGATGAAAAGCCGAAGTTGATACCACCCACGTGGCCTGAGTCAATAGAGGAAGCGATCACAGGGGTGCGTTCGGAGCAGTCGGAACCAGTATCAGCACGGATCGACGATGCCGCTTTAATGCGTGGCATCTTTGAGAATAACGATGAGATCTTCAAACGGGCGGGAGCGTCCGGTTTGGAAACGCAGGAGGCACTTGAGATCTCGAAGAAGGCACTCTTTAAAGGCGGACTGAACCCAGCTAATGCAGAAGCGGTACTTTTGTACAGGCATATTAAGGAATACGTCGAGCCCTTCATTTCGGCACGAGATTCCTCGAGAATCGCGGGGAGTGAGTCCATCGATAGCCTCTTAACGCACAAGGTTTGGGGACTAATCGCGTTTCTGGCCTTGATGTACCTTGTGTTTCAATCCGTCTACAGTTGGGCGGGACCTTTCATGGACTTGATCGACATGGGAAAGTCCGTGGTTCAAGACACCGTTTCGAACGTTCTCTCAGGGTGGCCTATGATTGAAAGTCTGGTTACCGATGGGATCATTGAGGGGGTCGGAGCCGTGGTCATATTTTTGCCTCAAATCATGATCCTATTCTTCTTTATAAGTCTGCTAGAGGATACTGGATACATGTCGAGGGCAGCTTTTCTGATGGATAAACTATTTAGTTGGTGCGGTCTGTCGGGTAAAAGCTTTGTCCCGCTTCTTTCCAGCTATGCTTGCGCCATTCCTGGGGTGATGGCGACTCGAACGATTCAGGATTCAAAAGCCCGATTGGTGACGATTCTTGTCGCTCCCTTTATGAGTTGTTCGGCTAGGCTACCCGTCTATGTGTTAATGATTGGAGCATTCATTGAGCCTCGATATGGAGCAGCTGTGGCGGGTGCCGCTCTGTTTTCGATGCACTTCGTAGGATTGCTTGTAGCGATGCCGTTTACGTACTTGATGAATGAGTACATTCTTAAGACGCCTCCACAACCCTTTCTTATGGAGTTGCCTAGCTATCAAATCCCCAAAGTGCGGGATGTGATGCTCAAGATGTACAGTCAGGGTAAGGAGTTCGTCGTTAATGCCGGAACCGTGATATTCGCGATTACCATTATCATTTGGGCTCTCCTATATTTTCCGCGTACCGAATCCGTAGAAATAGAAACGCGCGAAATATTTGTATCCGAAATTGCAGCTCGGAATGGTTGGACCGAGGAATTTGCCCTAGCGTCAATCCATGAGGATGAAGCAATCGTGGCCGCATTGGACCACAAGGTGTCTTCCGCATTCATCGAGCAGAGTTGGATGGGGCGGATCGGAAAGACCTTGCAGCCCGTATTTGCAGGAGCTGGATTCGACTGGAAGATTACTGTAGGCGTGATTGCCAGTTTTCCCGCCCGAGAGGTGATTATTTCCACACTAGGGATTATCTATAGTCTTGGCGGTGATGTGGACGAAAAGGCGGGTGACTTGCGTGAAGCGATGGCTAGCCAGAAATGGCAGAGTGGGCCTAAAGCGGGGATGCCGATTTTCACCATTCCCGTCGTGATTGCGTTAATGGTGTTTTTTGCCCTGTGCCAACAGTGTGGGGCGACCCTTGCGGTGATTGCTCAGTAGACGAGTTGGAGATGGGCAGCAGTGTCCTTTGGGTTTATGACGATCCTCGCTTGGCTGGCTTCAATTGGGATCAACCAGGTGGGATCCTGGTTTTAGATAGGCCCTCTAGTTACCTTTCGGCTGAAAGGGAGCTTCCTTCGATACCTCAAGAGGAATTGTGAAGCGGAACTCGGATCCCTTGTTCGGAATGGAATCGACTTGAATTTCCCCTCCCATGAGCTTGACGAGATTCTTGCAGATCGCTAAACCTAGGCCGCTTCCTCCAAAACGGCGCGAAATGGATGCGTCGATTTGCGAGAATGGTTTGAAAAGGCGGTGCATCTTTTCCGGTGCAATGCCAATGCCAGTGTCTTTGACTGAGACCTGGAGAAGGGAAGTATCTACGGAGATACTAGTAGCAGATGCTTCAATACAGATCGAGCCGAGGATAGTGAATTTGAGAGCGTTGTTGACAAGATTGAGAATGATCTGGCGCAAGCGGGCCGAATCGCCCACCGCGATGCTGGGAACTGATTTATCGATCTTCGCGTCGATGGAAAGGGAGCGCTGGACTGCTTTGCTTTTCAGAAGAAAAACGCAACTATTGATACAATCGCTTGGAGAAAAAGGAATTGACTCGATATCGATCTTCCCAGTGTCTATTTTGGAAAGATCGAGAATATCGTTGATCAATGTAAGCAAGGTATCCCCGCTGGTGCGGATCGCTTCGAGCATTTCCTTTTGGTCCTCATCCAATTCCGTATCCTCAAGAAGGTCCAGCATGCCGACCATTCCGTTGAGGGGAGTGCGAATTTCATGATTCATATTAGCCAGAAACGCACTCTGCATGTCTATCTTCCGGTTGGCGTCCGATGGCTTGACTGAGTCCTCTACGACTGCTGGTAATAGTGTTACAAATACAAGGGAATATTCAGGAAACGGTAAGCAATTTGCGATGTTAATTTCGCTCGGCTGATTGTCTCCTCCAAGAAAGACTACATTACTTGAGCAAGATGCGCCTTCTGCGATAGCAGATATTACAAGAGCTTCCAAAGTAGGGGATTGCTCTGCAATTGAACTCTCCGTTGAAAGGAGCTTTTGCGCTGCCGGATCCGACTTCAAAATATTCAGTTCGTAGTCAACGATGACGGACGATACGACACTTGAAGAGGGTTGCATTTGGTTTTTATTTTAAATTCGAGGCTTAACGGAGAAAATGGGTACGATCATTTTTTCCTCCTGATATCCGCGTAGCGGTCCTCCCTGATCTTCGAGGGATTGGGAGGGTAGTCCTGGTTCCGCTTAAGCTCTTCCAAAGTAGGTGTGATTGAAGGAATACCGTCTAGAGGAATCTCTTTTTTTGCGATCCATCCAATGGCATTCAACACAACTTTGCGTAGATTGTCGTCCAACCAGTTGTCATGCCAATGACCGCCGGTAAACCCAAATCCTCGGCTTCCATTCTCATTTTCCGACACCCACATGACGTGTTGAAGGTCTCCTCTCGCAACCGCAGCTCGGCCATCTGGAGTCGAATTGTGGTGATGGTCCTTTTCTGGTAGTAAATCGATTGGGGGAATCGCGGAAAGAATAGGAGTGACTCCTTCCATGCCTTTTCGGAATCGCATATTGAAGTACCATTCGTCATTAATTGAAAACGGCTCAACCCCATTAGCGACGGGATGATCAGGAAGCTTTTCGAATTCAGGTGTCCAGTGCGGGTTGACCGATTTGTAGAGCTGGTAGTATGCACCTATCCACCGCAGGAACGCATCACCCGGCGCTCCGTCGACCGTTTCGACTCCGTAGTGCAGACAACCGACTCCAACCCCCTTGGCTTGGAGAGCGTCGATGGTGCCCACGTGATTATTGGCGACGTGCTTTTCTCCTCCATCGCAGTAAATGACTACGGCTTTGATCCCTTCGAGGAGAGATTTGTCTTGGGGCCAGCCGGGATTCTCTGGATTGTGGTAGACCGATGCGTCAAAGTCTAATCCGCTGGCGTTGAGTGACTTAGCTAATAGCAGAGATCCGGCATTGTGCTCATGAGCAAAGTACCCGTGGCTCTTTTTGCCTGCCACAAAGAGAACTTTTGTTTTATCGGCATGAGCCGCGAACGTGCATAGAGTTATGCTGAGGATGGAAAATATTGTTAGGGGACGATTCACTTTCATTGATTCATAGCTTATGATTTTTGAATGCACTTTGTTCGGCTTTTAAAATCTGTTTTCGATTAGCTGCCTTCGATTGACTGTTTCAGCTCCATTATGGAAACCCCTTGTTTCTTCGCTACTCTGGATAAGTCTTCATATTCCGCTTTTCGCCGTTCTTTGCCAGAAGGGGTGGTTACTGTTTTAACTCTGATGTTTCCGAATTCCGTGGAAACGGCTTCCTCAGTCCGGTCGAGGATTTTACGGCTTATAGGATAATATCGAATACCAATTGCTGTAGTATTTTCGAGTATGAAGTCGCAGACCGATTCGAGGTCTTCATGGCTAGCTAAAGCGCTGAGCAGGTGGCCGGGCCGCCCCTTTTTCATAAGGGCTTGAGTGAGCGTAAAGTCGATCGCCCCTTGCTCGAGAAGTTGAGCCTGAAAATCAGAACCTAGAAGTTCAGATGATGAATCGTCCAGGTTGGTCTCGATCGAATAGATCGCTGAGGAAGCTTGGCTGATCGTGCCGAGAGAGAGTCGCAGTACATTCGGCCCAATAAAATTTTTCTTTCCTGGACCGTAGGCGGAACGATCTATCTTCAAGGTTGGTGACTCAAAGATGGGATTTAGGTATTTGAGAATGGCAGCACCCGTGGGAGTAACACGTTCCCCCTTCTCGTCTCCCTTGTAGTAGGGAATCCCTTGTAGCAGTTTCGCAGTTGCGGGAGCGGGAATAGGAAGAAGCCCGTGCTGTGTATCGACCATTCCATGACCTACACAAACAGGTTCTGAATAGGTTGTGAGACTGCCGAGCCGATCGATTAGCACAGCACAGCCGACAATATCAATGATCGAGTCAACGGCACTGATTTCGTGGAAGTGAATCTTCTCAATGGGAATATTGTGTACTTCTGATTCTGCCTTTCCGATAAGCTGGAAAATTTCCTTAGAAATTTTTCGAGCAGAATCGGTGATATCTGCGTTGTCGATCAGTTCAATAATTTCGCTTAGGTGGCGATGTTCATGGGAGCCATGCACATGACTATGAGGATGATCGTGGCTGTGGGAATGGCTGTGCCCCTCGTCGTGCTTATGGTGTTGATGTGGGTGTTCGTGTTCGTGCTTATGGCCGTGATCGTGATGCACGTTGGTTGGTTCGTTGAGATCGACCACATTCACGTGACGGCATACGATGCCGTTTTTTTCCACACTAGAGATCTCTACGCGCCCATCGGGAAGATTCAGTTTTTGAGGAAGCTCCTCGAGGTCATCGTATGCCTCGAGCAGTCCGCAAAGAGCTCCTAGGAACATGTCTCCTGAAAGACCGGAAAATGGCTCGATGTAGAGGGTATTCATTTGGCGTCAATCTGTTTCAAAATCCGATAGGCTGCCATGGCGGCTCCGTATCCATTGTCTATATTGGTGACCGAAATGCCATTTGCGCAGCTGGACAGCATGGCCTTCAAGGCCGCCATTCCACCTGTAGCAACTCCGTAACCAACGCTCGATGGCACGGCGATGATGGGCTGGGACAGAAGCCCTCCTACGACACTCGGCAAAGCTCCCTCAAATCCGGCGACTACGATGAGTGTTCGGCAGGTTTTTATGTCATCCAGACGGTCAAATAGCCTGTGTATTCCGGCTACTCCTACGTCGTTAATCCGTTTTGCAGGGACGTTTAGCAGATTGAGCGTGTAGTACGCTTCATTGACTACAGGAAGATCCGAACTACCTGCACTTAATATTCCAATGCGAGCATTCTCGTCGTCGAGATCATTGGCCTGCAACAAAAAGCACTGGGATACTGGGTCGTAGTGAGCATCAGGAAAATACTCTAGCAGGGCTTGGCCCTTTTCCGGCTGTACCCTTGTGGCCAGCGCGTTTCTAGACTGAGTTTGATACTCGTTCAGAATTCTTCGTAACAGGTCTACGGATTTTGAGCTTCCGTAGACCACTTCGGGGAAGCCTAAGCGTTCTTCCCTGTTGGTATCCAAATTATAGTCATCCATTCGAAGAAATTGCTCGGTTGAGTTTTCCGGAAACCAGACCTTCCTTGTCGATTTCAACTTTTTTGAAGCCGATTCCCTTTAGCGAGGACTCGATCAGCAGAAAAAGTGATTGGAGTCGTTCGATCTCTGATACAGGGGATTCGATCTTCGCAAGATCCCCGAAATGGCGCACGCGGACTGATGGGAAACCGAGGTTGTTCAGCACAACCTCGGCCGATTCAATTTGAGTCAGCTTTTCTTTGGTTACTTCTTGACCGTAGGGAATTCGAGAACTGAGACAGGGGCTTGCGGGTTTGTCCCAGACAGGAAGCTCGAAGTGCTTCGCAAGTGCTCTAATATCGGCTTTGCCGAGCCCACAGTCGGCGAGGGGAGTCAGGATGTTTTGTTCGTTCGCCGCCTGGTGTCCGGGGCGAAAGTCTCCAAGATCGTCCACGTTAGCACCGTTCAAAAGCGCAAAGTTGGCGTAGTCTGCCTGATGGAGCTCACGCATCCTACTGTACAGCGTATCCTTGCAGTAGTAGCAACGGTTAAAAGGGTTGCTCTTGTATTCCACTTTGTCGAGCTCGTCGGTTTGAATAATCCTAAGGGAAATTTCGAACTGCTGGCAGAATTGTTTGGCGATCTCCAGGTCGGCTCGTTTCAAACTGGGCGAATCGGCGATGATTCCGATGCCTTTTTGATCGAGGAATCGCTTGGATAGGTAGAGAACGAGGGCAGAGTCGACGCCCCCAGAAAAAGCGGTTAGACTACCCTCGATCGGTTCAAACCAGGCTTCCAGACGTTTGAGTAGGGTCGCGTTCATGATAGGTTCCTTGAGGCCGAGGTTGAGTGGGTAGTTCCTCGGATCGTCGAATCCGTTTGCGAGGGTAAGCCGGTCAGGGTCGAGATCGTACTAGCGGGACTGATTCGCTCTGGATCCCTCATTGATTTTTTTGAAAGCAATCCAGACGAATGCCTCAGCGGTCAATCCCGCCGAAAGAATCGCGAATGCACTAATGCTCTTTGGGTGTGGATGAGCATGAGCCAATCCAGAGGTGTGCGCAAGTGCCTCCCCGGAGGTTATATGAAACAGAGAAAATGAGCAAATTGCGAATTTCATAATGGATGGTATGTATATCTGAGAAAGATCGGGGAATTGTCAATGAACCCAATGCTTGTGAGTGGTTTTTGTTTAATTCATTTGCCCGCCGGTGGCTAGTCTCATACGAATTCGCAATGCCCGACCAAACTGCAACCTTGGAAGAATTGAAGCAATCCGTCGCCGCCTTCGCAGAGGAAAGAGACTGGATTCAGTATCACTCGCTCAAGAGCCTAGCCATGTCGATTTCGATCGAGGCGGGAGAGTTAATGGAGCGTTTCCAATGGGTGGATAATGCGGCTTCAAATACGCTCGTTGGAGATGCAGCAGCCAGGCTGTCGATTGAAGATGAGCTCGCGGACGTACTTATCTATTCCCTTCAGTTTGCCAATCGTGCGGAGATTGATCTATCCCAAGCGATCAAGCGCAAAATGGCGATCAATGCTGAGAAGTACCCAGTCGAAAAAGTAAGAGGCAGGTCGGATAAGTACGACTCGTTGTAATAGATTTTCGCGACGACTTGCGACCTGGATGACAACGTGTCCGAGATCAAGGGTAATAACGGCGAAAAAATTCGCATAACCTCCGAGGCGGGTCACCGAATTATCAAATCTTTTGTCTTCTAACATTAGTCATTGCGAGATTTCGAATCGGAGGTTTTCCTGGGGTTATATTTGATTGTTTGAATGATGAGTGGATTAAAAATAGGTTTAGGGGTATCTAGCTTAGCGTTAATTTTAGCCGCCTCTCCACATGGAAAGGCTCAAAATGCGATGTTGCTCCCAACGGATGCCATCCTCGGCTATTCGCTCGACTGGTTCGCGGCGAGCGGGGAGGCAACTGTGCTTCCCACCGAGATCGTTGTGTACAGTCTCAGCTGCGGCAAATGTATCGACGAGCTTTCAGCGATTGCTCGAGGCTATGCTACGGCACCCGATCGGTTCATGCTTGCCTCATTCAAAAAAAAGGATCGGGACGTTTCCATTCCTTTATTGAGTTTGGGGCTGTCCAATCTTGATCCGAAAACGCGGAGATCGAAACTATTGGATTTGATCCGAATTTACACGGGCGATCCGGATCATTATCTGGAAAACCTTGAAGACTGGGTTACGACGGTTGAGTCGCATTGGCCCATTGGTTCGGGGTATAAAGAGGACGTCCTTTCAAGGGCTTTTGCGACCAACGTGCTGGATATGCAGGCTCGGATACTGGCGCTGATGGATAAAATGGGAACACCCGATAAGATTCCGTTGGACCAGCCAACATTGGCTCTTGAGGTGACTCGTGGAAGCGACCGTTACAATGCCTTGGTGGCGACGCTTTCGTTGTCGTGGTTGAGACCCGGACTGGAAACTAAGGAGGATGCGGAGAGCATTGGAAAGTGGGCACGATCGATCGATCCTTTGAAATCACTCTCAGCCTCGCAATGGAAAGAGTTGAAGGAATGGGCCATGAGCGGAGGGTACTGGATTTGGGGAGGACGGCTGGGTACCGATATACTCGGAGAGATCATCGATTGGCAGGCACAGTACCATCTGCTCCCAGATGATGCGACTCGCTTGGAGAAGCAGCGAAAGTGGTTCGAAGGCACGATCGCGCGAGCAGCGAAGGGACCTCTCAGTCCGCTTGAGGCGTTTGGTTTGGCGGATATCGAAGCACTCGCTTCGCCTGCCTGGAGTGCGGCACAGGCCGACGCTCGCCAACAGTTGGTCTTTGCGAGCTACCTTGGAAATTTGACCACTTCTAAAAAGTAACGGGTCTTTGTGTAATGGAAGCGGGATACAATACGTCCTCTTCTGGAGCAGTCTCGGACAACCTTTTAGAGCTTTTTTGGTCGCTCGTTAAGCGCTAATTGCTAGAACGTCTCTTCGATGGTTAGTTTTATTCATCGAGTTCAGTTTCTGGGATGGCTTTTGTTGTCCGTTTTGTTGGTTGCCTGCTCTCAATCTGAAGACGGGGGTCCATCCGTTGAGAATAGCGTCGAAGCCGGGCGTTTGCTCGCGACCCAGCATTGTATTGCTTGCCATCAAGTTCCCGCCCCGGACCTACTTCCCAAGGAAAGCTGGGAATACGCTCTGACTTACATGGGCTTCTTTTTGGGAATTGTAGACTACGAACCCATGGAAGGGTCGCCGGAATCCGCACTGGGAAGCATTCATTTGCGTGAGGAATTCGTACGGGACGCGAACCTGTTGCCAGATGCTCCGTTGATGTCGAACGAGGATTGGACCAAACTGAGAGCTTATTATATTGCTGAGTCTCCAGAGAAGGCGATTCCCCAGATCACGAAGCCTGTGATCATTGAGGACACTGAAAAGTTCCGTGTTAAACCTACCCAATACCGTATGGACTCTGCCATTACATCCATGGTGCACATCGATGAAGAAAATGGACTACTTTACATCCACGATGGTCGATCAGAGCAATTGACCGTCCTGGATCGTAATCTGAATTTCCATGATAGCCATCCTTCGCCGGGAGTGTCTCTAGTTGAGGCTCAAGCAGTTGGCGAAGATCTCTATCTTTTGTCCATTGGTGACCTATTTGCTTCAAATATAGGAGCCAAGTTAGGAGAGTTTCAGCACACACGGGTTTTCGGGGGAGTATTCATGGGGCTCAATATTTTGGTGAAGGATCTGCACCGCCCCGCAGACTTCGCTTTCGCGGACCTGGACAATGATGGTCTGGATGAATTGCTTGTAAGTAACTTTGGTGACTATACAGGCAATTTCTCGATTTATGGGCGAGACTCGGAAAACGGCGCTTATGCGGCAGATCCGCTGATTCTCAGTGACCAGCCGGGAATCGTTAAGGGCGATGTCCACGACTTTAATGAAGATGGGTATTTGGACATCGTTGTCATGATGAGCGCGGCTCGAGAAAATGTGAGTGTGTTTCTCAACGATAAAAACGGAACATTCACTCAGAATGTACTCTGGGAGAAACATCCGTCTTTCGGATACATTGGATTCGAACTGAAAGACTTCAATGGAGACGGGCAGATGGACCTGCTTACCCTCAATGGTGACAATGGCGATTCAGATACCTACAATACGTTGAAGCGTGATCATGGCATTCGCCTTTATCTGAACAAGGGGAATCTCCAATTTGAAGAGTCTTATTTCTATCCGATGTATGGCGTTTACGGTGCGGAGGTGGTAGACTTCGACCACGATGGAGATCTGGATATAGCGGCGATTTCCTACCACCCCGATTTTGATTTGGAACGCCCGGAGAACTTTGTCTATCTTGAGCAGGTCGATTCGCTAGAGTTTATTCCGTTTACCCATCCCGCGACGCAAAAGGGTCGCTGGCTGTCGATCGATTCCGGGGACGCTGATGGGGACGGGGACCAAGACATCGTCTTAGGAGCCGCTTATGTTCCGGTCGGAATGCGGGAGAAAAATATGGACAAATTTGAAGAACTGGTGAGTGGGGGTCCGCCTATTCTCGTTTTGGAGAATCGGATGGGAAAGTAAGGTAGCGGGCGATCTCCGACCGCCCATTCCCATAACCTTCCCGTGGGTGATCGGAGATCGCCCGCCACCTAAATATTGTCACCAAACTGTCATATTAACTACACATCCAAAAGCCAGTTCGCTTCCCTTGAAATCCGGCTGAGCGTTTCTTGTTGGATAAATTTTTGTTGAGGCGTTTGTTGAACTTGTTCTCGGGTGCAAAAGTAACTATGAATGGCACGGCGTGGTTGGTTCGTGTGGTTGATCGTCCCGCCATGCCATAAGTGAGAGTTGAATACCATAACTGTTCCGGCTGGAGCCTCTAGAAGGATTTCATCTGGGTGCGATTGCAAGGGATCTTCCATCACCTCCTCGGGCACCTTGCCGAATAGGTGTGACTTGGGTACCAACCGAGTGGCTCCGTTGGCTTTGGTAAAATCATCCAGGAGCCATATCGAATTACAGACTTTGAACTCGCCGGGCCTGACTGCAGATTTCCAGTCGACGTGCAGCTTTTGCAGGCCTTGTCCTGGTTTGGCAGCCCGATAGTTGAGTGATGACAACTTGATTTCAGGCCCTAGGACGTGGCTGATCGCTGCGAGCAATTTAGGTTGGGTGTAGAGTGAGTCGAATACAGCTCCCTTGTTGACGAGATTGGCGAGTCGGTCTGCTCCTTCCTCTTTTGGGTGGCGAATTCGATCTGAGCTAAAGAGTTCATGTCCTCCTTGCTCACCTTCCTCTTCGACTAATTGGCGAACGCGTTCACGAATCACCTCTAATTGTGCGTCGTCCAACAATCGACCCAGCGAAACGTAGCCCAATGAGTCGAGAGATATACATTCGGATTGGGAAAGTAATTGTTTGTGGGTGCTGAGCATTTCGAGAGGAACACCACAATGAACGTAATTTCGTAAGATTCGGCAATTTAATAAGCAGGGAACGCGGTGTTTGAGAAGTCCTAAATTACAGCCGTCGCTGATGCGAAATTAAGGTTTTTGTCACGCGGATCCTCCGATGGGGCACAAGGATTTGTTTCTTGTCGCCGGCTCTGCGGCGGTTTGTTGAAGGTCTCGCCCTATTTGAATCTGCTGATCGGAACGATCGCTCCATCGAAGTCGTCGAGCGCATCCCGTCAAATAATACTAAGCGAGGATCTCTTTAACCACCTGGCCGTGAACGTCCGTGAGGCGATATTGGCGGCCCTGGAAGCGGTAGGTGAGGGCTTCATGGTCGATTCCGAGCTGGTGAAGGATAGTTGCTTGGATATCATGAACGTGGACCGGGTTTTCTACTATGTTGAATCCGAAGTCGTCCGAAATCCCGTGAATGTGCCCTTTCTTGATTCCAGCTCCAGCCATCCACATAGAAAAGGTCTTCCCATGGTGATCGCGTCCGTAGGCATCAGGCTTGGGATCGCCCTGTCCGTAGACCGTTCTTCCGAATTCACCTCCCCAAATAATCAAGGTATCGTCAAGCAATCCTCGCTGTTTCAGGTCCATAACAAGCGCTGCGCTAGGTTGGTCCGTGTCACGGGTGGAGACAGGAAGCCGTTTTTCTACACTTCCATGATGATCCCACCCGCGGTGGTAGAGCTGAATGAATCGAACCCCTCGTTCAGCGAGGCGCCGCGCCATGATGCAATTGGCCGCGAAGGTGCCCGGCGTTTTGGAGTCGTCGCCGTAAAGCTGATACGTAGACTCCGGCTCGTCACTCAAGTCGGCGAGATGGGGAACACTAGTCTGCATTCGGTAGGCCATTTCGTATTGGGCGATACGGGCTTCGATTTCAGGGTCGCCTACTCGCTGATGGTGCGTATGGTTGAGGCTCCCCAGGTGGTCGAGGAATGTTCGTCTTCGCTCGGAGTTCATGCCGGGGGGATTGCTCAAGTAAAGGACGGGGTCGTCTCCACCCCTAAACTGGACCCCTTGGTGCTTGCTTGGCAGGAATCCGGACCCCCACAAACGAGAAAGGAGTCCCTGGCCGGCCGATCCCTCGCTAGCTACAGAATTCATGACAACGAAGGATGGGAGGTTGTTGTTTGCCGTTCCGAGTCCATAGTCGATCCACGCACCCATACTAGGACGACCAGGTAATTGGCTACCTGTTTGGAAGAACGTAATCGCCGGATCGTGATTGATCGCCTCGCTGTGAACGGTTCGGATGAGGCAAATCTCGTCGGCAATCTTTTTCGTCCAGGGCAATAAGTCGCTCATCTCCATGCCACTCTGGCCGGCCGGTCCAAACTTGAATTTGCTGGGAACTACGACAAAACGGCTTTGATTGGATACCATGCCAGTGACTCGCTGTCCTTGGAAAACGGATTCAGGAACATCTTGACCAAATCGGCTGGCGATTTGAGGTTTGGGGTCGAAGAGGTCAAGGTGAGAGGGCCCGCCAGACTGAAAGAGGAAGATGACCCGTTTCGCTTTGGCGGTATATTTCGATGCGTTCGAAAGTTTGCTGGCGGCGTATCCGTTTTGAGAAAAGATCGTACTGAGTGCAGCGGTGCCGACTCCGTACGCCATTTTGGTCAGGAAATCGCGTCGTGTGCTAGGGCTATGGTAATTAGAGCAATCGTGCATGGCGGTTCTTAATCGGCTGCTTGAGGACAATCAGGCCTAACTTTTAGATATTTAATTTCGGAGGATAATGCATCAACTTGTTATCCTTTGGTTAGGGTTTCGTCGAGATTTAGGATTAGGCTCATCACAGCGGTTAACGCGGCGATTTCAATGGGGTTGCGCTCGCTGTGGACATCGGATTCACCGACGCCCAGAAAGTCCTCAGCCTCTGACGGATTTGAGCGGAAGGACGTTTCCATTTCTTCGAGCGCTGTAACAAGAACGCTCATCTCCTCGGAGTTAGGCAGGCGACCGGTAGCCATTTGAAAAGCGCGCTGTAATCGATTTTCTGATCCCGTGTCGGATTCAGTAAGGATTTTTTCCGCTAGAGCCCGCGATGCCTCCACGAAAGTCGGATCATTCATGAGGGCGAGGGCTTGAAGCGGTGTATTGGTGCGGGAACGACGGACCGTGCAAACTTCACGGTCCGGTGCGTCAAAAGTCGTCATCAACGGATGCGGGACGGTGCGTTTCCAAAAAGTGTAGAGACTGCGACGGTACAGGTCGGAACCCTCGCTTTGAATCCATTTGGTGCTCGGATAGTTGGCACCCACTACGGTTGCCTTGTACAGGTTCTCGGGTTGATACGGGTGTACGCTGGGACCCCCGATTTCCGTGCTGAGGAGTCCCGATAGTGCCAAGGCTTGATCTCGGATGGCTTCGGCTGGAAGGCGGAGACGGGGCCCGCGGGCCAGAAGCCGGTTTTCTGGGTCGAGGGTATTGAGTTGATGAGGAATGCGAGATTGCTGGCGGTAGGTTTGGGAAAGAACGATTTGTTTTAGGAAGCGCTTCACATCCCAACCCGATTCGATAAAGTCCACCGCCAGCCAGTCGAGCAATTCAGGATGGCTGGGGTACTCTGACTGAACACCGAAGTCTTCGGAGGTTTTGACGAGGCCGACTCCAAATAATTGTTGCCAGTACCGATTGACGACCACTCTGGAGGTAAGGGGATTCTCAGGTTGTGTGAGCCAATGGGCGAGACCCAATCGGTTTTTGGGAGCGTCGTTAGGCCAGGGAGCGATCCAGCTTTCTGGAACACCGGCTTCCACCCGTTTTCCGGGGGAATCGTATAGGCCTCGATTGAGAACATAGGTCGCTCGCATCTGGCTTCGCTCATCCATAACCATGGTTGTCGGAAGGGACCGCTCGAGGGCGAGAAGATCGTTTCGGGTTTGGCTCAGGTTCCGGCTCAATTGTTTCCATTTGGTATCGGAAATTTGGCTAAGAACCGAGCTTAAGAGCTGCTTGCGGTGTTTGTCTTGGGCTGAGTTTTCATCGAACCGCGTAATGGCTTTGGCGAGAGCCTGGTATTCAAATAACACGCCGATCTCAGCGTCATCCAATGCACTGCCAAATTGCAGGATATCGTCCATTTCGCCGATGAATCGCGATCCGTTGGGATGCAAGTCGAATCCAAGGGTTGTGGTTCGTTTCTTTTCTTTAGGCGAATCCTGAATTCCGTCATGGAGAGTTTTGCGACTCATCTCGACCCCATCTACGAAAACCCGAAAACGCGATATGGGAGTGTAGGCGTTGTCCTCAGCTAGCCTCCCTGTAAACACTATCGAAACGTGGGTCCATTGGTTTGGCTTGATATCCGCACCGGAGGTGCGAGCAATCGCTGCGTAGGCGGGGTAGCGTTTGGCGAAGGCGAACTCGATCTCACCACTGACCAGTCGTATGTCCCATCCTTTGCCGTAGCTGGAACTGCTCGGAGCCTCGTCGAAGGCGGCGTTCGATATCAAGGGCGCATTTTTAGGATTGGTCGAGTCAGGACGTATCCAGAAAGTGATAGAAAAAGCGTCACTCTTGTCTTCGTAGGCGTTCTTTCCTGCACGGATTTGGCCGATTCTCTGGGTTGCGCTGGCAGTAAGGATGGAGCTTGTTCCTTCAGCTTCCTCTTCCGAGCTTTTGACTCGTTCGAAAGGGCCTTCCTCCGTGACGGAGTTGTCGCTGATACGCCAATGAGGAGAAGGTAGAAGGGATTGAAGCGAAGTTCTCCGTTCCTGGGCCAGCTTGAGGGCGTTTTCAGAGAGTGTTTGATTCTGTAGGTAGCTCTCTTTGGCTCGATTAGCTTCAGCGAAAGCATCTTCCAGTTGGTCTAGCTTCTGCTGTTGTTCCCAAGTCGGAGAAGCGATCATGGGAACGGCGTTCGCCACGCGACCATCCTCTCCCAATTCGTTTACATTGTTGAAAAATGCGAACAGTCGATAGTAGTCCTTGTGAGTGAGGGGATCGTATTTGTGATCATGGCAACGGGCACATTCGGTGGTCAGTCCCATCCAGACCATTCCTACGGTACGAACGCGGTCCGCAACGTACTCCACACGGTATTCCTCGTCGATGATACCCCCTTCGGAGTTAATACCGTGATTGCGGCTAAACCCAGTGGCGATTCGCTGCTCGAGTGTCGGATTGGGCAAAAGGTCGCCCGCGAGCTGTTCGGTAATGAACTGGTCGTAGGGCATGTTCTGGTTGAAAGCGTCAATGACCCAGTCGCGCCACCGCCACATGCTTCTGGTACTGTCATTGTTGAATCCATGGGTGTCTGCATAGCGAGAAGCGTCCATCCAGTCCGCAGCCAGACGTTCACCGAAGTGGGGAGAGGAGAGGAGGCGGTCGACCTGGCGTGCGTAGGCGGCTTCTCCAGAAGACTTCAGATCACTCAAGAATAGATCTAGCTCCGCAAGATTAGGTGGGAGCCCAATCAGGTCGAAGGAAACCCGGCGGAGCCAGATCTCTGGTATGGCCTCATGGGAAAAAGCGAGACTCTTCTTGGTGAGCGTTTTCGCCACAAAGGCGTCAATCGGGTTTTCCGACAGCTCTGGCGGATCCTCTTTCACCGGGGGAAGAAAGGCCCAGTGGGTATCATACTCTCCTCCTTGCTCGATCCATTGGCGGAGCGTTTCGCGTTGGGCGTCAGTTAGCGAGCGATTCGAGTCTGGAGGCGGCATGACCTCCTCCGGATCTGAATGGGTCACTCTCAAGTAGAGTTCGCTCGCGCTCGGATCGCCCGCAACTATGGCTGCGTATCCTCCTAGGCCCCCGAGCGCGCCGCTTGGAGTATCGAGCCGAAGTTCCGCTTTTCTCTTGTTGGCATCCTGCCCGTGACAGTGAAAGCAGTTCTCCGCTAGTATTGGGCGAACATCGAGATTGAATGAGAGGCGTTCCGCGTCGCTGGCTGAAAGAGGTGCTAGGCCTAAAATTCCCAAGCTAACGGAGGCGAGGAGAATCTTGGGTTTAGCGGGTGGTAGAAAACGATTCATTATTGGTTGTAAAACACGGATGATGGGAAAATTATTGGTGTAGTCGGGCGGATGTTGGGTAAATTTTAACCATGACCTCGCTCTCCAATTTGTCGACCGAATCTTTGAAAGTCCGAGAGCTAGCCAACGAAGTGGGCAGTTGGATGATTTGATCGAACCTAGCTAACTTAACGCGGAGGATCGAGAGCGTTTTGCAATAGAAATGGGGTTTCGGCGCGGCGTTATGGAGAACCGTTCGGGAACTGATCTTGTAGCGAAAGTAACGGCACTGAATATTTCGATTGATTGCGAGCGATGATTCAGCCCATTAACGAGGCGTTCCTTTTTATCCCAAAACCGCTCTTAGCAGTGCGAAAACAGTATTCGGGATAGGTTCTTTTAATAAACAGCATACGCGGTATGGTGTTGTCCCTCCTTTCTGCGAACAGGCAGGATGCCTGTTCTAATCTTGTATCACGAAATGCACTCGTCCGTCGGTGAAGACCGGCTGCATCCAGGCATAGAAATTCTCGTATTCCCGGCCGGCCTTACGGGTATAGATTACTTTGGCCCTAACATAACTGTGTTGTTCCGAAACTGGATAAGTAGCTTTCGTACCATTCACGGCTTCCAACACTCTGCCTTCTGGGCCAATAAATTGGATCTTATATTCATTTTTCCCATCAGCTACTTCATGCCCCACTACAAAAGGGCTAGACAGTTCCCGTTCCGTCCCAGCTTGATCAACTGCCACCGAAATTTGGCGATCCTTCACACTCGCAAGGCTCAGCATTACGCCACTGGTTGCATAAAAGTTTCCATGGTACATCGCTTCCGAAATCGAATCCGGGGTCAGCGAGTCCGCCTGGACCATGACCCAGCCCCGACCGGGATTGGAATGTTCCAATCCGATTTCCTGAAACTTGTGAGCGTCATCCGATGACACTCCGTAGATCAGCATGCCATCGGTCAAAAGATCGTCCCAGATCTCCTCTACCGAATCATGCTCGTGGTCTCCAAAATTATTGACTGCCGGATGCCCGTTATGGAGCTCGAACATATGCAGACCTTCAACAGGCCGAATATCCTCTGCCGAATTACGGTAGTGGAAATTTGGATGATTCAGGATGGAATGGCCGTGCTGCTGTTCTGCACCATAAACATGCGCTTGAATAACCTGAGTCTTGCTCGCCCCGCTAGGTTGAACCAATCGAGGATCGACCACCCCATCGATATTCAAAGCAGTCGAATGGGCTTGTTCCCCACCCGTAACCTCCTCTGAGGGAATCAAAATAAAATCGTCACGCAGGTCAGTGGGCATCTTCACCGTCGCCGGATCGATGAACTGATTATGCTCCGACAAGCAAAGAAAATTATAGCCACGCTCGTGATACCAGGCGGTTACCGCTTCCGGCGACGTATCCGCGTGACCGCACAATATAGTGTGCACGTGAGTATTGCCCTTGTACCATTTCTTCGAGGTGCAACCAACGAAAAGCAGTGGTAGGAAAATAGAAATGGCAAATCGGTAAATCACTCGTATAGGTCAATTTTCGAAACACGGCTTACAGATAACACGGTGGTTTGGCCACATAATTCCATTAACTCATTGTTTTTGGGAGAGGGTATAATATCGACTCATTTCGTAGTGAGCCGAATCAGCTAATCTAGCTTCACTCAGAATCGCCTACAACCCATCCTGCAAACCGAAATGTAACCCGTCTCGTCGGAAATCCTAATCCCGCTAAGCTCACCAGCGTCAACTAACCACCTAAACGGTTGAATCATTGTAGATCCCAGCCCGACGTGTCGGGGTGGCTACGTCGCAGCACTGCGTGGTTTTCAGTAAAGATCGCCTGCTACCAATTTCAGCAACTCACTAAGATTCGAGGTATTTACCCGAAACGACAAATTTCGTTTATCGCCTTTACTCTATCACCTGCATGATCCCTCGCATCAAGATGTGATGTCCTGGAAATGTGCATACGTATTGGTATTCGCCCGGTTCGGAAGGGGCGGTAAATTCGATGACTTGCTCCTCCTTATTTTCGAGCAATTTGGACCCAAATAGAATCTTTTCGCTCGCAGGAATATATCCGGTCTCGAAGCCCTTTGCCCCCATGGCAATAGCGGCGAGTCCCACTTCGTCGGCAGCGCCCGGATGTACCATGACAAGGTTGTGACTCATGAAATCCGGATTGAAGAAGGTCAGCCTAACTGCCTTCCCCGCTTTAACTGCGAACTGAGTCACATCGTATTGCATCTTTTCCACAACCGTGCCGATGCGGACTTCCGTGAGGTCCGGATTTTCGGCGGTGACTCCAGATTTGGGAACGACCTTTTCTTTCTTAGGCGCTTTGACCACTACCAACCCTTCTCCGCCCGTAGTGTCTACGGAATACCAGAGGTGTTCTACGGTTTTTGCAGCGTTTCGAGCGTGAGGCTCAGGAGATTTCAATACGATTTCCAGTAGTTCATCGTTTAAAACATTATGCTGCTGGTGTACCCAAAGCGCTTCTAAAAAGTGGTGAGCATCTTCTTTGCTCGTCGGATCGAATTGAGCCAGCCATTCATTCGCTGCCTCGATGACTTGCTCCGTATCCCTTCCACTCAATTCAACTCTGGTGCGATGACGGACACCATCAATTGGGCTCTCCAGATTCGCCATCAATTGTTTAAGGGATACTCCCTCGATCTTGGCGGGCTTTTGCAAAGGGCGTTTAGTCGACACCATTCGATAGATACGTCCCCGCTTGTGATCGCGGTTGGGATCGCGAATATTATGCTGCATGTGGCCGATGATCACATTGTGCCAATCCGCAATGTAGAGGGCTCCGTCCTCGCCGAATACGGCATCCGTAGGGCGGAAATTTTTGTCTGAACTATAAAGCAAATCCGTAGTGGGCTCCCCCCAAACTTCCCCGTTCGCTGCGTTACGCTCTAAGTCATACTGCTTGAGACCGAGATAGCCAATCGTGTTGCAGACAAGGATATTGCCCTGCATTGAATCCGGAAAGTTCTCACTCGAAATAATTACGTTGGCCGCCACGGGACGAACTTCCTTTTTAAAAAGCTCGTACATCTTGAAGCTGTTCCCTTCCGGCCGCACTTGGTAGGTCCGGCCTGATGTCCCGTCGGTCGCGTAGTGGTAACCCCAGTAATCGAAGGCGATTCCGTGGGAATTGGGACGATTCTCGGCGTGGAAACTGATGGCGTATCTCCGCGGATCGAAGCGATACATTCCTGACTTTATCGTCGACAGAGCTGGGCCCCATGGATGCTCAAAAGCATTTTGCAGAAAAATGCCGCTCTGCCAGTAGATTGCCCCGTCCGGGCCGTAAATGAAATTGTTAGCCGAGTGATGAGTATCCGAAGAACCGGTACCTTGCAAAAGAACAATTCGTTCATCGGCTACGTCATCGCCATCAGTATCCTTGAGGAACAGTATCTCCGGCTGGCTCGCTACGATAACCCCACCATCCCAAAACTCGAAAGCAATCGGGTTATGTACCTTGGCAAAGGTTATGGCTTTGTCCGCTTTACCATCTCCATTTTCGTCCGGGAAAATCAGTATGCGGTCCTCCATTTCCTTGAGCGGCTCCCACTTGGGATAGGTTTTCCAGGCGGCCGCCCAAAGCCGCCCCTTCCCATCGACTTGCATCTGCACGGGATTTACGAGTTCGGGAAAGCGCGTTTCGTCCGCAAAAAGGTTCACTTTGAAGCCATCCGCGACGGTCATTTGAGCGATTCCCTCCTCGCCGCTCAGATACTTCAGCGATCCTTCTTTGTCCAGATTCGAGCTCTTGCTGCCACCGCCTACATTGGATATCACCGGGATCGGGGCGGGCACGTTGCGATCGTCGATAACTGACTGTTCAATATCCCCTCTCGCTACCGCCCAGATATGGAGGTCGCGGTTTGCTGTCATGACATCGAGCATCTCCAACTCGTGTTGCAGAACAGTCGCATTCGATTGATCATTCACGAAGGTCAGCTTCGATCGGTTGCCCCAGACATCATTTCCATCCGTCGCCCGAAAACGATTAAACCAATGCCAATTCTTATCGAGGACCGCAGTCCTCAATGACTCGAGCGATCCTGTTGCCCGCGTCCGCTTCCCCAGCAACGCTTGAGCAATGACCTCCGCAACTTGGCGGTTGCCTTCCTCATTTAAATGAACGCCATTGATCGTCAGAGGCTCGGAGTTGGTCTGGTAGAGCGATTGGGTTGCAGAAAAAAGATCGACAAAGGGTAGGCTCTTCGATGCGGCGATTTCACCGATTACCTCCGCGTACTGGGCAATTCGCGCGTTGTTTTCAGAACCGTCGGGTAAATTAGAATCATTCAGATCTTCATGAGCGATCGGAGAAAAAAGCACCAGACGCACCGCGGTCGCCCTATTCGGCTTCAACGCCTGGTAGCTCTCGATCATTTCCGTATAGTGGCGTTTGAATACAGGAAGCTTTTCCCCACCAGCGAAGGATTCATTGAAACCGAAGAAGACAAATAATACATCCGCTTCGCAATGGGCCAAATAGGTTTTAGTCGGCGTAAACCCCTTGCTTCGAGGCTGGCTGAAAATAGTGTCACCCGTGAAACCGAGATTGCGGAAGACGAGCTGCTTGTCCGATAACCTGCTTTGTAGAAGCGTCTCCAGCCAGCCATCGTGTTGCATCCGATCTGCCAGACCGCTGCCAATATAGCAAATGCGATCTCCATTCTCGAACGGGAAGTCCGCTTTCGATGAAATCGTCGCTACAATAAAAAGTACGGCAATAGTGAGTGAATTTGATAATGAGGTCATAAGAAATTCGAGCCTACTAACGACTATGAGGTGAACCGGTTATCAACACCAGGACTTTTGCAGCAGTGTTTAGCATAAATCCAGCATTATAATTCCTTTACCCCGTCGAATAATGGACTTGCCCGCATAATTTAACCGAACACCTTCAGCCCACCCATACATGACTTCACCCCATTCGATTCTCTCCACCTCAATCTCCGTCCTTCTCTCCGTCTCGTCAATCGCCGGATCTCTCATCCAGCCTGGCGCCGAACTCGAGCTCATCTCCGACGATTTTGAGATGGCCGATGGTCCGGCTTGGAATGGATCGCATCTCATCTTTCCGGATGTGAAAGGCGAAAAGATCTATCAATTCGATCCCAAGTCAGGAAACGTAAATGTGCTGCTCGACAATGCCGGTCGTATCAGTGCTAGTTACTACAACAATGGGCGGCTCTACCTTTCTGAGAATTCCAAAAGCCGCATATCCTGGCTCACCACCAAGAACGAGATCGAGCGGATCGCAGGGCAAGATCCTGACGCGAAAAGCCCGGCCCGGCCCAACGATCTCGTCGTCGATGATCAAGGGGGTATATACTACACCCTCACCAGACAGGGGCAGGTCGTCTATATCAGTCCTGATGGATTGCAAAGTGTCGCCGCCAGAGACATAACCAGCCCCAACGGGCTCATCCTTTCCCCCAATCAGAAAACGCTCTATGTTTCTTCAACCGGCACCAAGCGAATCTGGTCCTTCGAACTTACGGGTCCCGGGCAAACCGGGCCCGGCATCCACTTTGCGTCGATGGATTCGGGACCGGACAAAGGTCCGGACGGGATGTGCATTGACCGGGCGGGCAATGTCTACTGCGCCGGTCCCAAACATGTCTGGATATGGAGTCCTACCGGAGAGCTGCTCGATAAAATCGAGACCCCGGAGCGCCCCATCAATTGCACCTTTGGGGACAGTGACATGCGAAGCCTCTACATAGCGGGATTCAGCGGACTACACCGGATTCGTATGAATGCTTATGGGGTTTCGCAAAATCCTCCCGCCCAAAAAGCCCATCTCAAAAACAACCCGAATCGACCCTCAACCGTCATTCCCAAAACGATTGATTCGTCCTTGAATATCGTATATGGAAAATATCGGGGTCGAGGGCTGCTCTGTGATATTTTCCGGCCCGCAGAAGCGAAGGCACCATTGCCTGCTATTCTTATCGTACACGGAGGAGGATGGCGCACCGGAAGCAAAAACAAATTTCGAGCCTTAGCGATCGAGCTAGCAAAAAAAGGCTTCGTCACTGTGGCGATCGAATACCGCCTCGCTCACGAAGCCAAATTCCCCGCTGGAGTCCAAGATTGTAATGCCGCGACTTCTTTTATCAGAGCCAATGCCCATCGTTTTGGAATCGATCCCACCCGTATCGGAGCCGTTGGAGGGTCCGCCGGAGGCCATCTGGTTGGGCTGATGGCTACTGGATGGGAAAATCCAAATCTACACCGGGGCGTGGGCCTAGATCCAAAATCCAGTCGTCTTGACGTGGCAATCGTCATGGGAGGCTCCATGCAAACCACCACGGGCTCAATCGCCGCGCGATCTCGGGATCCTAATTCCAGATCCAATGCCAACCTGTGGCTAAACGCGACCATAGACGAGAATCCAGATTTGTATAGGCTGGCAGACGCTCACCTGCAAATTGATGCCAACGATCCTCCCGTCTTTTTCCTTGAAGGTGAGTTCGATAAACCGGAGAGAAACGAAGCATCTAGACAATCATTTCGGTCCCTTGGAATTGCGACCGGTCTTGAGGTCTATAAAGACGGCAAACATGGCTGCTGGAACCTACACCCCTGGTTCGTGCCTATGGTCGAAGACATGGCAAAGATCCTTTTGCAGCACCTTTGATCGGATCCTGCCAGCGAGCCTGTTTCCTTTGAGGAATTAGTCCGAGCCAGTGGACCAAAAGCAAAATCAACCCGGTTAGGGCCACAACCTAAACGGTACTGATTATGGCTCCTAGTTAAAACATATCAAACATGTTGTAGTATATTAAGGAATACGTAATGAGGGCTACCGCGTCCAGTTGGATGAGAAAAGTGCAAGAGGCTGTAAAAATACCGGGTAGGGCAAATAGCATCGGCGGCTGATCAATGGCAATCGCCAAGGCGACGATCGGAGGAATCATGACCGCATCCACGATCGGCCCAATGGG
>PBMN01000018.1:0-24548 GCA_002722675.1 Opitutaceae bacterium
CCGACTCCTACTGGTTTCATGCACAGAGGGCATGCGAAAACATTTCTCGCTGCTCAGAGGCGTGCCAGAGAGCGTGGGGGTCGGTTGATCCTGAGGGTGGAAGATCTCGATGGAGACCGGTGCAAACCAGAATTTACGGATGCTCTAGTAGAAGATTTGCTCTGGGCGGGATTGCGTTGGGATGAAGGTCCAGACACCGGAGGACCCAGCGGCGAATACACTCAAAGCAAGCGATCCGCGGTGTTCGTAGAGGCGTGGAGGGCTCTCAGGTCTCAAGGTGCTATTTTCCCTTGTGACTGCTCAAGAAAAGACGTTCTGTCGGCGGTTCAAGCGCCCCACAATGAGGGAGGTGAACCAATTTATCCAGGGACCTGTCGGAATCGATCGACGGCGTTTTGGTCTGAATCAGAAGCTTTGGAGTCGAATTGGAGAATGAGGGTGCCCGATGGTGAGACGATTGCCTTTACAGACGAGAATTTTGGAAACCTACGTTTTGTTACGGGGGTCGATTTTGGCGATTTCCTTGTATGGAGAAAAGATGGGATTCCGTCCTACGAATTGGCGGTGGTTGCTGATGATATCGCGATGGGTATCACGGAAGTGGTTCGAGGCGAGGATTTGCTCCTGTCGACCGCTCGTCAATTATTGATATATCGGGCTCTCGGAGCGACTCCTCCTGCCTTCTATCATTGCCCTTTAGTTCGTGATGCATCTGGAAATCGACTAGCAAAGAGAGACAAAGCTCAAAGCTTGAGGGAGTTGAGGGCCGGCGGAATGGATCCAAAGATGCTTTAGCCTACTCGCTCTCTGGAATCGTTCGGATGAGGCGAAAATTGTAGTCAACGAGTGCGAAGCTTAGAGGTCTGGGATCGCTTCCGATTTTTTCGGGAGGAGTCGGACTATAAAACCTGAGGGTGTTATTGCCGGGAATAAGGATGAGCGGGATTTTGTAGACATCCCCGTAAAGCTGCTCGTTCTCCGCTTGCCAGATGTGCTCCCCATTGACTTCTAAAATAATGTCGCGAGGACTGATCGTCTTCGGAGTGAAACTTAATTCAACTTCTATACTTTGATTACGAGGGACAAAGAATTCGGCAACGCTATCACCTTGAGACCATCTCCAATAGCGACTTTTCTTACCCTCATTGATAGACCATCCATTCGTGAACTCCAAATACGAATATTCGTTTGTTGAAGGGTCGTAGGCCAAATTTGACTCGTCGACCATTTCGAATCGCTCTTCAATGAGTTTTGGTTCAAACGAGCTGATTCCGACAAAGGTTAATGTATTGGCGAAAACCAGGATAGGGATAAGAAAAAGTTTTCTGGAAAATAGAATATTGAAAGCAATGGTCATCGGGAGGAGCACGCGCGGGACGGCCTGAAGGCCTTCCCATACGGCGGGTCCTAGTACGAGCATCAGGATAGCGAATACGATGCCGATTCTTGACCAGACTGAATTCTTCGGTCGCGCTAAAAGATAGATTCCCTGTACTAGAAGACTGCCGAGGGTCGCTAAGGTCAAAAATGTTCCGGGAGGAAAGCCCTTGTCGCCCGCCACCTTAATTATGGTTAGAAAAGTCTCGAACGCCCCCACAAAAGGCAGGGTGAAATTTCGGGTGCCAATATTCTCAGAATTTCCGAATTGGCTCGAACTGATTACGTAAGCAAACCAAAGGACGAAGGGAAGAATGGCAATGGCCGTTTTGAGGATGAATTGAGAGTTAAGATTGGAGCGAAGCTTGCCCGGCCCGAGGAGGGTAACGACCGCAATGAGGTTGGTCTCTTTTCCGAGTCCGGCTAGTCCGAGGGTAGCGGCCCCTAGCCATGAGCGTCTTGTTTCGATCAGAAAGGCTGCCATAACTATGAGGAAAAGGCTGGGGCCATCGAGGAGGGCACGGCTAAAGCTGTTGACGAGTCCTAAAGTGAAGAAACAGGCGATGTAGCGAAAGGTGTTTTGGGCGTTGATGGGTGGCAGCCAGCGTATAAGAAGGATTGCCGTTAGAAACCAGAAGATGGCGTTCTGAAATGAGTAGGCTTGTAGTATCCACGAGGGCTGCCCAAGTCCAAGGCACCAAGCTGTCCAAGAAAACAGAATACGTCTCGCTCGATAGGTGTAGTTGTCAAGGGCTGTTTCGATCTCTGTTCCTCGTGCCAGAGGCTTCAGTGCCAACTGAGCGTAGAACTGGCCGTCGTACCCGTCTTCATGAGTGTAGTGAGGGGTCTCCTTGAGCAGTTCAATCGATCTCTCTTGGAAATCGTGATTGAACAAGGGCAATTGCGAATAGCCATAGTTGTAGTGGTGATGCTGGTAGATCTTAAGCGCAAAGAACACAAAAGCTGCGATATAGATTGATTTGTAGACCAGTCGCTTGAGCCGTTCCTGAGGGCTGTTGATTGACGTGTTTTCCATCTAAAGTCTTAGCGAGAAATTGGGCATTGCGTGCTGTTCTACGAGCGTTTTCAGAGCGACCTGTTCTGCGTTGCGCATTTCGATTTTGTCATCGCCCTCGATATCTTCGAAACCGCATAGATGCAAATATCCATGGGTGAGATATAGGGTTAGCTCTTCGGCGAAATCTTTGTCGTTTTCCTTTGCGTAGCTTTGAGCTATAGCGGGGCAAACGCAGATCTCGCCCGCCGTGCCGTCATCGGGGTCTCCTGAGAATGTGATGACATCAGTCGGGGAATCGTTCTGCATGAATACTTCATGAATGCGAGATATCTCAGATTTGGATACGAAAGCGATCGAGATCTCGCCTGTCGGGGGATCGAATCTGCCAAACTCGTCAAGGATGGCGAACATTCGCTCGATTTCCTGATCGTTGAAACTGAGAGCAGGGCAAAGGCTATTGACCGATACCCGCTTCGAATCGTTCGGACTTTCGTTCATGCGTTGTCTTTTTAGCGGATGTGGTATCCTGCTCTTTGGACCCGGGGTAAGCGATTCGCGTATGGAGCGAATTGATCAGAGTAAATATAAAACTCTCTTTGATTTTGGCGAGTTCCGCCATAGTGATCGCGCATTCATCCAGTTGCCCGTCATCGATATTGGATTTGAAAATACGTTCAACCAGTTCCTCAATATTTTGGGGCGTCACTTTCGGCAGAGATCGGCTCGCGGCCTCGAGGGAGTCCGCAAGTAGGATAACCGCGCTTTCCTTAAACTGTGGCTTGGGCCCGTCGTAGCGATAGGTCGATTCTAGAACTTTGCTTTTCCCGGATTCGTCTTCCCCCGCTTGCTGCACGGCTTTGTGGTAAAAGAAGCGTATCAGGTTAGTTCCGTGATGCTGACGTATAACATCGATGATGGGACGGGGCAGCTTAAAGGTGAGTCCCAGATCCACACCTTCTTTGACATGGCTTTTGATCACGAGAGCACTGAAGGAAGCCGTTTTTTCGTCGTGCGGGTTGTGGCCATCTAGCTGGTTCTCGGTAAAGTACTCCGGCTTAATCATCTTTCCGATATCGTGGAACATACAACTTACACGTGCGAGTAGGGCGTTGCCTTTGATAGCGTTGCAGGCATTTTCCGCCAAGTTGGCAACCATCAGACTATGATGCCAGGTTCCCGGCGCTTCAAGTTGCATGCGCCGCAGCAATGGGTGGTTGTAGTCACTCAATTCCAGTAGCGTGATGTTGGTTGTCCGCTTGAAAAGGGTCTCGAGAATGGGCAAAACTCCCACAATGACCACTCCCTGAAGGAGGCCGGTTATGGCGGCTGCGGATACTTGGTAGAAAATTGTGGCGACCGGAAGACCGTCGGCCCAATTGTAGAGGAAAGTGAAGAGTGAGATGCAGAGGCCTCCTGCGAAACCTGCGGTAACGACGCGCCCTCTTTGACGAATATTGCGACAAATGAAAATAGCGACGCAAGAGGCCAGGAAAGTCATCACCATTAGCTCAAGTCGGTTGCCGAACATGACAGCGGAAAAGAGGCTGACGACCATGGCGGTCAAGAGTCCAGGACCACTTCCCATTAGTATGGCAATAATCAACGGAGCGAGTGCCGTGGGAGTGATGTAGGGAAGGATCGCGGACAAACTACTGTCGTAAAGAAACTGATCGAGATTGCCGAATTCGAAGCAAAGGCGCACGAGAGCCAGATTGCACACAACTACGAGGGCTAGCAGCCCGAGTCGGCCGTTGCTGAGCAGGGTCGCTCGGTCTTCAAGTCTAATATAGAACGTGGCGGCTGTGAGCATCGCCAATACCATCAACGCCCTACCGATTAACTGAAAGTCGATTGTGTCAACGTCCTTTCCGTCAAGATGGCGGATGTATGCAAGGTGTTGTTCATACTGCTCCGGTATAACTCGGGTATTGGGTTCGATGATACTAGCACCTTTTTCAACACGAACAATTACAGGTTGCAGGGACTCGAGCATCTTTTGCCGCAAAGCTAGAATCTCCGTTTCATCGCGCTTGAAATTGGGACGCACGCCATCTCGGAAGAGCCTGCTAAAGGCACTCGACACTCTTGGAGGGACGTTTTCCGCATTCAGAGCGACCCGCAGCATGGTCAACGCATCGTCGGTAGATTCGATACGTCGCTGGCTTACTTCGTTGTCGGTTTTGAAGAGAGCGACGGAATCCTCGCCAAAATCGAAATTGGAATCCTCTTTGTCGTAGATCCCGATCTTATAGCTCTCTCTGAGGCTGATTAGGCCGGTTTCGATCAGGTCTCGGCGGGTTCGGGCATCGGAAAATTCAAGAATCGTGGTTAAGTCCGATGCCGATAGCCGGTAGTTCCCCTTTTCGTTGAAAGTCTCTGTGATTTCCTGGGTATAGCTTTGAGCGCCGCTAGCGGAGAGGTCTTGTTCCAACGTCGCGAATTTATCCATCGCCTCGAGCAGTTCATTTACATGAGCGCTAAAGGTCGTGAAATACTGCATGTCAGTACTGTAGACAGGAGGGACCTCGGTGAGGAGTTGCTCGCGCTTCCGTTCGGTCAGGATGGCGCTTTGGTAAGTGAAGTCTTCTGAGGCGACGATACGTATGGTTGCCAACTGATTGGGGAGAAACTGGAACCCCGAGGGCTTTATGCCCATAAAGCTAGTCACGACGATTGAAGCTACGGTAATCGCGAAAATCGCGATGGATATAGCCCGGCTCTTTTCCAAAAAGATCAGGAAAGAAGAAGACGCCTCGGTTTTCCGCTTCTTCCGCTTTTTTCGGAAGAATCGATTTAGAAGCGCTCTGAACTGCTCAGATAGAGGCATGCGTGTTCGACGTAATAGAATTGAAAAGATTCAATTTCAACGAGCGGCGCAACTTATTCTTGAGTGGTGTGGCTTAACCATCACTTGGATTTCGGTAGGCATCATAGGCTTCAACAATCTTTTGCACGAGGTGGTGACGGACTACATCGGACGCTCCAAAATCATGGAAGCTAATGCCCTTCAGGGACTTGAGTATTTTTCTAATTTCTAGGAGACCGGATGTTTTGGAGCGTGGAATGTCAATTTGAGTGATATCGCCGGTAATTACCATTTTACTTTCATTTCCCAAGCGAGTCAGAAACATCATCATCTGCTCGGGGGTGGTATTTTGGGCTTCATCCAATATTATGAAGGAATCGCTCAGCGTCCTGCCTCTCATGTAGGCGAGGGGAGCGATCTCGATAACCCCCTTTTCGATGAGTTTAGCTACATCATCACGATCAATCATTTCGTAAAGTGCGTCGTATAAGGGTCTAAGATAAGGGAGGATCTTCTCTTGCAGGTCACCGGGCAAGAATCCCAGTGTTTCTCCCGCTTCCACGGCAGGTCGGCTTAGAATCAGTCGCTTGATGCTACCGTCCAGCAACTTAGCGACCGCCGCTGCCATAGCGAGGTAGGTTTTTCCCGTGCCCGCCGGTCCGATGCCGAAGACGATGTCATTTTCGAATATAGACTGGAGGTATTTCTTCTGGCCCAGCGTCTTAGGTACGATGGTCGAGCGGCGCGTCTGGATGACACAGCTTTTGTCAAACAAAGCCCTTAGTTCCTCTTCTCGACCGGCAACGACCCCTTCAAGCACGTTCTTGAAGTCAGGATTACGAATCTTAAGTCCTTGTGAGCGTGCATCTTGCAACAAGATCATGATTGCTTCTACCTTCTCGATTGCTTCTTCCTCGCCATCGACTTGCAGCCAACCATCTCGCGTTATGATGCGGACGCTAAGATGAGATTCTATCATGCGAAGATTTTCCTCCCTGCTGCAGTAGAGCTGCGTCAGCTGCTTTGGGTTTTCAAAATGTAGTTTCCGTGTAACCATCAAGTATGGAAAGGAGGAGAAAATACTACTTAGTCGAGCTTTTCACAAACTGATTTTAAATGGTCCCACATCGCCTCGAGGGCCTGGGGGAGGACGCGTGTGGAACCGACAACCGGCATAAAGTTAGTGTCACCTGTCCAGCGGGGGACGACATGCTGATGCAGGTGCTTGGGAATGCCGGCTCCACCTGCTTCGCCCAAATTGATGCCTATATTGAATCCGTTCGGATTGAGAGCAGCTTTTAGGAGGCGTTTTGCCTTCACTGTGGTTTCGAAAAAGCAGACCCTTTCTTCAAGAGAAAGGTCCTCGATGTCTGGGACTTCCCGATAGGGAAGCACGAGGAGATGCCCAGCGTTGTAAGGATAGCGATTCATTAGAATGAAACTGAACTTTTCTCGGGACAAGATTAGCGACGCCTTGTCGTCGTTCGACTTCGGTAGATCGACGAAGGGGCGTCGATCTTGGGGTGACTTCTCCTGAGTCACGTATTCCATTCTCCAGTAGGCGTGCAAGTGTTCCATGTTGAAATGAAACGCTGGCACCTGAGTTCGCGGGTGTCAAAGGCATCGTAGAGAGGATTTTTGGTCGGCTAAAGTCGACTATGAAGGGTCCATTGAAAGGGATTGCTTGCGTTCGACGGGCAAAGGCGATTCTAAGCGATTGTTGTTTATTTGGATTTATAGACTGATTTTTGCGCCCATCGCTCTCCTCCTAACGCCGAAGTATCTGCTCAAGATGAGAAGGCGTGGCGACTACAAGGGCACCTTATCGATGCGTCTTGGAATTGGCATTGAAGATTGGCCCCGAACTCCCGGGAAGCGTAGAGTGTGGATGCAGGCGGTGAGCCTTGGGGAAATACTGGTGATAGAGGGTCTGTTGCGGAAATTGGTGGAAGATCCAAAAGTTGAATTGCTTCTGACGACCACGACAAGTACGGGATACCGACTGGCGAAAGAAAAGTATTCAGAAACTTGTGATAGAATCTATTATTTTCCCTTGGACTTCTGGCCTTTCGTTCGCAAGTTTTGGAAGAGGTTACGCCCAGACTTGGTGATTTGTGCGGAGACAGAATTGTGGCCGGAGCATATGCAGCAAGCCGCAAACGCCGGAGTTCCAATGGTTCTAGTGAACGGCCGGCTTTCTGATCGATCGTTCAAGTACGCTAGAAAACTCAAATGGGCCTACGGTAGGCATATGCTGCTTTTAAGTAAGGTCATGGCTATTTCCAAGGGAGATTCAAGCCGGTTCATCGCCATGGGTGTTCCGTCTGATCGGGTTCTTGTATCGGGAAATTTAAAACTTGACGTATCCATCGATGAGATACTAGATGAGGATCAAAAGCGTGAATTGAGAGCATCACTGGGACTGGGGGATAGCTTTGTGCTTCTAGGTTCATCCACGTGGCCAGGTGAGGAGGAAACACTGCTGTCGATTTTTAGGGATTTACGCGAGCGTCTAACGGAATGTAAACTGTTGCTGGTGCCAAGGCACGTCGAAAGGCGTAGTGAGATTCGGACGATGCTTGAGCAAAACGCTTCCGACCTGACCTACCGTTTCAAATCGGAGAGCGATACTTTTGCCCCATTGGACATTCTAGTGGCTGACACGAATGGAGAATTGCGGGTTTTGACCCAACTGTCGGATCTGGCTTTCATCGGTAAAAGTTTGCCTCCCTGCCGGGAAGGCCAAACCCCGATCGAGTGCGGGTTGCTTGGTGTTCCCATGGTTTTTGGATCGGGAATGAGCAACTTTAAAAGTGTTTGCGAAGGAATGATCAAGATGGGGGCGGCCATTCAGATATCGGATGTAAATTCCCTTCGAGAAGCGATTGAATCACTTGCTCTGGATGAGGCAGCCCGCTATGAGATGACGCAGCGTCAGTCGAAATGGGCCGTAGCGAGCCGTGGTGCCCTAGCGAGGACGTTTGAAGCCATAGAGGGCTTCGTCAGAGACGATGGCCTCAAATAGGCTTAAATTTGGCCAATTCCGTACTCTCTCCGCTTGACAGGTAGCGGCCCTATTGGATTTATACGCCCACTATGGCTGATAAAGAAGAGAAGTGGGCAGACAATACGCCAGGAAAATTCTACGTAGACGAGCAGTGTATTGATTGTGATCTCTGTCGCGAAACCGCGCCGGATTTCTACACACGCAATGACGACGAGGCGTACTCCTACGTACACAACCAGCCGAAAACGCAGGAAGACATTGATCTTTGTATGGAAGCACTGGAAGGGTGCCCGGTTGAAGCGATCGGAGACGATGGAGACTAAAAGTCTCGATTTCGTTAACTAGCCTTTTGAATGATGGGTGCACATCGGAAAGGGGTGTGCTATTTTGTGTCAAGGCGTCGATATCGGTATTGTTGAATCTCAAATTTTGTCGGAAAGACGCTTCGAGAGTCCTGTGGCTAGGAAACCTGTTAGGAAGAGCCTGAAGAACCTGTGGACGATGTAGAGGAAGATCGCGTAGGCGGTTCCGAGCGGGTTTTCCAGCTGGGTTGTCAAACGATCTCTTGGCCCAGATCGACGGTAGGTATCAGCCTGTCTAAGGCGAAAATAAGGGGATTGAAACTGGGTTACTCGCGAGGCTCCTCCGTCCAGGGATCCTNGTCGTCCTGCAGATAGACTTCCTCCAAAGCCNAAGCGATAGCGTTTTGTTGTCGATGTCGAATGGCCACGTTTAGGCCAATNTCCGGCAGGAACAGTATCAGAAACGTCCACAGAGTTTTTCGGGGNGATAGCCGTAGTCGGCAAACCAACTCAAGGAATTTGAGNTGATATCGGATCTGAAAACCCGGACTTTGCTAACTTCAATTCTCAAGAATCCAATGTCTATTTCAGTTACTCAAATCTCCGGGATTCGCTCCTCTGCAGCGAGGGCCCTTAGAACCAAAGGCTTTGGTTCCGTAGAGAAGATCGTTGCGAGGGATGTCAGGTTCCCTGAGCGAGGTAGTCGGATTTGGTCCCATTCGGGCCAAGGGCGACGATTGCCGCGGCGAAAAAGCTGACGGTAGAGACCATGAAGTCAGTAAAAACAGCTAAGAAGAAGGCAAAGAAAATAGTCACAAAGCCAAATCCCAAGAAGAAATCGATCAAGGCGAAGCCGAAGAAGAAGCTCAAAAAGTCGGAAAAGCTAGAGGACTCGAAAAAGGCAGAGAGCAAGTCGAAGAAAAAATCCAAGAAAAAGGGCAAAAAGAAGGAGTATTGCGGCTGATCTCGGTTGTAGTTATCTGGCCGTAGAGAAAGCTTCTAGGCCGAAGAAAACTTTGAATAGTAGGGTAATAGTACCCCGCATTACCGTGTAATTCGATCAAAGCTTCTTGTATTCGTAGAGTGGCCCGACTGCCGGACTAGTTAGGGGGTGCGGCGAGGTAGGGATTGACCCGAGCTCGAGACAGCACCACTGTTGCGTGATGCTATTCATTAAGTTGAAACAGCGATTGAATTCCACAGCCTTCCTCGCCGTTGCTAGTTTTCTTATAATTTGCGCCGCCGCTAGTGGGAAAGAGAACGAGTCACTCGAGATTCTCTTTATTGGAAACAGTTATACGGGGCGGCACAATCTTTCTAAAGTGGTCGAAGCAATGGCGGAGGCAGGCAACCCAGGGCTGGAGGTTAATGTATCCACAGTCATATACGGAGGTCGGAGACTGGTTGACCACTGGAGATTGGGAACGGCGAATTTCGTGAGATCCCATAAGATAGGTGTGTCTGAAATCGAAAAAACAGTTGCATCCTTGGAGAAGGCGGTCGCGGAGAATCCAAAGGACAATCACGCGAAGAGTGCGATCAAAAGGAACCAGGAACTTTTAGATAATCTCGATACCTGGCGCAAAAAATGGGACATCGTAGTGCTCCAGTCCTATCGGGACGATCTCGAGGGCGAGACCTCGCCTTACATGCAGTATGCTCCGAAGTTTGCAAAACTGGCCAACGATCAAGGAGCCAGAGTGATTCTCTATGAAACGACTCCGGCAACTCAAAACGCCCAGCCATTAACGGAACCTCCGGAGGGAGCGTTTGTAATGGAGAAGGAAAATTCGATCGCCACACTGGCCAATCGCATCGAGGCTCAAGTCGCCCCAATGGCCCTGATAGGCCATCGTTGTCAAAGCGAACGTCCGGACCTGACCCTTAGATTTGTGAACGACGCTCACTTGAATCACACCATGGCTTATCTCACGGCCGCGACGCTCTATGCGGCAATGTTCGATAAAAGCCCAGAGGGTTTGCCTGTTGATTCAATTACGGACATACGCTTTTTCAAGGGCGGCGACAAGTCGAGAGACCGTGATGGGAATTCCATTACACGCGTATTCTCGAAAAAGGACCGAACCGATCTTCAACGCATCGCCTGGGAGGGCTATAGCGAATTTGAACGTATGCGGAGAAAATAGAATTAATCCGTTGAAAGGGCTGTTGTGCCCCACTGTCCAGATGAGTCTTCTAAAACGGTTTAGCAATCGTTGCTTATGGCATTAGTGATTAACCGTTGACTTAATAACCCTTTGCAAATTCGAGAGTGCGATTAAATGTGAGGCCAGCCGAATAGGTTCGCTCGGCGATTTATCGATTGCGTGACGAACCGAGCCCTTTTTTCCGACTCGGCAGGGTTTCGACTCCTACCTTGGCATTCCGTATTCAGATGACATGACCGCTCGCGTATGGGAGCCAGGTGGTTCGACTTGGCCAGGTGCTGGCTCTACCCGAATCAATTCTGGGCGACCTGCGTTGACTGGATTTCACCTCGAAATAGCGGGCTTTCACAAATGGCGATAATCAAGTCTTTGAAGCCGCCGCCTTTCTGGCTGTTCGCTTTGGCGATGTCGTCGGCTATCAGTCTTTCTTGAAACGAGAGTGGGTGCCCGAGAGCGTAAGTGAAGAGCTTTTCGGTCAGGGCGCGAGCAAATTGGTCGGAGCGGTTCAGGAGAACTCTTTTCATATCCGCAATTCCATCGAAGGAACCATTTGGTACGGAGCCTTTGGCGTAGACGGACTGGCCATTGCGGTATTGCGAGCGGTAGACCCCAATGGCGTCGAAATGCTCTAGTCCGAATCCCCACGGATCAATACTGCGATGGCAGTCGGCACAGGTCTCAATTTCCCGGTGCCTGGAAAGCATGTCGAAGATCGTCTTGGTCCCGCGCACATCGGGTTCTATGGGCATCACATCGGCAGGGGGAGGGGATGGGGGGTCGCCGAGAATATTCTCTAGTATCCAAACGCCGCGTACGACGGGTGAGGTACGGGTGCCATCAGACGTAATTTTCAAGATGCTGGCTTGGCCCAGTAAGCCGCCACGCGGATTGTCTTTTGGGAGTGCGACCTTGCGAAACTCGCTCCCATCTACCCCTTCGATTTGGTAGTGCTTGGCTAGGCGTTCGTTTATGGTAATGAAATCCGAATCGAGAAAGGAGGTGATGGGCAGATTTTTTTCAAGCACTTCTTGGAAAAAGGTCTCGCTCTCTTGGCGCATGAGGCTCTCTAGAAGCGGATCGTAGTCTTCGTAGAGCTTCGGGTCGGGTCGCATCAGCTCAATATCCTTGAGTCCGAGCCATTGAGCGGTGAAGTCTTCGATAAAGCGTTGTGTCTTGGGATCCTTTAGCATCCGAGCCGTCTGCTTGCGAAGGACTCTAGGTTTCTGCAATTGGTCGTTTTCCGCGAGCTTTATGAGCGTGTTGTCAGGCATCGAATTCCACAGAAAATAAGATAGGCGGCTGGCCAGAGCCCAGACATCCTTTCCGTCGCCTTTGTCGTAGTTGAACAGGAAACGCGGCGAGGTGAGCACTCCTTCGATGACATTACCCATCGATTCCTGTTCTGTGAGGCCTTGATCGAGGCCGGTTTGATAAAGCAGATTGAAACTTTGTAGGGTATTTTTTGGTACAGGTCGGCGGAACGCTCGAAAAAGAAAATCTCCAATACGTTCCTCTACATTATTGGGAACTGTATCTGAGGCGCCGAGCAGTTGCTGACGGGCAGGCGGGGGCCAAGTTTCGATTTCGGGTCCGGAAACTGTGATCGACTTGACGTGAAGCAGATCCGCCACGAGCCGTTCCTCACCCTCGACGACCGCTGTGGGCGATTGGTTTAGGATCGCCGCCGCCGCGTAGTGAACCATAATGTTTTCGCCCTTGTTGAGACGAACATCCACGTACTGGGAATCCATTTCGTTTCCAATATAGAAATAGCCCACGCGCCGTCCGGGAACGGAAGCCGCATCCATGTGCCGGGCTTCTGAGGCTTGTATGGCTATAATGGAAACGAGGCGAGGCTCGTCGTTGGGCTTCCGGTCTCGCTTCTTCAGACTCTGTTCGTAGTTTTCTCTCAAGTAAGTGTACTCGATTCCTTGTTCTTCGAGGTCAGTTCGGTAGTCGCGAGCAAAGCCATCAACTCGTATCCGATAGAGCCCGTCTTGAGGGACGAAGAAATCTTTTGGCCACATCGTATGCTTCCGGTCGCGACTCGACGATGTGGTCACAAATTCACGACCCTCTTCCACATTGTGCCCGTGCCCTATGGTCCCGATGGAGTAGGACCGTTTTTCGCGAATATCTTCTCCACTGGCGATGGCCAGTTTAGCAATCGTATTGGCGTTATTCTGGAGTTTCAGGACCATTTCGGGATTGGCATCGAGCGTGACGGCAAGACTGTTGAATCCTTCCAGATCTGGATCGGCAGGAAGGTTCTTAGATAGAAGCAGATCGATCCCCAGCAAATCCTTTACGGTATTGTCCAAAGCCGAGTGGCTGAGTCGGCGAAGGGCGATACGGCCCCTCTCGTTCATCGAGGCGGCGGCAGATCGAAGTTCTGTATCTATCGCCTTGATGATTTGCGACACGTCGCCCATCGGTGGGCGGACCTCTTCTTCAGGTGGCATGTCGCCCGTTATCAGCATATCGGATACGTCCTGCCAAAGAATCGCATTTTCTCCTTTAGAAAAGTCGCGGTCCAAGATGTCGAGTCGAATATCTCCCTTCTGCTTCCTCTCCCCATGGCACTTTACGCAGTGCGCTTCGACGAAAGGCGTTATAAGCGCGTCGAAGTCTTGGGAGGCGGGGAGGGAGACGGCCGCTGCAGTTAGGGCAGCCAGCAGGATGGCGATTCTTTCGACCTCGATAGCTCCTTGATGAATTGCGTCCATTGTGAAGAACGTTAAGCCACAATAAGCTCAGGCCAACTCGTTGTTGATATTGCCAGTGCTATGGGCGAAATTCTCGCTTTCGATACCGAGAGACTGTAGCATCGTTACGAATACGTTGGCCAAGGGCGTTTTTCCCTCTTCGAAAACGAGGTCTTTTCCGGAGTGTTTGAGATCGCCACCCGCGACGAGTACGGGGAGATTACGATTGGAGTGGGAGCTACCATTGCCCAGGCCGCTACCGAAGAGGACTTGGGTCCGGTCGAACAAGGTGGCACCCCCGTCATCGATTTCCTTCAGTCTGGACAGGAATTTCGAAAGCGAGCGTGTATGCATCAGCTCAATTTTGACGAGTTCCTCCACGACCTCCGGATCTTTTCCGTGATGCGATTGGCCATGGTATCCGGAAAGCTGTTCGCCTCCTAAAGTGATTGGCAATCCGCCGGCGGGAAGTTCGATCGAGGCGACACGGGTGGAATCGTGCTGCAGAGCGAGTGCGGTCAGCTCGTACATGAGGTCCAGATTTTCGTGAAAGGTCGTGGGACGCTCCATTAATGGCGGCACGCCTGGTTTTGGAGTGTTGATCCACTGCTGCTGCCGTTCAATGCGCTTTTCTACGTCTCGGATTGAAGTGAAGTAGGCGTCGACCTTTTCGCGGTCTTCGTAGCCGATTTCGCTCTGAAGAGCCCGGGCGTCGTCGGCCACGATATCGAGGATGCTCCGTTTGAAGGTCATGGCCCGGCTGGCCTCCTTGGGGTTCAAGTCGTTTACGAAAAGCTTCTGGAAAACGTTGATGGGATCCGGCTCGGGTAGCAGCGGAACGCCGTTTTCATCCCAAGAGAGGGTTTGGCTGGGCTTGCCCTCGGATGCTCCGAGCTGGAGCGAATGATACCGGCTATCGCGGCTGAGATGCTTCGCGGCGAGCTGGTCCAGCGTGATCTGGTTACGAACCATTATCGACTCACCAATATACTCTGGCTGGTAGACCCCTGAGAGAAAAGAAGGGGTGCCCTTGTGGCCGCCATTGATTCCGTGATCGACGCCTGAAACCACCGTAAAGTCTTTGCGGTGAGGCATTAGTGGCTCCAACAGGCGGGGCTTACGGTTGCCATTCTGTTTGGGATGCCAT
The DNA here is from genome assembly GCA_002722675.1 of Opitutaceae bacterium. Lineage (GTDB taxonomy): Bacteria > Verrucomicrobiota > Verrucomicrobiia > Opitutales > Opitutaceae > Pelagisphaera. The sequence continues at coordinate 14,531 of PBMN01000018.1, forward strand.
TCGCCTGGGTACATGCCCAAAAAGGTACCGACGCAGACGAGGCGCTTGCGTGCCTTGGCGATGGGATGGGTCGCCGCGATTGAAAGAGGAAGTGAGCTTAAAAACGGCAGAGCCATCAGACCCCCCGTACCGCACAGGAACTGCCTGCGATTAATTTCAATGGCTTTTTTCATTTTAAATAATACTACACCAAAATTTACAGAAATGGTCAATCGTTCTTGGTAGTTCTGAATTTCGAGCTCTGATTGGAAAGGACGTCGGCTAAATTCCCTATTACATGCTGACGTAGGCACGGAAGCCGGAGAGGCGGCTTTGAGGGTTTTTCAGGAAGGATTGGCTGAAAGCGGAAACGCTGATGACTTCGCCGGTGCCCCGATGAAAGGAGTCGTTGTTCATAGTTTATGAAGTCGCTGGTTCGCTGGATGCGTCCGGTGGTCGCATAGGGGATCAATCATCGCCTGCACAGTCTAAAAACCGAAAAACGCCCCGCTTGCCCGAAGCGCAAGGTTCGAGACCTCTTGCCGGGGAGTAACGCAGTGCAGAGGGAAGCTCAATAGTGCGTAGACGGTTGCACCGGGGCTCTTTACTCTTCCGCCTCGGCGAGATAGCGATTGGATGCGGAAATCGTGTAGTTGCGTATGGGGGCGTTGAAAGTGCGCTCCCCAATAATGGCGAGGGCTTCGCCGATGAGTCTTTTGGCGCCTTTGTTTTGGGGTTGAAGACGGATCACATGCTGGGCAAGTTGGGCAGCTCCGAGTGGGTCGTTGGCCTCCATGGCTTCGCGGGCCTTGGTCATGAGGAGACTGACACCGCCGAGCAGATCGGCCATGCGCTGGGACTGTTTCACGGGAGACTCGCGGTGTAAGTTGAGAGCATCACCATCGAACCAGCCGAGGTCCTGAGCATAGATGTCGCGAATGGTACCTTCAACGCTCCCGTAATAGGAGCCTAGGTAGTCCAATTTGGAATACTTCTCGGGCAGGGCCGCGTACTCTACAAGCTCGTCAGGTGTCATGTGTTTTTGGGCGCCTTCTATCGTGCGGTCATAAACCCATTTCATGGCATCCCGATAGTTCGTCAGCACTTCTTTGGCATTTCCGAGCATCGGAGTGGTATGGCCTCCCACCAGATGATCGGGGTTTTCCTCAGCCATCGAATCGATACTGGTAACCCAATCTCGAATCGAGCGTCGGGCGGTTCCTCGTAGCGGATAGACATTGGGCCAAGACTGGTAGAAATTGTCACCCGCAAAGACGACCTTTTGATCGGGAAGCCAAACGTACAGCTGATCGGCGGTCTCGCCGGGAGCGGCGACCATGTCAATGGTGACACCCGAGACCTCTATACGCTTACGATCTTCGGAAAAGGTATGGGTCGGGTTGACTCGCATCGCTTGACCGCGAGTTGGAGTAGCTTGGGGACGCTGGGCCTGAGTGCCTCCTCCAGCTTGAGTCCCGCCGTCGACATTGAGGTTGCCGGCTGGACGCCTGTCTGGAGGGATGGCGACGCCAACGCCGATCTTTTGCTCAGGCTTCAAGTCAAAGCCTTGCGTATTCGAGGAACGGACGCCTCCTTGCAAACCAGTCATCCGGTTGCGAGCTCCCTCGGACCCAAAATTCGAACGAGCCCAAACTTTAATGCCTTTGCCCTCTTCGTAAAATGCGGGGGCTCCATTTATGTGATCTCCATGGCTGTGGGTGTAAATGATGGCCTTTACCGGCTTGTCGGTGATTTCCTCGAAGGCCTTGCGCACGCGACTGGCGAACAGCGGCAGTTGCCCTGGGTCGATGATGATAACTCCGTCGTCTCCCACTATCATCGAGTTGGCAGTGACCTGGTAGCCGATGGCGGTGTAGACATTGTCGGCGACTTTTATAATCTTCGGCTCGAACATCTTATTGCGCTCCTGCAGCCGCTTGGTCGCTTCGCTAGGCTGGGCGGTAGTGGATAGGCAGAATACGAAAAGGCTGAGAAAGATTGATAGGATAAGTGGGTATTTTGTCGGCATATTGAATTGCTACCCTGACCCCAGAGATCTCTCAATAGCAAAAGAGAGTGGCCCTTTGGAGCGAGATAGTTGCCGCTGACGCGGATTTGTCGGTGGCTTTTTTAGGGAGGATTGGCTCGATCCTCCGAATTTTGCAACCCAATGCGGAGGACCGAGCCGGTCCTCCCGACCCATGTACAAGAAACAATTCCGGATGATCGTTGCGGCACCCAAAATTAGATAGATAGCGAGAACGACTGCTGATCCAACTAAACAAGTGACGATTTCAGTTGTCGTGCCGAAAGACGAATTCAGCCGATTACTTCAGTGGTGAGGCGAGAGTAAGGAGCATCCACAGCAATCGGCAGCCCAGTCGGCGGTCGCGAGCGGTAAAACCTCCTTTGGAATGACTCGGGTAATCTATTCAGGATAGATCTAGGTGTCCTCGAATTGTAATGGAAATTTTAGAGTGATTTCCAGCTGGCTATGAAACCGCTTGAATGGGTTCTAGATCGGTGAAGCCAATACGCTCGTTGGCGGTCTGCTGCAGGTTCAGCAAGGATTGCTCAACCTGAACTCGGACCTCCTCCATCTGGGCGGCGTTCATCTTTCCGGGAACATCAATGGGTTTGCCGTACGCAATTTCGACTTTGGCGAAGGGGAGGGGAAGCATGGTCCGGTCCCAGGCACTGCGGAAAATCCAGGCCGGATTTGCAGAAGCGGTAATCGGTAAGATGCGTCCGCCCGTCCAGCGCGCCATGCGGACGATGCCTCCTTGGACATGTCCACGAGGACCTCGTGACCCGTCGATGGCGAGAGCGGCCCCGTGTCCTGGCTTTGACCTTACGAGCTGAATCATCTCCTGAATCGCTTCGAGTCCATCGCGACCGGAAGATCCTCTGACTACTTCCAGCCCTAGGCGCTCCTCAAGTTGGGCCATCGCTTCACCATCGAGACTCTTCGAGCACATGGAGACCCATTTGGCACCGGGCATTTGGGTCATGTGGTGGATGAGCACGAAAGTGCGCCCGTGAAGAAAGGCGGCGATTGCCGGTTCTGGGGAAGAGACCGCTGCATCCAAATGTTCCCTACCGGATTCCTGAATTCTCCAGGTCCAGTTGAGAATGCGGATTAGAGCCAATGCCAAGGTCGGGTAAACCTTTAGCATAAAAAAGCGTTTAATCGGTCTGGATTTGGCAGCGGACGGCATTGTGAAGGCTAAACCGTCCACAAGGGGTCGGCAGGAAGGGAAGTCGAAAAACTAGATAGTGGCAAGTTGTCTTCGAGCGGAAATATTGGGGCGAAGGTTCATTGTGGCGTCAAGAGCGAACGGTGTTCTTGGCAGCTAGGCGAGTCTAGGCTTGGTGGATCAGTAGAACTTATATTTGGGGAGTCTGTTTTTAGCTCGCTTCTGTTAATGCCTGCCGGTAAACCCGCAAACTCGTCGTATGTTCAACGAAATCAAAAATTTCCAACGGACCGACTTTTTAACGAGTATTCCCTTCCGTATTACGGACCACAATTATGGGGATCATGTTGCCAACAATGTGTTCGTCGAGTATCTGCACGAGGGAAGGGTGCAGTTTCTCAGTTCATTGGGCTACACGGAGCAAGATGTTGAAGGAGTATCTTTGATCCTCTCGGAGCTTTGGGTCAAATACGCGAATCAGGCATTCTATCCGGATACACTGAAGTTGGAGATGTCCGCGACGAATTTCAGAGGAACCCGATTCGACCTAATCTATCGAGGATTTGATCAGGCAGGAGATCTACTCGTATTGGCCCGGACCGAAATGGCGGCGATCAATGGGGAAACTGGGAAGCCCATACGAATGCCAGAAGCGTTTGCAGGGCGGTTTAAGCGTTAGGGGGTTGAAGCTTGCACTGTGTGTTGAGCATTCATTGTAGGAGCCCCGGCAAGTCGGTGCGAGAGTCCAGTTGTATTCAAATTGCGGGGTGAAATCGCTCCTACGATATGGAAACGGTTCTAAACAAAGGCATTCTCAATGTCGCTTACTTCCAAGGCGGTGATTCTGGAAGGCAGGCCTCGAATTCGTCTCCCAACTGCTTCTCGTAGTCGCCCGCGTAGGTACATGCGAAGAAGCGGTCCAAGGCTTCTTCATGGAGCCGTTGCCAGCTTTGCTCTTCCGATCCAGGGTTGATCGGGAAAAAAAGGGCGCCGTTGGCCTCTGCTGCCTTTCGGTCTCCGGGGGCATCCCCGATCATGAGAATTTTGTCGCTGGGGTACTTATCCTTAGCCGCCATTTCAAGGTGCTGAATCTTGGTTCCGCGCTCTTGGCCAGCAATAATGGATACAAAGTCGCGGATGCCGTGCTCTCCCCATTCGCGTTCGAGGGCATCGACAGGGGTTTGGGAAATACACATAGCGTCGGCCTTCCCGTTTATTTTAACCAGCGTTTCCCGGACAAGAGGGAAAGGAGGGACACCTTGGACTATATCCGCGACCGATGCGTTTACGCCATCGGACCATACTTTCACGGGTGCGAGACCTTCGTTGCCTCCGGCGACTTCAGTGTTTAGGGTAGCGTTGCCTAGCTTGGTTTCCCGGCTCATCCAATCCTCCAGGGCGGACAGGTCGGGTAGCTTTACATTGCGGGCGGTAATTTCTGGGCGCTCGCTGAGAAGTTGGATCGCCGATGTGAGGGCAGGGAAACGATTGCAGCCGCGACTTTTGGAATAGAGGTTTACGAACTCCCAGACTTCGCGGGCATACTTGCTGACCGCTTGGAGATTCCAATACTTAATAAACATGGGAGCGAAGCACTCCTTGTGCTTGATCTCCATGCTGTCGAAGATGCATCCGTCTGAGTCGATGCCGACAAAGAACTCTTTCGTAGGTTGGTGGTCTCGTAGAATTTGTGCTGGATCGTTCATATTAGTCAGGAATTCTCCTAGCGCAATTGTTGCAAAAGAAAAGGGTTTTGCGCTGCTTTTGATTCGGACTGAATATGGAAATCTTTCTTTCTCTAATGGTGTGTTTGCTCCTACAGCTGCTTTAGCCTGATCTCCTTGAAATACCAAACACTGTCGGGGTCATGGGCCTGCAGTTCGATAGCGCCGCGATTTGGTTTAAGCAAACGCCCATTGCGGTTCGGTTTCCGATCGGGTCTAGTCTAACATTTCGAAAAAAACTTCTCCAGTCGATATCGCCTAGAGCATGTCGCAGTGGCACCTGCCACCGGCGACCGCGATTGAATACACGATCGACCATGTTTTACTTGCGAGCGATTTGGCCACCCAAGCGGGCTTTTGGAAAGACTAGGGATTTCGAAAGCGAAGACAACTTTTGGACACATTGAAATTTCGTTTGGTCTTCCCGAAGCGGAACTAGCGGTTTTATAAGGGGAAGGATGGGGGTCAGAACTAATTACCAAGAGATACGTAATCGGATTGATCGCATTGATCCGGTGGCATATGGTCGGACCCGGAATTTCATCGATGGGGCGGTCACCAAGCTTTCTCCTTATATCTCAAGAGGTGTCATCTCAACCAGACAAGTCTTTCGTGCGGTAAAGGAGCGTGGGATTGATCCCAGGAAAATCGAAAAGTTTATTCAGGAGCTCGCATGGAGGGATTATTGGCAGCAAGTATGGATTGCCAACGGTAGTGAGATCAATCAGGACCTGCGTCGCGAACAGCCGAACGTTTGTCATTATAAAATTCCGAAAGCCCTTATCGAGGCAAGCACAGGTATCAATGCTATCGACGAAGCACTAAATGAATTTTACGAGACGGGGTATTTGCATAATCACGTCAGGATGTATATCGCGTCTATTGCGTGTAATGTGGGAGGAAGCCACTGGCGAGTGCCGGCTCGGTGGATGTACTACCATCTCTTGGACGGAGACTGGGCCAGCAACGCGCTGAGTTGGCAGTGGGTGTCTGGATCCAATGCGGGTAAGAAGTACTACGCCAATCAGAAAAATATAAACAAGTATTGCCGCACCCATCAAAAAGGGACCTTTTTGGACGTGGATTATGGGAGCCTAGAAAAAGCGGAAATTCCCGAAATTCTTCGAGAAAGGACAGTTCCCAGGCTGGAAACACCCTTGCCGGAAAAGAGAGGCATCGAAATTGACCCTGAACTGCCCACTTTGATCTACAATTTCTACAACCTTGATCCGAAATGGCATGAGGATGCGAACTTAAATAGGGTCTTGCTGATGGAGCCCTCCGTTTACAAGGCGTATCCAATATCCAGTAAATCAATGGAATTTATGCTCGGGTTGTCAGAAAACATTAAGGGAATTCAATGCTACGTGGGGGAGTTTGACGAACTGGTTGAAACATACGGTATCCGAGAGGCGGTTTTCAAAGAACATCCACTCAACCAATACAGTGGCAGAGAGGAGCCTCGTGACTGGATGTTTGAGGTTACGGGATATTACAGGTCGTTTTTCGCGTTCTGGAAAAAGTGCCAAAGAGAGCTGAAGTAATGGAGGCCATTAATCTCGTCTGGCTCAAACGCGACCTAAGGACGCAAGACCACGCCCCCTTCAATGCAGCGGAGAAGGATGGTCTCCCGTACTATCTGATATATATCTTCGAGCCATCCCTGTCGGCTCACCCCGACGCATCATTGAGGCACCAGCAATTTGTTTATCATTCGTCACTCGTGCTGAATGATGAGCTTCTCAAATACAATCGTCGCGTGGAATTGCTCTTCGGTGAAGCGGATGAAATATTTCGATCCATCGCTAGCAAATTTGCGATCAGAAAGGTTTTCTCGTACCAGGAAACAGGTGTAGAGCTCACATGGAAGCGCGACAAGCAAGTGAACGCGTTTTTTCAAGAGAAAGGAATAGTTTGGAAGCAATTTCAGCGAGACGGTATTGTTAGAGGCATTACAAATCGCGATGGTTGGGACAAAAACTGGTTTACCACCATGAATGAGCCAGTGCTCAAAAACACCTACTCCGTTTCTGGCGTTAAACCACTTGGCCATTCTTTTTCTTTGCCAGACGATTTCAGAAGCCAACTAGAGGCCTATCCCACTGTCTTTCAACCGGCTGGAGAAAAAAGCGGATGGCGCAGCTTGAAGTCATTCGCGAACGAGCGAGGATTCGATTACAGCAAGTACATTTCCAAGCCGCAGCAAAGCAGCGTTTCAGGAGGTCGTATTTCTCCCTATCTCGCCTGGGGCAGTTTAAGCATCAAACAGGCCTATCAGCACGTCAAAAACCATGAGAACTACGGTTTGAACAAACGACCGTTCGGGGCCTTTCTTACACGACTCAAATGGCATTGCCACTTCATCCAAAAGTTTGAAGTGGAATGCGAGTACGAACATACCTGTATCAACCGGGGATATGAATTGCTTTCCCGCGAGAGCGACCCAGCGAAACTCAGTGCGTGGCGGAAAGGTCGGACGGGGTTTCCCATGGTGGATGCCTGTATGCGGAGCGTATCCCAGACGGGATGGATCAACTTCCGCATGCGCGCAATGCTGGTTTCTTTTCTCTGCCACCACTTGGATCAGGATTGGCGGAAAGGGGTTTATCACTTGGCTCGACAGTTCTTGGACTACGAGCCCGGAATTCACTACCCGCAGTTCCAAATGCAGGCGGGTACTACAGGTATCAATACGATTAGAATCTACAATCCAGTAAAGCAAAGTAAGGATCATGATCCGTGCGGGACGTTCATCAGAAAATGGGTCAAGGAGCTGAAAAATGTTCCTGCGGAGTATATCCATGAACCTTGGCTGATGACTGGCATGGAACAGCAATTGTGCGGATTCAAAATGGGCAGTGACTATCCACATCCCGTAGTAGACCTCCAGGAAAGTGCCAAGAAAGCACGTAGCAAGATATGGGGGCATCGTAAAAATTTGACTGTAAAAAAGGAGAGCAACCGAATTCTCGCGATGCACACTCGCTCCAACGTTCGAACTCCGTGAGCTACGTAAAAAGCTACCCTCGAGCCAGAGGCGACTCCAGCGAATCGAAGCCCTCGGCAACAGTAGCAGTAAGGGACTGCTTGCGGTTTGTTCGACGGAGATTCTCCCGTTTTCACGCGTTTGTCGCTTTCCCCTTCGAAGCAGAAGGCGTCCGCACGATCCCGTAGCATCTCACTGTCGATTTGTTCAACCTCGCAGTCCTCTGTGATCGCGACCTATCCGAAAGGGTGGCCGGGGCAATTGTTGACCCTTGCAAGCACGTGCGAGGCTCGCAGAACTTGGTGCAGCGAAGCACCCCGCTCGGATTCGATTTGAAAGCAGCTTTAGAGGGAGCATAGCGAGCTGATTTCTCTCGTTTCTGGAATCAGGCACATGCGGGCGATTGACAGGTTTTGAATCGATAAAACGAGGAGGGGATCCATTTGGGAGCATCCGCGGGTTGCAATGAGGATTCGGCTGGATATCCAATGTATCATGTTATCCGTAGGGGCCGTTTCAAAAGCTTACCAGAATCGCCGTGTTTTAAATGAGGTTTCCTTTGCCATGAATTCTGGTGAACGGGTTGCCCTGATGGGCCCCTCCGGTTCCGGCAAGTCGACCTTGCTCAATTGCCTTTCTGGCCTCGATACCCCTGACGAGGGAACGATCATCTTTGACGGCGAGGAATTGACTCGGCTCTCGCCTGATCAGCGAACCTTTATACGTAGAAGCCGTCTGGGCTCTATTTTTCAGTTCTTCCATCTGCTTCCCACGTTAAACGCAGTGGAGAACGTGGCCCTCTCCTTACAGCTCAATAATTACTCTGCCTCAGAGCAAGCGCAGCTCGCGATGGATATGCTGGAAGAGGTTGATGTCGCCCACCGAGCTAAGGCCTTCCCAAGGGAAATGAGCGGTGGCGAAATGCAGCGGGTAGCGATTGCCCGGGCTTTGGTTATGAAACCGAAGCTGCTCCTAGCGGATGAACCAACCGGCAGTTTGGATACGAAAAACGGGGAACGTGTCCTCAACTTGATCGAGGCCTTGTCTGAGGCTAACCAGGTAGGGCTCATATTAGTGACCCATCAGGAGGAAACCACGCGAATCTGTCACCGAACCCTGCATATTCACGACGGCATGCTGTCTGAAGAAGAAGCGCTGGAGTCGAGGGCTTAGCCCAACCCGTTGGAAATGGAACGTCCAGCGTCACCGCAAGCCCTACTGGAAGTCTGGCTAAAGACCAGTCTGAGGTATTGGCTGCGGCACAAGCTTCAATCTGCCATCTTAATTGCAATCGTAGCCTTGGGCGTAGCGTCTTTTCTTTCAATCCGCATGGCCAATAGGGCTGCCGTAAAAGGATTTAGCGGGTTCACGGAAACCGTCACCGGACAGGTGGATTTTACCTTGGAAGCACAAGGGGGACGGTTTCCCGTTTCCTGGTTGAGTGGAATCAGAAAAAGCCTGCAGCAGAATCCTGTCGAATTGGCTCCTGTTCTTGAGGTTCTGGCATTGGTGGAAACATCAGTGTCGAAGCAAAAGAGATCAAGCGATCTCCTGCAAATCCCCGGCGAATCACTGCGGATTCTCGGCGTAGACATTATCGGTATCCAAAACTTCAATAACCAAAACATCAGTGCCTCTCTGTTGTTTTCCGAAGAGGGAGAAGAGGAGCCAGATATCTTCTCCATCGCAAGAGATCCGAAAGCCTTGTTCATATCACCCAGATTGGCTGAAAATCTGTGGCTTGCGGTTGGAGATGAAGTTGAAGTCATCGTAGACGACCAGCGTTTTATCTTAACCGTCAGAGGAATACTGCCAACGAGCCGATCGGGAGTGGAGGTTCCGGAGAATCTGGCAATCATGGATTTACCAGCCGCGATGGCATTGGCGGGTAAGCCGGACGTCGTCTCCCGCGTGGAAGTGATTGTCGAGGCTGAGGAAAGATCGGAGGCTTTTCTAGATACTATCAGGAGTTCGCTCAGCGAACACGCCGCGGGTCGCTGGAGGGTGCTTCAAACCGAGCAGCAGGAAGAGAAGGGAGCGGCCATGACATCCGCCTTTCGGCTCAATCTCACGATATTGTCTTTGATTTCCCTGCTCGTGGGGCTCTACCTGATCTGTCAATCGATCGACGC
>PBMN01000019.1:0-55417 GCA_002722675.1 Opitutaceae bacterium
CAGTTTGACTATATTCCTCACTTCGTGGCCCTCAATTTAATGACCCTCGCCCTCCCTATCTTACGCAAAGTATTACCCTCTCTAAAATGACTGTCGACGAGCACCACTTTCGGGTTTTCAGGCATACCGGAGTGATTCAAATTTATATCCGAAAACGTAAGCTTGAGGGCTTCGCTTCCCACCAGTTCGTGCCGGTGGTCAACCCCCGAGGCTCGCCCATGATCCTCCGAAAGCTCCAAACTCGCAAAACCCAAATCCTCAGGTATCTTGTATCCCAGGTCTTCGAGTATTCGATATACCATTCCAGAACTCACAACCACATCTGGCTGGTACTTTTCCATCCATTTTTGAATCCCAGTGATACCCACGTCCCGGCGCCGCAGAATCGGAATTCTCAAGGATTTATCAATGAGAGTCGAATAGTAAAGGAACGAAGACGAGTAGAGTTTGTGCCCTATTCCTCCCGAACCGTAGGTCATTATGAACCCTACTCGACGATACCCTAGTCTGCAAATTTGCTCCAGTAGCTCATCCATCATCTGGAGAAAGTTCGGACAAGCTCGATTTATGTTCGGCCTAATAATACTGTATCCAGGTGTGGATACGCAGAATCCTGAAATACCCATGGCAAATTCACCCACTCCCGCCTGAAATGGCATGACGACGATTCCCTTGATCCCTCTAGCGATGAGGATGTCTCGCAAACGCTTCGGGGAAACGCCCAAATCCTTGAGGAACATGAAGTCGACTCCATAGCCGTTTTTCTTCGCCTCATCCTCCACACCCCTGGTCAAGGAAACCATTCTGGGATAGTCCTTGAGTTCTGATTTGCGGATATCGGAGATAATGACCGCGATGGTAGACAGTCGCTCTTTCAAACGAAAGGTGCGCATATGCTCCATCAATTCCGCGACCCGGCCATCCTTAACGTACCCTATACGAACCGCCGCCTCCCGTATTTCCTCACGCTTCTTTTTCGAAACCTTGGGGCTGTTGCGCAGGGCGAGCGAAACCGCGGAGACAGAGACCCCCACCTCTCGTGCGAGATCCCGCATGCTGACTCTGCTGCCTTCCGGTTTTTTGCTCATTTCGTTTTGAGATTTTTAAACGCTTTCAATACTACTCCTTATAGCGACTGGATTCAAACAGCCCCGCTGGGATTCTTTCGATTTCCTCGCAAAACTGAGATTCCCGCAATGGCCACACAGACCCCTACGCAAACCACCAAAAATCTCCCCACATCTGAAATACCCCCCAATCCTGCGATCAAGCAACCCGTCGCCAATATTCCTATACCAATCACCCTGATGCCATGCTTGTTTTCCCGATCAGACTCCCGTTCGTCTTCGATGCGGTCTTCACTTTCCGCTTCCGTCTGAATTCGGGCGAGGCGACTTGACTCGTAGTCCCGATATTGCTGCGTCTCAGTCAACTTTCGCATCGTATACAACTCGTAGGCCGCCATCAAGAACAAGGGTAGGAGAACTCCTAGAGCTTGAGCCTCGGCTGGATTCAGATTGTAGACTCCATTCCATTTGAAGAACGCGTTTACGGAAAGACTCACCAACGTGACTCCCAGCACGGTATACCCAGTGTGCCGCTTAGAAAAAAGTGCCCACAACATGGGTACATACATCGAACCTCCCGTAATAGCGCCTATTGCCCAGATAGTGGTGAGAATTCCACCCATGCGATCTACCAAAAGGGCGATCACCATCGTTGCCAGGCCAAACAAGGCAGTCGATAGGCGGGCGACAAATACGAGCTGGCGATCGGACGCATTGGGCCTAATTACTTTGTAGAGGTCGTTCGTAAAAACGCCTGAAACAATATTCAAGGTGGTGTTTACCGAGCTGGCCGTCGCGAAAATCATGGCTCCCACCATTAGTCCCAGCATACCCAGAGGAAGGACCTCCTTTGACATGAACATGTACGCGTGGTTCGCTTCGCCCGCCGCGATATCAAGAGCCGGATTGTAGATACGGTAAATCATCGGCGGGAGCATCCAGATAACTGGACTAACCAGGTACAGGCACCCGAAGAGCACCCCCACTTTTCGGGCTTCTTTCGGTCCCTTTACGCTGGTGTAGCGTTGCACATAAGCCCAGTTGCCTGCAATATAGCACAAATTGTATAAACCAAAACCAAGGAAGAAAAGCGGCGTGATTTCATCCGTAGTGAAGGAGAAAAAGCCTTCCGGCGATGCCTCCAGAAATCCGCTAACTCCACCTACTTTGTCGAATGCCAATGGAACGATGATTAGAACCGCGGCACTCAGAATAATAAACTGCAGTACGTCGGTGACAATGACCGCCCACAAGCCGCCGGTTGCTGTATAAAGAACAATCACCAAAGCGAGAAAGACAACCGCGTACTCGAACGGAAAGCCCGTCGCCCCTTCAACAATCTTCGCTACTGGATACAAAAACGCTCCACTCGTGAAAACCGATATGGCCATGAACAAATAGGTGTAGGCCTTTTTCACTCCCTCGCCACACCGCGCACCAATGAACTGTGCTCCAGTCAGCACCCCCGTGTTACGCCACCTCACCGCAATAAATGCGGCAATGGCAAAGCCCGCCAAACACATCGTCCACTGTATCCCTACTGATACCCAGCCATGCATGTAGGCCAAGGACCCCCAGGCCACAAACGTGCCCGCAGAAAAAAAGCTCATAAACAAGGATAGCCCGCTGATCCACCACGGAACGGCGCCCCCACCCGCGAAAAAGGTCTTCATGTTCTTTCCCGCCTTCGCAAATGACATGCCCGCTGCCAGAACCCCAAGGGTGAAAACGACGATCACGATGTAGTCCAGTTGAGACATGGGTAGGGAGCTATCGAAGCAGGCGGGTAGGAATAGTAAGAAAGGAAAGAGTCTCAGGAGCCGAAGAGGCTCCCTTTTCTTGCGTTGAAACGCACTCTTCCATCAATCGATCCTTTAATCGAATGCTCCACAAGTCAATGGTTGACCCTAATCAGGGCTCCTGTTCCGCTAAAGGAGCATCGCTGCCAATTGACCTTTCTGGTTATCAGAGCGTTCATTCAGACTCTCTGGCATCGTAGGTAGGGCGACTACCTACCCCTCGACCCCCTAACCAATTTGAGTTAGAAAGTGTTCCAAAAATCTGATTTATTCGTTCTTTGGCCCTATTTGATGCTAAATTCATTAATTTGCATCGCAATACCCTCTGGGTAATACTCGAATTATATGCCAAGTTTTGAATTCTAAATATAACTACAGGACCTCGAAAGCGACTTATTGGGCACTTTCCTAGACCAATGCCTTTCCCATTCACAGACTTTCCAGAAAACGAGGCCACATCGCCATGAACATCCTTGGACTATCAGCCTATTACCACGACAGCGCCGCCGCTTTGGTCGTAGATGGAAAAATAGTCGCCGCGGCCCAGGAAGAACGTTTCACTCGAATCAAGCATGACTCGAGTTTTCCGCACATGGCAATCGACTATTGCCTCGAAGAGGGAGGGATCCGTATCGAAGATTTGGACTATGTCGTATTTTACGAAAAGCCACTTCTGAAATTTGAGCGGCTTTTGGAAACCTATCTCTCCTTTGCTCCGGCCGGTCTGAAATCTTTCCTTAAAGCCATGCCTCAATGGCTTAAGATCAAGCTGCATCTTCCTCGCCAAATCAGAAAAGGTCTGCAGGGCCGATACAATAAGGCTATCGCATTTGTCGACCACCATCAATCTCACGCGGCCAGCGCCTTTTTCCCGAGCCCTTTTGAGGACGCAGCTATCCTTACCATCGACGGAGTCGGCGAATGGGACTGTGCGACAATCGGTATCGGCGATGACAGACGCATAAAGGCGCTTCAACGGATGCGATTCCCCCACTCTCTGGGATTGCTCTACAGTGCCTTTACCTACTTTTGCGGATTCAGGGTTAATTCTGGTGAATACAAATTGATGGGACTGGCTCCGTACGGAAAACCCCGATACGTAAAGATCATTAAGGAAAAGCTAATTGACCTAAAGGAAGACGGATCGTTCGCACTGAATCTCAAATACTTCAGTTTCTGTCAGGGCCTCAGAATGACAAACCCTGCCTTTGCCGCTTTATTCGGAGGGCCTCCCCGTCAACCAGAATCCCGCATCACTCAACGGGAAAGGGATCTCGCCGCCTCCATCCAAGTGGTCACCGAAGAGATTGTGCTACGCATGGCCCAAACCGCAAAACGCCTAACCGGCAAGGATCGTCTCTGCATGGCGGGGGGCGTCGCCCTCAATTGTGTCGCCAACGGAAAACTTCTTCGGAAAGGAATATTTAAGGAGGTTTGGGTTCAACCAGCATCGGGTGACGCCGGCGGGGCTCTCGGGGCAGCCCTCTTCCTCCAGCACCAGCTTCTCGATTCCGAACGGCATCCCGAACCAAGCGACAACATGCAAGGCGCCGCCCTTGGACCTCGATTCACCTCGGAAGAAACACAAGATGCGCTCAATCAATGGGGAGTAAAGTACCATGTGATTGACAATGAAACCGAGTTGCTCGAACGAACCGTGGAAATCCTACAGGCCAATCAAGTCGTCGGATGGTTTCAAGACCGAATGGAATTCGGCCCAAGGGCACTCGGAAATCGTAGCATCATCGCCAATCCCAGCGATCCTGAAATGCAGTTAAAAATGAATACGCAGATCAAGTTTCGCGAATCGTTTCGACCCTTTGCACCAAGCGTTCTTCTCGAAGATTTTCGACAGTATTTCGACCTCGATCGACCGTCTCCTTACATGCTTTTTGTCGCTCCCGTCCAGGAATCACTATGCCTCCCTATCGATACTGAGAACGAATCCCGCATTAAGGATTCAGATTTGAGCCAAATAATTAACGTCGCGAGATCCTCGATACCATCAGTCACCCATGTGGACTACTCTGCCCGTGTGCAGACGGTTGATGAAACTAGCGCGAGCCGCTACTCGAAGCTTCTGAGAACCTGGAAACGAAAGACCGGTGAGTCCGTGCTTATCAACACCAGTTTCAACGTCCGTGGAGAACCCATTGTCCATACCCCTTCCGATGCGATTCGCTGTTTTTTAGCGACGGACATGGATTGTCTGGTCATCGGCGTCTTCATTCTCTATAAACACGAGCAAGACGCTGGGCGAGGAAAACCGCTACGCGAAGAACTCCTTGCCCGCTCCGAACGAGACTAACCAATGAGCACCCACAACGCAAAATCGCAATCCCCGAATCTGTCCGATACACGAAAGTTCGGATACGTTTTGGCGGGAAGTGCCTTGGTGGCCGGTAGCATTTGGACCGGGCTGATCTATTTGCTTAGGAGAGAATGGAAGCTGGAAATTCTCTTCTATTTCCTAGCGATCGGCGGGAATCTCTGCCTGCTCTGCCTCGTGCTTCCCGGTCAACTCCAGCCATTTCACCGAGGCTGGCTACATGTGACAAAATTCCTAGAAAGAGCGATAACCTTTATCCTTCTGGCTACATTTTTCTACTTTATCCTGACTCCCGTCGCACTTTGCCTTCGACTATTCGGACATGAGCCCTTTATTAAGCGGGGAGACAAATCAACTAGCTCGTACTGGGAACCCGTGAAGACCGCACCCAAAGTCGAACGCTATTATCGCCAATACTAGAATAATCATGCCGGATCCGAAATTCAGTGAAATCGAACCGAAGAAAAACAGGGGCTTGATTCGCGAGTTCCTTTCCTTCGCCCTTCACAGTAAAAAGTACTGGCTCATTCCGCTAGTCGGCATTCTATTCCTCTTCGGCATCCTGATTTTCCTGTCCGGCACCAGCGCAGCCCCATTTATCTATAGCCTGTTTTAAGTACAGAGTTTAAACTTAACCTTACGCGGATCCAACGCTGAAGGCAGAAGTGAGTGGAGAAGATTCCGCATCCAGCAAGTTCCATCAGACCGTTGGACCAGACTCTTTAGCATCGCAGGTAGGGCTCGGCAAAGGGAAGTTGCTTTAGCTGCCCGCCCGGCGGATTGAAAACTCCTTTATAGAGGCCGCTATCTTTTCTCAAGACCCCACCAGACTGAACCCAATGTCCTCGGCCCCGTCAAGAACCGGGTGGCTCATGCTCGATAAGAGATTTGCGTGGGCCGCTCGGGCTAGATAACTACCACCCGCATTATGATGTTTTGGACTCGCAGTGCTCGCACTTGCCCCATGCTTCATTCGTTCCTAACTACGATAGCATTCAACTCTAGTTAATCAACACGTATGGGCTGCTTATTCTCGTAGGCAGAAAGGCATTGCCGTATTAAACCGGAAAGGCTTTGCTGGTTGCTGGCATCCGCTAATTCAAGGGCTCGACGAGCGGAGCTAATCGCACTGTCGAACTGCCGATTTTCAGCGTAGGCTGCCGCCAGCACTTGATGAAAATCCGCCTCGCTGGGGCTTAGTTCAACGGCTCGCTTGGCAAGCTGTAAGGCCTCTGACCCATTTCTCAACTGGGAGTCTTTAGAAGTAGCTTTTATCCATGCCAATTCCCGCAGGATTTTCACATTGTTTGGTTTACGCTGAAGCCCGGACATGAATACCCGTGCCGCTTCTTTTCTGCGGCCCGCCACATCCAGAGCCAATCCCAAAAGGGAGTAACCTTCCCTTATTTCCGGATCCAAGGCCAGCTCCTCTGTCAATAATGGAATCGCCTCATGGATGCGGCCCAATCCCGCCATGGTTTTGACATAATTGGAACGAGCAACCACAAAGTCCGGATCGAGCTCCATCGCTTTTCGATAGTGCTCCAACGCAGATTTGTAGTCATTTTTCAGAGACAAATTCTGAGCTAATTCATTTTGCGCCTCCGCACTATCCGGATCGACCAACAACCATCCGTGGGCGACTTGCAGTGCCTTTTCAATATCCTTTTCGCGTTGGTAAATCTCTATCAACCGTTTCCTGGATCTGCTATGCCGAGGATCAATTCGCAGCGCGTTTTTCAATTGCTCTTTAACTTCAGGTCTTTTCCCCTGAGCATCTAAAATTTCGGCAAACGCAAACCGGAAGCCAGGATCGCCCGGGTGATCCTCTATCAAATTCTCAGCGTAATCTGCCGCTTCCTCAAACCGCCTCGAATTAAAAAGGATCAGCAAATAGGCATTGCGGGCCTCGATCGCATAAGGATTGTGATCGAGGGTCTTCAGAATACTTTTTTCAGCCTCATCATATTTTCCCAGTGAGACAGACACCAGGCTCAATTCATTGTAGGCCTCAATGTTTTCCGGCTCGTCAAGGACAACTGATTGAAGGATTTGGAGCGCCTTTTCCCGATCACCACTTTCCAGTAACAGTTTGCTCATTCTGCGTTTAAGACTGTCGCTATTTGGCCTTCTTTCGATTCCGGCTTCATACTGTTCCCGGGTTTTTTCGAATATTTCCGGCGTGAATTGGGCCGCTATTTTATTCAACTGACGACGCCTCGCCAATTGTCTCTCACGATGATTCCACTGATTGGTAAACGGGGGCTTACTTAGAAGCTGCTCCGTTAGTTCTCGTGTAAGCCGTAGTTCATCCCAATCGGTGTAAACGAGTGCCGTTGAAACGCTCTCCAATGAAGTTGAAAAACGGGAAGGGGGACTGATTTGGGATACGATTGCTTCGGTCATGGCCTTAGCCAATATGAAATTTCCCGTGAACGAAAGGTGAACATGATCATAAAAGTAATCCCCACCCGGAACGGAGACGAGGCCGGGTCCTCCGTCCTCAAACAGTCGTTCCGAATCAACTACAGTGATCTGCCCTTCAGGCAGTGAAGACTGTCGGCGAATGACTGAATTCAATCTCCTGTCCGCTCGAAACCGAAGTCCATCACAATCACGGGCACTCTTGAATGCGACCAGAGCATCTTCTGTTTTTCCCGCCTCCAGATTCGCTAGTCCTAGTTGGTATTGAGAATCAGCGTGGTCGGATTCCTTGGAAGCAAACGGAGGGCTATCTTGTAAGTTGACACCTACAGTTGACAGGATGATCGGGCAATTTTCATCGGCCGCTGCTGAAATCAGATCACCCAGATTCCGATCGAAATGTTTATAAACTTTTTCTAGACGCTCATCGTCTTCATAGAGGGTATTGGCCAAATAAGACTCCATACCTTTCCAGCTCCCCGCTGCGGACGTGTGTCTTCCGGCTAGCACTACAAACATCTGATATAGTCGCAATGACTTAATCATTTGGCTAAGGCGAATAAGCGTAAGGTTGTTGCTGAATCCCAAGTAGAAAGTCCCTGGTCCGTATGGTCCCACCACTTCATTATTTCCCAAATACACCATCAAGAAATCCGGATCGTATTGTAGGCATTCCTTGGCCACGGGTAACATGACGTGCGAATTGACAGCCGATATTGCCGCATTAATTACCTCAATTTTCCGCTTAGGATAGGTTTGTTCCAGCATGAACTGCATCTGCCTTGAAATCCCAAATTCTTCAGCGGGATACCCCTGAGCTGCTGAGCCACCCAGAACAAAAACCCTCAGAGTCCCGGGTTCCTTTTTTGCGGTAAACTGAAGCGATTTCATTGGCCGAGCTACAGACCAGGGAAAGTATTTGAAAGTAAAAGGCCAATTGCTCCTTACGATTCCCTTTTCCTCCACAAAGACTTTCGTATTATAACCGGATCCTACTAGACGGAGTCCCAGTTCAAAGACTACGAAGAATGCCAACGGAACAATTACAATCGCGATTAACTTGAAGGCTAATAATTTGAAATAGTTCACGTGGACAAGGGAAACTCTTTTACCGAAAACGGATTCTTATCACTATACAGCTGTCTTATCGAATCCCGAATCCCCACATGGAACTATTTTCGAACTAGAGCAAATCTCGCCAAGAAAAGCGATACTCGCACAGACGGAGACCGATGAATCGACTTCCACAGCATTAATCGAACATCATACAAGTCAAGAGCTGACCAAATCGGTAGTTGCAAGACCTGCTCCATAAAACTCCAAACCATTTCCCAAGTTGCAGACAATCGTCGGGCTAATTTGGAACGAGAGAACCGAACTCCAGTCTGTTGCGATTCGATCGAAAAAGATAACATACTGGTTCCGTCTTTCAGACCTAGTGCATGAAAGCAGTTGGCACCTAGTTATGCCCCATAGATATCTGTAGTCATACTAGATATACAAAGTCTTCCTCCAAATTAAGTATTCTGCTGTCCGAATACATGCTATCCTTACAAGGATTGTAGTGCATTCGCGGCAGAGGAAATCTATTTTGATAGTTNNAGNGATNGATNTAAGGGTNTTAGGCCGCTAACCATTAGCNTCGTTCTCTCTATCTGCCNTCTTNAGGAAGACAAAGAGCACACCCGCGATTGCAAANAGCNCTAAGGCCAAAGCAATCAGCACNCCGGCTTCCTTGCGATCAACAAAAGTCAGACCCGTCATTAGAATCCCNATCGCGACTAGGGCAATCGCGACCATTTTACCNGGAAGCGTGTACGCTTGCANAACGGGCNTCTCGTGAAAGTCTNTCCTGAGCTTNATTATCCGCGCCCAGCCNGGATTNTCNTGCNTTNCTACCAATTCCNACACCNNCAGTATCAGGAATGGCGTGNCAATTCCNCCCAACATATCNGCGNTTCTTGAGTTCTCNGCAATCCAGCTGANAATTGGCTCCAGCAATGCNACCTCCGTCAGGAATCCACCGTTGGCNANNGCNAACTTCACTAGATANGCNGTCACAAAACCNGCGATCGTGGTCACCCAAACCGCGGTTAGACCAATTTTTTTGGAAAACAATCCCCAAACAGANGGGAGAAACAAGGGNACGTANAGNAGNGTNTTGATATCCACGANAAACTTCGTGTATCCATATCTCGGTATCANNAGAGCTCCCCCTACCACAACNAGNCCAAGCACAAGCGTTATNGCNCGACCTNNTGTGACAAGTTGCTTGTCGGATAACGACTTGGAAGTAAGGTTTTGATANGCTTCCGTGAAGGCACCCGCGAATACGTTCAATCNAGTCGTCGCCATNCTAGCAGTNGCCGATGCCATTGCCGCAACCATGAGACCCATCATCCCAGCNGGTAGCACGTATTGGCAGGCAAGAATGTATGCCTGTTCAGTATCCGCATCCTTGTTTANCACACGATAGAGCAGTGGCGGAAGCATCCAGAATATGGGGCTNACCAGATAGAGTCCGCCAATTAGGTANGCTGCTTTTTTGGCATCTTTCGCGGTAGGCACGCAGACCCAGCGCTGCACNAANGACCAGTCCGCGGCNAAGACGAAGAAGTTCACAATCATCCACCCAATNAGAAACCAGNCCGANANGTCCGCAGCAACCGGTTTTAGAAAACCTTCAGGAGCAGCCGCCACGAAAGAGCCCCAGCCCCCTACTTCGATCAGTATGAGNGGNACAACAAACACCACCGAGACGGTNAGTATTACAAATTGCAATACATCGGTCACGAGNACTGCCCAGAGACCTCCCGCGATNGCGATCACAATCACAATGNNACATAAAGNNATCGACGTAAANGGCACCGANAGATGTCCCGTAGCNGGNTCAGCCAGGAAGTGACCGGCCGGCANTGGCATCAGAGCGGTCACGATCTTAGACAAGGCGTAAACNGCCCCTCCCGTGCTGAATAGCGTCAAAGATCCTTTAAACCAGGTATAGAACTGTACGATTGANCCCCCNTAGCGCAGCCGGAGAAACTCCGCNGCTGANTCAACGCCTNCCCGCCTCCAAACGCCAGCCAAAAGCCAACCAACGAGAAGNGCGGAGACNCCGTAGCACAAGTTGATNGCAATCGCTACAGCACCATACTNNTAGGCAATGCCACCCCAAACCACAAACGTGCCCGCAGAAAACATGGTCATGAATGCNGAAAGCCCNGANACCCACCAAGGAGACTGCCCTCCGGCCACNAACATATCCTTGGAGTTTTTCATCTTTCCGGAAAAGACCATGCCCGCTCCGATAATGCCGAGGNCNTAAATAATNATTACGATGTAATCGATTCCTTTCATAATNCCTTTCTNTTGCNGGGTTANGCGTNCTGTCTCTCAAGACNGGAAATCATTTCTTCGGTGGGTTCAATGCCCAGNCCACCCGTATCGCTCAGGAAGTANAGTCCATCGGAACACCCAATTCCTTTGGTNATNAAATTATGGTTACGCTCTACAATCGAATGTTGGTACTCNTGCCCAATAATNCCCTNTAGGGCAAAACTAGCCTGCAAGCTGGCGGCGAGAAAAATTCCCGANCCGATAGTAGCATGCGGCAATATTTGNATACCACGTTCGTGGGCCNCTTTAGAGATACGNACAAATTCCGTTATNCCAGTATGNCCCATTTCTGGCTGTACGATATGNACGGCATTCGCATCGTAGCGCAACCGAGCCTCGTAGAGGGTTCGCCATTCTTCTCCTGCTCCAATNGGAGTATCCACCNAATGGGCAACTNTTCCTANACCTTTGACGTCCTCGGTAGCNATCGGCGCCTCTGCAAACCACAATCCNTANGGCTCCATTTCCTTAATTGCCGCAATNGCACNATCAGGCGTGTGCGCCCAATGCATGTCGCAGGAAATACTGGCTTCNNTCCCTAAAACCTCTCTCAATTNTTCNATTTCGCGCACAATNCCCTCGTCTGCTACCGGAGCGGCAAACTTAAATTTGTCAAACCCTCGNTCTNGCCATTCCTTCGCAAAGGNAGCCCGTTCTTCAAGGGTACGCTTCGGTAGGCCGGATACATATCCGGGGACTTTCTCCTGTTTNCGGCCACCGAGCAATTCGTATATCGGCTTTCCTNCAGTNCGTCCCGNNGCATCCCAAAGAGCGATGTCGACTGCCCCCANAGCGTCNAGGTAAAACCCGCCCCCATAGCCGCGTACNCGCATCAGGTTGTAAAGNTCATNNTGAATTTCGCTGGCATCGAAGGGGTCACGGCCAATCACAAACTCCGNCAGAAGATCTTCNACAATGGCCGTAGTCGCNTTNGGAGCNACGATTCCATAAGTCTCACCCCAGCCCACAACACCATCCTCAGTTTCNACCCGAACCAAAACCGATCGATCAACCGNAGGGTAGACAGTCTTGTTTCCCTTCCGCACAAAGTATCCACGCCTGTTCGGCTCCTCTCCTGNNCGCAAAGCGCCAAGGTAGGGCTCGTCCCTTGGAACGGTTAAAATATAGGANTCTACCTTGGCGATTCGACTCATGCGGCGGCGGTTNTGGANGGNGCCAGTTTCATTACGCCNGCGAGGCTTTCCAACTGGGTGGAAAGTTCCGCCTCATCGTAGGAGTCAAACCTTGCCAACGGNGCCCGAACCTTCGAGTTCTTGCAAACACCGCGCTTTTTCAAAATATATTTNGTCAANCGCATTCGGTAAATNGTCTGAATCACCANNAAGGGCAACNCTCTCATNTAGAGGTCACGAGCCTTGGCCACATTACCGGACTGATAGGCATTCCACATATCGACGTGGATNTCCGTTATCTCCGCCGCAGGCATGGCCGCGATCGCNCCTCGATTCATCTCGTCTATCAGGTAACGGGCTCCNCCTCCACCAATNACGCCAATNAAGTGANCGGGTGCGGATTCCTTCAAACCGCTGATACGCGGACCCGATGGCAAAGCCTCTTCTTTTACATACCGTATCGCCGGCGAGGCTTTAACGATNCGNGCCAATANATCTGAATCCAATCCTGCCCCGATGGGAACGGGTGCATTTTGCAGGATNATATCCACTCCCGGNGCATTTTCGATTACCGACCNCATGAATTGCGAAGCGCCTTNTTCATCGTTCTGAAATTGATTCGGTATCAGGACCATCGCNACAANGGCNCCCATCGCCTTNGCCTTTGAGATGTTNCTGCCAATCTCTTCCGGCGTTCCCTTNCCGCCTCCGCTNACAACCGGAACCTTGCCGTGGGCCACCCGGCAAACGACCTCNAGAAGTGAAAGNCGCTCCTCGGCGGACAGGTGGTCAAACTCACTCGCCACTCCCGGAAAAACNANAGCGCTAGCACCCGCGTCGATACAGAATTGAGCGANTTGNTCCATNGTTTCTAAATCTACTTCACCATGCTGGCCAAAGGGGGTCGGGAGCACGGGGAGAATTCCTGATAATTTTGATGCCATAAAAACTCTGATTCCGGTTTATAAACTTCCTCTACTGATCGCACAGGCGAAAGCTAGCCAGCAATCACTTTCTTTAATTCCTTTTCATCAAACTCAATACCCAATCCTGGGTCTTCAGGCACGACGGCATGTCCAGGATGGTACTCAATTGGTTTCTTCAAAAGCACATTACCTCGAGACAGACGAACATCTGTCGCATCATGAATATTACCGCCTTCGATGATGACCGCATTCGGAGTGGATACCGCCAAATGCAGGGACGCGGCCACGTAAGGTGGCATGCCAGTGCTTACATGCGGAGACCATAGCTTGCCGAAGGCATCCGCCAAAATTGCGATGCGTTTGCATTCAGTAATGCCCGCGGCCCGACTCACATCTGGGTTTACGACATCCGCCGCTTCCTTAAGAAACAGGTTTCGGAACTGGAATCGATTCGAGAATCCCTCTCCAACGCAAACCGCGGTGTCCAAGGCATCTGTTAGCTTGGCATAGCCTGCGATATCTTCCGGCATCAGGGCATCTTCGAACCAGCCAATGTTGCCCATTTCGTCGAACTTGCGTCCCACCGAAATCGCTTCGTGCAACTTGAAAGCCCCCAATGAATCGATCATCAGTTGCCCTTCGCTTCCGATGGCCTCCGACATTTCGAAAATTTTGTCGATCCGATCAGTCGAACTCTTGTTGAACCCCGTCTTGAAAGCCTTGAATCCCGCCTTCATCGATTCCCTGATTTCATCGGGGGAACCCGCACCGCGATAGGTTGGAATACTGTCACGAAATTTTCCCCCTAGCAACTGGTAGACCGGCAATCCTGTATACTTCCCAAGAATATCCCACAGCGCGATATCTATCGCCGCAATGGACTCGGTGTAAAAGCCCGTCGCATAACCTCGCAAGCGCTGGCTGGAATACAGTTTCTCCCACAAAGGTTCCACCGCACGCGCGTCTTGCCCCAGCAAGATGGGGGTGAATAGATCTGTGATCACCTTCGCATGAGCAGCAGGAGCTAATGGAGCATGCGCTTCGCCCCAGCCAATGATTCCCTGATCGGTGGTAATCTTCACCAAAGTCGTAAACGAGCTTTCTTTCGGTCGGGACGGAAACGAGTGATTAAGTCGATTCCCGATTCCCGCTCTATTCGTAGTTGTGCCGATTGGCGGCATAGTGACCGCTTCGCTCAGGGGCATACTTAGCTCTCCCATACTGATTACGAATGGTTCAATCTTAGTGATCCTTAGTGGACCAGAACCACGATTGGCTTGATCGATCTTTGCGGCTACTGAACTTGAGATAGGGAAAGCGGAGGCGATGGCAGCAAGTCCTCCTGTTTTAAAAAATTGGCGACGTGATTTCATATTGCAAATGGCAGGCCTTTTAATTACTGAATACCCGCTGGATATCCAAGAGGGACCGTACTGGCCCTACGATTACGAATACGTTTATGGACGATTTCATCACTTCTCGAAAAAAAACGGGCTGCCCATTTTACTGTAAGCAACCCGTGAAAATCGAAACTTAGGAACGCGGACTGGCACAATCAATCGTGGCCAGTCCGCAACTCTACTACCCTAAGTTATACTACTAACTAAAAATTAAACGTGCTAGTAAGTCGGAAGTTCATTGGATTCATAATCCTGATACGCGAGGGCAAACCATCACCATCCATGGCCGTTATGATCAAATCATCATTGTTTAGAACATTGCGGACGTTCAACTGTATTCTCCAATCTACCTTGTCATTCAGGATCTTACGTGAATGGCGTATCCAAAGGTCCATGTTTTCCTCAGAGGGCCCGAAGAGCGGCTGCGTCACATCTGCTACCGCGATTTCATCGAGACCTACGGGTAGACGCGGATCATTCGCCAATATAGCATTCGCAAACCCGACCCCTACATCGTCTTGCCAGCGGTAACCTCCTCCAACAGCCCAACCAGCAAGCATACTATCCTCGCTAAAGTGGTACGCGGTCGCCATATTGAAACGCCATTCGCGCACCTCGCTCAGCAAAGCACCCTCTCTAAGGGTCTGTTTAAGTAGTCTCGACCATTGAGTACCCCGAGTCTGCCTAAATATCGTCATGGGATTGTCGCTCTGGAAGGTATTCGGACGAGAGAGAAGATCTCCCATTTTCAACCACTGCGGCTCACGAATATCAAAGTACTTTACCCAAGACTTTAGAACATTCGTTTTTGTAGCTTTTTGTTGGGCAACGTTGAACATCAATGTCCAATTCTCCGTCGGATTCCAAACTCCCTCTACCTCCATACCCTCGGAGGAAAAGTCAGATACACCAACCATGTTCGGATTTCGTTTATCGGAAACCGAGACTGCAGTCCCTGCACCTGGGCCCGGGTCAACAGGAGTCCAATGGACTTCCCTCATACCAAGGGGTGGCACTGTGTAGAGTGATTCCCAACCGATATTGTTCGGCCACAATCTCGGGTCCTTTGCATCCCATGTCTCATATACTTCTGGTGGGACGGTAGAATCCCTGGGCAGCTTTTCCTGCAGCGAGCTTCGTACACCGTTGTACCAAAGGCGCTCGTAGTTAGGGATACTTCCATTGCCCATTGAATTATCCGTCTGAGCTGAAGATACAGTGTCGAACCAATTAAACCGAACATAGAAGTTTTGTTCCGGTAAATCTATGGAGAAACCATACTCTGTCGTTTCTCCTGCTGGGTCTGGATGCATTTCATTCAATATCGTTATCCGCCCTGGGGAGGGGACGAAGTTTTCGGAAACGCCATAGTGAGCGCTGAGTCCGATTCCTGCAGGCCTCCACTCTTCCGGCAAGTGGCCAACCACGCCCCATGTGAAAACATCGCCCGTAATCGAGTTATCTGGAACTGGGCCGAATCCCAAAGTTTCCGGCAAAGCAATGGCTTCAGACGTGTAGTCAGGACTATCGTCACGCCAGTTTTCAGCTTTGTCTTTCCTCCAACCGTATGTTGCTACGATATTGTCGTTCAAAAGGTAGCTCTGAGCCGATATGGCCAAAGACTCGATCTCCTGCCGGTCGATCGAGGCGTTGTTAACAGTGTCAAGAACTAAGGGTGCAGAGACCTGACGGTAAGCACCTGTGTGGCCTTCGTATATCGGAGTAGCGGTGCTATCGTAGAGAACCGCCGTATTCTGCTGTATCCTCGGGGTGTTGGCGGTCGTGCGAGTGGCTACCGTTCCACTGGAGGGGATTCCACCAATCTTATCGCCTAGAAATCGGTAATTGCGTGCTCCACGGTCATAGGATGCTGTAGTATACCCACGATTCCTATTCGCCTCCAAAATACGCTCTATTTCTCCCCCGGACACGATTCCGTAGCCATCAGACTGCTCGTGAATTTCGCGCGACTGGTCGGAAAATACGCCAGTGAATACATGGCGCCCCAAGAAACCAAAACTGTCAGTGTCTCTAAGGTCTAAATCGTAGTATGCAGTCAATCGCATTGCATCGCGAATCGATTTACTGTTTGCGAAGTTATCCCAACCTGGCCTGTACGGTCGTCCCACATTAGGATTGGAAACCGGTACAGGCGTGCCGTCATCTTGAACTTCAAGAAAGTAATTCATGTATTCGCTAGTGCTAACGCTGATATTGTTGGACGCACGATCCAACCACCCGCTTCTGAAGTTCTGTTTGTCGAAAGCTAGCTCCACACCAGCGTTTTCCGACATAATTTGCTCGATCACCAAGTTTGTTGCGTCAAACGAGTTGTACGAAGTATTTTCGGTACCCGTGAGCGTGTTATTTCTAAAATCGAATACCCAGCTATCTTCATCGGATAAAACTGCGTTGCTGACATTAGCTGATGCACTGTCCTCACGATTTGCCCAAGTGTACATCCTTCGTAACTTGCTATCTGGACCAGGTGTCGCGGGGCCAGCATCGAAACCTATAGTGGCTTCAGTTGAATCCGGATATGCGAACACATACCCTGGGCCACGGTTCGATGGCATCGTACTGAAGCCAGTCCCTGTGGTCGGGTCAGAGTTTGTCGGCCTTCCAGCTTCTACCCAATCAGGGATATTGGATGTCGGCGTTATGATTGGAGGACGACTCGCATCCCTGGTTCCAATTTCCGCATTGACTCGGATAGTCGTTCGATCCGTCGGCTTGTAAAGCAACGCTCCAAATAGCCGCTGCTCATCCTCAAAAGATGGCTTCTGCTTAAACTTGTTCTGATTGTTCAGTCCAATTATCCTTAGTGACAAGACATCGTCGACCAAAACTCGGTTTGCGTCAATTATCTCTCGATGGGCACCCCAGCTACCGTACCGAAGCTTGATTTCGGTCTCTTCATCAAAATGAGCTTGCTTGAGGTTGCTATTGTACAGACCCGCAGGACTCCCTAAACCAAAAAGAAGTGCATTCGGGCCTTTCGCAATTGCCACTCGATCCGTGTTGTATGTATCAAGCCCTATATCGCTTAGGAAGAAGTTCCGAGTCCGATCAGGCTCAGCCAATCCTCGAACACGGGTTGTCCCGTTTGGATCGCGGCGGTCTCCTCCACCTGCTCCGAAATTACCCTCTGGACCGGATACCTCCGTGTTAGTCGTATAGAGGAAAAGGTCCTCGACATTTGCTACACCCTGGTCTTCGAGAAACTCTTCGGTAACTACTTGAACTGCTCCTGCGATATCCTTAAGCGGAGTTCTGAGACGAGTACCCGCCAATGTGGAAAGGGCACGGTAGCCTTCGTTGTCTTCGGCCGTGACCGAGAAGGGAGAAAGTTCGAAAACATCCTCGTCGTCGTCCTGGGCGTAAAGTCCAGGAGCACCCGCGAAAGCGAGCGAAAGCAGCCCGCAAACAGGGCCGCAGAATCGTTGTTTACGTGTCATGATTTTAATTTCGAGTATGGGTTAGTATCCACGTAGGAGCAGGCTCTTGGCTAAACCTCGCGCAGAAAGGGGTTAGGGGTTTGATAGGGATCTTAGAGATGAATAGCGTTGATTAATGGGCTCTATTCATCTCTTGAATTTTGTACACTGATCCAGTCCCCACAATTTTCGACCCATTATTAGGTCAATAGTTGACTTACTGTCATTTAACAAAAGATTAGGTAAAAGAGGCATCAGATCGGTGAACTCGGACTGAGGTATGCGGTTTAGCTGTTTCCGACTATAGGAAAAAACTATGCGATGATCTCGTGCACCACGCGTCCATGAACATCAAGTCACACAAAATCGCGACCCTGATGACGATAGATCAATTTTACATGATCTACCCCAAAGAGATGGAGAAAGGGGACAAGTGCTTCGTTTTAAACCTCTCCAAAACCAAACTCGTCAATCATTCCGAAACGAAATTTAAAAAATAACATAAAACGCATCCTTTTATTCGATACGAAAAGATTTTCTATAATCTACAAGATTTTCGAAAGCGAATTATATTCGGTAGCTCCAAGATATTCAGAAAGAGCAGATGGCCATGTTAAGGTGGCGGGCGATCAAGAGATCCGATGTATTAACCAAAAGGGTGATTTTTGCTTTGCCGTAGAAACGCAAATCGAATCAGCTCACTTGGCTCCATGAAGAATAAAATTGAACGACGTGCTTATATCAAAAACAGCGCGGCTGCCGGGATCGTTTTATCAGCTACTCCCGCCATTGAAAACAATTCCTTTCCGGGAGACCGGCGGGCGACTCTTTTAACCAATCAGCATCATTCCGAGACCAAGCCTATCGCCCAGTGCGTGGTGATCGTCGCCAAAGCGCTACTCCAGTTAAACCTACGAATTCCTACCGCCTTGGCTAAGGCACTAGCCTACATCATTATTTCCAATACCATGACCCTGTATCGAGCCAATCGGCCCGAGATCATCCAAACCTGTCTCAAATTGATCCCCAATTCGACATGAAAGCCCTGGCTCATATTCGAAACCCATTCAGGTCACGACGGTTTTTTACAGCGCTTCGAGCAGGACTTCAAAAAGCGATTACCTACAAAGGCCTTATCTTCGCTCATCTCGGCGAAGTGAAAAATCCTGATCTTGTCTCTCAGGTCGCTGACGTTCTCCTAACTTACCGCCGCAGGCGGAGGTCGCTCTGCAAGCGAAGATTCAAGGGAAGGCTTACTGTTCCACTTAGATTGGACCGAATCACAACAAATGCGGGAAATATTCTGTGCGACATTTTCGACAATCGTGGCGAGACAGGAGAGCACGGCGTCATCGCAGGAGGCAGTTTTGAAGTGGGAGAAAACGCTTCACCCGAAGAATGGGAAAATGCCGAAGAAACCTTGACAAAGGGGCTCTACAAACGACTACGCGTTTCGGCAAGGGAGGCAAACTATTACCCATTTAGACAAGCTGTATCCAAAACTTAAATTTCCATGCTACAAAGTCTTCTACTTCCATTTAAAGAAATCGGGTTTTCCGGTTTTCTCGATATCATTTTCATGACGCTGCTGATTTACACCTTGTTGGTTTGGTCCAAGCGCACGCGAGCCGCGTTCGTCCTGACAGGTATACTAATCGTGGCAGGCGTCTATCTTTTAGCCCGCCAGTTCAGTCTCAATCTAACGGCAGCTATATTTGAGCAATTCTTTGCGGTTATCCTAATCGCCCTCGTCGTCATTTTCCAAGGGGAGCTACGATACTTCTTCGAGCGAATTGCGGTTTGGAGTCTCAATCGAAGAATCCTCAGAAAAGAGATGGTTCGCCTCACACGGGAGGAAGTCGAAATACTCGTTCGCACTTTGACCGATCTAGCCAGAGACCGAACCGGCGCCCTGGTCGTGATTCGTGGCAGCGACATGATGGTTCGTCACCTTGAAGGCGGCCAAGAGTGCGGTGGCAGGTTGAGCGAGGCTCTCTTAAAAAGCCTATTTGACTCCCATTCTATCGGGCACGATGGGGCTGTGGTGGTGAAAGAAAATCTAATCTCAAAATTCTCGGTGCAACTACCCCTTTCCAAGAATATGAAAAAGCTTGGCAACCGAGGTACACGCCACGCAGCGGCACTGGGACTGACTGAACTATGCGATGCCTTGTGTGTCGTAGTATCAGAAGAAAGAGGCACCATTTCCATAACTCGGAACGGGGAATTTACCGAGATTGACAAACCCGAGCAGTTGGCGCAGATCCTGGAGGAATTCTATCGGGACATCAACCCTAAGAACGATCCGAAGGAATGGGAGCGCCCCTTTCAGAAGAATTGGCGTGACAAGCTAATCGCTCTTTCCCTTTCAGTCGCCCTTTGGTTCGTTCTCGTCAATGGTTCAAAAACCGCCTATCGAACCTTGTCCATACCAATTGAATACAGTGATCTACCTGCTGGGCTCGAAGTTGACGCAGTGCTCCCTCAGAACGTCGACGTTACCTTTCGCGGCGTACGCCGCTCATTCTACTTCATCCGACAGAACCAAATCGAAATCAGTGTACCTTTAAAACCCGAAAAAGGCCCCCAAAGAGTGCGGCTGGGACTGGGCCAGATGTCTTTTCCCAAAAATCTAGTACTGGAAACCATCGAACCCAACTTGGTCGAGATCGTCGTTGGCGAAGCGGAAAAGGAAACTCCAAAACCCGACAACTAGTGCATTTTTCAATTGGCCAGTCGCTTATCTTGTCAGAAATGGGTGCGAGAGATCGGCTCCCAGTAGGTTCCATCAGCGCACTTGTTTAGAATCTCTGGTAGATGGCAGGGCTCGCCGGACCGTCGAGACGCTAGGGCAGAGGTCAGTGTTGGGATGATCACGCAGATGGGACTCGAGTAGCGGCCCTTCGAGCCCTGCCATTGCGAAACGCCAAAGGACGAATACTCTCGTTTCTCGATCATATCGAAATCGACGTCCTCGACTGAGCTCCTCGAGCTTCCGCCACGTATCGCCGGGTAAAATACGCGTCCAAGGATCTTTGAAGCAGAGCTCCGGCAAAAAGGAGGAGGAGGTATGGAATCGAAAGGGACAAATATCCCAATAGCATATTCCACTTCTAGATTATCGGTATCGTACGTCGGCAAGCGATAAACAAGCCCCAGAAAAAAGTGCTAATAATACTCTCTTTATCGTCTGGGTTTAGTGGGGTACCTCCAGATTCGCTCATCTGTTCGCCCATATTAAGGTACATGAAAGCGAAGGTGGCCGCTGGGGCGGCGAAGGGTAAGCTAAACAAACAATTTCTCATGCAATCTTTATTCGAGAACGTCTAATAATTCGAATAAGGCTGCTAATTGAACCTTTGTATCCTTTTACTAAATACAAACTATCGGTCTTCCGCGTTTAAACGGATCGCTTACGAGTCCTAATCCTCTGCACTGCCCCACCACCGAGCATTGCCTGCAGGCTCCCATTCAGGATCGAGAAACTCAGCATGCTGCTTTTCGAGCGCCTCCATCTTTGCTGTTCGGGTATTCTCGATCTTCTGGTCGAACCGCTCCTGACTGTAACGAGGATCACGGGCGGGGAATCTCGCTCCCGTATCCGCCAACCAATGATTGAGTCGTTTTTGCATTTCGCTGACTTTTTCTGGGTACGCGGCGGCGACATTATTGACCTCGCCCATATCATTTATGAGATTATACAGCTCAACCCGGCCATCTTCATGATAGTAGATTAGCTTCCACTCTTTCGAACGAATGATCGATGACGGCTCCCCTCCCTGGTTTCCGTAATGCGGATAATGCCAATAGAGAGCCCGCTCGGGAATGTTCTTTCCGCTCAGCACAGGAACCAAGCTCACCCCATCCATGTGTTGCTTGGGCCTCAGCGGCAAACCGGCTAACTCCAAGATAGTGGGATAGAAGTCCATCCCAATGGCAAGTACATCGGAGGAGGTACCCGGCTTTGTCAGACCCGGAACATGAATAATATAAGGTTCGCGAATACCTCCTTCCCATTGCCTTCCTTTGCCCCCGCGAAAGGGCAAAAGGCTCGTTGAATAGGCGTCACCCGTTGTTACTCCCCCATTATCGGAGGTGAAAATGACGACCGTATTCTTATCAAGCCCCGTCTCCTTCAACTTCGCCATCACAATACCCACCGCCGTATCAAGGGATTCCATCATCCCCGCATAAATTGGATTGTCCTGTACCTGACGCACGGGAAGCCGACGATCGAACTTAAAGCGAGTATCGTTTCCGGTAAGGCCCATTTTTTCCGCCTTTTCGACGTACTTGTTGCGGAGCGCTTCCGTCGTTTGGATGGGTCCGTGGACGGTATAGAAAGAGAGATAGGCTAAAAACGGCTCGTCCTGACTCGACTCAATAAATGACGCAGTTTCATTGGCCAAACGCAGCGTGAGGAGCTCTCCATCAGGGCCGCTTTCCAATCTCGGATTGTCCCATGGAGCGAAATAGCCACCCATTGGGGAGCCCTTGTCCCAGCCTCCTTTGTTGATCATGAAGCCGTGATCCTCCGGCCACGATCCCTTAGTACCGATATGCCACTTCCCGGCGTAAAACGTCGTGTAACCGCCATCCCGGAGAGCCTCAGCAACGGTAATGTCCTCATGAGGAAGGTTCCAGACATACTCCGGTGGCAGTACGAGGTCATCCCGTTGCCAATCCATCCCCGTTTTCGCTCCAATCCAATCAGTAATGCCATGGCGGGGCGGGGCCTTGCCTGTCATAATACTGGCTCGGGAAGGACTGCATACCTGGCAGGCCGCGTATCCATTATCGAATCGCATCCCAGAAGCGGCTAAGGCGTCAATGTGCGGCGTTTCATAAAACTCACTGCCATTGTACCCCAAGTCTCCAAAACCGAGATCATCCACGAGGAAAAACACGAAGTTGCGCTGTTCCGCCTTCGCGTTTACCGCCAGTTGGCAGATCAATACTAAAATCGCATACTTTAACATTCAAATCGCGTATCTCATTGACTAGGCCATTTCAAAACAAATAGTCGAAGCAGCGGTGAGAAAGCCTCTTGTCGAGTTCACACGACCTTGACTGGGCTTCGTCGTGCGAAGCCTCATGTCCATGCCGCATCCAATTGGAAGCTCCCAACAGGTTGTTTGGATATTCGCCTAAATTAAGCTACTTCCGAGGCGGTGATTCGAAATGGAAGACACTGCTTCTGAGAGAATCTGATTACAAATCGGGACAAGCCGAATCTAGCTCCCAATAGAGAGCTTCTTTCAAACGAGAAGTGATTTCTGGATACTGAGAGGAAAGCTCGATTCGCTCTTCGTTGTCGTCATGGATGTTGTAGAGCTGGAAATGGTTTTTCTTTCGATCGATCTCTATGAGCTTCCACCCGTCCTGGGCTATCAAAGCACTACTCCCCATCCGGTCGAACAGGTTGTTGACGACAATATAGTCGTGCTCAACCTCCTGCGTCTGCCCGATCAAAGTAGGCAGGCAGGATATACTGTCCTTTCCCGCAGGAGATCCAATTCCCACCAGTTCCGACAAGGTCGCCATTAAGTCTTAGTGAGCGCTCAAGTGATTCGTTTGCGTACCGGGCGCGATGCGGCCGGGCCAGCGAACGATCATCGGACACTGCATGCCTCCTTGATAGCCGCTACGCTTCAAACCAGCTCGGTGCCATCGAAGACATCGCCAGCCTCCGTGATTTCTCCCCGATCCCGACGACTCGGCAAACCTGCCTGGTTGTGCTTTCACCCGCCCATGCGCCCATCGTGAAGACCGGTGAGCAAGGTCCATCTCGCTGGGGCACAAAAGACACCACCGTAATAATTGTTAAATTTGATCCCCTGCTGAGCCAGCTGGTCGATGTCAGGCGTCTTAATCAGCTCCTGCCCATAGTAACCCAGCAAGCCGGGCCCCAAATCAAGCACCTTCAAATAGACACGGCAGAATCCGCCAATGACTTTGCATATTGATTCTCGAGGAGTCCACCAATGGAATCTTTCCGGTAATAATTGCTAAATTCGCCGCTTATATCTAGTTTTTACTCTAATGCATTTCCACGTTTCCAAATTCTGTCTATTTTGGGGATTAGCTCTTGTTAACCAGCCACTTAGCGCAGGCGATGGCGATCGATTATTTAAGTCCTTTCAGAGCAAAGCGGAACCGATCCTGGATAGCTATTGCTATGACTGCCACGGTTTTGGGACGAGCAAGGGAGGGGTCACTTTGGACGAATTCTCTTCTGAGACGATTCAAGACCACGAACTTTGGCTTCGCGTTCTAAAAAATACCCGAGCCCATATTATGCCACCCCAAGAGGAATTCCAGCCCTCCGTAGAGGAAAGAGATCGCTTGCTGACCTGGATCAAAACCGGCCCCTTCGCGCTAGACCTTGAGAATCCTGATCCAGGAAAGCTAACAGTCCAGCGCCTTAATCGAAGCGAGTACCAGAACACCATCCGCGATCTGATTGGAGTGGGATTTGTCGCGGCGGACGCGTTTCCGGCAGATGACTCTGGTGAGGGATTCGACAACATTGGGGATATTTTAACGCTTTCCCCCATGCTCATCGAGAAGTACCTCGATGCCGCCAATCAAATCATCGGCGAGGCCGTACCGACTACCGCCAGAATATTGCCCGAACACGTCCTAGCAGAAGAAGCCCTGGTTGAGCTCTTTAGCCCTCCCACCATCGAGGACGACTGGTCTGATGACGACCTGCAGCTTTCATTCTATGCCCCTTCGAGCCGCACCGCGAGCTATGCAATCAAGACACCCGGGAAATACCAGGTCGTTCTGAGCCTAAAGCCCGTCAGTTTTTCGAGCTTCAGCGGCTTTGATTACAATCGCTGTCGGCTCGTTTTCAAAATCGACGGCGAAACGAAGATCGAACAGGAATTTGAATATATCTCTGGAAAGACTTTCGAGTACACGTTCGACCACGACTGGAAACCGGGAGATAAACGTTTCGAATTCGAAGTAGAGCCCCTCACATTCGGTTTGGAAAAGATCAAACGCCTCAAGATGCGAATTGAAAAGCTGACCGTACGTGGTCCTTTCGCAAGCGAACACTGGATACAACCAGAAAATTATGATCGTTTTTTCCCAGGGAAAGTCCCCCACGAAGAATCCTTGCGAACCAAATACACACGTAATTTGCTAAGCGACTTTGCGTCTCGTGCCTATCGCCGACCCGTCGACGAAGAAACGGTGGATCAATTGACTCGGCTATCGGAGCAAGTCGCCTCTCAAAAAGGATACACTTACGAGATGGGGATTTCCCAGGCGATGGTCGCCGTCCTCGCGTCTCCCCGATTTCTTTTCCGCGAGGAAGAGGTTCTCCCGAATACCGCCCCAGGTAAATATCCTCTAATTGACGATTACTCCCTCGCCTCCCGACTCTCCTACTTCCTCTGGTCCTCCATGCCCGACGAAGAGCTCTTTCGGCTGGCACGGAAAGGCAGGCTCAGAGACAATCTGGATACGCAACTCAAGCGTATGATGGCTGACAAACGGTCGGAAGCCTTCATCAATAACTTCTCCGGACAGTGGCTCCACGCTCGGGACATTGAATCCGTAAACATCAGTTCCTTGGATGTCTGGCTCCGCGAGCATCCAAACCCTGAGGCGATGGCAGCGAGGGAGGAATACTCCCGCCTTCGGGAAATTCCAAATGCGCTTCGTACTCCTGAGCAGAAAGAAGCTTACACCCGAACACGGGCGTTGATTCGAGCCCTCTCCAGTGAAGAGCGCCCCGAGCTAAAACGTCCCTTGCAGCGGGCCATGCGCCAAGAAACCGAACTCTATTTCGAGCACATTATTCGGGAAGATCGGAGCCTATCCGAATTGCTCGATAGCGACTACACCTTCCTCAACGACCGGCTCGCCACCCACTACGCTATCGAAGGTGTCAAAGGTTCCAAGTTTCGCAAGGTATCCCTCGCTCCTGGCAGTCCACGCGGGGGGATTTTGACCCAAGGCACGATCCTAGCTTACACCTCCAACCCGACTCGCACTTCTCCGGTAAAACGCGGGGTTTTCATCCTGGAAAATATTCTGGGGACACCCCCGGCAGCCCCGCCACCAAACATCCCCGCTTTGGAAGACGTCGCGAGCGGAAAAGACATTGAAGCGATGAGCCTGCGCGAAACGCTGGCTCTGCACCGCGAAGACGCGCTTTGCCGCTCCTGCCATAATCGCATGGATCCGCTCGGGCTCGCCTTGGAAAACTTCAATGCCATGGGCATCTGGCGGGACGCCGAGCTCAACCAGGCCATTGAAACCGATGGAGTGTTGATTACCGGAGAGTCCTTTTCCTCTATCCAGGAAATGAAGCGAATTCTTGCCAATGAGCGAATAAAAGACTTTTATTACTGCTTCAGCGAAAAACTGCTAACTTACGCCCTCGGGAGAGGTATGGAATACTACGACACTGCAACCATCGATGAGCTCGTCGAAACGCTCAAACAAAGCGAAGGCCGCCCTTCCGCTCTGCTGGCCGCAATCGTGCATTCAGCTCCCTTTCAAAAACGTCGAAACCTAAACGTTAACTCGAATTAGACCATGAATCGCCCCGCTTTCAACAATCCACTCAATCGACGCCGCTTTCTCAAAGGGATAGGGGCCAGTCTCGTGCTTCCCGCACTTCAATCAATCGTGCCGACTGGCTTGCTCGCGGCCGGACCCGTAAAGCAGCTCGCCACCACTCGTACTGGCGTGCCCCTCAGAGCCGCTTACGTATTCTTTCCCAATGGAGCTATTCCCGATCTTTGGTGGCCTCATGGAGAAGGGGCCAATTTCTCCTTTAAGGACACCCTCTCGCCTCTTGAGCCCATTCGCGACTCCATACAGGTCATGGGAGGACTGGACCAGCTTAACGCCACTGCGGGAAAAGACGGTGGAGGCGACCACGCTCGCGGCAACAGCGTCTTCCTTACCAGTGTTCGTATCAAAAAAAGCGCTACTGATTTTAGAGCCGGTACATCGATCGATCAATCGATCGCAAATGAAGTCGGGCACATGACACGTTTCCCCTCCCTGGAACTAAGCTGCGATCCCGCGCGACGCTCAGGAGCTTGTGACACGGGCTACTCTTGCGCCTACCAGTACAATCTTTCCTGGAAAACCGCGACTAATCCGATGACTCCAGAGTCGAACCCCCGCAAGGTTTTCGAGCGTCTATTCGGCGAGGGTTCCCACGGAGAGCGTACCGAAAATGTGCAACGCCGCATGATGAATCGGCGTTCCATTCTCGATTTCGTCATGTCGGATGCCCAACGAATGCAGAAAAACCTCGATCATCGTGACCGAGAAAAACTAGACCAGTATCTGACTGGTATTCGGGAAGTCGAAACTCGTATCGAAAATTTGGAACGTTTTGGCGTGGGCATTGATCCAGACATCGCTACTCCGGACGGAATTCCATTCAGTCACGGTGAACACATTGATATCATGTTCGAGATGGCGTTACTGGCGTTCCAAACCGATTCCACCCGAGTCGCCACCCTTCTCCTCGCCCATGATGGGGATAACCGCTCCCACGATGAAATCGGAATCCCTGAGGGACATCACGAGTTGACGCACCACCAGAACAAAGCGGACAGGATCGCCAAGGTCGCCAAAATCGATCAGTGGTACGTTCAAAAACTGGCATCCTTCCTGACTCGCCTAGATTCGATAGACGATATCGACGGCAAATCTATGCTGCACAACTCTATGATTGTTTACGGAAGCGGCAACGCGGACGGCAATCGCCACACCCATGACAATCTGCCTGTTATCCTCGCGGGTCATGGGGGCGGAACGCTCAATCCGGGGCGATTCAATCAAAACGGTTCTGCACCGGCCGCGAATCTCTTTCTCAGCATGGCCGATCGCATGGGTGTTAGGAATCTCCCCCGCTTTGGCGATTCAACGGGTCGCTTGATTAATGTATAGTTTTAGGGTGGCTGGCAGTTAGCTATTGGCAACTTTAGGAGCGGCTTTACGTCGCCATGCCTCCATTCCCCTCTCCATAGGTGACTCGAAAGTCCTCGGGCGATAAATCTTGGGAAAACAAGAACGGGGCTAACGCTATACTAAGGAGAAGGCTTATGACGGGATAGCTTTTCATGTGCCCACCCGTATACTGAATCGCAAAACGGCACAATCCGCATTCCGATCGGCAAGATGTGCGTCACCGAACGCTCCGTGACAATCATCACCCGACTAATTCTCGGTACTTATCACTGGTTCGGGAAACACCTGTGAACCCTACCGACAACCGGGCGACCAACATCTTGACAGCATGAGCCCAAACGAACCCTAATGGCGAAAAACTGTTCCATTTTTGGGAAAGCAGCTCGGCCTTTGAAGCTATCCAATATTTCAAAGACTCTGGGAGAAACTTATCGAATCCCCGAAACCTTCGGACGGTCGGGGGGCAATAGAACTTTCGCCATGGGCACAAAGTCGTCTGCTAAGATACGATTTCCTGAAAATGTGTATCCATCAGGCGCTTTTTCAATTTCCTCGAGTTTCACCCGATCAACCCGGGCGACAAGCTCTTCTCTAAATTGCCTCACTATTTTCTCGTGCTTCGGATCGTAGGCAAGATTCGTGTATTCCCCTTTGTCATTTCTATGGTCATATAATTCCTCGAGGCTATTCCACTCGTAATAAATATAGCGGTACCGCTCCCCTCTGAGGGCATGACCCGTTACATTTCGAGGAAACGTGAAACTGGTCAAAGCGCTGTGCTTTCTTTTTGAATGGGGGTTCCTCAACAAGGGGACTACGCTGACCCCATCACAATGCTCAGGGGTATCATAACCCGCCAGATCGACTAAACTAGGATACACATCCAATAAACTGACGGGTTGGGTAACCACTGATCCTGGCTCGCTCACTCCTGGTGCTCGAACAAAGAAGGGCACACGGGTAGATTCCTCCCAAAGGGTGAACTTCTCCCAGTTTTCCTTTTCGCCAATGTGCATTCCGTGATCCGACCACAGAACGACGATCGTCTCATCAGCTTTACCCGACTCATCAAGGGCTTCCAGCAGTCTCCCAATCTGGGCATCCGCGAAACTAATCGAAGCCAGGTACGCTTGAACCACGTGTTTCCACTGCTGGTTTTCCAAAACGAACTTGTGCCAGCCACGACGCGTGTGAACAAGAGCATCTTGTAAGCTATTTTCCTCAATCTCCAAATCCGGTATATCCTCGATTGGATACAGGTCGAAATACTTTTGCGGCACTTCCCATGGCATGTGAGGACGAAAAATCCCACAAGCCAGATAAAGTGGCTTGTCGCGTTTCCGCATCAGCTCATAGCGAGCCCAACTCACAGTTTGGTGGTCGGCCATTTTCTCGTCTGGTACCTGAATGGGACCCCACGTAAACCACTTGTGTCGTCCCCCCTTCCATGAGTCCGGATTAATCACTTTTTCCGGCGCATTCATCTGGTAAGGCATCGGCACCGCAAGACTGGGATAGTAAAAGTCCCATCCATCAGGGTCAGCTTGATTCGACGTTAGCCACGGTGGAGCCAACGAATGGTATATCTTTCCGCCAGCCAGAGTTTCATATCCGCGGTTCTTGAAAAATTGCTCTACGGTCTCGATGTCCTTCAGCATCGGTATTTCGCGCCATTGAGGCCCATCGTACCAAACATTTTGCATCACTCCTGTCTTCGAGGGTTGCACCCCTGACATATTGGCCAGCCGAGAAGCCGCGCAGGCAGGTGATGCGCAATGAGCATTGGCAAATGTGGCGGACTCCGCCGCCAATCGATCCAGATTTGGAGTTTTAGCGATTTCCAATCCTCCTAAAGGCCCAATCCAGTCATTCATGTCATCGATCGCGATAAACAGCACATTGGGCTGCTTAGCTGCCAACATTGAAAGGCTTAGTACAGGAGAAAGCCCCAGCACTAGTATTAAGGTGACAATTCCAAATTTCCTCATATCTCTCGCTTCACTAATTATCTTGTCTAACAACCCCATCGTTTCTGGCAAGCTACCTTGCGTGGCGTAAAAGGCAACCCGTTGAATAGGATCTTTCCCTAAGAGAATGCCCAAAGCCCTCAGATCGCACATTCCGACTTGTCCCAAATATTGAATGCTCTATGCTATAACTATGTTCGCTATCCCCAAAACATTTCCCGAACACGAGCTTCCCAATGAGGAGCAACTTCAATCTGGAATTGAAGTAATCGACGAACGCTTTCGCGAACTCGTTTCCGAAGTATCCGAAGTTCGTCGACATTGGGAAGGAGCCGAGTGGTCAGAGGGAGCTGTCTATCTTCCCCAGCAAAACATTATCGTATGGTCGGACATTCCTAACAACCGAATGCTCCAATTCGATCCAGAATCCAACGAGACGACGGTCTTTCGGGAACCATCGAACTTCACTAACGGAAACACCATCGATCGAGAGGGTCGCCTCGTCACCGCCACCCATCTTACCCACTGCGTATCCAGAACTGAACGCGATGGATCTATCACAATCCTAGTTGACCGCTACAAAGGGAAGCGACTCAACTCGCCCAACGACGTCGTCGTTAAGTCCGACGGAACTATCTGGTTCACGGACCCGCCTTATGGAATTTTGTCTAATCGGGAGGGAGAAAAACGAGATTCCGAACTGGAGGGCAACTTTGTCTATCGGCTCGATCCGGAAACGAGCGACCTACGCATCGTCGCCAACTCGATGGACCGCCCCAACGGGCTCGGCTTCTCTCCAGATGAATCAAGACTTTACGTATCGGATACAGGATTACCCGGGAATATTTCTCTATTCGATGTAAAAAACTGCGGCACTCGTATCCAGAATCAAAGGGAATTTGTAAAACTTTCACCCGGTGTATCCGACGGATTCCGCTGCGATGTTCACGGTAACGTCTGGACCAGTGCGGGCGATGGAATCCAGTGTTTCTCGCCAGATGCGACACTCCTCGGCAAGATTCTGATCCCCGAACTCAGGTGCGCCAACTGCTGTTTTGGCGGACCCGACAGAAAAACCCTCTACGTCGCAGGGGACACCTCGCTCTATTCGGTTGAACTCGCAGTCGCTGGCGCATCAATTGATTAAGCGGCAAGGAGCTAAACAATGAATAAGAATATGACAGACCGACTTAACTTTTCATCACGGTGGACCGTATTTATCGCGGCCGTCATACTCGTAATGGGATTTAGCGAAACGTCGCTCGCCCAGACAAACTCCGTAAAACGTCCCAACATCGTTCTTATCATGACGGATGACCAAGGCTTTGGCGACGTCTGCTTTCATGGAAATACCGAACTTAACACTCCAAACTTAGACCGCCTAGCTAGCTAGAGCGTGGAGTTCACCAACTTCTATGTCCAGCCCCTCTGTACACCCACTCGGGCGGCCCTTCTCACGGGTCGCTACCCGGAAAGGACGGGTGCCGTCGAAGTGAACTACGGCCAAAGTATCATCCGCGGAGAAGAAATTACTATCGCTGAGAATCTCAAAGCCGCGGGTTTCCTAACTGGGATTTTCGGCAAGTGGCACCTTAGAGACAACTTTCCTGTACGGCCTTCTGACAAAGGGTTTGAAGAATGTCTCCATCACACTGCAGGCGGCGTGGGTCAAGCGGGGGATCCTCACGCTGACATTCACTCTCGCCAATTCATTTTGAACTGTTTCAGATTATATCGGATCGCGTACCATCCGATATCAAGGTGGCTTCTCAATGGCTCTTTCACCCTAATACATGAAACCCATTCAATACCCCTCTCCTCCTAGCGTCCTTCAGGAAAAGAAGTGGTGGAAGGCTATTGGTTTCCTGGGGCCCGGGATCATTATCGCATCAGTATCGATCGGAAACGGTGAAACCGTATTTGCATCCCGGGGAGGAGCGATATTCGGCTATGCTATCCTATGGTGTTTCTTTCTTGGGATCTTTTTGAAGGGAACTCAAATCTACGCCTCCGCACGATACATGCTGCTATCCGGCGAGCACCCAATGCAAAGCTGGGTCATGCTGCCCGGCCCACGAGGATGGTTTCCCATGGGCTTGCTTATAATGACAGCTATCTGTCTGCCCTTCTTACTCGCATCCTTATCGCTTTCGGTCGGATCGCTTATTTCGTGGATACTGAATTTAGGGGGAGACCAGCAAATTTCGGTTCGATCATGGTCTACCGGTCTCATTGTCGTTGCCGCGATCTTCAGCTGGGGACAAGGCTACAAACGGCTCGAGAAAACCCAGATGGTCGTCGTCGGACTGCTACTGATTTGCATTCTGACGGCAGCGATCGCCTGTCAACCCCATCTCGGAAAGCTGTTCAGCGGATTATTCATTCCTATCATCCCTGAATATAAAGATTGGATACATACAGCTTATCCAAAGATCGCTGAAAAGTCTGCCTGGATCGAAATCGTCTCCTACATTGGAATTATCGGTGGAGGGCTTCCCGCCTATATCGGCTACTTCAGCTTTCTGAGAGAAAAGCGATGGGGACTATTCGAAAATCAAGACGTCTTTAGGAGTTCCACTAAAACGGGGTTCGCTTCGATCGATACAAACGAAAGCAACTTAAGCAAAGGAAGAGACTGGCTCAAAGCCGTTAAGGTAGATGTCGCGGGCTCCTTTCTAGCCGTATTCATTTTTTCCGCCGCCTTCATGGTACTCGGGTCCGTGATCCTGCATGAAGGTCAGCAGATCCCTGACAATTTGAACCTTCTTTCTCACCAGGAATCCTTTCTGACCTCTTTGCATCCCTCCCTGCTCGTTCTTTATAGAATTGGCATTTTTACGGCAATTGGAGGTACTCTTTTCGCAACTTTTGACGTTTGGACTAAAACAGTTTACGAGGGGATCATACCCTTTTTCGAGACCGAGAAGTCACTGGATAGTTCGAAACTAAAACGAATTCTAATCATTACGACCTCCACAGTGGGTATCGGAGTCATTTGGCTGGGCTACGTTTGGCAACCCTTGTCGAATCCCATTTCCATCGTCCAGATTCCCGCGATGCTTGGAGGCACCATTGGCTGCGGCGTCTGGTGCTTTGGCGTCGCCTGGGCTGACAGGCGCAACCTTCCTGCTGAATTACGAATGAATGCTTTCCTATTCTGGGGACTACTCACATCAGGGGCGACATTGCTGACCTTTGGAGCAATCGGCATGTATTTTAAATTTTTCGGATAACCTTACTATATTCAAATGTTAGGGATTACAGTATTTCCAGAGTACATTCAAAGCGAAGGAGTTGAACCTTTGCTCGACAACCTCATGAATCGAGCACCGGTTTCAGCAGTTTCCATCTCTCCCTACATAATGAGAGAATGTCCCGCTGATCAAGGGGGTCATAGAGAACCACCGGCAGATGCCGACAAAGGACTGACGCGATTGCTTGAAAGACCCTTGTGGGGGAAAAAGGAAGTCTGGATAAAGACAGCCCCCAGTTTCGAACCCAATCTCGAACTCTACCAAGGGCTTAGGTATCAACCATCGAAGGGAGATGCCTCCACAAAAAAAGAAGGCCATGTCATCGATCAATTCATTGAGGCGGCTCAAACACGAAGAATCAAAGTCTTCTTCCAAATCCAGTCTGCCATACCCCCCGGATATCGCGTGCAGTTCGGAGGGCCGATAGGTGACGATATTTCGCTTTTGCCCGACGGCTCGAGACCGGAGAACTGCTTGGACAACAATGGATC
This sequence comes from Opitutaceae bacterium, assembly GCA_002722675.1. Taxonomy (GTDB): domain Bacteria; phylum Verrucomicrobiota; class Verrucomicrobiia; order Opitutales; family Opitutaceae; genus Pelagisphaera. The sequence goes on from PBMN01000019.1 coordinate 33,575, forward strand.
TATCGCAAGCCCCCATATCCTAGGGTACGGCGAGGCGCTCATCAAAGATTTGATCCAGCAGTACCCAAAAATCGATGGAGTTCGAATCGATTGGCCGGAATTCCCACCCTACTTCTTCGAATCGATTTTTACGGACTTTGGTCCACACGTAGAGTCGTTTGCCACGGAGCACGGATTTGATTTCCAAAGTATTCGAGAATCCTCAGATTCCCAATACCGGTTTTTCCTTCAAGCGTTGAACAACGATCACCTCAAGGAGTATGTAAAGACTCCGGAAAAGCTTATCACTGATTTGCAAGTAAGCCCTGATCGGGCTCGTCTGAAGTCTCAGATCGTAACCAATTTATTGCTACGATATAGAAACGCCTTGGATAGTGTTGGCGGCAACGAAAAGGAGCTCATCCCCTCTGCCTTTCCGATTCCTTGGAACCGGCTCAGCGGATTTGACTATCAGTCGAACGGTGAGATCGCCAACGCGATTAGCTGTAAATACTATACCATGCATTGGCCCATGATGCTAAAGAACTACACCGAAACGCTTACTCGTAATAATCCGGGGCTTTCCAAATCCCTCCTGGCCGAATGTCTCTGCGTCGCCTTTGACGCTTTTTCCCCTACTCCCGAATCATCAGACTCGTTCCACTATCCGGAGCCTGAGGAAAATCATCCGGTATCGACTGTTGCCCTAGCGAAGAAGCAAGTTCAGGTCGAAGCGGAGTCCGCCAGCGCCCCGATCTGGCCAATCGCTCACAGCTACGGTCCGTGCGATGATTTCGCAAAAAGGGCGAAAGCGGTATTCTCCGTTTCCAAAAAGCGACTATGGATCAATCGCTACGCCTATTTGACCGACGAGAAACTGGACGCACTCGGCGAGGTAGTGCGAAGTTCAGAAGTTGAATAAGGACGCAACACCCGCTAGGATTTAAAGATCTACAATCGCTTTGGTGCCGGCAGATTTTCTACAAGACCCGCATTCGTTCTCTGGAGCTCTTCCAACATCATCTTTCTCATCTGATCCATCCTCTCGTAATTCTCGGGGTCTAGCGCCAAATTCTTCAATTCCCTCGGATCCTTCTCTATATCGTAGAGCTCTTCAATTTCGTCTGGAACGAGGGTTGTGATGTATTTGAGATTCCCATACCTCAGAAAAATCCACCAGTCCACATTCTGGTTAGGCAATCCTTCATCTGGATCCACAATAGTTAGGCCGACATCCGTCTGCGAACCAAAGCTACGGCTGAAGTTCTCCTGAAGAAGCCCACGATCCCAGACTAGACTCGGGTTCTCTAGAATGGGCCGAAGATTAGTACCATGCATTTCCCACGGCAAATCGATACCCGCATAGTCAAAGAACGTGGGAATCAAATCGATCACATTGACTGGCATGTTAATCGCGGTTCCCGAAGACCGGCCATCCGGCAACCGAACGATGTAAGGCACCCGAATGTTATCGTCATAGGGGGCTACTTTGATCTCCATTCCATGATGTCCCATCGCAATACCCTGGTCCGACGTGAATACGATGATAGTGTTGTCTAGCTGACCTGATTTTTCAAGCGTATCCACTAAGTCCCGTACTCCTTCATCCAACGAGAGCACACCACTATGGTACTTCTGCACTAGTTTCGGAAGCGGCAACTGCTGGCGCTGGTCCACTGGTACTCTATCTGGGGCTGGCTCGAACATAGAGTAATTCTGCATGTAGCGCGGCTTATCGGGACGAGGCGGGTAAATGTCTGCGGGAGTTTCAATCGGACCCGCATTGACATAACTTTCCTGATGCCGATCTGCCGGAGTGAAAGGAGCGTGAACCGCATCGTAGCACAGCCACAACATCCAAGGTTTCTCATGATCTCGATTGATAAAGTCCTGTGCGTACTCCGTGTAGTTATCTGTCGAATGTCCACCTACCGGCGTAAAATCGCCTCCATCAAATCGGAGTTTCTGATTTCGAAAATAGTCGCCCGACTTTGCACCTCCCAAGCGTTCCCAAATAATGGAGTGATCCCAAACCGTCCCGTGACGATAGTCGGAGGCCAAATGCCATTTTCCGATGACCGCCGTAGTGTATCCGTTTTCTCGAAACACTTGAGGCCACATACGAAACGTTTCTTGGTCTTCCCGGATCTTAGGATAATCCGTGAAATCGAGCCCTTCAATACCGTGTAAGTATCGACCGCTCAGCACCATGGCTCGACTCGGTGCGCACCAGGGCCCCGCGAAGGCGTGTTTGAAACGAATTCCTTCCTCAGCCAGGCGATCGATATGGGGTGTCTTTGCCCATTGGAGAGCGTCCTCGTAGGCGGAGATGGTTCGGTGCGACTGGTCGTCGGTAAAAATGAATAGAATGTTGGGTTTCTTATGAGAAGCCTCCCGCCCTTCCTCAGGCTGATCGCTACATCCGGCTATACAAATAGCCAACAATATCATGGAGATATATCTAAGCATGCTGAATAAGAACCAATTTCGTTTGAGAAGACGATTTTAACCAACAGCCAGCTAATATTGTAAAACCGCTCCTACAGATACAAAAATATTCGATCCCAACATTAACAACTACCAATCCACGACCGAGCCGTCATCTGCATCGTATTGCGGCAGATACTCTCGGGGCTCACCGATTTCCTCGTCGATACGGTTTTCATCGATCGTAATGCCAAGTCCAGGTCCCTTTGGAATGGGTCGGTATCCATCTCTTACAGGCGGCAAAGGCTCAGCCAGTAGATCGTGCTCACGATCGCCACGCTCCTGAACCAAGAAGTTTGGAATACAGGCCGCCACTTGCAAACTGGCCGCAAGCGAGCAGGGCCCATTGGGGTTGTGCGGAGCCAGGGGAGCGTAGTAGGCTTCAGCCATACCAGCGATGACTTTCAATTCAGTAATGCCACCTGCGTAGTTTACGTCGGGCTGCAGAATCATAGCTGCTTTTTTCTCAAGGATTTCTCGGAAGCCCCATTTAAGGAACACACGCTCGCCTGTTGCGATGGGTATGTGAGTCTTTGCGGCCAGATCTGCCATGACATCCACATTGAGAGCCTGAATGATTTCTTCAAAGAACCATGGGTTATGCGGCTCCAATGCTTTAATGAGCAAGGCTGCTGTAGTCGGTTGCACCGCCCCATGGAAGTCGATTCCAATGTCGACGCCGGGGTATCGCTTACGCAACGCTCCAAAACGTTCTGCAACTTCCTCAACCACCTTGTTCCCTTCCAGGTATTTGTGGGCTTTGCGCATTTCAGTAGATGGGCCCACCTTCATAGCCCTAACGCCGGTCTTCTTATCCGGCGTCCCATAGACAAATGCTTTCTCGCGAGTCGGCCCTCCAAGTAGTTTGTAGACGGGTACATCATAGCACTTACCTGCGATATCCCAAAGAGCCTGATCAATCCCCGATGAAATCGCGGACTTAATCGGCCCCCCTCTATAGAAAGCGCCACGATGGATCGCTTGCCAGTGATGGAGCACCGGACGAGGGTCCTTACCAATTAGATAGTCTCCTACTTCCAACGCTCCCGCGGCGCACGCCTTGGCATCGTCCTTTAGCATCTCACCCCAACCGGTGATCCCCGCATCTGTGGATATTTTCACAAAAACCCAGGAATTCTTAAGGACAAACGTCTCCAGCTTAGTCACCTTTATCTTGTTCTTTGGGCTAATAGGGGCGGCACGAACGATTGGGCTAGCGGCGCTGAGGCCGACAAGGGCCCCNCCTCCGTAGAGCATGCTCTGTAACCAAGAGCGACGATTGATATTGTTTTCGGGCATAATNAGGTTCCTTCCGTTTAGATGGGTCAAAGGGTAGCAAAAGATAAACNAGAGANTACCTAGATCCTTTATNCGAAAGTATCGAATCAATTCGACAAAAACCTAGATTACTTCATCTGCAACTATCCAAACGAATGGTTCCAATTAAATGGAACCCTTTTCTATCAGGCTACTCAGGCTGACCGTTAGTCGATAGTACTTGAAGATTGTGGACATACTTAACAGTCTGGTTCTGGTACGTCCAAACGATCTTTTTGTCGGGCGTAATCTCAATCAACTTTAGTCCATCCTCTGCCTGGTTCCCATAACAGGACACGACAAAGTTTCCACTCTTCAGTACTTGCAGTCCGCATACATCATTGAGGATTCCACCCAACTCCTCGCTCGAAAGGTGCCATACGAGTTTTCCGTTAGAATCAAAGATTACCATTCTATTCCCGGAAGCGCATGTAACAACGGTCGATCCATCATCCAGACGTACCGCGGCGAACGTCCCGTTTTTAGCTTCTGCTCCCCCCAATTCCGGAAGATCGACGCGAAACGTGCGAACCACGTTGCCTCTTCCGACATACTCCTTGGCAAAGGGCATAATTCGGTGTGGAACCAAATAATTCCCACTGGACAGCTTTCGACCCATACGCGTCTGCAGATGGATATTGTCTGTCTCAGGCTGGATCGGTATTATGGCCGTTACCTTTGATCCCTGATCTACTTCTACGAGTCGTGGGTGCTCGCCAAGCTCTGTCACGAGTGTATTCCCGTCAGTAAGAGGTTGGGCACTCATGATCTCTGCATTAACCAATTGAGTATAGCTCCAAACCGTTTTCTTGCTGGGGTCTAATTCGATCACCTGGTCACGGTAGGTCACAAGGTAGTTCCCACTGTCTAGCTTCGATATGTCTTTGGAACGACCATCGAACTCCCAAACAATCTCGTCGTTTTCGTTAAATTCAAACGTCTTGGGTCTGCTAATGACGACCGAATGCCGTATTCCGTATTCACTTTTTTGATGACTCCACGAAGAACTTGCGAAAAGTAAAACGGTAACAAGCAGTACGAAAATCCTACTAGAGTTATTACCAAGGAGGAACGCATATTCTCTATTTTGAGGCATATTGTTAGTGGATTTGGCGAGGACCAATAGGTGATTTCAAAATTTTATAATCTGTGATATCCGTGTCATCCCTGGTTAAATATCTTATCTACTCCACTTTGCGTTTCAATCGACCGAGATACTCATAACTGTCGAACGCGTCACCACCGCCGAGCACTCGTGGGTCTTCTGATTCCTTGAGCTCTTTGAAAAGCTGTGATTTCAAACGCTTCATCGTATCCGCGTATTCAGGACGATCTGCTACATTGTGCATTTGGTAAGGATCGAGACGAATATCGTAAAGTTCGTCGGCCGGCCGCAAACCACACGATAGTTGATAATAAATCTCCATATCCGGATCATCCTTGTGGTCTATGATGTAGGACTTAGTCGGGCTCGCATCAATATCCATAAATATGGGGCCGTTGTAGCTGCCATCGGGGTGCCCCGCGGGCCACCGCTCGGGTTTGAAATTATGGATGTATAAAAAATCATCCGTGCGAATGGCTCGCATGGGCGTACCACCGGGGTGGTCCATCTGAGCTAGCGTATGCCGCTCTTTTCCCGTTAAAATATAATCCCGATCTGTCTCAACGCGACCCTGTTTGCCAGACTTCAACATTGAAAGTAGAGATCGACCCGTTGTTCCTTTCAACGCCCTTAATCCCGCCGCTTCCAAAAAGGTCGGTGCTAGATCCGTAGTGCTAACAAAGTCGCTCACAACTCGGTTTTCAGGAATCGACTTATGCCACTTCACAGCTAGAGGAACCCGGGCCCCATAGTCATACAAATTCGATTTCCCGCGTGGAAAGGGCCAGCCATGATCACCGGTCATCACCACAATCGTATTTTCCAATTCCCCTTTTTCCTCTAGAAAGGACAGGGCTTCTCCAACCTGACGATCAAAACGCTGCACCTCCCAATAATAGTCTAGAATGTCAGTGCGGATCGTTTCCGAGTCAGGATAGAACGGCGGCACCTCCACGTCTTCCAATTTCATACCCGAGCGCAAACCAGATTGCCACTTGTAAGACCGATGGGGATCCGAGGTCCCAAACCAGAAACAGAAGGGCTGGTCCTTGGGACGTTCCTTAAGAAAATGGTCCAAGCCCTGGAACTTCTTGCCAGCCACTTCTTTTCCGTGATCGGATCCAGGGCCGAACGCCTTTCGATACGAACCGACAAAGTAGCCCGCCTCTTTCAGAGCTTGAACGTAAGTGGGAAAACCTTCCGGATAATTACTCCAGAGATTGCCTCCCTCTTTTAAACGCCAATGATACTGGCCCGTAAGAATCGAATTCCGTGAAGGAGTGCACGAGGGTGAGGAAATAAAGGCGTTCGTAAATAAAACGCCATTCGCTGCAATACTGTCGAAAGTGGGCGTTTTGACGACACTGTCCCCGTATGCACTCGTATGCGGCCAGCCCCAATCATCCGCAATGGCGAAGAGGATATTGGGCCGATCGGACTGAGCTCTCGAGAGGGAAGCAAGGAACCCAATGGTAAGGGATACTGATAACGAAAGGGTGAGGAAACGAAACTTTAACATAGCTAAATCGTAAGGTTTTCACCCGTCGAATCAATCCTCAAAAGAGATCAACTCTGTCTCTAAAATGACGCACCTAGATCATTTTTCCATCGGGAAGTCGTAAAGGTAGGGCTTCGACGGCCCGGCGAACCGAAGAGGTCGAACTAAGGTTTGGGGATGATGTGGCAGATGGGACCCAAGCTACGGCTCGACGGACCGTCGAGCTCTACCCACGATACCAAAACTCTGAAAAAACTATAAACAGAACCTGTTCTGCAATCACGGTACCGACTGGCCTTTAGCTGCCTCCCAGATAGCGTACCAGTCTTCGCGTTCTAATTGGATCGCTCCTGCTTTGGCGCCGCTGATAATCCGGTCGATTTTGTTCGTTCCAAGGATAACAGTCGGGTTAGCGGGAACAGCCAAGACCCACGCATAGACCAGTGCATCCAAGGGAGCCTCTCCATATTTTGGCGATAGGTCGGTCAACTTGTCCCTTAGTCGCTTCGAAGCTCCACCTTTTCCGCTAAAAAGGGCCCCTCCCCCTAGCGGCGACCAAGCCATGGGGCGCACCTTTTTCTGCAGACACTGGTCAAAAGACCCATCGTAGAGGGGATCCATGCATAGTGGGCTAAACTCAACCTGATTGGTTGCGAGCTTTCCATCCATCAGCTGGTCCAACGTTTCAAATTGATATATCGTGTAATTGGATACACCGACTTCTCTAACTTTTCCTTCATCGAGAAGTTGCCGCAACCCACTAGCAGTATCCTCAGGATGGGTCAGCCAATCAGGCCGGTGCACCAGAAAGAGATCGATCGTGTCGATCCCCAGCAATCGGAGAGATTTTTCCGCGCAATGAACGAGGTTTTTGCTCGACGCGTCGTACTGTGGAATCGACGCATGGGACTTTTCTCTCGAAGGAACGTTTATCCCCACTTTCGTAACAATCTTAAATCGGTTGAGTAGCTCTGGGTCAGACTTCAAAGTATTGCCCACAGCTTCCTCGACATGGTAGCCTCCATAAATTTCTGCCGTATCTATAGTATTGATACTATTTTCCAGACACTTGTGAAACCGCCGAGCCAACGCTTCGCAAGAAAGGGGTTGCTCGCCATCGAGGATGCGCCAGGTACCGTAGGCGAAGTCGCCAAGGTCATAACGTAGGTGGTCACTATTTTCGTTCATTTCTTGCCATCTAAACTCGTTATAAAATTCCTCATGGAAGGAGCTTTTCACATTGAGAACACAACACGCATAACCCCCAATGCGAACAAAAAAGGCGCAATACTTCCCAGATATAGCATCCCCGAGGCATTTCAAGGTAGCGGGCAACCTTCGAGTGCTGGTTGGGATCGCACCCAATTTGACGCAATTGCGTCCCTCTAGTCGCTCGATTATGGCCCCTAGCAAGGAGCCATTCAATCCCTTCTTAAGGTAATCGCTCGAGAGCAACATCATTCAAATCAAGGCGACCTCATTTTGGCAGTTGATCGTGGTTACTGTGCCGATCATTTAATCCCTTTGGCTGGCAACTAGGCACAAACCGGGATTGTGGCGTAAGAGAAAACGCCAGTCCGCTTCAGTCTAATTCCATGACTACGCCACCTTAAACGAGCCTCAACGAAGCCAGCGATCCAAATTTTGGGCAACAAAGGTATCATCATTGAGTTCCGGATACGCATTGTAGACGCGATCGATCTCTGCCAATTGCTTCGGAGACAGAACCTCATTCTCGTCCAGGGTCCAGACTCCTTCTAGCAACCCTTGCCTCCTCAACACTTCGTGCAGACCGACAATGCATCCTGCGAACTGATTCGCCGCATCAAAAAAGGCTGCGTTGCAATCCGTAATTTGGTGGGCCAACGTGAGCGACTTCCCAGTATTTTTTGCAAAAACACCCTTTTGAACGTCCTCTAGCAATTTTACCGCACTCCGGGTCCAAACTGCCCAGTGCCCGAGCAGCCCGCCAACGATGCGTTTCTTAGCCGGCTCAACCTCTCGAATGAACTTGTATTCACTTAGAAGATCGAGTAGAATATTGTCATCGTTTCCGGTATATAGAGCGATCTCACCCGATCTACCAGACTCAACCAAACCCCGAACCACATCGATGGTTTGGTAACGACTAAACGGGGCAACTTTTACCGCCACTACATTCTCTATCTGGGCGAACGCTCTCCAGAAATCGACATCAAGATTCCGTCCACCCACCGCAGGTTGGATATAGAATCCGAACAAGGGCATCACCTTTGATACTTCACGACAATGGTCGACCAGCTTTTCATTTGTGGCGCCAGGAAAAGCGGAAAGGCTAAGCAACACCGCATCGTATCCGAATTCTGATGCAATCTCCGCTTCCTGGACTGCTTGGCTCGTTTGACCGATCACCCCAGCTATCCGGGCAACCGGACGACCAGACCGGGAAACATAGCCATCAATTTCCTCCTGAGCTAAATTCAGCACAGTCTTGTACAAACCAATTTCCGGACGTCGAATCTCAAACTGCGTAGTGTGCACTCCCACCGCTAGACCGCCCGCCCCGGCATCCAGATAATATCTCGAAAGCACTCTTTGCCGTCGCTCATCAATTTGCCGTTTAACATTTAATGCAAGTGGATGCGCCGGTATTGCCACTCCTTGTCTCAGGAGTTCTCGTATTTCTGGGGCTATGACGATGCTCATGAAATATGACTAGAAATAAGTACAAAATCAACATTCCTATAGAGGCGTCAAGGCAGCGGGCAATCTCTGAGTACCCATTATTCGTCCCTTCAAAGTGGGGCTCGGAGATCGCCCGCTACCCTTCTCACTGCCATAGGCGTCCAATTTAATAGATAATGAACACATCATTCAAAATTTCCCATCGCTCACCTCAAAATGTGTTGGTTTCCCCAGCAACGGGTTACCCGCCTCGATCCACTTTGCAGTCCAGTTTACGATTTGATCCAGTTGAACATGTGGTTTTCCCAGTTCCCAATGCACCCACGATGCATTCGAAAGAAGTGCCTGAGATTTCTCCTCGCCTTCGACAATAGGCTCCCGGCCAAACAACTCTCCAAACCGAAGGACCATTTCCCTCACGGAAATCGTTTCCGATCCGGTAAGATTCATGATCCTTGGCGGACTTGAACATAAGCGAAAGGAACGCAGTACCAACGCATTCGCATCTCCCTGCCATATCACATTCACATAGCCCATTGACACATCTACCGGCTGGCTGTTGTATACCTTCGATGCAATGTCGGCCAACACACCATATCTCATCTCTACCGCATAGTTCAAACGAACGAGCGTAACCTGTGTTTCGTTGGTCAAACTTCCGTATTCAAAAAGCCGCTCTCGGCCGAGGCAGGACTGAGCATATTCGCCTATCGGAATCGGAGGATCCGTCTCTTTCGAGCCTCCCGAATCGACATCCACAAGGGAATAGACGCAACCAGTGGACAAAGCGATAATCCGGGAATCTCTGTAGCGTTCCGCGATCAGTCCTGGCAGGTAGGCATTCATCGCCCAGGTGTAGGCCTCATTTCCAGACGTTCCAAACTTGGTCCCCACCAAATAGATGACATTCTTCGCGTCGGGCAATCCTTGGACGAATTCCGGATTCAGCAGGTCGCCGGCAATGGTCTCGATGTCGCGATCCTCCAAGTATTTCCTATTTTCTGGGGAACTAAATCGGGACACTCCGATAACCCGCTTTTTGACTCCCGCTTCCTCGCAAGCCCGCTTGGCCATGCAGGCCATCGAAACCCCCATCTTTCCCGAAACGCCTAAAAACAGGAAATCGCCCACGAGGATCTTTGCCATCCGAACAAGCTCAGGAGTGGGCCGAGACAGCGCCTCTTCCAACTTTGTCTCCGATTCAAATCGCTCTGGGTAATTATTCATAGCTTCGTATTCATCTAGCCTTTACTCATTAGTAAATCGTAGCATTACGGATTCAAAATCTCCATGCCAAAGTTTTCCCAGGTTTTGACTCCAATCGCTCCGCTTTCGAAATCCTGCTTGAGCAATTCGATAGTCCTATTCGTCCATCTTGGCTCGAACAGCCCTTTCGAATCAAAGGCCCGCACCCAGGAGTAGTGCCTCGGGTATTTCTGATACAGGTCCCTCGCATCCTCACGCTGGCTCAGGGTCATTTCTGAACCCATGCTATCCACGCCAGACATTGAGGTACTTGAAGTTTTCCTGATCGAGCAGTCCCCACAAGAACGCGGCGTTCATCCGGACATGCGTATGCACATCACTTTTCTTTATAGAGTTTAGATAGGCGACGCGATTTTCCGCCTGCAATAGTGAAGAGCCTTCTAGACAAGCCAGACAGAATAGAAAAAAGGGAAACAAACGAGATCTCATGCAAACAAGAGATACAGCGACATCCGCCCGGTTCGCAAACTCGAAAACACGTAGGGGGCAGCGACCACTCTTGTATGGCCAGCACGAGCACTGGCCCTGCGAGAATCGAAAAGTATCTAATACGGTCGCCGCCAGCAACGCCACTGCTAGTGACAATTTAGCTCCACCTACGCCAAAATTTCCTTCACCACATGTCCATGCACGTTCGTCAATCGACGCTCGAGGCCATTGTGATAATAGGTTAGGCGTTCATGGTCGAGGCCCATGAGATGCAGAATGGTCGCATTGAAGTCGTAAACACTTACCGGATCCACAGCAGCTTTGAAACCGAACTCGTCACTCTCGCCATAACTGAAGCCTTTCTTAACTCCAGCACCGGCCAAGAAACAGGTGAACGCATCCGGATTATGGTCGCGACCGGTTCCATTGGCCTGTAAAAATGGCATACGACCAAACTCAGTCGCCCAAACAATGAGGGTTTGATCGAGAAGTCCGCGACGCTTCATGTCATTGATTAGAGCCGCAGTAGGCTGGTCCATGATCTCCGCCTGCATAGCGTGGGTCTTGTGTATGTTACTGTGCGAGTCCCAGTTGGTAATTCCATTTCCACCTGAGGGATCGCTGCCATTGAAGAGCTGAACCACACGGACTCCCTTCTCCACAAGTCTGCGAGCGAGGATACAATTCTTAGCATACTCGCGTTTCAAATCCGTACCCGTATCCGTTCCATACTCCTTGTGGATACTCTCAGGCTCTCCTGCGATATCCATAACATTCGGAACAGAAACCTGCATTTTACCCGCCAATTCATAGCTAGCAATGCGGGCCGCTAAATCGGCATCGTTCGGAAACTGCTCGAGGTGTTTTGCGTTCAGCCGATTTAAAAGATCAACCGTCGCCTTGTCATCCTTTTCTGTGTACTTGTCTGGACGGGCAAGATTAGAGGGAGGGTTTTTCGCATTAAAATCCGTTCCTTGATAGGCTGCCGGTAGAAAACCGCTTCCGAAATTATTCTTACCCGACCGAGCTAATCCACGCGGATCATTAATCGCTACGAAGGCGGGTAATTCCTGATTCTCAGTGCCCAAAGCATAGGTTACCCAACCCCCGAATGAAGGAAACCCTTCCATCGTAAAACCTGTATTGAGAAAATTCTCCCCTTGCGGGTGCGCGCTTGTTTGTGTGTGGAGCGAGTGAAAGAAACTAAAGTCGTCCACGAGCCCTCCTAGATTAGGCAACAAATCCGAAACCATCTTGCCGCTTTTTCCGCGAGGCTTAAATTCCCAGAACGGCTTGGCAATGTTTCCAGATGGTCCTTCAAACGTAACCGCAGGCATTCCAGGCGGTTTTTGCCCATGAAATTTGATCAGCTTGGGTTTATAATCAAACGTGTCCACGTGGCTCACCGCTCCAGGGCAGTATATAACCAAAACCTGTTTCGCCTCAGAAGCGAAGTGAGGAGGACGGGGGAGATACGGGTTGTCCGGATCGATGTAGGGTCGAATCGGAGCTTTCCCGCTAAAGGTCTGGGGGTCTGAGGCCAGGAGCCCGTCTTGAGCGAGTAACTGGGTTAAGGCGATTCCACCTAAGGTCATTCCACTTTGACGCAGAAAGTCCCGCCGGTTTAATAGTGACTTACCATGCGAAGAAATATACTCAGATAGATTGTCCATTGTCTAAAAATTAGCTTAAGGAAGGAAAGCGAATTCGTTTGAATTGATCAGTGTGCGACAAACCAGTGCCAGACTCGCTTCTTTGACGACTTCCTTGCAGGCTGCAAGTTCCTCTCTATCGGGTTCGCGATTTAGCAGTATTTGAAAGCTTCTACGAATTTGCTCTTCTGTATCGTCGCTGGATGCTTCTTTTTTCACTCGGCTCGCAAGCTGTTCCGCCTGTTCCCGAACAAAGGGACTATTGAGCAAGTTTAGTGCCTGTAATGGAGTAGTAGATACAGGACGCATCGCTCGAACCTGTCCACAATCCGGAAAGTCAAACGCGGTAAACATTTGGTCATCCACCCGTCGCATCCGTTCCTGATAAAGCATGCGACGCCAGGTATCAGGTCCGTAATTGTTCACCACTTCCCATTGGGCGTAGGTTTTCTTTACGTTGTGAATCCGAAAGCTTGGTCCACCAACGGATGTATCCAACTTCCCAGACGCAAGCAGCACCCCATCGCGAATGACTTCTGCTTCAACGCGTCGCGGAGGAAAACGCCACAGCAGACTGGCCCCCGCATCTACTACAAGACTCTCTTCACTTGGAGCACTGGACCGTCGGAACGCATCAGACATAACAATCAGTCGAATCATCGACTTCATTGACCAAGGCTCTCCATCCGAAACCTTGGGCTCTTCGAACTCCGATGCGAGCCAATCTAAAAGTTCAGGGTGGCTCGGTGACATTCCCGCTTTACCAAAGTCGCTCGTCGTTGGAACGATCCCCATTCCAAAAATATGGTGCCATATCCGATTTACCATGACACGTGACGTGAGAGGATTGTCCGGGCTGACAACCCATTCCGCAAAACGAGCGCGGCGCTCACTTCCCGTAAAGCTCGAATCTAGGCCCAAGTCACCCCCAAGAATAAGCGGAGCGGCTGGCGGGACTTCATTGCGCGGATTCTCCGGACTGCCTCTACTGAGAACGCGAGTGGTAGCTGGATCAATAAACCGGCCCACAAAGCTGACCTTTGGGCCCACCTCTTCGAGCTGGGAAACCGCTTCTGAGATTGCTGCTAGTGCTTCTTGGCGCTTGGGATTCTCCTTGTCCGCCTGCTTTATCTTTGGGATAGCGGCCAATTCGATCCATTCGCCTGAGGGGCTCAAGGCTTCCAGTCGATAATCATCGAAACCTATAGATGCGTTGATACTCAAGTAGTCGACATCGTAATAGTATTCCCGATTCGAGCTCATTCTTAGACGATTGATCTCGACCGGCTCTGAAAAGTTTATTTGTATCCAGGGTTGCTCATCGCTGTCCTCCTTTTTCGCCGCTGTCCATGCCATGGTTCCGTACTCTCCATCATTGACGTAGGATTCGGCATGCCGGACATCACCTCTCAAATGGACGGGGCCATCTGCTTTAGTCCCGTATTTCGACAAGGCAAAGTTCTTCATTGGCTCTTTCGGGCCAAAAACCTCCAACTCGTCGAGTTTAGTCCGCTTAGACAAAAAGGTCACCCGTATTCTATCTGTAATTACAGATTCAAAATGCAATTCTCGATAGGCACCCCAGTCTTCCTCCCAATTACCGGTTGGCACTAGCATCGCCCTATTTTCTGCAATTGTCTGCCAGAGAGGATTGGCCGCAAGTCGCTTCGGGTGGGATTCAGGCAACTCTGGAGTTCGTCCGCCAAACTCGATATCCTGGAAAACTCCTGTCATGGAATAGTAATCCGTGATACTTATCGGATCAAACTTGTGATTGTGACAACGTGCACACCCGAGTGTCATCCCCATCATCGATGCCCCCACGGTCTGCATAATCTCGTCCATTCGGTCCGCCCTCGCCTGCCGAATAGCCGATTCCTCTCTGCCAACCGTTGCCGCAGGAACATGAGGACCCGCCACCAAAAACCCTGTTGCTTCACCGGCATCTAAAGAATCCCCTGCAATCTGCTCTCGAATGAACCGATCATACGGCTTGTCCTCGTTGAAAGCATCCGTGACGTAGTCGCGGTAAACCCACGCGTTCTTCCGATAGAGATTTGCCTCGGAGCCATTCGTCTCCGCCCAACGAATGACATCCAGCCAATGCTGCGCCCAGCGTTCCCCAAAATGGGGAGAAGCCATCAGTTCATCTACGAGTGCTTCGTAAGCCCCATCCGGATTTGCCACAAACGCTTGTTGGAATAAGGTTACTTTCTCCGGAACGGGAGGTAGTCCCGTTAGGATGATGGATGCCCGCCTTATGAGTGAACGCGCGTCTGCTTCCGAGTTTGGCGTTAGACCGCTTTCGTCCAACTTCGCCAAAAGAAATGCATCAATCGCTCCCGATGCCGCCTCCATGATGGGAACCTTTGGACGTTCTACCGGTTGAAAAGACCAATGGTCCGACTCCTCGGCCTCCGCGATCACCTCGTCCATTTGACCCGGCCAATTTGCGCCTTCATCGATCCATTCCTCGATCAACGCAATCTGCGAGCTCGAGAGGGGATCCTCTTCAAAGGGCATCCGAAATTCCGGATCCGGATCCTCGAAAAGCTCGATCAGGTAGCTTTCCGCAGAATCCCCAGGTATCACACTCGGGATACCGCTATCTCCGCCTCGCAACAGATGGGCTCGCCGATCCAATCGGATTTCTCCTTTTTGCTTTTTAGGTCCGTGACAGGAAAAGCAATGCTCCTCGAAAATCGGGAGAATATCTTTCTCAAAGTCGACAGCGAATGCTGCGGGTACCGAAGCCAATGCAAAAAAGACGTAAGTGCGAAAGATCATACAACTATTGCGGTAAGTGATGAAATCGAACGATAAAGTTCTGACAATCTTGCGAATTCATTGTTCCTATCCTGGAGGTTTTCTATAATCGATCAACGTTAGCCTCGCTTTGACGCTCGTGTAGCCTTCTCCTTAGCGAGGCCATTAGATCGGCATGTTCAGGATTATATGCTAAGTTGGTAAACTCTTCGGGATCCCGCTCATAGTCGTAAAGCTCTACCCCAAAAGAGCCTTCGTCCCATTCCGTGTACCGGTAGCGGTCGGTTCGAATCGAGCGTCCTAGAAACTTAGAATTGTCCCAACGCCTGACCGTGCGGCAGTCGGTCACACTGTAGGCTTCATCGCGTATGGACTGACCCGGGTTTTGCAGAACAGGAACGACACTCCGACCGGCCACATGCGGCGGCGCTTTGATCCCACACAATTCGCTCAAGGTTGGGTAGAGATCCACCAGCTCGGTCAAAGACTTTGTGGTTTCACCACGTGCCGCATCTTCAAAGGGCGAGGCGATTATAAGGGGCACGCGAGCAGAGCCTTCAAACAAGTCACTCTTCTGCCACAATCCATGGGCTCCCAGATGGTAGCCGTGATCCGATACGAAAACCACAACCGTATTTTCAGCTAGCTTCAAGTCGTCCAGCGCGTCCAGAAGTCGGCCCACTTGAGAATCCACCAGCGAGATAGAAGCATAGTAGGCTTGGATGATCTCCTTTCGCTCATCGATCGTCAGATCGAGCTGATTCGGGCGGTCGGGCAACGCTGCTTTGGGAATGTCATCTCGGTCGTTTGGGTGAAGCATGACCGGATCGATCGATTCTTTTGGATACCAATCGAAATAGTGCTCAGGCGCAACGTAGGGCGTGTGCGGGCGATAGAAACCCATCGCCAAAAAGAAGGGGCGTCCTGTTTTGTCAGGATGGTTCTTATCGAGCATTTCGATCGCGTAGCTGGCGCCAATGCCATCCGTATGCTCCTCGTCTTTGCTGGGGACCTTCAACCAGCTCAAGGTGCCTCCAGGACTTTCGCCGGGAACGATTATGTTCAGATTCGGTTCAACGACCTTGTCGACACCGATTGGATTGCGAACTTCCTCCCAAGAAGGGGCATCGTCGTTACCATTTTCGCCAATATTATCCGGTACCCCGTAATGATAGATTTTTCCAATCCGAGCTACATAGTATCCGTTGTTCCGAAAATGCTGGGCCATCGTAACAACTCCTGGAATAAATTCCCGAAAGTGCCCGGCGTTGGTGTTGATATTCGTCTGTTCCGGGTAAAGACCCGTCATGAACGAGGTCCGGCTAGGATTGCATACCGGGTTTTGTGAGTAGGTGTGTTCAAACCTCACGCCACGAGCCGCCAGCCGATCGATATTGGGGGATTTGACCAGTGGGTGCCCGTAGCTTCCCAAATCACAATTCATGTCGTCCGTTGCGATAAAAAGCACATTGGGACGATCCGCTGCCGCCGTCAAAGCGACCGTTAAGATCAACGCCAAAGTCACAAGGAACTTGGGCAAAAGGTTAATGGGTTTGGGGGACATAACTTCTGTTACTGCAAAGACTACTATCTCGGATCACTCAATCACAAAGCGTTTGTTGAGGGCCGATTACCTAGGGCGATGGCGTCCCGCCCATCGGTATCAGCGCAAACAAAAAATCCTCTGTCGGAGCGGAGCCGACGATGATTAGGGGTCATTAGGTGAATGGCGAAGCTAAACCACACCGCCTTGCGACGTGGCTAAAACCAGACCTAGTCGTGGATTCTGCAACAATCACCAGGAATAGAGTTAGGTTAACGCCGATGTTCCACACCGTGGCAGCCAGATCTCTTTCCGATTGCGTTCACGGCGACAGAATGACCCAATCACCCTACCCCAATTCACGCATCACGTCGAACTGTGAGCGAGGAGCCAGCGAATCGCACAATTTCCAATATTCTACTTCCTAGAGGCTTTACTCCCACCCACATTCCACCTTCTTTGTCTGGGTAAGTCCCCATGCCCGATTTCATCGCTCATCTGAGAAAGCTCTACCCATCTAGTCGGCTATACGAAGACGACGCTAGACTGACAACCTACATTTCGGACGGTCTCACAGTTTTCCGGCAAAAACCAGTCGCGGTCGTCATGCCAATAAACAACGAGGAAGTAATCGAGACCCTAAAGATTTGCCACGAGTTCCAGGTCCCCTTCGTCGCCCGCGGGAGCGGAACCAGTCTGTCTGGAGGTTCATTGCCGATCGACGAAGGCATTGTCATCAGCTTAAACCAGCTCAACCAAATCATCGAACTTGATCCCGACAATCGGACAGCCCGCGTACAGCCGGGAGTGATCAATTCCAATATCAGCATCGCTGCCGCTCCGCACGGGCTCTACTTTGCACCGGACCCGTCCAGTCAGACAGTCTGCACAATTGGCGGCAATCTCGCCTTCAATTCTGGCGGGGCTCATTGCCTGAAATACGGAATGACCTCCAATCATATCCTCGGAATCAAAGTCGCCCTACCCGATGGGGAAGTGGTCGAATTGGGGAATGACAGCCTCGAGAATGCCGGACCGGACTGCGTGGGACTCTTTGTGGGAAGCGAAGGGCTTCTAGGAATCGCACTGGAAATCCAAATACGACTTCTAGCCATTCCCGAATCCTATCAAACCCTTCTCGCCCGCTACGATAGTCTGGAAGCTGCAGGAGAGGCGGTATCGGTCGTAGTCGCTTCTGGGATACTTCCAGGGGCAATGGAAATCATGGACAAACTCGCCATCGAGGCCGCGGAAGCCGCAGTCAGTGCCGGTTACCCTAAAGATGCAGAGGCGCTTCTCATCGTGGAGCTGGACGGCGAGTCAGCCGCTGTAGAAGCGGAATTCGTCGCCCTTTCCGACGCCATTAGCAAAACCGGCGCCAAGGAAGTTCGGATCGCCCAAGACAACGCCGAGCGTATGCTCATCTGGAAGGGCCGCAAGAGCGCCTTTTCTGCTGTGGGTCGCCTTTCCCCAGACTACATTGTTCAAGATGGCGTGGTGCCCCGATCCCGACTGGGTGAAGCTCTCAAAGAAATCTCGCGTCTCAGTTCGGAGGCCGGTCTCCGGGTTGCCAACGTCTTCCATGCAGGGGACGGAAATCTTCACCCGCTGATTCTTTTTGATGCCAAGCAACCCGATGGGCTCGAGAAAGCAGAAGCTCTGGCCGGAAAAATATTGCGACTCTGCTTGAAGCTAGGCGGATCCATTACAGGCGAGCACGGCGTCGGAGTCGAGAAGCTCGAATACATGCCAGAAATGTTTTCCAAATCAGACTTGGACACTTTCGATCGCCTTCGTCGATCCATCGACCCGAACGAAATCTCCAATCGCGGCAAAATGCTTCCCGGCAAGGAAGCTCCTGCTCTCGCCGCTCACGGTCCCCATCCACTGGAGAAAGCAGGTGTCATCTCGCGCATGTAGCTCTATGGAACACGAACCAAACAAGGCTTTTACCCCAAACTCTATCGAGGAAATGCAGGTCCTCGTCAGAGAATCGAATTCGGTTCGAGTCTTAGGCAGGGAGGACCTTTCTGAGACCCTGAGCTCTGTCGAAGGGCTCGGTTCTCCGAAGTTGGAAGCGCCAACCACCCATATCTCCCTTTCCGCTTTCAATCAGATCGTCGAGTATCTACCCGAAGAGTACACCATTACGGTCCAAGCAGGCGTACCTGCAGCGGAGGTTCAGGCGGCACTAGCAGCAGAAGGCCAATACCTTCCCTTTGACCCTCCATTCAGTGCAGAAGGGACCACCGTAGGAGCCATGATCGCCAAGGGCCTCTCGGGTCCGGGAAGCTTTCGCTATGGAATTCTTCGCGATTTTATTCTCGGCGTAAACTTTATCGACGGAATCGGCAACCACAACCATACCGGAGGGAAAGTCGTTAAGAATGCCGCAGGATTTGACATCCCAAAGCTGATGTCTGGGAGTTATGGAAGTTTCGGCATTATTACTGAAGCGTCTTTCAAGGTCTTCCCGGTCGCTCCTGAAAGTCGAACCATTGTATTCCATTATCCAAGCTTTCAAGAGGCTCACGAAGCCTTCGTTTCATTGGGGCGCTCACGTTTTACGCTGGATATACTAGATCTCGATTCGAAAGGTCGCCTATTTCTCAAACTGGCCGGGCAACCAGAATCCATGGATCAGCGAGTTGAAGCGATCGAGAGCCACCTCACTCACCAAAGCGACACCTTACCACAAGAGTGTGTTGATAGCTATTGGCCCGAAAGCGTTGGGCTCGAGACTCTTCCCCAATCAGGGTTGCTCGTCAAAATACCCATCAATCCTTTAACCATATTCGACCTAGAAAGCGCTTTAGCCTCCTATTCCACTGAAATAAGGTACAGTATCGGCGGATACGTCTGTTGGCTTCATTGGAACAATAGTATTGAAAAACTGAGTGCCCTCCTCACTCAGCTCAACTTATCGGGTCAAGTTGCTTGCGGTGACGCGGAGACCCCACTTATAGCAGCCGATTCCCAAAAGTCTTTTTACCGAAGACTCAAGTCGGCATTCGATCCCGAAGATAAATTTACCGAACTGTACCCAACCGCTCTCCAACCCGCTTTCAATGAATAGACACAAAATATTTGCGGGTTCTGCTCCTCTTTTCGGCCATTATTACTAAATGATAAGCCAAATTTCAAAAGAAGATCTTGGACGCGAGTTCGCTTCCATGAAGGAACCGATAGAGGCCTGCGTTCATTGTGGCTTTTGCCTACCCACCTGCCCAACGTATTTGACAATGGGAGACGAGATGAATTCCCCCCGCGGAAGAATCTTTCTCATGAAGGAAACGCTAGAGGGAAAGCTTAATCCATCAGAGATTGATCCCTACGTAGACAATTGCCTGGGCTGTCTTGCATGTGTCACTTCCTGTCCCTCTGGAGTTGAATACGGAGAGCTTATTTCGCCTTACCGGGCTTGGTCGGAAAAACAGAGAAAGCGGGGGTTGGGCGAAAGGCTGCAACGAGTGGCCCTTTTTAAGACAATTCCCTATCCGGATCGCTTCCGAACGGCCTCAAAAGTCGCTAGCCTATTTAGACCTCTTGCACCCTATCTTCCCAAAGGGTTCAGCGCGATGCTCGAGCTCGCACCCAGCGAATTACCGCCTAAGCAGGAATTCAAAGAATTCTACCCGGCTCAGGGCGAAAAGAAGGGTCGCGTCGCTCTTCTCATAGGCTGTGCTCAGCAGGTACTCGCTCCACGCATTAACCGGGCGGCTATTCGTGTACTCAATCGAAATGGCATCGAAGTACTTGTACCCAGAAGTCAAGGATGCTGCGGCTCTCTGGCTATGCATATCGGCGAATCTAAAGGGGCCCGAAAGGCAGCATGCAAAAATTTCGAAACCTTCCCTGAAGATGTGGATGCTATTATTTCAACCGCAGCTGGGTGCGGCTCCGGAATGAAAGAATACGGAACGCTCTTCGCGGGAGAGGAGGACGCGCTAAGAGTTCAGGCGAAAGACTATGCGTCCAAGGTAATTGATATCTGCGAGTATCTGGATCAGATCGGATTCACGCCTCCCGAAATCGAAAATCCTGAGACCGTCAAAGTCGTTTACCACGATGCCTGTCACCTGGCTCACGCTCAGAAAGTCCGATCCGCTCCCAGGAAGCTGCTTCGATCTATGCCAGGTCTAGAGATTCTCGAACCAGCCGAATGGGAGATTTGTTGCGGGTCCGCAGGGAGCTATAATATCGAACATTCCGATACCGCGAAAGAACTCGGTGAGAGAAAAGTTAAAAATTTGTACGCTACGGACGCAGACATCATCGCTACGGGTAACATCGGATGCCTCACCCAGATCGAATTTCATTCCAAAGATAAAGAGACTCCTCTACAGGTTGTCCATACAGTTGAATTGCTAGATCGGGCTATTGAATAACTACAGATGGATCTGCTCATATAGGATAACTCGTTTCATTCAATTAATCGCGTGAATCCAAGCAATCCGTAGGCATAGATCTAAATCCAAATCATGAACCATATCGAAGAGATCAAACGGCTCGCCTCACCCGCTCCTAGACCCCAGAGCCTTGCCTGGCACAATGGCACCCTTTGGATGGGTTCCATGGAATCCGAAACCATCTATCAAATCGATCCCGAAATGTGGACCGTTATTTGGGAAGTTAAAGCGCCTGGGGTTCCCTTTGGAATGGTTCCCATCGGCGAAGAGCTCCGTGTCCTCTGTGGAGAGACCAAAGAGGACAACCGTATCATTCGTCGCTGCATTCCTGGACACGGATTCTATGCAGTCTTTAAGTTGCCCTGCCCTAATGACACTGGGTCACAACTTGGCTTCGACGGATCCAGTCTCTATGTTAGCCAGTGGTATAATAAGGTTATTCTCCAACTAGGAATTGACGACCAAGCTCACAAATCACTTTCATCTCCTCATGGAATTTGCGGCCAAGTCTTTGTGGACAAAAGTATCTATCTATCAACTACGGATTCGGAAGAGACCAACAACTACTTCCTAACCCAAATCAGCCTCAGCTCAGAGACGGCAACAGACATCGCCAAAATTCCCTTTGGCGCCCGGGCCCTCGCATTCGATGGTCAATGCCTCTGGACCAACGACCGCGAGAACCACAAAATTGTGTGTTTCAAGAGACCTGTCTAGGTTCTATTTTT
>PBMN01000020.1:0-72191 GCA_002722675.1 Opitutaceae bacterium
GTGCCATCGCCAAAGAGCACATAATTGACGTCTTTGGCACCCGCCTCCCGCAAAGCCTGGACAAAGGTATCCGACTGGTAGACACCAACAGTACGGTCAGACTCCTCATGGAAAAGCAACATGGGAGGGCTCTCGGCTGAGACGTAAGTTATCGGCGAGATACTTTTGCGTAGCTCGTCCATACCTGGATCGGCTGATGTCTCCAACTCTTCAAAATGCTCCCTCCCTCGCTCACTCATGGGTATGAGAAAACTGGTTGGCGTAGCGCTTGCCACAACGGCCTGCACAGTGCTGGAGTAATCGCTGTAAGGACCATTACCCTCCATACCAGCCTGCGGAGGACAGATGCCAAGCATGGCAGAAAGGTGAGCTCCAGCTGAATTGCCAGTGGCACCAATGCGAGTCGGGTCTATATTGTATTTGTCCGCGTTAGCCCTTAGCCATCGTACGGCGTTTTTCACATCCGCGATGCAATGGTCTATTCGCCATCGTTCCCTGGTCGTCAGCTGGTAGTTGGTAGTGATGCACACATACCCCTTTTCAGCATAGCTCAGCGTAGGGTTTAAAAAACCGGAAGCACGCTTATCACCATTTTGCCAACCACCGCCGTGGATGAATACAATCGCCGGTCTCGGCTCATCTCCGAGCTCGCTCGGCATTGCGAGATCGAGCTTCCACCGATCGTGTCCTTCTCGATAAACAAGATTCGGAATGAAGGTGACACCATTGGGAACGCGTTGCTGCACCTCTTCATCGGACGGAATAGCTCGTCGTTGCCTATTCTGTTGCGAAAACAGGGAGGAGTTCAGAAGAAACAAGCAAACAAGAAGGTGAAAAAAGAGGTATTTCATTGCGTACTTTTTAACTAGGAGAATGAGTAAGCTAAAAGCTGAAAATGTAAATAGGCCGAATCGGAAACAGTTTACAAGCATAGACGTTCTTCTCCTATCGATCCTCGCTTGGCATAGAAATCATGTGAGGTGGGAAAGAGGATCTTTTTGAATTAGTCGCACTTCGCAGGTTCTGCCCATGATCTCGCTTACGCCCCAAGCGAATCGACAGTCCGCGTGTTTGCAAGAGACGCTGGTAAAGAATTTCTCGAAGCTCCTCGACTCGATCTTGATACGCAGGCTCAAGAATCAAATTTGTAGTCTCTTGCGGGTCGGCCTTCAGATCATATAGCTCGTCGGTATCCCATATACCGTGATATTGGATGAGTTTGAAACGTTCATTGCGAACAGCAAACGTTGTAGGAGTATGTGGAAAAGATGGGTCCCAGTAGTATTCGTAGACGAAGGGAGGCCGTTCATCGACAGATCCGGGCTCGAAGAGGAATTTACGGAGGCTGCTTCCGTCAACCTCAGCCGGGATTGGAATTCCAGCGAGGGCGAGCAGCGTCGGAGCCACATCGATGTTCGTTGCGATCGCCGAGCAAATAGAACCCGGCTTAATAGCCTTTGGCCAATGGAGAAGAAAAGGGATTCGAATTGACGCTTCGTATGCACACCTCTTGTCAATCAAGCCATGCTCTCCCCACAAATGCCCCCCATCGCTTGTAAAGATTATCAACGTATCGTCTGCTATTTCCATACGCTTTAATACGGTCAAGACTCGCCCTACACTTTCGTCAACTGACAAAACCATTTCACAATATCGCCGATACATCTCGGCAACGGTTTGTTCTGCACGTCCGTGATAGGGAAACTCAATGCCATGCCAGCTATTCCGCTGATCGCGCACCCACATCGGCTTTAGCTTGTCCACGTCGTCTATACTAACTTCCTCGCTATAAGGGATATAAGTTTCGTTACTATAGTGACCTAAGTGCCGAGGGGCAGGATCATAGAAGCCATGAACACCTTTATGCGAAAGATAGAGTAAGAATGGTTTTTCTCTACCACGATTCTCCAGCCAGCTAATTGCATGATCGGTCAATTCGTCTGTCATATATTTTTGCTGCGGAACAGATCGTCCGTTTATATTCAAATTTTGTCCTTCGGGAAAATAGGATCCTTGCCCACGAAAACTGACCCAATGGTCAAATCCAGGCCTTACGGCGTCACTACTCCCTCCCATATGCCACTTACCTATGAAGGCTGTTTCATATTCTGCTTGCTGAAAAAGCATCGGAAAAGTCACCGTACCTTCTGGCATCGTATCCGCGTTATCGACGACCTTGTGATTGTGCATGTAACGACCCGTCAAGAACGATGCTCTTGCCGGTGAACAAAGAGACGTTGTCACAAATGCATTTTCAAATTGCATCCCACCCATCGCCAAAGCGTCGATGTTCAGAGTTTCCAAGAAAGGATGGTTCATGTAGCCAAATACGTCGTAGCGCAAATCGTCCACCAAAATAAAAACGACGTTTGGCCGTTTGACCGACATTACCCCGCTAGTTGCCACGGGCCCTTCGAATAATATAAGTAATAAAATTGCTGGAAGGAAACGGAACATACCTTGAAGCTTCTTTACACTCTTACAATCAGTCAAGGGCGAGCCTCTACTCCCCACCCGGGCATTCCCATTCGATCTCGCGGCGGATCTGTTTCCCCTTCTTAAGAAACCCAAACTCTAGCTGTATTTTTTCTCTCACCCTTGCGACCTGGACTTGGCGAGGGGGGGGTTGGAGGAACCTTCCCCGATATCATTCATCCCATCGATTGTAAATGCTTGCACGGAAATGGGAGTTTAAGAATTACGCTCAATCATTTTCCCATTAATCTGGGCAGTACCCATCGAGGCAGGGAGTCGAAAATCCGATCTGGCCTGATAGCTCTTGTGTTTGTTCGGAAACACTTAACAACCCTAGGGCCACCGAGAATCGAACTCAGATCTAACGTTTAGGAAACGCTTGTTCTATCCGTTGAACTATGGCCCCTGCAGAAATCGAGCATCTGCGATTAAGGAGGGAGGATTTTGCCGAAATTTGTCCAATATGTAAAGGCTGACTTCCACAGAATTCCCCACTTTCCGCTATTGACAACATAAAGCCCGATCCTACTTTGCACTTTTCCTATGGTTAACGAAGAGATAAACAGAAGCCTCACTCCACAAGAGCTGGACTTCACCCATGCTCACATCATGAGCCGTTATGTCACAGAGACAGGCAAGATCCTTCCTCGCAAAATGACTCGTCTGTCATCCAAGCAACAGCGTAAGATCAACAAGGCGATCAAACGTGCTCGCAATATGCTGACGATGCAGTAATCGGCCCGAGCTACTACGAGTCAGTGTGGGTACGGGTTTGCCTGCAAAACATTTAAATGTGGCTACTATTCTAAAGCCCAACAAAGAAAACTTGCGTGAAATCCGCAAGTTTTTGCGTTTGGGAGAGCTCGTAGCGGTTCCTACAGAAACCGTCTACGGATTAGCGGCTAATGCGCTGGACCCCAGGGCCTGTCAGAAAATCTTTACCGTCAAAGAACGGCCCCACAATGACCCCCTCATTTGTCACGTTCCTGATTTCGCATCACTTGAACAGTACTGTGAAACCAATCCATTTGCAATAAGACTCGCCGAAGCCTTCTGGCCTGGACCGCTGACCTTGGTTCTTCCCAAAAAGTCAATCATCCCCGATATCGTTACTGCGGCCCATGACTCCGTCGCCGTCCGATGCCCGAGTCACCCCATCTTCCGTGAACTCATTGAAGGATGTGACTTCCCCCTAGCTGCGCCTAGTGCCAATCCTTTTGCATATATCAGTCCCACCCTAGCAATCCACGTTCAAGCGAATCTGGGAGATCGGATCGGAACGATCCTTGACGGGGGACCGTGCCACCTTGGGGTTGAATCGACGATAATCGATGTTCGTGACCCCAAATCCGCTCGTATCCTTAGATACGGAGCCCTACCTATTGAGCAAATTGAAGACGCTGTAAAAAGACGAGTCGGTCGCCCGCTTCCCCATCATGGCGGTATGTCGATTGCTCCCGGAGCCCTGCCAAAGCACTACAGCCCGAGGACTACTCTTGAACTTAGATCAGTCCCGGTTCTGGAAGAAGAACTCCAAAAGACTGACGGATCCATCGCCTTTCTACTTCTTCGTAAACCGTCTTACTTATCCTCCCGCCACATCCATTGGCTTTCAGATAACGGGGAGCTTGACCATATCGCATCGCAACTCTACGCAAAACTAAGAGAGCTCGATACCGCTGGCTACAAGAAAATGGTCGTTGAAGAAGCTCCAGAACTTGATCTGGGCAGGACCATCAACGACCGCCTTCGCCGCGCAGCTTTCCAGTAAATCCACGGCTTTCGAAGCCTAATAGGACACTGAGGCGGATAAACGGATAATCTGTTCCGCCTCAAACTCATTCAGCTGGCTCAGACTTCCACTGCGGTACACATAGCCCCCTGAAAAACTGATCGATTGGGTCGGAGAGAAACTGATCGCCATTTCGCCACTGAAGATATCCTTACCAAAGCTCGGTTCCATTTCCACCCAACTATTCGACACCCCGTAGTAGGCGGACCACATATCCGAAAGCGTGAAATCGCCTGTAAATGAAACCGTATCCGCCTCTAAAAAGCCATTGGCGATCAGGGAAGGCCTTGTCGAACGATTGAAAGTGAGAGAATATTGGGAATCGGATCCGGCTTGCCAAATGATAGCTGCATCGAGTTCGAATGCAGCGTTCGTTCTGCCATCTGAAAACTGGGAATTTCTGCCTCCCGCAGTTACTTGTCCGTAGAGACCATCCGAAAGCTCCGATCCAAAGCCGGCTTTTGCTGCCTGTTCCGAGGACTGGGAAAAGTCCCCCTTATTAGTTAGGGAGGTTGAACGAAACTCCATGCCCGCAATGAAATCTGCGTTTTGTCCTAAATCAGCCCGGAGCTCCACCGGAATACTAGTCTGTTCCAAAATGCCTGAGCCCTCACCTGATAGTACCGACTGGTAGTGTTGAACCGCTATCGACATCTCATACTCCTGCCCCTTGCCGAACTCTCGTGCCACGCGACCTTGAAAACGCGAGCCGTCAAGAAGTCGAGCTTCAACCATTCGTTTTGGATCAGACCAAGGAGAGCGACGCAGGCGATAGCTGGCCTCCGTCACTGCTGGGTAACCGGATACGGTTGTGTCGCTGAGACCCAAAAAACGACCTCCCGACCAAATCGCATCTACTCGATGCTTCGGCGCCAGAGGCAACCCTGAACTTTTCGCGGAATGATAGTCCAAAGGTGCCGCGTATTCCAAATCTTTGTCAAAAGAGTAACTCAACGCAGGAACCACGTACTCTTTTTCTGACGCTTCGGTACTTGCTTCAAGGCTTTGGCCCGATTCGTCCGCAAACAACCCTGAACATCCCACCGCAAGGCACAGTAGCCCAAGAGAAATGTTCCGACCGTAAACTGAGGGACGAAGACCTAGCATCTAGAGTTGTTGTTGAGTTTGATTGGAAACGGTTTGCGGATTCGCACAGAAGCCCCTTTGACAAGAAAACTCAAGCCTCTAAATCACTATCGCTCGGACGATCATCAACGCCGAGGTTCCCTTCCTCTGAACTATCTCGCCGCTCTAGCACGTTTATACTGGCGGCTATCACTCTTTTGTCGTCCATGCTTCCCGCCGTAATTTCCAAATTACCTATGGTAAAAACCTCATTGAGCCTCGGCAATCGACCTAGTTTTACCGTTATGAAGCCTCCGAACGTCGAAACTTCCTCCGACTCCAATTCAACCCCAATTTCTTGGGAAACGTCATGCAAAGGCGTTAGGCCGTCCACGAGATAGGAGTCTTCACCGAGTTTCGAAATCATTTCCCGATCGCGATCAAACTCGTCTTGGATCTCGCCTACAAGCTCCTCAAGCACGTCCTCCAGCGTAACCGCCCCAACTGTACCCCCAAACTCGTCAATCAGAAGAGCGAAGTGCTGCTTTTGTTTTAGAAAGCCCTGCAAGACCGACTCCAACGGTTCGTCCATGGAAAACCTGGCTATCGGACGTTTTACCTCATTCAAATCAATTTCCTCAGAGGACTTGCCAATGCGGAAGACGTCCTTGATATGAACAATCCCCACGCATTGATCGAGATCCCCCTCGCAAACGGGGAAACGGGTATGACCTGTCTCTCTAGCAACTTTTAGATTTTCGTCAGGAGAGTCCTCCACGTCGAAAAACTTGAGCTGATTCCGAGGGATCATGATGTCGTGGGCCACGCGCTTTCGCAAATCCATCACGTTATTCAAAATGCTTTCCGTCACCTCCGGCAGTTCGTCTCCGTTACTGACGATCGAACGGATTTGCGATTCTACATCGATCAAATTGAGATCGGAATCAGCGTCGAGACGAAGCCCTTTGAGTACCATTCGGGATACGGCGTTAAAAAGGTTCGACAGAGGTTGAGCGATGAACTGGAAAATTCGGACAAAAGGCACCGTAAACTGGAGGGTCCTAATCGGGGCCTGCATAGCGATGGACCGAGGAATCAGTTCGCAAAAGATAAAGCCGATGCTCACGGAAAAAACTATTCCAAATACGATCGCCATTCCAAGTGGATGTTCGCCAAACCACTCCTGCGACGCCAGCCCTGCATAAACCAGGGGAACGAAGAGTATCCCTAACACAATCGTGCTTAAAGTGATGCCCAACCTAAGTATCTTCAGGCTCGAACTCATATTCTCCAAAAGGTCCGCAACGGGCTTCGACTCCTTCAGCTCATCCATTTTACCCGTTCCGAAACGCGTGAAGCGCATTTTCATGAGACTGAACTCCGTGGCAACGAAAACAGCGTTCATCCCGAGAAGAACGAGTATGGCTAACCCGAAGAGAATCAATTCGTTCGAAGAGAAGTTCACCTTTGCATCAAGAAAGCCCACCAAAAACACCTACAATGCGACTACTCACCCTACCGACTCAAGAACGAAGTGAGCGCCTTAATTGCCAGCTCATTATGCTCTTCCGTTCCCACTGATACACGGATCCATTGGCTCATCCCGTAAGGTGCCAAGGGTCGAACGATTATCCCTTCTCGCTGCATCGCTTCGAAAGCCGCGTTGCCATCATCAACGTTTAGCGTTATAAAATTCGCTGAACTGGGGATGTATTCGATATTCAATGATTCTACACATTCCACAAAATAACGCAATCCCGCAGCATTAGCGATACGGCATGAAGAAACAAAGCCCTGATCTTCAAGGGCTGCACGGGATGCGGCCAAGGCTACCGAATTGACATTGAATGGAGCGCGAGCGCGATTCAAGAGAGACACCAATTCCGGATCTCCGTAGCCGTAACCAACTCGAAGCCCTGCCAGACCGTAGATCTTGGAAAAGGTTCTTGTGCAGAACACTTTTTTACCCTTGGCAATCAACGGTCTTAAATCAACGGGTTCGTCCTGGTATTCAGAATACGCCTCATCAAGAACAAAGAGAACATCATCCGGAAGGGCCTCAACCAGTTCCTCGATTTCGCTCGATGTATTAGCCGATCCACTCGGGTTGTCCGGACTCGCCAAAAAAACGATCTTGGTCCTATCTGTAACAGCCTCCCGAATTCCTTTTAAATCGTGTCGGTGGTTTACCGTGGGCACTTCAACTGGCCGACCACCAAAAAGCATGGTGACCAGTTTATATACTATAAACGCGCCTTCCCCCATGACAACTTCGTCACCTTCACGCACAAAAGCATGCCCTAACAGTTCCAGGACTTCGTTCGATCCATTTCCTACGATAAATTGATCCGGGTCCATTTTTAGCAGCTGAGCAAGAGCGTTTTTCAACTCGTAGCATCCGCCATCCGGATACAGTTCAACGCTATCCAGTGCCGTTTTCCCAGCCTCTATCGCTCTAGGCGAAGCTCCCAATGGATTTTCGTTGGATGCGAGTTTGACGATTGTATTCGGGTTCAGCCCCAACTCACGGGCTACGTACTCGATCGGTTTACCCGGCTGGTATACGGACTGCGAGAGTAGTTCAGGATTAACGAGTTCAGAGTAAGTAGGCATCTCTTTTTAAATGGACGACTGTTCCTAAACTCAAATCCTTAACTGCCGCAAGCTCGGAGCGGACCCTTTGGAACGAAATTTTGAGGCTTAAACGCGAAAAACCCGGGCGAATCCCCATCCGCCCGGGCCATCCTCTAGTTTTCTGGGCTCCTCAAATTCACTCCAGAAAAAATTCTCCAAACTTTTCTCACCCATAAAAACTATGCTGTCTCACATCTAAATGAGACCAAATGTTGGCAGAATTGGTTCCAGAAATCTATATTACTCAAAACTCTTTAATCTACATGATTTTAAGGGATCTTTGCCCCGGAAAAATATTCGATCCAATTGACTTTCTGTCTCGATTAGAAGCGAGGATTCTTACACCTTGGAAAAATACTCATCCGATCCCATGACTTCTTCTGAGCTTCCCCAATCCCACCTTCTCCGATCTTTTCTCTGGCTCGGAATAACGATCACCGTCTTCTTCATCCTCTACATCGGCCAAAAGCTCATAATCCCGCTAATTCTGGCAGTCTTCATTTGGTACCTCATCAACGTGCTCTCGTTCGCAATAATGAAATTGAAGATCGGAGGCCGATCGCTTCCGGCATCTTTGCGGTATATCGCCTCGGTTGTGGCGATTGTTGCAATCCTGAGCGTGTTTTTCAATTTCATTACGAAGAACGTGAGCGAGGTCGTGCGAGTCGCGCCAGAGTATCAGGAAAAAATTGGCCCAATGATTGACAAGGTCTATGGCTGGCTACCGTTTGAGGAACCCCCTCCGATCAAGGAATTCGCAAACCAGCTGAACTTCAGTTCACTACTCAAAATGGTTGCCGGAGCCCTCGGCTCACTTGCTGGAAACGCCGGCCTCATCAGTATCTATGTTGTTTTTCTATTTTTGGAACAGCGCAGTTTTGGCCCAAAGATCAAAGGGATGGCTCATGGGAATATCAAAGAAAACGAGGTTTTTAAAATCATCACTCAAATCGACAAGGATACTCGCAAGTACATTGGTATTAAAACCCTCACTAGCCTGACCACCGGTATGCTGAGTTTCGCGATAATGACGTCTGTAGGCCTCGATTTCGCCGCGTTCTGGGCAATGCTGATCTTCTTCTTCAACTTTATTCCAACCGTAGGTTCGATACTGGCGACCGCCTTTCCTTCGGTCCTTGCCCTCATCCAATTCGAAGAGCCCGCTAAAATTGGTATCACTATTGGAGGCGTCGTGGCTGCCCAAGTCCTAGTGGGGAATTTTCTAGAACCCCGTCTTATGGGAAACTCTTTGAACCTCAGCCCGCTCGTGATTCTCCTTTCCCTCAGTCTTTGGGGATCCCTTTGGGGCGTGCCTGGAATGTTCCTGTGCGTACCCATCACAGTGATCGCCATGATCATCTGCTCCCATTTTCAGCAGACTCGACCCATCGCTGTCCTCCTTTCAGGTGACGGGAAGATCAAGGGGAGCTCATAGACTATTTTAGGTTTACCAAGATCCCCCACGTCTGGTTCGCGCCACGAAAAAACTCGTGATCGAAATCTAGAATTTGTATAGTGGAACCTAGATCATCGATGCGCTCTCGAAGCTCACTGAGTTTCCCATATTTCATCCCCGAGCTGTCAACGATAGGATGGACTCGAATTTCCTCACGTAAAACCCGACAGAGCTCGTGAATCGATCGATAGAAGAAGACCAAATCGAAGAGGCTCGAGTAGATGAAGAGCAAGTGGCCTCCAAGGGAATTCGCTTCGATTCGTCGATGGATTGATAGGGTTTCGAGACTATGAATTCCCGCTTTGACTGAACCCTGAAAAAATGTGCTCAATGTCCGAATACACCAGTTTTTCGATAGCATCCGGATTTCGATTTAACATCGGAACGCTTCCCGTCGTTAGAATTCCTACCGGGGTCGCCTCGGCGACAAAGGATGAAGGCGCTGATGGACGATCGAAGATCTCTTTTCCTTTGAGATCATTCTCCTCAAGGCCGAAGTAAAGGATAAGCTCGTCTTAGGGTCTTCCAATGAAGAACGTTTGTATAATATGGGTGAAAGGTTTCATGCCTGTCGGCTTGAAAAGCGATTTTGGGGAAACAAGAAAACCCGATTCTTGAGAACATCTGGCTCGATCAAAACGGATGGGCTGAACTACGGACTACTTTTCACCGTGAGGCCATCGTCGAGCCAATTCATGGATCCACCAAAGCGAGCAATCCCTTTCCAACACATCGAAAGAACGCGTTGGGTTTCGACCAATTAAGTGCTGCGGGTTAGCTGTCATTCGCGGTAAGCGTTACTTAACCTATGATCAGGAATTAAATCTTTTTCTTCTCAGTCACAGTACTGTGACATGTCGTATAGCTCAGGATCCTTTTTTAGTCCCCTGAATCGACGACGTAGGTTCAGGAGACCACTGGCTCCATTCTCCCCCATCCAATCTTCTCCTATATCATCCATCGAGTCGCCGAATTCCTCTTCCAACTTCTCCGGATCCTCCCCGGCTTCCAGACGGCGGACCATCTCCTCGATTTCGCCCGGCAGTTTTTCCCCAGTTAAGGAAGACATCTTTCTCATCAGATCCGCCATCTGCTTCGGGTCTGGATTGTCTTCGCTGAATCCCGCCATGTCCCGCTCTAGCTCCGCCATGACGCTTTCCATTTTGGCATCATGAATATCATCCATTCCAATAGCTTCGGTTGGATCCTTCGCCTTTCCGATAAACGCAAATCCAGACACCTTTTTTTCCATGGAAAATTGTGGATCTTCGGGACACCGCGGAACGGAATTCTGATAGGCCAACGACTTAACGAGAAAGGAGTATAGCGTGTTGTTTCCCTTACAGTAGAATTCGTAAATGGCATAATTATAATCCTGAAAGAAAAACTTGTGGAAAATAGCAATCCTTTCTGCAATCGTAGCGAAAGCCAGCAAAAGTGCTCCTGGTCGGCATGGTTAGAACTTCCAAAAATTCTCATCTCTGTTGTGGGTGCTCGGCTTGAGCCACCGTAGTTTGAACGAAAGAGCAAAATCGCTCGCTATTCCAACTGTGCCATCGCTTCCACACCCGTAATGACTTCATCTAAACTCCTAATTTGCTCAGAATCAAAATAACTATTCACTTTCGCTATGATCTGTTGAAGCAAACCATCTGGGCAGGAGGCGCCTCCCGTAATGAGGATTTTCATCGGGGCGTCTCGCATCGGCAAAAACGCTCGCGTTTCCATCCGCCCTTGTTGCGGGTTCTTTGGATCGTAAGGAAATATAAAATGCTCTATCTGGGACCGCGATAAAATATTCGACTCTGACTGAATGTAGAAAGCTCGTTCTCCAAACGCTTCCTCACATATCCGATACAGCTGATACGTGTTGGAACTGTTCTTTCCTCCCACAACAATCGCAAAGTCCACCGGTTGCTTTATTGCCTGAGCCAAAGCGTCTTGGTTTACTTGGGTGGCGTAACACAGGGTGTCTCCCTTACTGCTCATCGCCATATGCTCCTTGATATGGGCTCTGCCGTATCGGTCCTCCAAAGCGGACTCGAGAAGCTTGATAATTCTTAGTGTCTCATTGCGAAGAAGAGTAGTCTGATTGACGACTGCCAATTTTGCTAAGTCACCGCTCAAATCGAAGCCTTCACTACAACGGGCTTTAAAGGGTAAAAACAACTCCGCCTTCTCAGTTTCATTATCCGCCTTTATCACCTCTGCCAGCAATGCCGCTTCCTTGAGATCCCGGACCACTATGGAGGGTGCATACTTCGAACTGTTTGAAAAGGTTGCCTTCGTCTCCTCGTGCTCCGCTTTTCCGTGGATCACTACTGTGAACCCCTTTTGTCCAAAGCGCTTGGCCGCTTTCCAGACTTTTTCCACTAGCATGCAAGTAGCATCGTACGCATTGAGTGGGAGTCCCCGCTCGATCAATCTCAATTTGTCTTCGTCCCGTGCACCGAAAGCCGGAATAATCACGATGTCCTCATCAGTAACTGAATCCCAATACGCTACGTCGGTCTCAGGATCCACCACAGACACGCCCTTGTCGCTCTGCAAGTAACGAAGCCCCCTCCGTCTCAAATCTTCATTCACAAACGGATTGTGTATTAGCTCGCTGAGCATGAATACCCGCTTGTCCGGATTCGAGGCAATCGTTTCGTATGCGCGTTCTATCGCATTCTGAACACCGAGACAAAAACCGAAATGGCTCGGAAGCAGATACTCAACCGCTCCAAAATCAAGCCTCGCCGGATCAACCGCCGAACGCTCTTTCGTCCGCTTGACTGCCTTGATCGCATCACAAAGCGCACTGTGGTACAAAGCCGATGAGGAAGCGTCGACGTGATAAACGTCTCTGTTTCTATGCTTTTCAGTTCGAAATGGGTATATGTAGTTCGTCTTTTTGAAGTTAAGGTACGGAATCCGAATTGCGTGCGCTCGAATCAACGGCCCATCCTCGAGAAGCTCTGCTGAGAGTCTTCCACCCTCTTTTCCGTACGCTTCAATCGTTCTCAAAGAAGCAGTTTCGCAGCCTTCAGCCGCCAACACTGGGGGGATATCGCAACCATTCACGTTCGAAAAGAAGACATAGTGCTTCCCGTTTCGGCAAATGGCTACCGTCACTCCCAATTCGATCTTCTGAAGAAGTGAATTTCCATTGAGTCGTTCAAGCACGTATCCGTCCCGATCTGCCCTTTGAGAGCGTCTCAATAGCAACTTGTTGTTCTCCAAAAACAAGTAGAGTCGATGATCGGGATTCGATGGGTCGTAGGCCGGCAATTCACTCTGTGAGATCATGTGCCTCGCATCATTGCCAAGGGTTTCGTACTTTCAATCGGAAATCACTTTCGGATTGGGTAATCAAAAGTCGTCTCACCGAGAGGACCATCTTTGTAAGATACGACATTAAGCTCGATTTATCGCCTTTATCTCGAAATCCTCCGTTGATTCATATGGCTAACGCCTCTCCCAACGTATCAAAACCCAAGTCTAGGGTCTTTGACAAAAAACTGGATCTTTTCCCGCTGCGCAAGACCGCGGCTGGATACAATCGAGCTTTGCTATCAGGCGACCTCCATGCTGCGGTCAACGTCGCCCTGCTCGCTTTTCCCCAAGGCATGGCCTATGCCATCATCGCAGGACTCCCACTCTCGTACGGCCTTTTCGGCTCCGCTATCGCTTCGATTGTCGGAGTGCACTTTGCTGGATCCAAATTCATTGTCCTTGGCCCCACCAACGCAACTTCCGTTATGGTCCTCAGTTCGTTCGCCGCGCTGGGTATCGCCGGAGATCAAGCCGTCGGATACATCTCTCTGCTGTTACTGATGGTCGGGATTATATTGGTGGCAGGTGCCTATTTAGGAATCGCGACCCTGATTCAATATATTTCTAGAACAGTAATAACTGGATACATTACTGCCGCGGCTGCCCTAATCATAGCCAATCAAATCAAGAAAGCCCTCGGATTCGAATTCGGCGACAGTATCCAGGCAACCACATTCTTTGAAGTACTAGCTGCTACCTCTAAAAGTATCGACCGGACTCATCTGCCCACCCTTGGACTGAGCGTAATTACTTTGCTTATATATCTAGCTTTTCGACGATTTTATCCGAGGCTCCCCAATGTCGCTTTTACCCTTATTCTCTCTTCCTTAATAGCGTTCATTGCCCAGAAAATTGACCCGTCGCTGAACGTTCAATTGATGCCCAGTCTCAATTTGTCCGACTGGGGGCCATCCATTCCCAACGTCAACTTTGACACCATCGACTTGCTAATCACGCCCGCAATGGCAATCGCTCTACTCTGTGTCCTCGAGGGAAACTCGATCGGAAAATCGCTGGCCG
Source organism: Opitutaceae bacterium (assembly GCA_002722675.1). GTDB lineage: Bacteria > Verrucomicrobiota > Verrucomicrobiia > Opitutales > Opitutaceae > Pelagisphaera. Next base: position 13,761 of record PBMN01000020.1, read on the forward strand.
CAAGGGAGGGAGCTCGCCTTGACAGCAACCAGGAGATGCTCAGTTCCGGGATGGCCAACATCGCTTGCGGACTCCTTTCAGGAATGGCCGCTTCCGGGTCGCTCACTCGTTCTCAGCTTAACGCCAACAGCGGGGCTACCACCCCGTTGTCTGGATTGTACTCTGGAATCATCGTCCTTATTGGCGCCATTCTATTGGGCCCGCTGATTGGATACATTCCTAGTACTTCTCTCGCGGTTATTGTGGTTACGATCGGGATTTCCCTCATCAACAAGCACCAGCTTCGAATGGTCACAAAAACCACTCGTTCGGACAGTATCACGTTTTTTGTTACTTTTCTAACGGGGCTTGTATTCGCATTGGATTTCGCTATCTATGCCGGTGCCGTGTGCTCCATCGCCCTTTTTATCAAGAAAGTCGCCCATCCGGAAATTGTAGAATATGCCTTCGATGACGAGGGCAAGCTCGGTAAAAGAGAGTGCAAGCCTGAGGATGAAAACCTAGAGGTTTCCATTGTCCATATTGAGGGAGAGCTATTTTTCGGGGCATCGGAGTTGTTCCGCGACCAGATGCGGCGGGTTAGCGATGCGGAAAACCTAAAAGTGGTTATCATGAAATTGCGTAACGCCCACAACCTCGATGCCACCAGTTGCATGGCCCTCGAAGAGTTGATCAAATACATGAATGAGCGTAATCGTATACTCCTTGTCAGCGAAGTTCGCCCCGATACCATGAGAATATTCAAACGATCAGGGCTCGTAGACGTTATCAATTCGATAAACCTCTTTGAGGACGAAGAATCAAACCCCACCCTCAGCACCGCCAAAGCCCTCAAACGGGCCAAAGACATTATCGGCGACCGCGAAACCAAGGTATCGATCTACGCCAAGGACAAGCACTAATATCGGACAATCCTATCCCCCTACCATTTCAGCGTCGGCGGCAGGTATTTAGCGATCAGTTCTTCGTAGTAGGGCTTTAGTTCACTCCAAACAGGGGCTTCAGGACACTTAGTGTACAGATCGAACGGATTGAACCGCTTTACCCAAGGAAGCATTTTTCGGTCATGATCGTCGAGCAGGTACTCGTATTCGCCCTCTCGATGCCAAGCATAAAAACTATGGTAGCGGATCATGTATAAAGCGGGATCGGGCAAATAGTCTTTAACGAGATGATACATGTACTCGTCGTGTCCCCAGGACATGTATATGTTTCTCAGTCCACAGCCTTCTTCGTAGATTCCTAGACGCGTTTTGTATCGGGAGTCGATGAAGTCCGGATTGAGCTCGAAAAATTCTGGGTAGACAATCTTATCACTGTACTGGCATCCGACTGGAAAAGTGTCTCCCACCACGGCCCATTGGGGTTCGCCATAAATGCATAGCAGTTTTCCTAAATCATGTATCAGTCCAACCAGAACAAACCAGTCCTCGCAACCGCGGGAACGAATCGACTCGGAGGTCTGTAGCAGGTGCTGGATTTGCGGCAGGTCAATATCCGGATCGGAGTCATCGACGAGCGTATTGAGCAATTCGATCGCCTGCATGATCGTCATTTCTTTCCGTTCTCGTTTTTCTCCTAGAAACTCTTCCCGTTTCTTCATGACGAAGTCGAAAGACTGGTGTTTGTGATTCAGGCGATAAAACTCCCTCACGCAATCCCTAGCCGGATCATTGTAATTGCGGTAGTCTTCCTTCTTTCTGGATTCAGGTTCCGGATAGGTGGCTGTTTCTACGAAATCCTCCCATTGGTCCAAGTTCTCGAGGGGATTTGATTCGGGTTTTTGTGAGTTCATCGGGTTGTATTTTCTTTTTGAGTTTTAACAATCAGACCGTGTCCGAGCATTGTCAAAATGTTGATTTCCTCCTGATTCGCAATCCTGAAAATCGGGCTTGCCACAGAACTCGCTGCTCACCGTAAAATGGACCTTGATTAGGCTTTTCATTGCCCAGGCGGATAGGCTATCTTTCGGTCCGTAATTTCATAGTCTACCTGTTTATTTTTTTAACATGGCCAAAATCGCTCTCAAACCCAACCTTCAGATCGGCATCGTGCCGACTCACATCAAGTTCGTCGGTGGACTCGTGCCCGACGAAAACGGTAGGATGCCTCGCGGCCAAGATGGGAAAATGCTCATCTCCACCGAACTCGAGCACATCAACCAAACCTCTAGACTCGCCCCCAATTGCGCTCAAACCTCTGTCTTTCCTGGGACAGACGAGGATGACATGAACGAACTGATTGAAGACATCAAGTCGCTGGGTCTAAAGCCCCACATGATCATGATGGTTGCCGGCGGAAACCCAATGGATCCTGCCGACGAAGACAAGATTGCACCCAGCCTACTCGCAGGGCTTGAGATTGCAAAGAAGCATGGGGTAGAGCACGTGGCCTCCACTTCGTTCGAGGAGTGGATGAAGCCCGGAGCTGAAACGCTGACGGGGAACGCATTCGACGCCGCCGTCGCTCAGCTTGTAAAACTCCACACCCGCGTTTGCCAAGAAGCGGATATTCTCCATAGTTCCGTCAAGGCTTGGCACATGGAGTTTCTCCGAAGAACCGAGTTTCAAACGTTCACCGACATCAGCAAAGCATGGACCTTTGTGAAGGCGGCCAACGAAGCCATCGGGAAGCCCTTTTTCAAAGTTCTCGTCGACGCCGCTCACTGCGGAGACTCCATTCTCAGCATGGAAGAGAATGTCGCCGTGATCCAGGAGATGGGGAAAGCGGATGGGTTCAGCATGTTCCACGCCTCAGCGAAAACAACCCGTGGCTGCCTTTCGACCGACGATGGTTGGATTGGAAATCTTCTAACTGCCTGTGCGGCAACCGGCAAACTCGAGATCGTTCTCGTCGAGCTTTTTCATCACGAAGATGCCGCCCTGGCGGGTCTACGGGAAGCGGATCCTCGCCACGGCATCGACACGACTGACGGACGAACCTATTCCGAGACCGTTTGCGATGGCTTGGAAGAAGTCGCTCATCGGCTCAACAATCTAGTCAATCGCAGTATCCTGCCCCAATAACTCAAGCTCAGAGCACTCAACCCCAATCAGCCATGACTGTTCCAATTCGAATCATTACCCTCCTGTCTCTTTTCCACGTCTCGGTTTGGGCCTCCGATTGGCCTCAGTGGAGAGGCCCCAATAGCACCGGAATCGCAAACGCATCAGATTTGCCGACCGAGTGGAGCGAATCCAAGAATATCGCCTGGAAAATTGCTCTCCCCGCCTGGAGCGGCTCAACGCCCATTGTTATAGGAGAGCGCGTATTTGTGATGTCGCCATCCAAGCAAGCCCCAAAAAAGGCGGAACCGGAGGTACAGGCCCCGCCCAGTCGCGGTCCCCGCCCGGGCAGAGCCGCTGGCGGCGGGCGACCCCAACGTCGCCAGCAACAAGGCGCCGTAGACGGTCCCGGCGGAAACGAGCTACTCATGATTTGCCTCTCACGCAAATACGGCACCGAACTGTGGCGAGCTCAAGTCGACACAGGAAACGAGCTGAAGCGAAAGCAGAATAACAGTTCCCCCTCACCTGTTAGCGATGGGAAACACGTCTGGGCGACCACCGGCAACGGAATCGTTCGCGCTTACACCATCGATGGCGAAGCTCTCTGGAAAGTGAGCCTCGAAGAATCCTACGGTGAATTCGGGCTCAACTGGGGATTTGCATCCTCCCCACTTTTGCACGAAGGAAATCTGGTAGTAGGCGTGGTCCGAGGGCAAAATACTGAAGAGCTAGGATACGTCGTCGCTTTGGATGGAAAGACCGGGAAAGAAGTTTGGAAAGTAGATCGTCCTTCCGATGCACCCTATGAGTCTAAAGATGCCTACACCACACCCATTCCCGTCGAGGTGGATGGGGAAATCCAAATCGTGGTTTCCGGCGGGGCTTACGTGACCAGCCATGACCCGAAAACGGGCAAGGAGATTTGGCGTTCAGGCGGTTTGAATCCTGAGAATTCGCGCAACTACCGGATCATCGCTTCCCCCGTAGCGGCCAACGGAATCGTCTATGCCCCTTCTCGTAAGACTCCCCTCCTAGCGATCAAGGCAGACGGAAAGGGGGATGTCACCGAAAGTCACTTGGCCTGGAAAATGGAGGACAAAAGCGGGCCAGACGTCCCGACTCCAATCGCAGACGGAACCTACTTCTATGTATTAAATGATTTTGGACAAATTTCCTGCTTCGAAGCCCAGACCGGAACCGCCATCTGGGGTCCTGAAGAAACTGGAATTGGACGAGTCAGCTCTTCGCCACTACTAGCCGACGGAAAGCTCTATCTCGTCAGCGAAACCGCTGATGTGGCAGTGGTCCAAGCAGGGCCAAAGTTCAAGCTGCTCGGCACCAGCAGCCTCGACAATAGTTACACGCTCTCCTCCCCTGCCGCAGCCGGAGACCAGATATTCATTCGGACCGGCGAGCACCTGTACTGTCTAAGCAAGTCGTAGTAGCTCTATGCTTCAGGTGAGCCCTTAAACGAGTCCCTCTTGCAGGAGCGGTTTTAGGCCGCGATTGCAATGAACATCCATGCGTTCACAAAATCTTTCGCGGGATTTACCCGCTCCTACAATTTTTTATCAAAGCTAGAATCTCGCGCTTAGCCGGACCCCAAATGATTCGGGGACTCCTCGAGTTGCCGCGAAAATTTGTGGATTAATAAACGTGTAATACTGTTCGTCCCCAAGATTCTCACCGTATACCACCAATGAATACCGTTCCCTTCTAAACCCGATCTGAGCGTCGAAAACTTCATAGCTCCCTTGGCGAAACATCGCGGTATTTCCTTCGTCAAAAAACGTTTCGCCTATGCCGCGAAAAGTGGCCTGGAAGAAAATTCCATTGTCTAGGCTGTAACGAGCAGATCCACGGAAGGTTGTGCTAGGCGTAAAAGGAACTTCATTTCCATTCAGATTTGCTCCGTTGAAAGGATCGATGTGCTCTTCGAAGGTGACGTCGTTACTCCCAACGCTTCCCTCAATCACGAAATTCGGATTCGGCTGCCAAACAACTTCAGCCTCTACTCCGGAAGAAGAGACTTCGTCCGCTGTGATAACAATATAGTCTGTCGCATTGGGAACGGAACGTTCCAACTGGTAATTATCTATGGATACGTCGAACACCGTTACCCGCGCTTTAAAGGTGGTATCCGTGGTTGCGAACGAGAATCCAATCTCGTTTGACCAGGACGACTCGTCATTGAAACCGGCTAGATTCGGCAAATCCGTAAACGCGCTGTAGCCCGCTGGCTTGAACGCGGATGCGGATCGTCCGATAAAGGAGAAATGATCGCTCATGACCGCTTCGAAACCGAAGTCGACAGAGGCATAAGTACCATTCTTGTCAGCACTTATGGGAGCGAGTCCGACGGGCGACGATTTTTCCCGATCAATAGAGGCATCCGCTTTCTGGACACGGGCTCCGGCATCGAGGATGAACGTCTCGGTCACATCAAAGGAGACATGTCCAAACGCCGCTATGCTCTGTTCTTCGGTTTCGAAAACCGTATTCTCGGTAAAGACTGGGAAAAACGGCGGAGCCGGAAAGACACGCGTAGTGTCGCCTCCGGTTTCCTTATCTTGGAAAAAAAGGCCGGCTCGCCAGTCAAGGGGGCTTCCGCTGTCGTTCGACTCGAAGCGGAACTCTTGCGTAAACAGGTTTTGGTCCTGCTGTATCGCCGAGGTCGAAATCGGGTCCGGGCTCAAATCGAGATCAACCGTCGAGGGATCCAACTCCCATTTCTGAAAAGCCGTGATGGACTTGAAAACACCCCATTCGAACTCTCGGTCGAGATGAACCGATATCTGATTTCGGTCAATCTGAGTTTCCCCTTCCAAGTTGGAACCCACAACAAATGGATCGGGGCTAAAAAGAGAGGTTAATCGCTGGCTTCCATCGTCAATCGACTCCGTGACCAATTTCACTCGAGCATTCCAGTCATTTCCCGGAGAGAAAAACAGATTGTACTGAGCCCCTCGAGCCTCTCTCGTATCGGTGTGGCGGTCGAGGGTCGCATTGTAGAGATACCCGTCTCGCTCGCTGTGAAAGACCGTAACACTGTGAGAAACACCTGAACCGGAAATGGGACCGGAAATATTCGCTCGAAACGCCCGCTTGCTAAAGGATCCGAATTCAGCCGCTAAATTGATGCGCTGCTCCTGCATTGGCTTCGGGCTTTGAATTTCAATCACGCCCGCCGGTCCGTTTCTACCAAAAAAGGACCCCATTCCTCCGCGATGGACGGTCAATGAATTACCTGAGAGCAATTCAGACGAATAAGTGAACACATCACCTGAGGGAACGTCATCTATATACTGGGCCACTCCCGCCGGGCTGAAGAACAGAGTGTTGCCAGTGCCTCGGATCGTAATCACATCTCCATATCCGCGCGTCTCGCTCGAAGCGACGAAGAGATTCGGTACGAGTGCCGACGTTTCCTGGACGGACTGCATTTGGTACAAATCTACCGCCCCCGTCGTAAACCCGCTGGAAAGTCCTCCTCTGTCGATAAGGGAGTCTCCCGCAATCACTCGAATGGGTGACAACTCGAAGATCTCAGCACTAGGCTGACCGGAGGACTGTCCCAAGGCGCTCAAGCCGGATAGCAGCCCCAATAGTATTGTGTAAACTTGTTTCATCGATTTAAGTTATTTGAATGTTCGCGACCTTGACGAACTAATTTTCTATGCAAAACAATAAAAATGAACCTCATTCTCCGATTATTTAGCAGCCCTCGTTTCCGAGTGACTCAGCGAATTATGGAATTTGCACCCAATTAAGAAAAATGTGCTATCATTTTATCTTACCTATCGCTGCACCCCCATTTTCACCGATTCCACTGCATTTCTACGGACCTACTGGTCGCTGTGAGCGGTCAGCAGCCTGTAGGAAAGACCGGCGGAAAAATTCTGCGCATTAAAACACTGATAGCCTTCGTAAATTAGATCAGGTTCCTATCCAAGAATAAGTATGCCCAAATCCCTCAAAACAATTGTTCCCCTTGTCGCGCTGACCTGCCTCATCACGGCTGAATCCAGCGATTGGCCACGATTCTTGGGTCCAGATGGAAATGGAGTCGTTCTAGAAGATGACACTCTAAACGCCGACTGGGCGGCCAACCCTCCAAAGATCTTGTGGACGCGGCAAATTGGATTGGGCTGCTCTTCATTCGCGGTTACAGACGGCAAAGCGCTGTCACTGGGCAATACCAATAATCAGGATACCGTATGGTGCTTTGATACAAAAACCGGTGCTCTCATTTGGAGACATACGTATGACGAACCCAAAGGGGCGAAATACTATTCCGGTGGAACCTCCTCAACTCCTACGATTGATGAAGATCGCGTCTTTACGGTAAGCAAACAAGGAAAACTATTCTGCCTAGACTTGGGTTCAGGCAAAGTCATTTGGGAACGCAACTACTCCGACGACTTCGATGGGCGCCGCCAATCATGGGGATGGGCCGCTTCACCTGTCGTCTACAAGAACCTGCTCCTCATCGATCCCGGTGCGAAGAACGGCGCCTTGGTCGCTCTCGAGAAAAAAACCGGCGAGACCGTTTGGAAAATTGGTACGGAAGAACCCGGCTACTCGACTCCGGTCGTGTACCAAGACCGTGGCCGGGACCGCGTTTCCGTTTTCCATAAAAAGGCACTGGTTGGATACGATTTGGAGGGCCCAAGAGATCCGCTCTTTCGATACTCCTGGAGAACTAGCTATGGAGCCAATGCTTCCAACCCTCACTTTCGTGAAGGAAAATTCTATATCAGCTCAGGCTACGGATCAGGATATGCGGTAATTGATGTCACTAAACCGGAACCAGAACTGCTGCATCGCGATCGTGAGCTTATATTAAAAGTTCAAACGAGCATACTCTTCGGCGATCATGTCATCGCCCACTATGGAGGTGATGGCGACCCAAGAAACTTGGTCGCATTGAACTTCGACTCCGGAGAAATCGCTTGGAAACAAGAAGTCCCTGGAGATCTCGGTAACGTTATCGCGATCGGCGACCACTTGATAGTGTTCACGGACTCCGGACACGTCATTCTCGGCAAAGACCAAGGTGATCACTTCCAGGAACTCGGAAGAAAGCATGCTCTCCAAGGAACCTCGTGGGCTCCCCCTTCCTATGCCAACGGTCGCCTCTATCTGAGAAACAACCTCGGAAAAGCGATTTGCCTAGATGTTTCGAAAGCGAACTAACCGCAACTCAACCCTAATCTCCAGCCTCTGAATCCAACCAGGATCCACCCGCTAGAAATCCGCCATCTATGGCGAATACCTGACCAGTGGTGTAAGACGAAGCGGGTGAAGCTAATAAAAGGGCGGTGCCAATGAGCTCTTCCGGAGTTCCTCCGCGCTTCATCGGTATGCGGTGATCGAGAAACTTCACTTTCTTGGGATCGCTAAAGAGTCCGGCTTCAGTCAATGGAGTACGAATAAACCCCGGAGCGATACAGTTTACTTGGATATTGTCCTTCGCCCATTCCAAGGCCAATGTTTTAGTCAGCTGGCCAATAGCGGCTTTCGTCATTCCGTAGACGGGCATTCCCCCAATTCCCGTCAGAGTCGTCATGGAACCCGTATTCACTACTTTACCACACTCAGACTTGCACAAGTGGGGGTAGGCAGCCTGACAAAGCCAAAAAACGCTTTCCAAATTAATCGCCATAAGCGTTTTGTAGTCGTCTTCCGTTACGTCTATCGCCTGTTTGCGCCTATTGGTTCCAGCATTGTTTACCAGGATATCGATACCCCCTAGCTTCGTGGCTGCTTCATCTGCTAAAGTCTCCGATACTTCCTTCGTCGCCAAGTTCGCAACGAAAGGTACCGCAGAACCTCCCTTCTCTTCAATCTGTCGAATCGTCTCAGCGATCTTATGAGGCTGCGTTCCATGTACACCCACAGTCGCTCCGGCTTCCGCATAGCAAACCGCGATCGAACGACCGATTCCACTACTCGCGCCCGTTATCAAGGCCCGCTTTCCTTTTAGTGAAAAAAGTTGTTCGAATATACTCATGTTACTACGACTCGAAATCCCGTTGCAGGTCAGCTAGCACGGGAACATTTCGACTGTATCCAAGAAACGACCAAAAACCTGCGTTAATCAGAATGGCCACAACCAAGATAGAAACATTCAATACAGGGGCCGCCACACCGAGATGACTCATAGAGGGAACGATGGATACAATCGCTGCGCAAATCCCAATTCCCATGCCCCAACAAATTAGCGATTTTAATTCGCTGAAGACCACTTTCTTTCGCACGCGATTGGGTATGCCGATCGCATCCATAAGGGCGAATTCGTGACGACGCTCTGACAGGTTGCGAGCCACCACCACCCCCAATCCAGCACTTCCTAAAATAACGCCGAGACCTCCCAGAACATGGAAAATAGCGATGTAGGTATTTTCAACTTCGTGAAAGGACTGCAGCCGATCAGAGGCAATCTCTACTTGTCCCCCCCATGCGCTAAGGACGGATTCAATTCGAGAACGGCTTTTCTCAATATCGCTGTCCCAGGAATCGAGCAGGAAAAGCTGGTACCCCTCATGTTGGGGATATTTCTCCAAGAACACGCTTTCATCGAGAATCAGGCTCCCTTGGAAAACGGTATCGCTGATCGCTCCGATTAATTCGACCTCAAATGTATTTCCACCATTATCCGTGTAGACTAGACGATCTCCCAATTTCCGTTTCAGTGCCCATTGTAAAGTCGCACTGTCAACAAACGCGGGCACCACCGAATCGTCGGAGATTTCCTTTAAAAGATTCCAACCCTTACTGGAATCCAATCCTTCTCGAATCGAATGGAAGATGAAGGCTCCTCTGGTTGCCAAGGTCGAGCTGTCTAAGGATAGCAATCGGGGATTCGCGGTTTGGTTCAGATTAAAGCAGCTGGCATCGTCACCCTGACCAACGCGAATTGGGTTGATCGCGTTGTCACCATCCAGACCAAACAGATTGTCAGGTCCGGAATAGTCGGCCGGGTCACTCAACGGAATCGAAGTCTCCGCCCAGTAGGTATACCCTCCATATCCATTCTTTGGATCATCCCCACTGGTGTCTTTCTCCTTCCGAAAAGCCGCAACCGAAACCACAAGAAATACACCGCAGGCCAAGGTCCCCGCAACGGTCAGACTCCGCATGGGTCGGCGGCCGTTATTGAGCCTACCCAATTTGGCCAGATTCAAAAGCTCTCCTCCAATCACTCTGGCAAAGTTAAGCCGGAAAGCACAAATTCCCAGGCCTCCCGCCAGAAGGCAGAAACCCACTAGGAAAAAGCCAATCTGCAGAGGAAGTTTCCCCAGCAAGGAGAGTCCAAATAAAGTCAATCCCCCTGCCAGGCCGGCACTGCCAATCTTAAGGGACCAGCGTCCCTTAGTCCTACCCCCTAAGCCACTCTCTTCCGAACCTTGCTGCAAGCGAAAGCTGGCTTGGGTCTTGCTTTGCTTTCTCAGAACAAACCAGATGGAGCCCATCGCTAGCCCAATATTCGTCACGATTCCAATCGCAATCGTTTTGAGGCTACTTGAAACACCGAACATCGATCCCACAGAATTCTCACTCCAAATCGTTTCTAAAAACCGAAGTACCCCGAAGGTGTATCCATACGCCAATGGCACCGCCGCGAGAGAACCAACTGCTACAATGAGTAACGCTCCCGCAAATCTCCAACGGTAGATTCGCTTATCGCTGATCCCTAACGACGACAAAAGCGCATTTTCACGATTAACTTGCTGTATCGAAAAGCTGAAAAGCATCCCAACGAGACTCAATGAAGCAATGATCAGGAAGAAGCTCATACCAATGAAGAGCCCCCCCATATCAACCGGTGAATTAGCCGACTCCAATGCCGCATCCCTAAGCGACACGGTTTGCATACCCAACATCCTAGGGTCGAGAACGGCCCTAATCTCTTCTGTCAGCTCATCGGATCCTTGGAAGGACTTCGGCACTCTTAAACCCGTATACGCTCCCCACCGATTGGACCATTGAGCTTCGCCTGAGGCGAGGGAGATGAAGGCCTTAGGGGCGCCCTTGAAATCATCCCAATATTCTTCATCCTTATCCCGAATTCGATCGAGATCCAGAGGCATCCCTGCATCCCAATCACTCGAATCCTCGGCCCCTGCGACTCCAGGGAAATCCGGCATCCAAAGAGAGTCGGCCACCAGTCCGGAATGAGGAACAATCGATCGAATCGTGTAGGAGCTTGTCGCTTCAACGAGTAGACTCGACTGGTCGACTACATAGTAACTGATATCCAAAGAATCTCCAACTGCCGCTTCCAAATCATCTGCTAGCCATTGGGTGACAACCGCTTCATCCGAACCTAACGCTTCGTCTAAGAAAGGCGCTGCTTCCGGATCAACCGCAGTTACCATCGAGTAAGGCGTTTCGCGACTGCTGGTTTCCAAGGTATTGGCTAGATAAGTTATCACTGGCTCCGCCAAAGGTATACGTTTCTGGATAGCGGCCACCATTGCCTTATCCAGAAAAACACGCTCGCTACGAATTTCGGTCGCTTCTGCTAGTGGAATATCTACGAGCGATAATCCGTAGTCCGCCAAGGTTAAAAGAGGATCCACAAGGGTGAAAACGTCTTTCGAATCTTGCTTTCCTTTTTCATTCGATGAGTCCTTTAGCAAAATCAAATTGGCTCTCCCAGGGTATTCGATCTGTTCTTGTACCCAGTTTATTGGGGCAAACAACGTAAAAGGAGATATCTGATTTGCCTCGAGGCCAAAACGCCCAAACTGGTCATCGGAAATTACCGCCGAAACCGTCACCCTAATCCCAATCACATTATCTTTGCTCCCGGACATCGGCGCGTCTCGTGAAAGCAAACCCGGTTTCTCTAAACGCACGACAAAGGATTCTCCTTCTTTCAATTGGAGACGCTCTGCTAAACGCTGATTTACGGCGACGGTGTTTCTAGCATCAAAATTCGGCGGGTTCGTCGGTGTGGGCGCGAATTTCCAATATCGTTCATCGACGCCCATCACCTGCATCTGAGGGGCTAAAAGGCTCATCTCCGACCGGGAAGCGCTTCCTCTCAGCATCAAAATGGGTGCAGATTCCATCCCTAAGTTCAATTCAATAGATTCGGCTAGCGATTCGCCTACGAATCGATCACCGACCGTTAGAACGTATTCAGTTTTCCCCACTCGCAGTTCCGCGAGTCGCTTTAGAGCAGCACCAACAGAATCGCCCGCCAGCAAAGCCCCGAGAAGTACCATCGCTCCGACCATGGTTCCGGCGACGACTCCCAGGTGGGACTTTCGGTAGTACCAAAGACTGCGTAGGAGGAACCTTAGTTGCATGAGACTTAGTGAAACAACAGCTACCCTTGCCGCAGCTTTCCATTCTCCAACGAATAAACTCTACCCATTCGATTCGCTAGAGCCATATTGTGAGTTACAGTCACGAGGGTCACATCGTGCTGGTTATTCAACTGAGCAAACAAGTCCGCTACTTGATCTCCCATCGAAGGGTCCAATGAGCCGGTTGGCTCGTCAGCAAGAACGAGAGCGGGCTGATTTATCAACGCTCTCGCAACCGCCGCCCGAAGTCGTTCGCCACCCGATAGTTGAAAGGGCATATGATCCAACCGGTGCTCCAATCCTAATTCCTGAATCAACTTCTTCGCCCGTTCTCTCGTCTCGTCTTCGCCCTCTTGCCAGTCACCTGCCAAGCGAGGGATTATGACATTCTCCAAGACTGAGCATTGAGGAAGCAGGAAATGTTGCTGGAAAACAAAACCGAGTGTGTGATTCCGGAATCGGGCCTTTTCATCGGCGTCCATCCCTTCTAGGCTTTTTCCAGAAATCGAAACGGATCCGCTCGATGGAATGTCCAAAGTCCCCAGGATATTTAACAAAGTGGTCTTTCCACAACCCGAAGGTCCTACGATGGCAATGGAGTCACCTTTCAATACTTTGAGCTCAAGTTCATCTAGCACGGTAATATCACCCGCCGGTCCTGAGTATCGCTTAACTAGATTTTGAATTTCAATCATCAGTCGATAAAAAATAGAATTAATCGGACACGCTCCAACGCTTCGCCTTCATTTCAAACTGAGGAAGCGTTCCCAACTCCACAACATTTACGGGTATTCTCAAAGCAAATACTTCCCTCAAACGCTTCTGTAGCTTCATCCTCATGAGTTCGTCTTCGACATCCGAAATATTTTCTACCCGAATGCTAGCCTGAACCATAGAATCCTGCTTGCTAATACTCACCTGGTACTCCCCAAACCCCTCAAACGAACGAATAACCGCGTCCACTGCACTAGGGTAGAGATTGATTCCACGAACCACGACCATGTCGTCGGCACGACCGATAATTCCCCCTTCAAGCGCAAATGCTCGAGGGTCTTCCCCTTCAACCTGAACCGGTTTTACGAGATCTCCGGTCCGATATCGGAACAACGGACTTCCATTCCGGCCCAAAGTCGTCAGCACCAGTTCTCCTATATTTCCGAAGTCAATGGATCGACCCATTTCAGGTTCAACCACTTCTGCATAATAGGCCTCGTGAATTATCCTCAGAAGCTTCGGAATCTCCTTGTCGGAGTAAGTGACCGGTCCTACTTCAGTCATTCCATGATGATCGAATACTCGGGCCCCTCCCCAACCTTCTTCAATTCTACTTCTCACTTCCGCTACACTCCCCCCTGGCTCGCCTCCTACGATGATGCCTCTTACCGAGCATTTCGTTAGATCAACGTTTTCCCTTTCTGCCACATTCATCAAATGGAGGGCATAGGTTGGCGTGCAACAAAGCCACTGCGGCTCGTGTCGAAAAATCATCTGAAGCCGCTCAAAGCTTTGCTGTCCGCCAAGCGGGATACAACGAAGATCCACTTTTGACGCCGCCTCAAATGCGGCCCAAAATCCAATAAACGGACCAAACGAAAAAGGAAAGATTGCCGTCTCGCCCGCTTTTGCACCACAAGCCCGCCAAATGTAAGCCCAGCTGTCGATGATCCAACTCCAACTTTCGGGCGTATCCAGCCAAGCCATAGGGCGACCCGTTGTTCCGCTCGTCTGGTGTAGTCTTGTGTAATCTTTTAAGTCATACGACAAGTTCGATCCATAGGGTGGATTCGCCCCATAATCCTCAGCAAGCTCCCGCTTAGTAGTAAAGGGCATTTTTTCAGAAAAGGCATCCAAACTATCAAAGCCCTTCGATCCTCCGCAATCAGCGATCTTAGACTGATAGAAAGCATTGCCCTTCACCGCGATGGCTACCGCCGTGTTCAATGAGGCTAGCTGCTGTTCAGCTAGACCCATCTACCCTCGTGTATCGCTTTCCGAAATCGCTGCCGGAGGAGGACTCTTCGCATGGGCAGGTGCAGGAGCTGGCTTGTAAACCGTAACGAGACACCCCCCGAGAGCCGCCAATACGATGCCTAGGAAAAACTGCCATGGAACGGCGGATACACCCCCCTGAGGGGGGTGAAGCTTCATGGATACGATAGCATTCACCACTGGCGCACCCGCAAACACAATGGACATTACAGCCGCTGGAGTACCTTTGGCCCCAAAGGCGAGAAGAATGCAAAATGCGCCCAGAGCTCCCAAGAGGCCCGCTACAAAAGAAAGGGAAATTCCTTTCATCGGAAACGTGAATGCAGCCCCTTGAGACTTGAGCAGGATAATCGGAACGATGATCGCGATTACGAGATAAGCCACTCCGACGAACAGAAATGCTTTGTACCTACCCAAAACAGGATCTTTCATCGCGATTTGACCGGTGTGGAGGAAAATGCCGTATAGCCCGAAAAAGAGAGCCGTCATTAAAGAGTAGATAAGCCAATTCATAGAATTTTAGAGGATATATTATATTGTTAAGGTGAATACAGAAAAATAGCTACAGATGCTGCGACTCTTGAGCGGCCTTGAGTTTCTCCTGCAACTCAGGCGGAATTTCAATCGACACGATCTCTCCAGTATCCCGATCAAGCCGGACACTGGCGGTAACAACACGACCCGAGGCGATCAGCACATCATCAGACTCGGTTTCTTTGAAGAAATAGTAGAGGCAGCGCAACGATCTCCGACGAATTTCCTCGATCGTGAGCCGAATCTTTATTCGGTCTTCGAAGCGGATCGGCTTGAAAAAATCGCAGGACGCTTGAACCCGCGGCCAACCTACTGAGACATCGCCTATTCTTTCGTGCACTCCATGACCCAACGAACGAAAAAACGCGTGTTCAGTCACTTCCATGTACCGGTAAAAATTCGAGAAATGGACGATTCCCGCCATATCGGTCTCTGCGAATTCAACTATCCGCTCGTATTCAAAACAATATGGCTGTGGCTCTAGTCTACTCATTTTTAGATTTTGATTGTACCAATGATTCCACGGCAGTGATAAACGAGTTCTTCATTGCCTCCGTAGAGTAATGCTGTTCCACCCCAAATCGACCCCGGTCCCCAATTTCCAGCAGTCTTTCCGGTGTCTCCAATAAGTCGTGCCAGGCAGCAGCAAGTTGTTCAGGGCTATCCATATCGACGCATACGCCCCCTCCGCTTGACTCGATCAATTCGGGAAACGCCGAGCGATTCGGCTGAACCACAGGCACCGAAGCGGCCATCGCCTCGATCACATACAACCCAAAAGCTTCCTCGTATTGAACTGGGACCGTAAAGACAGAGAGCCCACTCAGAAAATCCTGTTTTTCTTCGCGTGAAATATTGGGTCGCCACCCAACGGCATCCGTTAGGCCCAAATCAGACAGCTTCTTCTTCAGAGACTCTACGAGAGGAACATCCCCTTGCGTCATTGCTCCAGCTACTTCAAGTCGGCAGTTTTCATTGCCCAGCTGAACACGTAGATGAATGAACGCGTCCACTAAGAGCGCGAGTCCCTTGGCTTCACACATTCGAGCCAAGTATCCGATCGCGGGAACATTTAACGACTTTCTACCGCGAAAGCCTTCGAGGTTTATCCCATTGTACTGGGTTTTTATCACACCTTCATCCAAGCCCAGTCGTTTTTCCATCAGACGACCATAAAAATTGCTCGGTCCCAACAGCAGGTCGGCATCTCGACAGCGCTCTGCCATTAAAATCCAGCACCGTTCACGGAACTCGTCTGGAAGCGAATCTAAAAAGGAATCCTCACCTTGGAAACAGCAGACCACTGGTATGTCCCACTGCTTCTTTATTTCCCTTGCTAATCCGGACTGCAGCGCCGTCGACAAACAAAGTACATCCGGCCGGCCATGATCATTGATCCATGAATACAATTTGCGAAGTTCCTTTTCGAAGTCCGCACCATCCAGTCGCAGCATTTCGAAGGTCATTTCGCCATGATCACGTGCGGAAGTCATATGACTCCGCTTCGCCACAGATTGCAAAAGCCCGGGTTTGTTTAGCAGTCGATCCATCCACTCCGGGGAATTCCTAAAGATCGAAAACTTCTGCTGCAGGTAAATATTGATGCCTCCGAAAAATACCGGTGAATCCGAATCGAGCCCTTCAGATTCTTCGTCTAGCATCAAAGGCAGATACATAGGTAGCAGTTCCGCCTCATGCCCCGATTGAATTAACGCATTCGCAAGAGCATTGTCACGCATGCACGCACCACAATAGTAGCTTCCTGTCCCTGGCGTTAAAAAAGTGATCTTCATCTCGAAATCAGGCAAAAAATCCTGTCGACGCACAAAGGCTGGCAAGACTGATGGAGACTTAAGTAAAGTCCCGCCCGACGCAAGACGATGCGGGTTTCCTCGCCAAAAACCAGTGTAAAATTCAGTGGGTGCTCTGTTTGGATTTAAGCACTAGCCCTTACCGATGGCCCACCGTGAGATAGAGGCTCAGGAAGTTCCGTTATTTCGCCGATCGCTGCCATCAATGGACCGAAATCTTTGCCAACCAAATCGCCGATCAAGCAATCCGTCAGCGTACCTCTCAACTCCGCATGGTTGCGAATCAGCTTTCCAAAACTAAAATCGTTGTCGTAGAAGGCATACACTAAACTTCGCATCGTTTCGATCGCACTGCACAGTTGTTCACCGTAATCGTTAAAACGCGATGCGGACGGGTCTCCTGCTTCGAGAGCTGCGTCAATCGCGTCCGCTGCCATTTCGCCACTCTTCAACGCGAGGAAGACTCCCGACGAAAAGACGGGGTCAAGGAAGGCAAAAGCATCTCCAGTCAACACGATTCCGTCACCCGCACAATGCTCGGACCGGTAAGAGTACTCTCCCGTTACCCAATATTCGCCAAACTGTTCACCGCATGAAAGGTGGTCTTTGATCCAAACGTTATTCTCAATTTCCCGCTCGAATATAGCTTTCGGATCGCGCGTATCTTGGTAGAGGTAATCCCGTTCCGCTACGATTCCGGAGCTTACAATATCGTCCTGCATGGGAATGTTCCAAAACCATCCGCGGTCCTCTAAGTAAGCAACGGTCGTGGCTCCTTCGTCTAGGCCGGGATCTCGCTTCGCTCCCTTATAGAGGGTCCAGATCGCGATTTTGTTCAGCTTGGGATCTCGCTTTCTCCAGCGTTTCTTCGACTGGAATAGACCGTCGCGACCTGAAGCGTCTACTGTCATGGAAGCTCTGAGCTCAAACCGACTGCCACCCCTGTCCTTAGCAATCACGCCGACTACTTTTTCTTCCTCGTAAATAAAGTCGACTACCTGGGTTTCTTCGCGGACTTCAGCGCCCTTGCTCCGGGCGTTATCGAGCATCAGCTCGTCAAACTCAGACCGCTTCACTTGCCAAGTAGTCGCCGCCGGATGATCTAAGTGCTGGAAAAAGTAAAAAGGAGCCGACATCTTGCCGTCGCTCGTAACAAACTGTACGCTGTTTTTTTTGGTATAAGCCCGCTCGTTTAGCTTCTCGACGATCCCTAACCGATCGAAAGTAAAATAGCAAAAGGGCATAAGCGACTCGCCCACGTGATAACGCGGAAACTTCGATTTTTCCAAGATGACGACGTTCCTCCCCTTTTCCGCTAACAACGCCCCAACGGTCGAACCTGCAGGTCCTCCGCCAATCACTACCGCATCGTATCTTTTCATTTTGCTTTCGCTCTTTGCTTTTCAAACTGCGTTCCCAAACGCCAATCCTTTACTCTCGTCCCAATGACTTATTTTTTCAAGTATTCGTCGACCGCCATTCAGCTTCAATCTAGTTCAACAATGATTCAAATCTGCTTCATTGACGATAAATGCTATTTTTCGATCTCAAAAAGGCTTCAAACGAGCGGAAGAATCTCGATAAACGATGCGGTCTCGTTCTCTTCGTTATTAAACAACTGATTATATCTCCCGTAAAGTAAGGAATCTTCGCTACAGCCAAACCGTTTCTGGCAGACCAACGGAGCTTGAATGAGGAAAAACCCCTTCGGACGGCTAGCATAAGTATATTGCATCCGATTCAGCGTACTTCCCCGTAGCTCTTTCCCCTCCACAATAGCTTTGCTCACTTCCGGTCGAAAGTGGTCTAGCTGGATCCGAATCGCTCCATATTCAACCGGTTTCCCCGTAGGATCGGCAAAAAGAACGACTTCCCGCACGTGCCCGCTTCTCTCATTCGTCTCATTGAGAACCTCCAAGCCAATTCCAGAACTATGGAGGTCGGCCAGCGTCGATGTCATGTCTTTATTGTGCACAACTAAATCTCGATAGGGAACCGGCATTTCAGAGCCTTCGATCCAGTGGAAAGAACCAGCGGACAAACTCAGCTCGTCTACGATCCGCTCTAAAAAAACAGGGAATTGATCCACAGTAAACTTCACTCTCTCGATCGGATCGGCGAAGTCTATACAAGACGCGAGGTCACATGCTTTGGAAGGAAGAACTTGAAAAGCAGGTTGTCGACGCAAAGCAGGCCACGGCGATGCAAGCGAATGTTTGCACTGTCATATTCAAGAAGTCCCTCTTCTGCGAGCTCCTTAAGCTCATTCGCATACCGCTCTGACAAATCGACGCCGAACTTCGTTCTAAAGTAGTCGATCGACACTTGCCCCAATTTCATCTGAAGCAAGAACTCCCGAATCATTCGTTCCTCCACATTGGTCTTCAATGCGCGATGCACTGGAAGTTCCCCTTTCTCGATCGCTTTCGCGTACTGAGTGATTTCGTTTACGTTTTGGTAATGCACACCCGCGATGTGAGAAATGGATGCGACCCCCAGACCGAGCAAGTCCGCTCCCGTCCACAGCTCGTCACGGTAGATGAATTTTGTCTTATCCGGATTGAGGACAGCGGTGTATCCACTGCTAATCGAGTACCCCGCGCTCTCCAGAGCCTCGAAGGCCTCTTTGACCCAACGACGTTTCACTTGCCAGTCAGCAACTGGAGCGGTCAACGATCCGCTCTCCTTCATCTCTTTGTAAATCGTCGTGTTGTACGGAATCTCCATCTGGTAGATGGTCACGCTATCGGGACGAAGCTTCAGCGTCTCTTCGATATTGCGCTGCCAATTCGCTTCCGTCTCCTCGAGCATCCCGGCGATCAGATCGATGTTGATCTGATCAAAGCCCTCTTTTTTGGCCGCCTCGTAAGCCTTGTAAACCTCGGGAGCCTTGTGGGCTCGCCCGTTGATTTCCAGAATGCGGCCATCGAAATTCTCGACTCCCAAACTCAGTCGCGTAACCCCGATATCCTTGATCGCTTTGACTTTCCGCGGATTAAGTGTTCCCGGCTCCCCTTCAAACGCAACCTCTTCTGCCTCGTCCCATGGCAGGATCGCCTTCATCCTATCGGTCAATTCCGTAAGCTGCGGCCCCGAAAGATAAGACGGTGTACCCCCCCCAAAATAGACAAACCGTGGCTTTCGCCCCGCTATTCGCGGCTTCTTGGCAAAATACTCAAGTTCGGTTATCGTTTTGTCCAAGTAGCCCTTTATTTCCGAGGCATTCTTATCCGTGTAGACCCGGAAATAGCAAAAGTGACAACGCTTGCGGCAAAACGGAATATGATGGTACACCCCTAAAGTCGCTCCATCATCGTACGGCTGCTCAAAGGCCGCCTCCACTTCCTTTGTATTTTCCGGCGACCAAAACGAAAAGGGAGGGTAATTAGAAATAAAATAGTTGCCCGCTTCCGTGGGCGTTTTCTTAGGCTCAAAAGCCTGTGCAATCGAACTCATAATGTTTGCACTATATTTTGGTTTCGCCCGATTCCAATGAGAAAAGGGTACCACCCTGACTTCCAATAATCAGCCTTCCGTTAGCAAAAACTGGAGAGGCGATCAATGACGCCCCTAATTCAATTTTCCAAAGTTCGGTCCCATCCGCTTGCCTGACGGCATAAAGCCAGCCGTCCGTGGAACCCACCACAACGGCATCGCTGAAAGCTAGAGGCGAGCTGTCCACCCTACCTGAGGTCTGGTAGGTCCAAGCGGCGACTCCCGCATCCCGGTCAATCGCGTGAAGCCGCTTATCCCGAGATCCAATGAAGACGTGAGTTTCGTTCACCGCGGGCGAGCTGAAAAACGGAAATTGGCGGTCCGAATAAGTCCAAAGTTGCCCTCGATCACCTGGATCAAATGCCAGCACCTCATTCGCGTAATTGCCGCTGTACCCAATTCCATCGTACACCGCTACCGAGCATGGGATGTACGCGTTCGTTTCGTACTGCTCGATTGACTCTCCGTTTTCCAGATTTACGATGTGTAGAAAAGCATCGCAGCCTCCAAAGATGATTCGCTTTTCGTCGAGCATCGCAGGAGAGCCGTTTATGATATTATCCGTTTGGTACGACCAAATATCGGTGCCGTCTGATGCCTTTAAACAACGTAGGACGCCATCATTACCCGCAATTAGCACCCAGGGTTCTCTATCGATTGGGCTCTGGGCCAAATTAGCTCCTGCCGCTACTTTGTCATCGAATTGACGTCGCCATCGCTCCGCTCCGGTCAGTCGATCCAAAGCGTAAAACTGACCATCATTGGCACCGAAAAAAACGAGCTCGGAAGTAATCGCAGGTTCAGACTCAACTACATCCCCTGTTTCAAACCGCCACGACTCTTCGCCCGTCTCTATATTGACCGCGAAAAACACCCCGTCATCGCTCCCAAAGTACACCTCTGTTCCATAGACTCCCGCATCTCCAGAAATGGGTGCCGCTGCATCAAAACTCCAAGCAATACGCGGAGAAGTGATCACCTGGTCGGGAATTGAGCCGCTCATGAATGAGCTTCCTCTTGGTAACGCCCAACTCATTGTTTGGAACCTATCGACTTCCGTTTGAGAAGCATTCTCCTCTCCAGAATCCTGTGATTTACAGGATACCAGAAACAACAAAAGGGTCAGGACATACGCAGCCTTCATCACGCACACCTAACCACGTCACTGATCGCATTCGAATAAATAGCTTCGAAATCTGATAGACCCACAGGACAAGGATTAAAGCGACCTGTCCATTGATGCAGCGCTCCTCCAGCCAGCCGTTTGACATCCGCCACGCCTATTCCCATTTCTGAGAGACTCTTCAAACCTGCAGTGATCTTTAACGTATCTAACCATTCCGCTAAGTCGAGTTTCTCCGAACCACCCGAGGGGATAAACGACTCATAGGATCGATATATTTCATCTACTTCAGGATCCAAACGATTAAATCGAATAACATGGGGCAGCATGAGCGATACCGCATGACCATGAGTTACGTCAAAGAATGCTGTTAGCGGGTTAGCGCAGGCATGAGCCGCTCCAAGCATACTATTCTCGATCGCCAGCCCTGCGAAGGCCGCCCCCAGCAGCATGTTGCTTCTATCTTCCAGACTGGCTGTCCCATTGGTGACTGAGTGTATCGAACTGGCGAGCAGTCGGAAGGCCTCCAAAGAATGAATGTTGGAAATCGGATTTCGTGGAAGGCATACCGCCGTTTCCACAGCGTGGGCAAGTGCATCCAAACCGGTTAGGCTCGCGACGAATTTGGGCTGGGAAGCTGTTAGTTCTGGATCTAGAAGTGCGACTTGCGCCAAGGCTTTCGCATCCCCACAGGCCATCTTTGCATGCGTCTCGTCATCGCTGACGAGAGCGTAAGACTGGCATTCGCTTCCAGTACCTGAAGTGGTTGGGACCGCAATAAAAGGCAACATGGGACGTGTCGCTTTCCCATAACCATGATAGTCCTTCATCTCACCCCCGTTAGTCAGGAGGAAATTGCAGCCCTTCGCCGTATCCATGCTGCTACCGCCCCCTAGACCGATCAGGAAGTCAACTCTCGCATCACGTGCAAAGTCTCTACAGTTCGAGATGCAATGATTGGTTGGGTTCTCTTCAGCCCCATCAAAAATCAATGCCTCACAATTCGCTTTCTTCAATATTGACAGCGTCCGATCGGCGTGCCCGGCTTGCTGGATTCCCTCATCGGTAACAATTAATGTCCTCGAGCCCCCNNTTTCCTTAATAAANTCCGGNAGTTTCTCAAGCATNCCGGGACCNAANGCGATCCTCGGACTGGGTCTCGTCACAAAATCCACGNNTAAGCAATCTTTAGAGNNTTCGATTGGATGGCCCGGCGGCGATANAAGAATTCAAACAAGTTTCCTTCATGCGGCTGNTCCCATTGTACCCAGTTAGTCGGCACAGATCCCAAATTCAGTCGATCAATNTCAGGGCTNGCCATAAGATCTCTCATCCAATCCTCATCTTCCGTCACNGCAGANACGACCAANGTTGAACCGATCGCNTCAAGCATCTNCGACTGAGGNCGCTCNACAACGCTGACAAANGGAAACATGTATTCNGTATTCGCAAGAGGGTGATCGGGATCAGAGCANGCAATCAGGGTTGGGCAGAGNAAAGTTTGCCCATGCTTTTCGACCAATCGAGGTCCTTTGCGGTATTTAGCAGTCAGGTCNATAGCTCCAGGCGTCTTCAAGGCATCGTCAATAGCCTCATNCATTGCNTTNGCNAAATCTGCGTTCGCAAATCCGCAAAGCAAAGCATCTTTATCGTCCCTCGATTTTGGCTNAACTCCAGCAAGCTTTTTTGCCATCGCATTCGAAATCTCTTCAAAATGGGAAGGAACCATAACCGAGGAAGCATTGATGCAACTACGTCCCCCATTNGCAGNTACAGACTCAACCATTACGNCCAGGTGCTTTNCCCATTCGTTCGCCATNTCCTCGCCTATCAGAACCTTGCTTCTTCCAGTTCCGTGGACCTGTATATTGCNGTACTTGGAATACTTTTTAACCGTTNCGTCNCTTCCAAAAACGATNCCTCGCCCNCAAGAAANAAGCATGGCATCCCCTCCTTCGTGGGTCGTGGGATAAAATCCGAAGGCCTCTTTGGGAAACCCTGCTTGAATCATGGCTTGGATAATCCGGTAAGGAGTCAGAGGATCTTCNCGTCCTGGCTTTAAAAATACAGGCGTTTTCATCACAAGAGCCGGCAGCCACAACGAATTCACNCCNGGNGAATTGCTCGGCAATGTAACTCCAAGGCTATCCGCCATTGGATANAAGTTAATATCAATATCACCAAGTCGAGCACATCCATTGTCAAAAAGTTCGGGNGGCAAGCCACGCGTCAAGCCCGCCAATACCGNACGGATNTTNTGCAGGGCGGCNGCCACCTTAAACATGTTCGATCGGCAAAGCGAGTGAGGTAATCCNGTTAATTCCGAGAGCGCGTTTACATAGTCGGCNACCCCCTGAGTNTCANCATCTATTCCAAAGGGAAGCTCTCCNTCCAAGTANATGTCAGCCGCCTTTTCAGCNTAGCTNAGTANCGTATCAGNTGGAATNGCCCTTAAGGCTTCCCGACCTTTTTCAATCAAAAGCTTGTCGCGGCGTATGATNCCGGCGTTTGCTANGCTNACTTCAAGTCGGGCACCGGANTTCAAAACCTTGCCCAGATCATTTGTGTCTAAGCTCTTGTAGACTTCGCCAAACCTAAGAACCGGTAAATGTGATATTTTNTNTTCCATNAAATTTTGCTCCTGTGATAANTCCGCTCTNACTTGCGANANCTCTCAGAAGANTCACAGAAGACCGGCATTTCAGTTTACTNAACGATTAATAGACGCCTTCGATTACCTTTTTCTTTGTCGATTCGAACGGACGCACGTCCCCGACACCATCCCANGGGAACAGGTCGCATGGCCGTCGTCGNATAGCTTCGTCGCGCTCTAGAAATCTTGGCATGAAAAACTCCTTGGTCATGGTGGTNAGTTNCACTCGACCGTAGNAATCGNATTCCACGCCTTTCGNCGAATCTTTGGGATCCACNATNCTCAATACAGCCCTNGGTTGNGGNGCATAATAGGTGAGACTGTAGTTATCTTCCNCAGACAGCGGCCGACTGATCGCCAGACCCATCAATGTGTTGCCATAGGTAGGAGCAAAATTCACTTTTCCCTCCAAAACTTCCTCNNTNAGGAATCTGACGTATTGAGGGGTCATAGTGGTGCCCCCAACNAAAACCCCTTTNATACCNGCNTGTGGTATTGAGATGCGCTCAGCCAGAGCTTCCAGAATTGTNGGAGTCGTAAACACNCAACCGATNNTGCGTCCTTTTAAAATCGTGANAGCCTGNTCGACAACATGCTCCTTGTACTTGCGAGCCATNTCATACTCGCCATCACGAATCAGTCGTTTNACCCANCGAGGATCCAGATCGATAAAATAACACGCNCCACCGCGAACGTTTGCCANATGCTCAATCGCCAGTCGNAGTCGACGGGGTCCAGTCGGTCCAACCATNAACCAGNTCGNGCCCTTNGGAAANAAATCGTCAGANTAGAAATCACTAAATTCGGAGTAATCTACTTTGTAGTCTTCCCATCCAATNCGTTGCTTTGGCATNCCNGTGGTTCCACCAGTCTCGAATACGTTGTAAGGCTTNTCCTTGANGGCNGCTGGGATAAACTGAGCCGGATCGGTNTCCCGAAGNACTTCGTCATCAAAATTCTCGAANNGCATCANNTCCGCAAAGCCTGACACTTCGGTGAGCGGGTTCCANTCCGCCTCTTTCGCCCATTCNAGCCAGTAAGGNCANCCNGTNTCCGGCGAAAAATGCCACTGNACCATNTCNTGNGTNTACTGGTCCAACNTTTCCTTCGCNGCNTCNGCNGCGTTTGTGATGTNTTTTGCNTGNGTCATTTNGCGAGAGTTTTGCNCCGATTNTNGCTCCCNACTNTAAAAAATAGANAGCGAAGAACCTTTGAGCTGAATTTCTTGAGANTGTTNGNAGNTAGCTAGGNCTTCNTTTTAAAGAANTTGTCCAACGTATCNTGGGACGGGGCTNGCGTNAAAAGGGAAACCACCACCATGCAGATCGCNCAAGNAANGAAAATCACGGCAACTGGCATCACGCCACCCACNAGGTANGANCCATTAGCCCCATAGTCAGANTNNCTGAAGAGAATAAACCATGNTANAGCNCTTCCAATAACAGCCGCATAGGCTCCCNCCTTGGTTGCTNTTCTCCAGTAGATNGCTGCGAAAACAAGNGGAAACAAACCTGCGAAACCGCTAAANCACCATATCCCAAGAGAGAACACCGATCTNGGTTCTGCCAANGTAAACAGGTANGTTACGAAAACGATGGTGCATATAAATNCTCTGGCCAGCAGCACNTTTTGTTTTTCAGAAAATCGGTCGANNCCGAAAAAGTGGACAACAATATCCTTGGTAAACATNGTCCCAACCGCCACAAACTGAGAATCTAGAGANGACATTATGGCGGCCATNATACCAGCGGTTACAAGTCCGCCTATAATCGGAGTCGCTAATTTCCCAACCATCATTCCGAGTACTGCATTNGGGCTAGTTCCCTCAGGNATGACTGGTGTCANTCCGTCTGGCATTACGGCACCCGTAGCCCAAAGCCCGATTAGGATACAAGGTATCCACGTTATCATGATTGCGATGGGATGCGCGACTAGNGTTANTCGGAANGATTTCGCAGACTTCGCGGTCANGCAGTTTTGAAATAAGTGAGGAAACATTCCCACCGATAGCGGAATGAAACAATANGAAAGAAACTGCATCTCAGTCAGGTTTCCNGCACGGACCGCCTTGCCCGGATCCGCCATCGCTGACGCCGCCTGCATCCCTCCCANNTTCGAGGAAATGGTGACAAACGCTATGAATCCCATTACGATGAATACACANGTTTGAAAGGTATTCGCCCANGCGGCACTTCTTACACCACCGGCAAANATNTAGTANAGAACCACGCAGGAAATGACGAGCATCGTCAACCACGGCGGNACNGCCCCTCCGGTGCTCGTAAAAATCTCGGGGAACGCNCCTCGCGTNACACCTTGCATAACNCTTCCTGCGCCCATCAAACCGACCAGCAGATAAGGAATAATGAGTCCGACAAGTATTGGGAACAAGAGGTATCCCAGCTTACTGCTTTCAAATCGGGCCCGAAAGAACTCAATCTGAGTATGAAAACCATTGCGTTTTCCCAGAGCCCACAGTGGCAATCCGACGAGGAAAAAGCAGGCGGAGTGAATGAGGGCAGAGGAAGAGGCTACTTTCCCATACGTCGCGATTCCTACCCGGTAGGACTCTCCGGTGCTACCCACCATAGCGAAGGCGGTCATCGTTGTGCCAAAGATCGACATAAAAAGGACAAGAGGGCCAATCGAGCGACTCGCCACAAAATAGTCGTTTGAATTTCCTCTGAAAAGTCGGCTACTAATATAACCAAGGACTAGAAGAAGTATGAGATAAACCACTACAATTAATGCCTGGGTCATTGCTCATTCCCTTCATTTTCCTCTTCCACCAAATACTTTGGCCAAGCAAACCTTACGATAACCAGCCAAGCAATTGCAGCCAATACGGTGAATGCCATATGGTAAGCCAAGCCGATGGGTAAGATACCCAGAATTAAAGTAGCGTCATCCCGGAACCAAAAGTCCTGGTGAAGCACGAACAAAACCAGCATGAAAGTGATGACGACTCCTCTACTCATTTTCCGCCCTTCTTCAATGCGTATAAGTGAGTTTGAGTCGCGACATAGAGAACATCTTTAGCCACTACTGGACTACTGTAGATTGGAGTGAAAAACTCAACGGTAGCGAGTTCCTCCTTTTCCTTGGTCGCAGCGAGCACAACCAACTGGCCGTCTTCGTTTGGCAAATAAACTTTTCCATCTGCTACAAGTGTAGATCCCCAAATGCGGCTGTCAGTAGCGTGCACCCAATTTACTTTTCCCGTATCCAAATCCAAACAATGGATATCTCCATCGTACTCCGCGACGAAAATCATGCCATTGTAGATACTGGGGGTAGAGACTGTTCTGCCAATGTCCTTATAGGTCCAAATGGCTTTTCCCGTGATGTCGCCTTTCATGGAAGCATCAATGGCGCTTAGCATACCCACACCGTCGCCGTGTTCGGGGTCCTGTCCGATCAACGCAAACGCTTTGTTGTCGTGAACCACTACCGTACTGATAATTTCACTAGGACCCGGGTAGGTGGCGTACTTGATAGGTTTGCCCTCCTTCATTCGGTACTCAGGCGGATTGGCGTCATATCGGAAAACTTCATTGAGAATCTCATATCCTTCGGATCCCACAACCGGCTTCGGTTCAAATCCGTAACAAATTCCATCACCCCCGCCCCATATAATGAGGGGAGTCCCGTTGATATCTCCGTATGCAGGTGAGCTCCAGCTCGCGTGAAGTACTCGCTCAGAAACTTGAGAAGCCTCTTCACCCACTAGTTCACCAGTCGTCTTGTTGAGAGCCACCAAAGCGGGTGAGAAAGGAGCAGGAATGTTGTTGTGGGACCAGTCAACCCCATTGGAAGTGGACACATACAGTAAATCGTCAACGACAAGCGGAGAACAACTGCTCACATTGTGGGGGAACACACCTAACTCTTCTCGCATGTCATAAATCCACAAAATATCCGCATGTCCATTCGTCAATTCCACCAAGTTGCCGTCCGCAGACATGTAATTTGCCTCATCCTGAAAAGGACCGTCGTTTCCGTTGGCCAGACCATTGAGATCAAGGCAGACCGCCTCGCCTCGGTTGGTAACGACATAAACTTTGTTTCCTTCGACAGCAGGAGACGAACAGAGACCCACATATTCCCAGTCACTCACTTTGCCGGCTCCAAGCTTTGGGATCAAAAGCTGCCATTCGAATTCCCCATTTTCTTCGTTAAACGCCATCAGCACGCCTCGGTCACCCAACTGTTTAGGATCGCGGGGGGATTCATTATTCGTACCCGCAAATACCTTTCCACCAGCTACCGTCACGTTTCCGTATGCTTGCGATCCGAGCTTTGCCACCCAAAGCACATTTTCCGTAGTGGAAGGATCAATATCGTCGGTACCTGAAACGTAATCTCCGGGCTCAACATTTACCGGTAGGTTCTTTGCTTCGCCAATCATGTTGCGATCTGGGGTCCTACCCCACATTGGCCAATCAGAACCTTTGCTTTTATGGTGGTCGGCGAACGATGCGAATCCTATTGCGATTGCTGCTAAACCTATACTTATTTTGTGAATACTCATGCTGCTTAGTTGTTGGGCGTGATTTCAAGATTGTCTAAATAAACACGTTTTTGGGCTTGGGGGGAAAGCGCGTAAATCGCGGGTGCCCCCTTTTTGTGAAGTTTGTCTACGGGAACTTCGATCGTCCAAGTATTCGGCTCGGGTTGATCTCTTTCCCATGCTTTGGCCAGGATTACTCCGGTTCCGTCTCCATTGTCTTTTATTGAGGTTTTAAGGCTATACCAAGTGTTGGCCTTCACATTGAACGGAACTGACTCTTTAAGGCGGTCGTGATTGCTCGACACTTCGAGTATCCTCCAATTGCCGACAAGAGCGATCAAGTATCTTTGATTGACCAGTCCAATGGAAGACATGATCCGGCGATTGCCATCTGTGAGCACATCTGCAGAAAACGTGTAATTAGAGAGGTCGTGATGACCGATAAAATTCATCGTCCGCTGCTTGATTACGGAATCGAGGACATTGGTTATCACCTTCTCTCCTTCGCGCTCGATCACGCTCCACTTGACGCGGGCCCCGAGCCAGGTCGATGGCGGAAATGAAACCGATTCACCTAGATGGTTCTTGGCTGTGAGGTCGAAGCTCTCAAAATCTTCATTGTAGGAGGGCCCGGCGACTATGCGCCCTCGGGTTGTACCCGCGATGCCATTAGCGATCGCCTTAACAACGCCCGCCGCATAAGATGCCTCTTTTTTGACGTTCATTGTCTTCCCGGAAAAGCTGACTCCCAGCGAAGCAGCATCCCACTTTGCGCTATCCAATTTTTTGATACGCTGCCCGGTACTGTTCAGGCCCCAAACCGTAAAGTCGACAGACTGCCCTTTCATTAGTGCAAACTCCGCTGGAACGATTTGGAGATCCACGATCTTCTTGTCCTTGATTTTTTCTTTCGCAGCTTTGACACCCACAAATTTGCCGCCGCTTTTTCCAAAACAATGCAAGGCCTCCTTGGTTTGAACATAAACCTTGCCCGCGTAGACTGAAGGAGCTGCTAGGCAAACGGCTCCCATTTCCGCTTCATTCAGAATCTCGCCATAATCGTCATGAGGCTTGACCACGTAGGCTTTCCCATCCGCCATCGGTACGTACAGCTTTCCGTCTGCGTAAAGGGGGGACGCGTGCAGCTGGTCGGGAGCGAGTTTGAGTGACCAAATCGTTTTTCCCGTTTCTGCATCAACGCAGAGGAGGCTTCCGGTAGCGATCGTGCTGTAAACACGACCATTGTGTAAGACCGGTGAACTGCTAAACGAAACATGCTCGTCGTTTCGCCATACTTCATCCTTTTCCGTTAAAATAACCGGTTTGTCACCCGACGGGTACTTTGATGGAACTCGGTAGCAGACTAGCCGACCTTTCGCAGTCGAGTCGATGTTCTCTTTGCCGTGGATGGCAATGAACATATCGTCCCCATAAGGCAGAACCGACGCGTTAACCCCTCCTGTGGAAATCGTGACCCGCCAGACGGGCTCACCCGTTCGCACATTCGAGCAAATTATGCTGCCCGAGCCTGTTCCCGCTATGAAAACGCGTTGTCCATCCAGATCGGTAAACGTGGGTGACGAGTTGGAGCTGTCTACGGGTTTTATATCCGGGGCGGATGCCCAGGCAAGCTCTCCCGTACGTTTATCAAAGCCATAAAACCGGTCGCCAGGAGGGCCACTGGGGCCCCAATTTGCCGTTATGCCACGAAAAATGACGAAATCGCCCTCTATTACCGGCCCACCCGTTCTGCCATTCGGAAATGTCAGACGCCAGTATTCTTCTAGCATTGAGTGTTCCCAGAGCTTATTACCGTCCCGATCAAAAGCCAGAGCGAGTCCCGACGTCGGCATAAAGTAGACGTTGCCGGTTTCAGGATCGACGCAGGGCGAACCGATACCGTAACGATTGTAGACATTATCGCTCAGGAAGTCACGCGAACGATATTCCCAAATCTTCTTGCCCGAATTCGCATCGAGGCAAAGCAATGTTTCCTCGACTAGCTTCCCTTCATTCTCTTCGTAATAACCGAAAACATAGGCTCTTCCATCCGCTATAACCGGCGCACCCCCTCCATTAACAGGATAGCTCCAAAGGTGACTTTCTCCATCTAGCTCCAAGGAGTCCGGAAGATTCTTTTCCAGCGAAACTCCCGTCTGCAACGGACCCCGCCATGATAACCAGCCATCAACGCTTTTCGCCGAAAGGAACGGCATGAGCGCCAGACTAGCTATTGCGAGCACTGCCAGCAGCTCTGCCTTGTTTCTCCGGGGGTGAGTGTTCGTGGATGTAGACGAAACGCCTATTTTATTTCCGTGCATAGCAATTAGGTATTGAAAAGCATAACGATTGGATTCCTTCCAAAGTTTTCCTTCTGGAAAAAATAATAGTGACAGCAAGTGATGCCAAACAAGCAACTCTTGCAGAAATTTGGGGGTGAAAAGTAATTATGCGATTCGGGCGCATTAATAACGACAGGCGATTATAGGAGAAAATTGATACGAACACGTATTATAGTGTCAATCTGTTTATCACGCATTTAATCATTTGGCTCACTACTGTAGAGGTCAAATTTCAGATTTAATCAGTTCTCAGTAGACAAGGAGAGATGATTTTAATACGCATGCTTATTAATAACTCACAATGAACCCACCCTCACAAATACCCGAAAACCTAGCTAACGCCTCGCAAAAACGCTTCCCGCTCTTGTTGCGCTCCGCTTGGTTTGGCCTGAATCAGAGTTTTCGCATCCGCATAAAGCCACTCGGGCTGACGCCTGACCAATTCACCGTGCTACGCTGGCTACATGAAAAGAAACGCGAGTGCATCCGCCAATCCGACTTGGCGCAATTAATGTCGAGTGATAACAATACCATAACTTCCATCATTAACCGCATGGAAACAAACGGTTGGGTCAAGCGCTCACCCCACATCCAAGACCAACGCGCCAAACAACTCATCATCGAGGAAGCCGGGGAAGCACTGTATTTCAAAGGCCAGGCAGTCGCCCAAGCCCTTGAAGATGAAATCATGAATAGCCTAAGCGAAGCGGAACGCTTGATGTATTTGGAGTTCATGCATAGAGTGACGCAAGCTTGCCTCGATTCCCGAGACGCCAGCCGGAGAGCTTAGAATTTAAAGGAGAGGAAGAGGTCAATAGACTGACCGAGCTCAAGCCCGGGCAAGTCGACGCTTTGCTTGTGGTACTCCAAAATCTACCGACCCCAAACCCAGCTTCAAGCGTACGTCCCTCCCCATGCTCCTGTCGATACCGCCGCCAATTACAGTCCCCGCGATCCCAGAGATAATCCATAATTATAAAAACGCACAAATACCGTAAAGGTTGGGATTTCGAAGAAGTCAAAGTACGATCGGATTTCCCATTATCACTTTCAAGCAGCCCCGTTTCGATAAGGCAGCCTCTCTATTAAAACCCTCCTTGTCTGAAGTTTCTTTCTTCAACGGAAATCCCACAGCTCACAATTAGCCAATTGAACTGCCTCACGATGCCCGAATGAGATCGCAGAATCTCGACTAAGACCCAGATGCTCCCTGGCGAAGCTCTTAAGGAAAACGATTTTCCCCGTGTTCTAAGTATGCAAAAAGATCCGTCCAATACGACGGATCTCTAATAAAATACCCTCGCGACTTCAATTTCCAAGAATGCGTCGCAGTGGACTGGCCTGTGTTACTACATGCTCCAAGGGGGGGCCACACCTGAAGAGCGGGCGTAAGCGATCAGCTGTCCTAGGTGCTCGTAAGCATGTCCGCCCAACACCAGCACCGCTCCCATCTTACTCGAATCGTTACCGAACAATTTTATGGATTCCGCAAGGCCGGCTTCGTCAAGACCTCCGACCGCTTCCTTAACAAACTGGATCGAATCTTTGAGAACCTTGATCGTGTCTTCTTTGCTTTTAATCGTCTTATTGAACTGACGAGGATTAATTCCTTCAGGCATCTCTTTCCCAAGGAAACGCGCCCCGAGTCCATAATTCGCTCCCGCAACATGCAGTATCGCTTCGCGAACAGAACGAACGCCTTCGGCGGGACGCCATTCCATCCCTTCAGCAGTAAAAGCTTCCGCTAGGCTAACCATCTTGTCCGTTTCACCTGCGTAGGTTGCTAGAAAAGTCTGTTGAAATAGCGATTGACCGCCTTTTTTATGATGTTCCGCAAACGCCGGTCCTAAAAGCCCCCCAATAAGGAGAGCCGCTAACAATATATTTGATGTTTTCATAATGCGTAATTTTGAGAGTGACTAACTTAAGTGCCGGAGAGATAGGATATGGAGTCGCGTTTCCTGTCAATATTACCTCGCTAATACCTCAACCCGTCACAATTACGCCTATGTTTCGCCAGTCGGTTACCTTCCTCGCTTTTTCCGTGGGCCTCGGCTTGGGCTGTACAGACACTTTCTCTAACGATCTTCCTTGGACACGCCACACAATAGACAACAGCTCTCTAGGAGCCGACGGTGTGAAACTGGGGCACCTGAACAACGACGGGCTGATTGATCTCACCGTTGGGTGGGAGGAAGGCGGCCTAACGCGAGTTTATCTTCATCCGGGAGAAGAGGCCGTCACCGAGATATGGCCTTCAACTAAAATTGGGGCGACCCGTTCCGCAGAAGACGCGACCTTCGCCGATATCAATCGGGATGATATTCTAGACGTCGTTTCCAGTTGTGAGGGAAATGAGCAGGCACTCTATCTTCATTTTGCTCCCAATGAGAGCGATATCCTCAAGGGAGAAAAATGGACCCAACGGCCCCTTCCCGGCTCCGTAGGGATGACTCGATGGATGTTCGTCACTCCGACGGAAATCAACTTTGACGACCAATCCGAGCGTTTACTGATCGCCGGAAGCAAAAACCCGAATGGAGTCATAGGATTCTGGAAAATTCCCAAATATCCTGAAGATCCCTCTAGCGACTGGAACTGGCACCCCCTGTCCAAAGCCGGGTGGATTATGTCCATTATCCCGAAGGATATGGATGGCGACCAGGACATCGACATATTCTTCACTGACCGAAAGGGGGATACGCGAGGAGCGTATTGGATGGAGAATCCAGGTTCAATTGACCGCCAGTGGGACAAACACCTGATAGGAGGCAGTAACGAAGAGCTTCTGTTTTCAGACCTGAAAGACCTGGACTCTGACGGCCTCGAGGACCTCGTGGCCACCGCAAAAGAGAATCGGCTTCTCTGGTGGCGACGACTCGATCGTTCGGGAAAATCTTGGGAGCTAGAGGAAGTCGAGTACCCGAAATTTTCAGCACGAGCTAAAGCGGTGGCTATCGGAGATATCGATGGCGACGGCTTACCCGATCTGGTCGCAAACTGCGAAAGCGCGGATCCGCCCCTTCAGGGAGTTTTCTGGTTGCGTCAGAGCAAAAACAAACCGCTCAAGCAATGGAAAGCGACTGGGATCAGCGGACCCGAAGGCGTTAAATTTGATCGAATCGAACTCGTCGACCTAGACCTTGACGGCGATTTAGATATTCTTACCTGTGAGGAACATCACGTGGTTGGGGGGGAACGGATGGGTTTAGGAGTAATTTGGTACGAGAATCCATTCTGAACCTCAGCCCTTGGCCAAAGGTTGAAAGAAAAACTGAAACCTTCGAACTCGAGCAACCGTTCAACTAACGGATCCGTTTTCGCTACGAGACGATTCCAGAGAATAATCTCAACTCCATGACACTTATGAAGAAACGCACTATCACTCTTTTATCCACACTTCTAATTGCCGGAAACGCCACAATTATTGCCCAAGACGTGCCGCGTGGTCCAGGAGGACAAGGCGGCAACCGCGAGCGCCCTAATTTCTTTGCATTGGCTGACAAAGACGAAAGCGACACCGTAAGTCTCGACGAACTCGTAAAATTCAGAATCGAGATGATGAGTCGTCGCGGTGGGCAGGGACCAAGGCAAGGACAAGCAGAAGGACGCCAGGGTAGAGGTGACCCAACAGCAATGGCGACCCGCGTTAAGGAACAGCTCAGCGTCGCATTCAAAAAGGCCGACACGGACGAAAACGGAGAACTCTCCAAAGAGGAGTTTGCCAAAATGCCTCAAGGCCGAGGGCCTCGCGGCGGCGGACAACGCGGCCCAAGAGCGGGCGGCGCCTAATCCACAAACCCTTTAGCTCAATCCATTCGATCGCTACATGCCTTCGGGTTGCAGCGTCTCTCTAGAGCTTTTGCTCTTCCTCGAGGGCTTCAACCTCCTCTTTTTCCACCGCACGCACTTCTGTTTCTTCCTCAAAAACTAGTATCGAGTCCATTAGCATTCCTGCTTGGGGATGGTCTTTGTCCCAAGCAAACGTGTAGATGAACTCGCTTTTAGCTGCGGTATAGTCCTGCTGAAAATAGTGGATGTATCCTAAAACAAAGTGTGCTTTGTAGTCCCTTGGATAATCGCTCACCCAGCGAGCAAGCGATTCGTAGTGCTCTTCGAACCAATCTGGATTCGCGTACAACTCCGCGACGCTGAATTCAACTTCCGTCCATTCTGGGACCAACTCCATTCCGCGAATCAAGTCTTCATACGCAGTTCGGTAGTCAGCTATGGCTATATCGGCCTGTGCCCGGGCCAAATAAAGAACCCCATTTTCAGGATCTGCATCGATCGACTCGTTAAAGGCAATTACCGATTCGTAAAAGCTTCCTTTGCCAAAAGCCGCGTAAGCGCGACTCAGTGGAGATGAATCCTCATAAACATGCACCTGATCTTCCTCAATGAATACTGATTCTTCGTATACATATTTTGGCAAATTCCGACGGCGAAAGTCTCCCAGATTCACAAAAAAGTAGAAATTGTTTTTCCTGCCTCGAGTGTAGTAGCTTCTCGGGTACACATTCCGAACTCCTCCATAGTAGTAATGCCCACAATCGGAACCATGTCGATGGCCAATGGAGAAAGAAACCGATGAACCCCCCTGGAAATGATGCCCAAAAATAGGCCCGTGTCGGTGGTCTCTAGAGTAATCATACCATCTACCATTGTAGTTATGATGGCCACAGTTGGCACAATGTACGTGCTTATGGTCTATATCGAAATGGGCGATTTTAGTGACCTTTCTGGGTGCACCATGCGAAGAATGCACATCTCTAGCTTGCGATGCGGCTAGGTTAGATCTCCTCGGGGGGTCTCCTACCGACCTTGTGAGCCGGGAAACGGTAGCGTCTCGCTGCTGTTCGCGTAGTTGTTCCAAGCGATTTGCCACTTCTCTTCTCGAGCCGTCAAGGGCCGTTCTAGATCCCTGTCGATCTTGAGAGTAAACCGCCGCTGCAGTTGAGAGGTCCCGCTCCAGAGGCACTCCCATTTCCCGTTCTCTCGCTCTGGAAGGCTGAATCAACGTAGAGTTCCGAATTTCAGGTAGAGTCCCTGCGTTGGCAGGGGTTGAGTTCGCCGTCCTCGCTTGCTCACTACCCGAGCTCTGCCTTCTCAAGGGAGTACCAGTAGTAGCGTTCGAATAAGCGGCCACTGGGTTTCGCTCCCCACTACTGGACCGCACATTAGAGGGTAAATCTCTCGAACTCGAACTGCTGTTCAAACGGAGCGTGATCCCAGTGGATCGGTTTCCAGATCGAATCACTTCCGATCCATTGCGACCCAAGCGAGATGAGGAAGCCGAGTTCGATCGATTGACCGAGTTCCCAGAAATGCGGGGGGCCGATGTTACTTGCTCGGGTGATCGGGTCGGACGGATCGTGTTTGATGGGGAAGAACGGTTGGCGCTCGTTGCGGAACTCGTTGAACGCCTTGGCACCGACGAGTAGGAGGGGACAGCCCTTCATGGTTCTCGAACGCTGCTCGTGAAAGACCTGCTACTGGAAGTAAGCGAGACGGTCGGGCGCGAGTTCCTCGAAGAACTACAGGAAGAAGTAATTGACGGGGTCGCACGTCGAAGTGCAGACATTTGCCGGCGGGGAGAGGCCTGAGGCCTGGGCTGCGAGACTCTAGAATTGGACGTTGGCGACCGCCAGGTCGTCGATCTGCTTGAGCTTCGCGAATTTGAAAAAATCGATGGAGAAGACCGTGAGGTGGAACTTTGCTGTCTGGCTGAAGGAGACGATGTTGAACGGGATACCGATAGACTGGAACGGCTAGACTTAGCCGAGCGGGAAACCGAAGGGCTTCGGGGTGATGGGGAACTGGAATTGCGGCTATAGCGAGAGGACACTGTTGGTGCTGAGCGGCCCGAATGGGCCGCACTGCGTGAAGAGCTAGAACGAGATTGGCTCGAAACAGAGGCTGAACGTCGAGGAGCGGATGCAGTGGATGTGCTTTGCCTTGACGGCGTCTGAACAGTCGGGTTTGGACTCGACGACCTCGAGCGACTGTTGCTCTGACCAAAAACTGCAGGTTGGTGGAAGGCCGAAAATGTCATTAAAGCAGTCGCCAGGCAAACCTCTAAACGTACCCGTTTTGTTGGGGCATCAATGGGTATTCTCATCTTTGAGTAACTCCTTTCTGTCCGTATTGGAGTCACGCAATTTATTAATTTACAATGTCTTAAGCTAATCCGAAAAGCGCTTTTCACCTATTAGACGAAAGAAAAATAGCGTTTATTCATCAAAATCTGCCAAAACCAAAATGTGGATAAGTCACTCTACTAGTAGCCGTCTTATTTCACCTCGCACTAGAACCATCCCATCAATTTTCCAATAAGAATCTCTTTTTCCGAAAATCCCTCTAACGGCAATACCTTACGTAAGCGACTCTACGAAAACCGCCCTACACCAATTTTTCTACCCGCCGTTTTCTATATCTCTACTCGTTTGCCGCCAGTCGCGAGAGAACGATAGAGCGCATCAATCACTTTCATGTCCCTCAGTCCTTCTTCTCCCGAGACAATCGAAGGAATCCCTTCTCGAACGCTGCGAGCGAAGCCATCCATTTGCCGTTCCTGCTGATTGACCGTCTGAACCTCGAGCGTCCTGACAGGATTCTGTCCCTTAAAGACCTGTCCTTTAATCCCCGTGTACTTGGTAGCAGGTTCCAAAAGAGCCGCTCCTTGGGCATAACTCACAAACAAGCGGTTGGCCCTTAGATTATAGGACGTCGTCGAATTCGAATAAGCGCCGCCTGGGAACTCCATTTGCCAAGTAACGGTCTCATCCACCTCCTTGAATTTTTCCCAGTCCGTCTTGGTCTCCTGAGCTCGAATCGCAATCGGTTCTTCGCCGGTTGCGTAACGGGCTGCCTGAATACAGTAGATCCCCATATCCATAACCGCACCACCACCAGCTAACTCACGATTCAAACGCCAAGCGTCGAGATTATTGCCCATTGCGAACGCGGCTTCGGACTGCACGTATTTGATAGGGCCATAGGGCTGTTCTTCGGCCAGTTTCATAATTTCAATCGTATTCGGATCGAAGTGGAGACGATAGCCGATTGACAACATCACTCGGTTTGCCTTGCAGGCATCGATCATAGTCTGTCCCTCGGCTGCGGTAAATGCCATCGGCTTTTCGCAGATCACGTGCTTCCCCGCTTTCGCCGCTCGAATGGTGTACTCCGCATGCATGGAGTTCGGGAGCACGATATAAACAATATCAATATCATCATTCGAGGCGATTGAATCGAAATTTTCGTAGCTATATATGTTCGCTTTCTTGATCCCGTATTTAGCTCTCCAAACGGACTCCTTCTCCTTCGTGCCCGTGACAATTCCCGACAAATAGCAATCCGTTGCCGACTCGAGAGCGGGCGCTAATTGTTTGGTCGCATAGTTTCCCAATCCCACGAGGGCGATCCCGAGCTTGCGAGGCGTTTTCGGCACCGCCGCGGCGGCTAGTTCTGGCAACGCATTCGCAATTGAGAACGCGCTGAGTCCCACGGATAGATCTTTGAGAAAGGAACGACGGGAATTTTGAGGCATGTTGAATATCTAATCTAGGATTACAGAGACGCTTATTTCTGAATCACACATTGGTGTGAAACAAAAGCTCTCTCACGACCTAATCGGAACAAAATGGGATCAGTTATTCAACAACAGTCTCAATCCCAACCCTCACTTCATGCAATCCAACCTACTTGGGGGACGTTTTAATCACGAGGAAGCACTTAATTACACTCTTGCCAATATTGGGAGGCCAATCTAACCTCTCTCTTCCATTCGAGAATCATCGAACACCCAAATCAAGGAGTTTGCATATGAAAAAGTTATTGATATTAATCGCGAGCATTGCGTTCTCGCTCCCGCTTCTAGCGAAGGATAAAGAAGTCACCCTAGAAGGCACGGGCCTTTGTGCCAAGTGTTCCTTGGGCGAAGCCGAAAAGTGCACCAACGCACTTCAGGTAAAAGGAAAAGACGGCAAGGTGAAGACCTACCTCATGACTAAGAATTTAGAGCACGGCGCCTACTTCTGTCAGGGCAAAACCGAAAATTTGCTAGTGACGGGGGTCGTCAAAAATGAAGACGGCAAACTCCTGATTGTTCCAACTGCGGTTAAGGAAAAAGAAACCTGATTCAACTTCCAGCCTAATCATTTTGATCCCGTTCTTCCAGAAAAGAGCGGGATTTTTTTAAATTTAGAGAACGTTCAACTAGGAAATCGCCCAAGGTAGCAATTCATCGTATAGCAACTGGCACTCATCGAGCAACGCCTTTAGTCCCTCAGGAAAAGGTTCTGATTTCGGTTGGTAGGGAGCAAAACCGGTAGTCCGGTGGGTATTGTGATACCAATGGGGTGCCCAGACACCGTCGTCCTTTTTGGGTCCGGCTTCCCATGAAAGCATCGAGGAAATGAAATCGATACCCACCTTTTGACATATATTTCTCAATACCGATTCGGGAGATTCCAGAAGGCGTTTCGAATCAATGACGATAGGGGCTTGTCCTGCGGCAATAATCCCATCGGCGATTCGCTTGAGCTTATCATACCCTGTGTCTGCCAAGCCAAATTCTGGAATTATCTTCGAGTAGGAGTGCAGCATGTCGCGAGGCTGGCGCGTTAGGAGCACATTCGTCAGTCTGTTCAGAAAACCCCAGTCGAGGTCCACCAAATGATGCGCCATGTTCTTATAAAAGAGAACCGGCTTTCCAAGTTCCCCCAGCAAAACGTCTTCGACTACACGCTCGCCGTCGTTGTGTTGAGCACGCAGGATGTCTTCTTCTCCCGGATGGGGCGGTCGGTCCGCTTGGCTCGAAAGGTAGTGAGCGTACAACGGCTCATCGAAAACTCGCGTGTCCGGTCTTTGGGCGAACGAGTACATCAAGGCCGTTGACACATTTCGAGGGCCCGACCAGATCGAAATCCGCTTCGTCTCGCTTGCCTTCATTGCCTTGCTCGTTCTATATAAGCGTCGATTTCCTGATTGTATAACACGCTCAATCTCGAGGTCATTTCTCCCGGGATCGCTTCGCATGGCAATCGCTGCCGATCCACTTCAATCACTGGCGTCAAACCTCCAAACGTTCCGGTGACAAACGCTTCATCCGCACTATACACATCCACCAGTGAAAAGTCTTTTTGGCGAACCACTATTCCTTTTTTCTCGCAAATAGAAATCACTTTAGAGCGAGTTACGCCGTTCATGCAATAGCTACCCGTTGATGTCCAAACCTCGCCATTGCGAACGATAAAGAAATTAGTGGCGTTGCATGTGGATACAAAACCATTGATGTCTAGCATCAATGCCTCAT
The DNA here is from genome assembly GCA_002722675.1 of Opitutaceae bacterium. GTDB lineage: Bacteria > Verrucomicrobiota > Verrucomicrobiia > Opitutales > Opitutaceae > Pelagisphaera. The sequence continues at coordinate 53,865 of PBMN01000020.1, forward strand.
CCGCCCCCGCTCTAATCGCCTGGCTAAGGGCGATCACCTCATGCAATTTGCTGTGGCAGTTCAATCGTGGGTCCAAATAGTCTGGCGATCCTCTTCGTATGGCAGAAGTGAACAATCGCACCCCAGAGCGTTTCGATTCGGTGTTAGCAATCTTGTATTCAGGAATAATGACAATATTAGGAGATGTCACTGTCAGTCGAGGATCCTGCGAAGGGGTTTTTTTGTTTCCTCTAGTGACCATTAAGCGAACATGCACACCATCTACCATGTCGTTCGAATCTACCGCTTTCTTGAGTTTCTCCTCAAGGGATTCAAGCGTCTCTCCCATATCCATGAATATCATACGGGCACCTTCTAAAAGCCGGTTAAGGTGGTCTTCTAAAAAAACGAATACACCTTTATGAAGCCGTAGGCCTTCCCACACTCCATCTCCCACCAGATAACCACTATCAAAAACGGAAATCTTCGCCTCATTTCGCGGAACCAGTTCCCCGTTTACATATATCAGAATCGATTCATTCCGATCGTCTTCAATACTATAGTGTATCCCTCGAACCATAACCTTGGCCAGATCATATAGTTTCAGCCTCCTCTGTCAACAGAGCCATTGGCGAAAGACCATCTCTTCTTCTGAAAGTAGCCGTTGAGAAAAATCGTCAGGACAACAATCCCCACCCCCAAATAAAACCCTCCCGACATGGTCTCACTCTCTAGCCAAATCAGCAGGGCCAGCAATGTTGCGTAAATCGGCTCCAAATTGACCGCCATCACAAACGAGTTGGGGGAAATTTTCTTAACTAATTGTACGCTAAGCACGAACGAGAACACCGTACACACGATACCCAAAATGAGGAGCCAGCCGAGGTCGGCAAAAAGAAGACTCAGCTCACGAGCCTTAAGTTTATCGGCAAGCATTATGAACAGGGAAAGCACCCAGAGGCGCCGAAACTACCGTTTTGACAAGCCCTCCTCTGCAAAACACGATTAATCCTACCACGATCATCACATGAGCAAACTGGTCCCAAACAACAACGACTATTCGGAAAACTATAGTGAAGAAGGGCTTAAGGAAAAGATTGCCAAATTCGCCAAAACCGCTGGGCGCGAAGTCGTTGAAAAAGCTCTAATCCTTTTCTTTGCCGCTTCAGATCCGGATACTCCCAAAAAGTCGAAAACAATCATATTTTCCGCTTTAGGATATTTCATTCTGCCACTGGACGCGATCCCAGATATTACGCCGATTCTCGGATTTACTGACGATCTAGGTGCTATCGCTCTAGCCCTAGCGACGGTAGCTGCCCATATTAAACCCGAACACAGAGAAAGGGCGAAACAGAAAGCACTAGAATGGTTCGGTGAGGATTGAACCGGCTATGTCAATTCCATTCCATCGTCACGGGACAATGGTCCGAGCCAAGAACCTCCGGGAGGATTTCTGCGGCTTTAAGTCGAGATCGTAGCAGCTGCGAGATGATGAAATAGTCGATACGCCACCCGACATTTCGGGCTCGAGAGTTCGCCCGAAAACTCCACCACGAATAGTGCCCCTTGCCCTGCTTAAATTCGCGAAAGGTATCAATGAAACCAGATTCGATAATTGCATCGAAGTCCGCTCGCTCCTCCACCGTGAATCCCGCGTTTTTCCGATTCGTCTTTGGGTTGGCCAGATCGTCTTCTGTATGAGCAACATTCAGGTCCCCGCAAAATACGACTGGCTTCAATTTCTCCAGCGACTTCATCCGAGCGAGAAAAACTCCATTCCATTCCCTGCGGTAGGGCAAGCGCTTCAACTCGTTCTGCGAATTGGGCGTATACACATTGGTTAGAAAAAAATCACCGTACTCAAGGGTGACTACGCGACCCTCACTATCGTGTTCTTTCAACCCAAGGCCATAGCTAACGGACAATGGCTTATGGGGAGTGATGATAGCCGTTCCCGAATACCCCTTCTTCTCCGCTTCATTCGCAAAAACATGTAGTCCACTTCGCCAACCAAGATTCTCTACAATTTCGCTTGTTGCCTTGGTCTCCTGCAGACACATGAAATCTGCCCCACAGGAGTCGAAAAACGTCATCGCCCCCTTTTTTACTGCCGCACGAACCCCATTCACGTTCCAAGATATAAATTTCATTCGGTCGGTGATAGGTTCGAATTGGTAGCAAGCAAACGTTTAGTTACGCTCTATTACCGGAAAGCATGACTAACTGAGTCCTCGACATGAATCCTAGCCCTTCTAAAGTCGCCCCCAATTTAAATGATTTCCGAAGCACAGATTCCACTAGGCAACCGAATCCCAGACAGACTCCATGCCGTGTCTGTTAGTCTGCCTACAATGGAAGATGTGATTGGCTACGAGGAGCGCGACCCTTCGATACTCGCTCGAATGAACTCGGGGTACCCACGCTTCGTAAAGCACGAATGCCTACGGCATATCGAGAGTTTCTGGCAGGAGTTTTTCGACAAGCCAAACGAGCCGATTTGGCTAACGGCATCCGAAGAAATCGCCCACCTACTCGAGTCCCATCTTGATTGCCCAGAATCCAAATTCCTCAAGCACCAAGGAGTATCAGGTGTCAGAATACCGAATAGCGAAGCAATGAATCGCGAAGCCAAACTCTTTCTTCAACATATTGGTGGCTACCTTTGTTCTAGAAAAGCGGAGGACTATCTCGTCGCCAATGAGCTGCAAAAAAGCGTGCAACCAGAATCGCTTTTCGAAGGAGATGCTAAAGCAAAAGTTATCAGCGTACTACAGCCGCTTTTGGGAGGTGAAACCTCAAAAGCGATTCTCCTCGCGAGCTCTGGAATGAACGCCATATACGCAACATTTCAAGCCGTCAACCAAATCCAAGCCCCCAAAGGTCGGCATTCCTGGATCAGACTCGGCTGGCTGTATGCCGATACGATGCACATCCTTGACAAGCTTTCGCACGGAGGCGGCTCCAACAAAGATTTGTACGACGTCTTCGACCTCGAACAGCTCGAAACGCTTCTCGCCAAGGACCCTGACTCCTTTGCAGGAATAATTACCGAAACGCCAACCAATCCTTTGATACAATCCATGAATATTGAGCGTATTCGGGAATTGGCTACAACCTATGGCGTCTATCTCGTACTGGACCCCACTGTGCTTTCTCCAGCTAACGTCGATGTTTCACCCTACGCGGATATCATCGTAAACAGCCTTACCAAGTACGCCGCCAGCGAGGGAGATGTCATCATGGGAGCCGTATCCGTTATGAACCATTGCCCAGATAATCAGTCTATCTGCGATAGTGTTTCGAAGTTTGCAAACTACCCATATGAGCGAAATCAGCGACGCCTCGCTCATCAGATTGACGGATACCTCCCTCACTTGGAACGGGTCAATGAGTCTACGATGCAAGTCGTCGAGTACTTGAATCGCCATCCAAAAGTCAGTCGTGTTCACTGGGCTAATGAGCCAAGGTCCCAATCGAATTTCCAGAAAATCGCTCGCAGCGAAAATTCAATCGGAGGAATGATTTCCTTTGAGTTAGATTCAGATCTCGCCCGCTTCTACGATCGCCTCACTATCTGCAAGGGTCCCAGCTTTGGCATGAGACACTCTTTAGCATGTCCCTTTATGTACCTAGCTCATTACGAGCTTGTATCCAATAGAAAAGGTCGGGAACAACTCGCCCTAGCCGGAATCAATCCGGAACTGATTCGATTTAGCGTTGGGACTGAACCCGTTGCAGGCATTATCGACAGCCTCCGCTTTGCGCTTTCCTGAATCCGCTTTCAACTCATTCCACGATTCGATTCAATAACTTGGATTTGTTCCCGCCCCCTTTTCTGAGTATCGTGTGATGTTAGAGGATTCAATATTGAGTTGTAATAAGACAACGCTTCACTACACCCATCTCGCATGTCCCGAAATGGCAGACCTGACACTGGCGAAATCCACTATGACCTACCTTCACCGTACGTGCCTCACGCTTGCGGCCTACTTCACTTACCCCGATTTATCGCCAAAGCGAAACGTCACGTTAAAGACGAGCTCGGTAAATCCTACCAGCGAAACTATAAAAAGGGCTTCGATCGGTTTATCTGCCTGCATCTCGGTATCGACCCAGAAACTGTTGAAGAAATCGTAAGAGAAAGCTCCAGCGACGAGGAAATCGACAATCGGCTCGCTGAGATTTTTCCTTCGGATCTTCGCGTCGAGAAATGGAATAGAGAGTTGGTCCAAAAAGGGATGAGCGAAATGGGTCGCGAGGCACTTTCAAGTGCGAAGCGAAAAATGGGCATCGAAGATCGTACCGACCTGATCAGCTTCGCCGACATGATCGAATTTGACGAAGAACGAATTTAATGAGTAATCCAAATCACTCCCTTAGAGGCTTTCTATGAGCGACTATTCAAATCGAGATCCAATTATTTGCACCAGCAACTCAGCCCAGCTTAGAGGGTGCCATGAGATTTCGTTTCCTTCCAGCAGTCTCGACTGCCCCGACCTGCCCTTTTACAGCGGATTAATCAAATGGTATAACCCCATGACGAGCCTCTGGAGGGGAGAAGCAGAAATAACGAAAAACTCTACGACGCTTCTAACTCCAGCACCTGGCGACTGGGTCGTTTGGGCCAAGCGAAGTTGAAAGCTTGGACTCCGCTGCTTAGCGATCTCTATCAGGACCTGGATCATTAACCATGAACAAGATTGCAATCCTGCAAGTGATCGCCCGACGACTAGAGTCCGATCTCGAGCAAGCTACCGATGCCGCCATCGAGTCGGCTGAATCCGCAACTCACGAAGAGTCGAGGGCGGAAGGGAAGTATGATACTCGGGGATTGGAAACATCCTACTTGGCAAGCGGTCAAGCACGTCATGCCGTCGAATTGCGGGAAAGCCTAGCCGCTGTAAAAAACTTTAGCCTACCCGCCTTCACCCAATCCTCTCCTATTGCGCTCGGCGCCCTCGTAACCTTGCTATCTTCGCAAGGCCGGGAAATCTTCTTTCTCGCTCCTGGAATGGGAGGTATCGAAATTTCTTGTGATGACAATTCAACGATAACCGTCATTTCATCAAGGTCTCCCGTTGGAAATGAGCTGTTAGGAAAAAGTGTTGGCGACCGCATTCAAGCAGGCGGCGACAAAACCATCATCCGCATCTATTGAATCGATGCACAAAAAATTAGGGAATCACCAAGAACATACCCGGCTGCAACTGCCTTTCACTTGGCAAAACCGAGCTATTTGCCTTTAGGATCTCCATCCAGCGACCTCCATTCCCATATACCTCGCTACTGATTTTATAAAGGCTATCCCCTTCCTTCACAACGTAAGTCCGAGTACCCGCAGCGGGCGGCTTTCCCAATCGGGCAGGTAGCTGGCGATTGGGTGCCACGGACTCGATGCGTTCGGGTTCCTGCCTATTCTGCGGCGTGTTAAGGTTGCTATTTCTCGCTTCAGCCAACCGGCTTTTTAGGGTCTCGTTTTCGCGCCGAAGCTGTTCTATCGTATCCAATAGTTTCAGACGGTAATTTTTCGCGTCTTCCGTAGTGAGCAGATCCTTTTTCGCCGTCTTAATCAGGTCCTCTACCCGAACCATTCCTGCACTGCGTTCCGACGAGTCCGGATCGCGGCTTTTGATAACTAGATAATGCTTGAAATGATAGATGGCGGAATACTGGTCATCCATGTGATCCAGATGAATCAATCCTGCCTCCAGATGGGACTCTGGGGCGTTGCCGGATCTTTTCGATATGATCTTGGTGAATTGCGAGAGCGCCTCGTTGTAGAGGTTGCGGGAAAGGAGGTCCTTCGCTCTACGATAGACGGGATCCTCCGTCTCACTCAGGACATCGAGCGACATCCGATCGGAACAGCCCGCAATCGCGAACGTCCCAATAAGAGCGAAAATAAGTTTTGATGCGTAGGATCTTCTTATCATGATCGGAAATACTCGTACAATATGAGACCACCTCTTCTTGAATTTCCAAGTCTGAAATCAGCTAAACGCATTCTCTCTCCCTAATCAATGGATACTGACGAAATAATTGCTAAAGGCCGGCGGTGTATTGATATTGAAGCGGAGGCTCTGGCGAAAACTAGCGCTCAGCTTGATTCAGCGTTCGCTCAAGTCGCGGCGACTGTGATCGATTCCCTTAATGATGGGCAAAAGCTTATTTTTTCCGGAATTGGGAAGAGTGCCCATATTGCCCGAAAACTGGTCGGAACATTCAATAGCATTGGTGCCCCCTCCACATTTCTAGATCCTGTAAACGCTCTCCACGGCGATATGGGCTTGTGCCGCAAAGGGGACGTTCTTTTTGCATTTAGCAATAGCGGCGAGACCGAAGAGCTCCTTCGACTCGTACCTATCCTCAAACGATTCGACGTCCGAACGGTTGCCGTGACTTCTATGTCGGACGCCTCCCTCTCGAAGCTTTGCGACCAGCGCTTAATATACTGTGCAGACATGGAAGCTTGTCCGCTGGATCTAGCTCCCACTGCGAGCTCAACCGCATCTATGGCTATCGGAGATGCCCTCGCCATGGTGGTTTTAGAATGGCGAGCCTTCAGTCGAGAGGATTTCGTGCAGTTTCATCCCGGGGGAAGCATCGGCAAATCTCTGGCCGCAAGCGTTGATTCAATCATGCGTCCGACTGGGCAATTCGCGATTTCAAGCTACGAGGCGACCTGCAAGGAATGTCTCCAGCATATGACAAATCCCAACAGCGGATGCATCGCCCTTACAGACGAGAATGGCAAGCTGAGTGGGATCTTCACCGACGGAGACATACGAAGACTCGTTCTCGAGGATGCCGACTTCCTGGGGAAATCAGTATCCAGTTTCATGACACAATCTCCGATTACTATCAACTCTGGTTCGCTGGCCGTTGAGGCCCTGCGGATCTTCGAAAATCGGAAGATTGACGACCTAATCGTCGTTGACGCAGATTTCAAACCTATCGGAGTCATCGACGGACAGGATTTGACCAAGGTAAAGATGGTCTGAGAGCAGACCTCAAAAGAGCCTAATTTTGCCGAATCTCTCCTTAAATTGTTTAACCTCCGCGACATAACGACTAAGGCTAAGCTTTGACCGAGGCGATTTTTGTTTCGGAATTTTTCAAAACGCATTCATACCTACCATCAAGCCAACCCTCGCTGGGGTACGAGGAGAAACTGAAAACGACGATCGACATGAGCCAAGCTTCCCAAACGCCGATTATAAGTGAGTCAAAGCTGCTTTCCGGGCTGTTTCAAATGCTCGAACCCCACTTGTCGACTCTCGACTCGTTTCTCTTGCGGCAAGTCAGCAGTTTCGAGGAGGAGATTCGGGAATACGTCGAATATTGCATCGACACAGGTGGTAAACGCATTCGGCCGTCCCTAATTTTCTTTAGCGGATGGCAAGGGGAAGGCGTTGTTGATCAAAAACTAGTGAAACTTGCTGCGGTTATTGAAACTATCCACCTTGCGACCCTCGTCCACGACGATATTATGGATGGAGCTGACATTCGCCGCAGCCGTCTCACCGTCGCGAAAAAAGATGGAAACGCCACGGCTGTGCTCCTCGGAGATGCCCTTTTCTCTCACGCAGTATACCTTGCAACCCAATTTCCAACTTCAGAAGTCAGTGAGAAGGTAGCCATCGCTATGCGAAACGTCTGTACGGGAGAAATCCTCCAAACAATGCAAAGGGGCGATCCTGATATTGATCTAGCTACTTATCGTAGGGTCATAGATCTAAAAACAGCAGAACTCTTTAGTATCGCCTGCTTTCTCGGAGCTCGTCTAGCCGAACGAGATCAACCTTATGTCGAGGCTGCCGGGAATTTTGGACGGCATTTGGGAATCGCCTACCAGATATACGATGACCTTACCGACCTGATAGGATCAGAAGAGAAAATCGGAAAAACGCTGGGCACTGATATCGCAACCGGCAAGGCGACACTTCCTGTCATCTTGCTCCGCGATCGCCTTCCGACAGCAGAGGCCACCCTGCTAAGGGACACGCTGGCAGGTAAAAACGAGGCCGACATCTCAATGTGGCAATCCAAGCTTGCCGAGTTAGGTGTGATAGACACCGTTCGAGAGGCCATTCTCCAAGAAGTTCAGCTCGCCCGGGGAGCAATTACTGCCTATAACGGTAACGAAGATGCGGATCTTCTGTACACGATTAGCGAACTTTTATGGAACCAGGTAGAAGCTCTTCAGTCAGATCGGGCCCGATCCTAATCCAAGAATATAGTCTTCGCCTATTTTCGCTATTTTTGACGAAGGGACCTAGACATTTGACCTATTATAGTTAGCGTTTCCCCAAACTCACCTCAATGAGTGTAATCAAAACCATCACTAAGCCGCTCGTTTCTTCGCCTGAGAGGCGATTGGAAGCAGATGAGGATCTCGTCATCGTACGAAAGATCCAATCCGGTGACGTAGACGCATTCGACTCATTGATTTTCAAGTACCGCGAACGGGTTTACTCAGTGATCTACAATTTGACGTCCAATCGGGAGGATGCCTCAGACCTTACCCAAGAGACTTTTATCAAAGCGTTTCAATCGATCAACCGCTTCAAGGGGAAATCTAGTTTTTTCACTTGGCTCTACCGAATCTCGTTGAATACGTCACTCACCTACCTCCGAAAAAACAAGCTGCGACGCTTTTTCAGCTTCGAAAAAATGGTCGAGGAGGATCATACGGAAGGATTCATTGAAAATTTGAGGACTGAGTCCGACTCGGACAAAGCAGCCTTGATGACCGAACTCCAGGAAAGGCTGAACGACGCTTTCCAAAAATTGTCGGTCAAACACCGAACCGTGATCACCCTGTTTGAGATTGACGGTCTGAGTCACAAGGAAATCGCTGACATCGTCGGGACGTCCATTGGCACTGTTAGATCCCGTCTCCACTACGCTAAACAATTCCTTCAAGGCGAGTTGAAGGACTACATCCGTTGAATATCTCTAAGCCTAAAATGCTCTTTAAAAAAACATTCTCCCCAAAAGACGACGAACGCCTTAGCCATCTGATACAGCTGAAACGCCAGGAGAAGCCTGATGAAGCGTTTTGGTTAAAGTTTGACGAGGAAATACGAAGCAAGCAACTCGCCGCTCTTGTCCGACCGCAGTCATGGTATGACAGGGTTGGAAAGCTTTCCATACTAATTGCTCGGAAATCCGCAGCAGCTACGGCTACGGCAAGCATATTAGCACTTGGTATCTTTACTGTATCAGAAACCGATTATTTCACAGGAGGACAAACCACGAAAAGCCTCTCCCAAACGGAGCCAATGCTCCCCACAGCGGACGACGCTTCCGCCATCGATCAGCCTATTTTTGTAGTTAATGATCTCCATCCACAAGCTGAGGCAAACGAAGTTGATTTCTCATACGGGATCAATGCAACTCCCTCCTACGAAATCAACGCTCTGACGAAAAAGTCGGTTCCTATTGACTATCAGATTATCTCTGAACCTAAACAATTCACCGCTGGCCACATCAATTCCGGAACCGATTTGGGTGCCAAGGTCATCGGTACTTGGAGCCATTTTTAGCCCATGTTCATTCGGCTACTCAAACGTGCCACTCTGGCGGCACGAGCTTCAGTCGTAATTNTCGCCACCAGCCTGCTTGCAAGCTCTCAGGTCGCCTACGGTCAAAGCACGAGTAGCGTGCTCGATCTGCAGAAAACGGTACAGGGAATTTACCNGGANCGCAAAAACGCCGTCGTTCGGGTNAAGGTTGCCACCGAGACCCNTTCTGAGAANAACGAGCCAAAAGTCGTACTTAGAGTGTTTTCCGGTTTCTTTATCAGCGAGAAGGGACAAGTGCTGACAAGCTATCTTCCCACTGACAACGCTACCCGAGTTTGGATTGAAAAGGGTGGTATATCATTTCTCGCGGATATTGTCGGATCAGACGCACGTACGAATGTGGCTCTCTTGCAGGTGATTAATTTGCCCGATTCCTTCGATTACATCAAACTGATCGAAGAAAAGGAAAGCCTCGAAATCGGAGCTCTGGCGTTTTCCGTAACAAGCCCACTTGACTTCAGTCCTACTCCTAAATTCGGGCTCGTCACCGGTTACGAGAGCCACTTTGCTGAAGTAATCTTTCCCCTGACCTATACACGCCTCAGCATTTCTATCGGACCTGCCGAAGGTGGATCGCCCGCTTTCGATGCTGATAACGAACTTATCGGTATTGTTATGGCCACTTTACCCGAAGTGGATTCATCATACTTAGTCCCAGCTAAGGCTCTAGCAAGAATTGTCTCTCAAATTACAAAGTATCAGAAAGTCAGATACGGCTTGCTGCCTATCGAGTTTGAGGAGAAACCAGACACCTACAATATCGGAAAACGCGTCTTGGTTAAGTCCATCGTTCCGGGAAGCCCTGCAGAAAGAAGCGGTCTTCAGCCAGGGGATGAAATACTGAACCTCGAGGGATCGCAAATTGCGGATCTAGACGACTTGCGTGACAGTATTTTCTTCAAAGACCCGGGCGATTTCCTCCTTTTCACAATCAAGCGAGACCAGAAAGAACTCGATTTTGCTATTTTGCTCGAGCCTGAGGAGGACCACATCGTTGAAGGCAATACAGTCGGTTCATCAAACAACTAGTCTCTTACCAAAAATGAAGATCCAGCATACCGAGTTTCATATCGAAACCAACGGCCAAGGAACTTACGAAATTTCCGACAAAATAAGAAGCGTTCTTAAATCATCCGGTCTGGAGAATGGCACCCTCAACGTCTTCTGTCGCCACACCAGCTGTAGCCTTGTCCTAATGGAGAATGCCGATCCTTCCGCCCGCCACGATCTTGAAAACTATCTAAACCGTCTTGTGCCCGACAACGACCCCCACTTTACTCATACATACGAAGGGCCGGATGACATGCCTAGTCATATCAAAACCGCTCTCACCCGGAGCTCAGAATCAATCCCTTTCACTAAGGGAAACCTTCTTTTAGGAACCTGGCAAGGACTCTTTCTCTGGGAACACCGCATACAAACGCATACTCGCCATCTGGTCGTTTCCATTGTCGGCGAGTAGACATTGGAAATATAAGAATCGCGGGCAGAACAATTGCCTCCCCTGTACCTGAAAATAAAACGGGCCTTTTCTCAAAAGAAAAGACCCCGCAAAAAATTCGCTCTATTGTGAATTAATGATTACGCATTTCATCTAGGTCTATACCAACATCTTTCATTTGCGTCTGGGAGAAGACATCTTCAAAATCAGAATCTCCACTAGAAAGAATTTTGGCAGTGATAAAGATGAGGAGGTTCATTTTCTGGCCATCTTTTCCCTTGTTACGGAAAACCGCTCCTAGACCTGGAATCTTTTGCAACAAAGGCACCTTCCTTTCTTCTTCAATCGAGCTTGCTTGCAACAATCCACCTAGACCCATAGTGTATCCATCTTTCAGTGATATTTTAGTTTCTGTACGGCGCGTAGAGATAATTGGAATACTTGCTCCACTTGCTCCACCGAACTCACGCTCACCGGTACGGCTACTTACTTCAGGGTTAACTTTCAGCGTAATAAGACCCTCATTATTGACCGAAGGCTTAACTTTGAGAATCACACCGATGTCTTTGTAATCAAACCCAGCAACCTCGAAAGATCCACGTTCTTCATTATATTGGTAGTTCGGAATAGGGAACTGCTCGCCGATTGAGATTTCAGCTTCCTGATTATTTAGAGTTACCACGGTTGGATGCGATACCAAGCGGCTGTTTCCCTGCCTTTTCAACGCACTAAAAATGTAGCCAACTTGACTAGTACTGAAAATCGCGTTTGTCGTCCGCTGCAAATTTCCTCCGTGAACAAGATCGGTCAAATTGCGAATGGCACTTTGCTGAAGGTTGGGGTCCAAAGCAATTGAGGCATCGCCAACTGAAAGATCTACTTCAGCGAAATTGTCTCCTGTGTTGCTCTCAGTGCCTCGAGTGTTGTTTCCAAGCCGAGTATCTAAGTTAGCGAATCCACGTGATATTCCTTCAGCTTTGACTTCGAACTCTTCCAAGCTATTCCACTTTACACCGATTTTGGAAACGTCCTGATTTGTGACTTCCACAAATCGGGTTTCGATCATTACTTGCAGCGTTGGCTTGTCCAGTCTCTCAATCACTTGACGGATCGTTGACATGCGTGATTGTCTTTCCGTGACAATCAGACTATTTGTTCTAGCGTCTGTTTGTACACGCCCACCCTTTTCAGCATCAACCATGTTGGCAACGGTAGCCGAAATATCACTGGCTTTCGCATAGTTGAGCATGAAAATATCTGTAACTGGAGGCTCAAAGTACAAAGTATCGTCAGAGATAATCTGAATAATGTTACCTTCCTCTATATGGGTGTACCCTATGGGCTCCAAGACTACTGAGAAAATTTGTTTCCAGGACACATCGCGTAACTTAATGGAAGCTGTCCCTTGTAGACCCTCAGGAATGACAATGTTGAGCATATAGAGATCAGCTACGTTACGTAGGACTGTTCTAATTTCCGCGTTTGGAAAGTCGACCGAAATCATATCGGTATCACCCAAAACATGTTCCCTATTCAATGAGGACGTACTCAAACCTCTCCCGGTATCCGTGCTTGGACTCGACACTTCACCCCTCAGGGTGGAGTTGTCGAATTGCCCCCCGACGTCAGATGCCCTAAGAGAGTCCGTACTAACGTCCGACTGGTCATTCTGCCCGTATGCCGCCATTTGCAGGCATCCGAACAGTATCGTGTCAAACATCATTCGTTTTGCATTATTCATATCTCTCTACTTTAGTTTAATCTCAATTTCTGCATCTTCGAAACGCAGACTATATGCGTTTCGAATAACCCTTACTATTTCCAAATTGTATTTTTTTTTCTTATACTCTATGGAAATCGCCCCACCGGGCTTTACCTTGTCCTGATTAAAAATCAGATAATACTCGCCCCATACTGCGACTATCCCAATGGGGTTAACATACTCGGCTAATATAGGAATCAATTCATGTGCGGAAACTTTTTCCTCAACTACTTCCCCCACAACCTCAATGACCTCTTTAGAAAATTCGAAAGGGTCCCCGATTTCAACCAGAAGCTTCTCGTCCGGCAGAGCTACACGCTTGCTTAAAAGGCGTTTCGCTATTTCTATTTTCGCCTTACGAACTTCTGGTTCTTTGACAACCGGGTACCCTGATGTCGCAATTCCTAAAGTCAGTAAAATGATTACAATCTTGTAAGTACTAAATTTCATACGGAACTAAGACGCTTTCTTCCCGAGCATTAAAAAAGATACATCCATGGATAAAAGCTCGTCGCCGCCAGCTGATGACTTCGACAGTCTGAACTTCTCCAATTTGTAGAAAGATGGACCTCCTTCTAAAGTTCTCATAAAATGAACCAGATCTTGATAAGTTCCGTTAGCTCTAATATCATACCGGATCTTTACGTAGGCATCCACGATCAGATTCGGCATCTTATGCTTTTCCCGGTTTACGTCTTCCTTCACGATCTCAACTTGTTTTAATTCGCTTAGAGAAACGTTCGTCGATGTTTCAATATTGAAGAAGTAATTGTAGTTTGTGGCTAACTCCTGTGGCCGAAACATTCTCTCATCCAGCTCTGAGATCTGGCTCTTGACTACTTCGAGATCTTCCTTCAAACCAGCACTGTTGGTGATATTCCTCAACATAGTCGAAATACGAATTTCGATCTGCTCGATTTCCGATTCCAAGTCCGGCTTTTTATCCATGTGCAAAACGTAAACCGTCATGCAGGTTGCCGTAACAACCCCTGAAATCGCAATTACTAGGTTCTTCCTAATCGCCTCTATCAATCGCTCGAAATTCATACCTATGATTTCTTTTTGGAGCTGTCATCTTCCTCCGGATTTATTGCTTCTAAATGAAACTTGATCAGGTCAGTGCCGGATTCCCTCTCCACCAAAACTTGATTGATGTCTGCATAGCGATCTTTCAACGAATCTACGTTCCGAAGCTTCTCAATATAATCTTTTAAAAGCGAGTCTGCCTCCTCGCTTGCCAAGACGAATCCTTGAAATACTGCTTTTTCATCAATGTACTCAATACTTAGGAGCGACATGCCTGGGCTAAGGCTTTTGCCCGAATCGAGTATTAGGTCACTCGCGGCCAACTGTCTTTCTTCAAATGTATTTATCTCATCGATGCGTTTTTCTTCCGCAAGAAAGAGATTCTTCATCCCTATCGCTTTTACATGAAGGTCCTGGCGTGAGGATATTTCAGCTTTTCCTTCTTCAATCTTTTTCCCAAGCGAGTAGATGTTATATTCTTGGAATCCTACGTGCATAACACTCATCACGGCTATTGTTACTGCTATAGCCGTAATGAAGAAAGTTGTCCTGACGGTTCTTATATCAGGCAGAGATTGACGATCACGAAAGTCAGGACGCCAGTTCAGCTCTGCCTCTACTTCGACCTTCTTGTCCCACTTCTTACTCATGCGGCAACCTCCTCTTTATCAAAAGTGCAAAGACTTGAGAAGAGCCCCAGCCAAGAGGAATCTACCATTTCACTAAGCTCATCACTTGCGAAACTGACTCCGACTGACTCGAGCCATTCTCTAACATCGAATTTCAAAGACTCTAAATTCAGGAAATCTTCCAAGCTTCTTTCCAACCAACCCATCTGAATAGATCTTGAAGTTGTGTGTATCCAATTAACCAATTGTCCGGTTTGAACTTCGTAGTAGCCAATTGATGATTGGAGCTCACGATGGAGGTTTCTTATGATTTTTTTAGAAATCGTGCTATCATCGAAGTCCTCAGAAGAAAGCAATCTAATCGCTGCATCTTCATCCTTAAGGTTCAGCTCCAACTTCAGCGACTCTGCAATGTCCTTTGATCCCATACCGATTCGACGGGATATCTCGATCCCGTTGGCTCCAATTATTACGGCGTTTGCACAACGCTCATCCAATTCAAGCAGGAGCGCAGGAAGCTTTGAATCCTTCCACTTTAGAACGTCTCGAACCGCTCCAAGTATGCCAACCGTACCCAACTCCAATCTCTTGGGGTATATCGCATGCTCAAGCATTGATTGTTGCAGCTCGTTTATGTCTCGGTGAGGAACCCCGCATATGAGCGCTTCCTTGCGACCAAATTCTCTGGGGTCCACTTCCTTACCCGTTTTAGGGGAAAGACAATGAGCCGCCAATTCAGGAGGAGCGTTTTCGATTTGATCGTGAAGGAAATTGAAAACGAACTCCGTTTCTTTCCCTTTTGGAGCCTCAATCACTACCTGTCGAACAACCCGGCGCTCCGGATACACCACACAAGTACCGTTCAAGTAGCCATTCGTTTTCGCGCCGCAAAATTTTCTTACCGAGCTAGCAATTACCTCTGAACCTTCGCCAAGCTCTACTTCCTCAATCGCCTCAATCATCGGATATGCGTTGAACGAACTTACCCGGACCATCCTGATGAAGGCGGGAAGATACTCTACTATGTAATCCTTTTTACTTGAGGAAATCATGTCTGGATTCCCCGAGCGAATTTCCGCCCAAATGGGATACTTAAACCGATCGACTCCTCATTTCCTAAATTGAGTCGAATAGAGGGAAGTTATCCTCATTTTGAGCCTTTGGCCGCGCCACTTAGTAGGCCATTGCCCTCAAGGGGATCCTTCTCTGACGAAGAAAACCCCCGATTCACCTCCGCAGATTTGACAAAGCGACTTTCTAAAACCGTAAAGGACTTACTTTAATCCTAATGACGCCCCGAGATCTTAGAAGACTGAGTACTAGCCTGAAAATCGAAGCCAAAAAGCGGGTTACTTCCTCAGAACCCTCGTCCCCAAAAAGCATTGGCCTGTAAAAAAGCCCGGACCTTTAAAAAGTTCGGGCTTTGAAATTTCTCGTTTTCGCACGTCAGCAAAAGACTTTTGTCACACTACACGAGACCTCAATGGGGACTTTGCGGGATTACACCACTCTACCAAGCCTTCTTCTTATGACGATTCGACTTCAAACGCTTTCGGCGTTTGTGCTTCGACATCTTAAGACGACGTTTTTTCTTTAGATTACCCATAGAACGATATCTTCAACTTTTTGGAAAAGCCCGAGAAGGTGATGCGTGCCCTAGACGCTGTAAAGAAGAAACGACACTTTATTGCCTTACAAACAGGGTGGATCTCAACCACCCTAGCTCTCTTCTGGCTTCACTTTCTAAAGTCAGGGCCACTTTCCAAAATCTCCATTTACTGACGCCCTTGGGGAATTAACCTCGAGGACCCTTGAATTGATCCAGTTTTTTCAGGAGCGTTTTAAATCCCTTCGGCAGCGAAGCCTGAGCCCTCGGACAGGGTTCGCCTAGAATTTCAAACTCGACGGAAACAAGATGAACGCAAATCGCATCGTAGATCGGGTTTTCCGGCGAATTCCCACGCCGAAAACCCTTCTTAATCATCGACAGAAAAATGCGGTCGCCCTTCGTGTATTCCGCTTCTCCCACGATGTTCAGACCTCTCTCTGCAGCATGGATTCGTACCTGATGCACTCGCATGTCTCGAGTCCTCGCCTCCCAGAGCTGGTAACGCCCGAAGCTTCTCAAGTACTGAAAGCGGGTTTCGCACTTTTTACCAGTCTTGTGGGAAACGAGCATCTGCTTCCCATTTGAGTGAGTGGCAATAGGCAAATCACAGATGAGCACGCGCTCCTCGAATTCCGTACTCGCAAGAAAGTGGTAGCGAAAAACGATCTGGCGCGAACCAAAGGCGTTTCTCAGCTTCTCCTCCCACTCCTCCGTTTTAGCGTAAAGGAGAACCCCACTCAATTCCGCATCGAGTTTGAATACGCGAAAAAGACCTTCTAATCCCAAGGCTTTCAACTGAGGCTTCTCGTTGAGGAGTTCCCTCCGCAAAGCCATTGATACATCCGGCTTACCTGCATTCCACTCATGTCTAAAACAGGCAAGCCCTGCTGTCTTGTTAATCGCGAAGTAACCCGGATGATCTACGAGCAGCGGGAACTTGACTGATCGCTCGCCCAAGTAGCGTTCTGGGAAGGAAATAAATGGAGCGGTGTCGGGCATTCGGTTAAAAAAAGAGCCCCCATCGCCAAAACGTGGGGGCTCATAGATGGGAGGAGGAAAATGTCTTACTACGCCGCGAGCAACTTCGCCATCGATGCCTTCGTACGGCTCGCTTTGTTGCGATGAACTAGATTCGTCTTTGCCGCTTTGTCCATGGCCGATATGTAGTCTACAGCCGCCGCCTTGAGCCCTTCTTTGTCGCCGGATTCCGCGAGCGTCTGAACCTTCTTAGCCAACGTTTTTAGACGGGTTTTGCGTGCACGATTGCGCAGCGTACGAGCGATCGTCTTTCGGTTGTTCTTCTGTGCTGACTTGGTATTCGCCATTGGGGGGCGGATATTTCGCCAATTTCCTTCCGTGTCAAGGCATTTACACGAGATATAGCGAGGCTTTCACAAGGGTGAAATTGGATTACGCAAGCTCGTGGTGTTGGAGAAGTCTAGCCACTCTGAGTTTCCAAATAGCTCGCACCAGCTCCTGATCGCAGACAGCCAAACCTCAACTAGGGGAGATCCCTTTTCGAGGCTAATCTCACATGCTTACTATCTAACGGTTTGTCTAATCAAGTTCTCAATTTGAAACTAAAGCAGGTTTGAAGCGAATCTCCAACTCACAACGTCTAGATACCAACAATCGACTTTGATTCTTGGAGAAAATTGTCCATTTTAAAGATAGATTCCTATCCCTGTTCAATTCTCTAACCTCTTAAAAGAGAAGAAAGCTAGACCCTTCCAGTGGCCTAGGTCCCGGATCCATCAAACATCTTAAACCAAATGCCCTTATAAAAATTCTAGCTCCGGAGCCTATAAGCCGGATTCTGTGCACTGCCGAAGCAGGGCCACGTTCATTTATCTGTCCCGCACGAATGCGGAACCCTTTCGAAAAAGGCGCGACATACCCGGGGCATAAAAAACGGGCCGCTCTGCCCCCTATTTTGTCTTGCGTCGGATTGGGCTTGCCCTGCCCGCCCGATTGCTCGGAGCGGCGGTGGGCTCTTACCCCACCATTTCAACCTTACCCTCCTCCACCAAACAGAACTCCCAAAAGAGGCCTGCCCGCCGAAGCCTTGGCGAAGGTGGGCGGTGTGTTTTCTGTGGCGCTATCCATCAACTCGCCTTGAAGCGAGCCTTCCCCGCTTTCACGAGGAATCCTGCCCTGTGACGTCCGGACTTTCCTCTCCACTGCCTGCGCTGAACGAATTCATTAAAGAACGGCGGAGCGAACGTGCGGCTCCGAAGCTAGGGGTCGAAATAAAGGATGCGTCCGCAATTGTCGCAAGTGGTAATTTCGTT
>PBMN01000021.1:0-23647 GCA_002722675.1 Opitutaceae bacterium
TGGATCCGTCGTTTCTTCAAAAACTCCTCCCCCTGCTAGTCCTAATTCGTCTAGACTGATCGCTAGCGGCCGGTTGAGACCGACAAAGTTAATCAGTGGATGCTGATCGGATTCAATTAACGGAATCGCAATGGGAGCGTCAACTACTTCGCCAAAGAAAAGCGCATTCTTCAATACTGTACCATTGTTTCGAATAACGAACGCTCGTCCATGGTACAGGACTGAACTATCAGCTACCGCGTTGATACCTGCCCCAACCTGGCGCCAGGCTCCACCCGAAAAGTAGAAAATGCCCTCAGGAATCATGTTTCCAGCGGACGATGTCGCTTGCGGGACAATTACCTCGATTTTTCTTAATCCAGGTTCAGACTCGTCCTCATTCGCTACTCCTAGCGGGAATGCCGATCCTAAGGTCCAGTGCGGATAAACAGAGATTTGATCTCCATTTGCGAGTCCGGTCGCATCGCCACCGTCAAGAGTGAGTTGAGATCCGGTGTTGGACGAGATGTCAATGTGAACCCCCTTCTGAGTGCCTGACTCAATCACAAGGTAATGGGATGGCATTCCGAACTGTGCATCAAACGCCCCATTTGTCAACGAGTCGGCAGAAACATTCACAACCAGATTCCCAGCCCCTGAGGCTGAATCGAGAACGCCTCGAAACTCGGCTGACTGCTTGAACGGAAATGAGACAATAGCATCACTTTCAGCCGGCAAATTGATAGAGATGGCTCCCACAATCTGCGAATAAACCTCCTGAGCTTTGACGACCGTTCCTGCAGCAGCAACGGAAGCAATAATCGCTAAAAACTTTTTCCCCTTGCTAGTGTAATTCATGGATAATTTCAGTAAGTCGAGATTAGTTATAAAAACATGCTTAATACGGTTGAAACAAGCCATTGTTTTCGTTTTTTACGTTTTGGAGCAAATAACCAACAAATCTACCATTAATCGAAACCCAAAGAGGGAACCTAGCTATTTAGACTAGTACATTCCACTACCCCAACCTCTTCGGATCTAAGAGTTGATCGCACGGTGCGCAAAAACTTCTAGCGCCCGCAACACTGCTTATACTTTTTACCACTTCCGCACGGACAGGGCTCGTTTCTACCGACTTTTGGCACTGCCCTTTTCACCGCTACTTTGGGCAAAGAAATTTCCTTCTGACCCCTCGATTGACCTACTGGGCCAGATAGATCTACGTCACCTGGCCCCCGTGCCACTGCCTGGCGAGCCAGCATGGTCTTGACGTTTTCAATTGCGACTAGATTGGTTGCAGTCCGGAAAAGTTTCGAACAGAGCTGGGTTCGGATCATTCCGATCAACTCCTCGAAATAGCTGTAGGCTTCATTCTTGTATTCACTCAGTGGATCCTTTTGTCCATAACTCCTGAGTGAAACACTCCTTCGAAGCTCTTCCATTTCGGTGAGATGCTCCTGCCAGCGCCCATCTATCGAATTCAGCAGTATAAAACGCTCAAGGTGCAGAAGAGCCGCCTCATTTTCCGCTGTCTTTTTGAGGCGATAAGCCTCCTTGACTTTACTCATCACCACATCGATAGCGGATTCCGAGTTCACTCCAAAGAGATCCTCATCTCGCAAGCCAATCGGGAAATGCGAATTCGCCCAGGTCACAAAGCCGCCCAAGTCGCCGTCCACTCCGTTCGGCTCCGTCTCCACCCGCTCAGCTAGCTCTTCTTCAACCAATTCAAAAATAGTATTACTGGGAGACTCACCTCGCAGGGCCTCGTTGCGAATCCCGTAAATAATTTCGCGCTGCTTATTTAATACATCATCATACTGAAGAAGTCGCTTGCGAATCGAGTAGTTCTGCTGCTCGACTTTTTTCTGGGCGGTCTCAATAGAGCGATTCAAGAGAGAATGCTCCAGAGGGTCACCCTCTTCCATCGAATTTTGCAGAATTTTGGCCATGGGACCTGAATTCGCAAAAAGACGCATTAAATCATCCTCCAAAGAAATAAAGAACTTCGACCGCCCTGGATCGCCCTGACGGGAACAGCGGCCCCTAAGCTGACGATCAATACGTCGGGACTCGTGCCGCTCCGTCCCGACCACCAGAAGGCCACCAAGATCCTTGACGCCCTCACCCAACTTGATATCGGTTCCTCGACCCGCCATGTTGGTGGCGATTGTGACAGCCCCTTTAATCCCCGCACGGGCAACGATTTCTGCCTCCTGCTGATGGTACTTCGCATTGAGAACATTGTGAGGGATGTTCCGCCTCCTCAACATCCGCCCTAATAATTCCGAAGCTTCAACCGATACCGTCCCAACAAGGACGGGCTGCCCTTTCTTATAGGCTAACTCGATATCGTTTATCGCCGCATTGTACTTTTCACGACGCGACTTGAAAATCACATCGTTATCGTCAATCCGGATACAGGGCTCGTTTGTGGGAATGATCGCGACATTCAATGAATAGATGTCATGAAACTCAGTCGCCTCCGTTTCCGCTGTACCCGTCATTCCTGCGAGTTTGTCATACAATCGGAAGTAATTCTGAACTGTTATAGTGGCATAGGTTCGCGACTCTCTCTCGATCGTCACGTTTTCCTTAGCTTCAACCGCCTGATGCAGTCCATCGCCCCAACGCCGGCCAGGCATAATACGTCCCGTATTCTCATCCACGATCACTACCTTCCCGTCTTGCACTACGTACTCGACGTCTTTCTCGTAGAGCGAATACGCTCTCAGCAACTGGCTGATCGCGTGTATATCTTCTCCAACTACTTCTAGTTTTTCCTGCTCAGATAGTTTGACGGCGTCTTTTTCTTCCGTCGACAGAGATAAGTCTTTATCGAGTTCGCTGAATCTAGTCGCGAGGTCCGGCAACATGAATGCGTCGGGATCATCGGGCCGTAGCTCCTTCCTACCATTTTCAGTCAGATCAGCTTGCCTCTGCTTTTCATCAATCACATAGAAAAGTTTTTCTTTGAGGTTGTACATGCGATCCTTGTTCAGGTCTCCATGCATTTCCGTATCAAACTTGTCGAACTCACGGCGATACTCCCCATTCTCCATGAGTCTCAAGAATGTCTTATTCTTAGGTGTCCCTAGCTTCACCAACAAAAGATCTGCGAAAGGGTCGGCCGCTTCCGGTTGAGGCAAGAGAGGCTCTCCATTCGCTCCAAGAGCCTTATTTTCTTTGGCAATCCGGGCCGACTCTTCCTGGAAAGCCTGAGCCTCCTTGGCCACCGTTTCTTCGTCTTTGTCGAGCTCAATTTTCGCCGCGGTTGCAAGTTTGTTACACAATGCAACTTGTTTGGTTACCAATCGATGGATACCGGCCTTCATTTTGGTGTAAGGCTGCTCACGTTGAATAGGGGCCGGGCCAGAAATAATGAGCGGGGTTCTCGCCTCATCGATTAAAATGGAGTCAACTTCATCGATGATCACAAAAAAGTGATCGCGCTGAACCTGCTCCTCTTTACTGTGTGCCATCCCATTGTCCCTAAGGTAGTCAAACCCGAATTCCGATGCAGTGCCGTAGGTAATGTCACAACCATACATCTCACGCTTTTGGTCAGGAGGCATTTGGTTCTTAATACAGCCAATCGTGAGTCCTAAGTACTTCAGCAAGTGCCCCATCCATTCGGAATCCCGCTGTGCGAGGTACTCGTTAACGGTGACCAATTGTACATTTCTAGATGACAAGGCATTCAGGTAGAGAGGAAGGGTCGACACTAGTGTCTTCCCCTCACCGGTAGCCATTTCTGCGATACGCCCCTCGTGAAGGGCCATACCTCCAATTAGCTGTACATCGTAGTGCACCATCTCCCAAGGGATTTCCTGCCCCATCACAAGACTTTTTGATCTAACCAGTCTTCGGGCCGCATTTTTGACCGTGGCAAACGCCTCAGGTAACAGGTCTTCTAGTGTTTCACCATTCTTGAAACGTTCACGAAACTTTTCCGTGTGCCCTTTTAATTCTTCTTCACTGAGAGATTGATAGCTCAGCTCTAGTTCATTGATTTTCTCAACAAATGGCTGGCAAGACTTGAGCCACTTTACGTTGGAGCGGCCGGCGAATTTTTTAAAAATTGATGATAACATTATGGCTCGTTAAAATAAGACCCTGTCGGGTAGCGGATAGAAGACCAGCTTGCAATGAAAAGGTTCTTCTTTCTGTCAGCCGGTTTAAATGCCAAAATTCTGAGAGTTTAGCTTCGTCCACTAGCCATCTGGCTTCGGCATACGCTTAAGATTTCTGTTTTCAAACGCTAGCCAAACCGCTGGGCCATGAATATGGTCTGACTCAAGCTTCTCACCTAACCACTCAAATCCGAAGTGGTCAAAGGCCCTTAACATCTCCTCTTTCTCCATCCAATTGCAAGATTCGCTGCCTCCTCCGCAAAATCCTTTCCAGTCCAACGCTTCGCCGTAACCGTAGGCATGCAGCCGGTGATCAAACCCCATGTGGCTCGCAACCCAGCTCCCTGAGAACTTGCTTCGCACTCCGTCGTTTCCTCCAATCAGCTCAGCGTCATAATAGTGGGTCCATACGAACAGCGATCTTACTTTTTTCGACAAGAGCTCAATGAGTTCCACTGGATTCTTCATATGGTAGAGTACACCACAAGCAATTCCCACATCAAAACGTTCTTCCTGCTCTTGCAGGTAGCCCACGAAGTTCCCCAACTTAAATCGGGCCCTCTTCAGATCAAGCAGCTCCTTCACCACCAGACATCGAAGGAAGGCTTCTGAGTTCGCTTCTACTCCTAAAATCGAGTGGGCTCCGGCCTTTTCAAGCATGGCAGTGTGACAAGCTTCCAACGGGCCAAGTTCAAGAACGGATTTGTCGCGAAAGCCACCAAGAATAGAGGAAGCCCAATAAATACGGCCATCATCATGGAGCTTTCCGATTCCTTTTGAATCAACGCCCAGTTTTTCAGGCATAATTGAAAACCACTGGCCCTCAAACAATTGAATTAGATTTTGGTTGGAGGGTGCTTGCTCGAAAAAATTTTCTTTGTTCATCTCATCAAGGGCGTTTTACCCCTATTCACGAAAGCAGACCAAAAATCTCATCTAGCCATCCAAATAAGACCTAAAATAGTCGATCGTTTCTACCAAACCCTCATCTAGGGAAACTCTGGGCTCCCATCCCAACTCCGTCTTGGCGAGTTCGATATCTGGCTGGCGCTGTTTCGGGTCATCCTCAGGCAACGCTTCATAAACGATTCTGGACTGAGTCCCCGTCAGATGGATCACTTTTTCAGCGAGTTCAAGCATCGTGAATTCACCCGGGTTCCCAATGTTTACAGGTCCTACCAGTTTGTCCTGCTCCATTAAACGGACGCAACCGTCGATCAAATCACTGTAGTAGCAGAACGAACGGGTCTGGGAACCGTCGCCGAAGATCGTGATGTCTTCGCCCCTGAGGGCCTGTACTATAAAATTGGAAACCACTCGACCATCTTGCGGCGACATTCGCGGCCCGTAAGTATTGAAAATACGTACAATGCGAATATCGACCCCGTTTTGCCGGTGATAGTCGAAAAATAGAGTTTCCGCACAACGTTTGCCCTCGTCATAGCACGACCGAATTCCAATCGGATTAACGCTCCCCCAATACGATTCCGGCTGTGGATGAACCTCTGGATCGCCATATACCTCAGAAGTGGACGCCTGGAACACGCGGGCATTTACTCGCTTCGCCAAGCCAAGGCAATTGATCGCTCCCATTACTGAAGTTTTAATCGTCTTGATCGCATTATACTGGTAGTGCACGGGAGACGCCGGACAGGCCAAATTGTAGATCTGATCCACCTCTAGTTTAAAGGGATCTGTCACGTCGTGCCGCAAAAACTCAAAGCTCGGATTCTGCATCAGGTGCGCGATATTCCTCTTAGAGCCCGTAAACAGGTTGTCCATGCAAATGATCTCGTGCCCATCCTCAAGCAATCGATCCGCTAAATGACTGCCAAGAAAACCCGCCCCGCCTGTGATTAGAATTCTCATTAGACGTTTACTTTCGACCACCAGTGAGGAATTCCAAGAACAATGATGTCAACCGGCCGTTAAATAGAAAGTCTGCCAAAATGGGAGACCAGTGATCTAGTTCTCAGATCGGTCCCCGGATTCGTATTTCTCAATCCACTCGCGACTCCATGACGAAAAATCGCCGATCTCAATGTGATCTCTGGCCTGCTTGATTAAATTTAGATAGAAATACAGGTTGTGAATTGTCAGCAAGGTACAACTCAGAATCTCTTTGGCAACCGTCAGGTGCCGGAGGTAAGCACGGCTAAAGTTTGCACAAGCATAATTGTCCATACCTTCAACCAATGGCGATGGATCTTTCGCAAATTTTGCATTCCGGATGTTTTTCATTCCGAAAGGTGTGAAAAACGCCCCGTTTCTGGCAACACGAGAAGGGAGCACGCAATCAAACATGTCCACTCCAAGCCCAATCATCCTCAGCATCTGAGTAGGAGTCCCTAGACCCATCGTATAGCGAGGCTTTTCTGGCGGCAGAAACGGTATAGTCACTCCGACTTGATGGAGCATCTCAGGCTCCGGCTCTCCAACGCTAACCCCTCCAATGGCATAGCCCGAAAACTCTAGAGCAGAGAGTTCTTCTGCAGACTGACGCCTCAAATCCTCAAAGGTGGAACCTTGAGCAATCGCAAACACGTGGTGGCCTGAGTCGCTAAAACCTATATCATCTGCAACTTCAAGACATTTTCGAGCCCATCGAGTCGTACGCTCAACCGCTTTCACACAATCTTGCTTCTCGCAGGGAAAAGGCGGACATTCATCGATCACCATAGCGATGTCAGACCCGAGATTCGCTTGAATGGACATTACCTCATGCGGTCCGAGAAAAACTTTCGATCCATCTAAATGGGACTGAAACGCAATTCCCCCTTCGCTTATTTTGCTCAACTTTGCCAAGCTAAACGCTTGAAACCCTCCACTGTCAGTCAGTATTGGTCCATTCCATCCCATAAACGAGTGGAGCCCACCGAAGTCTCGAACCAAATCCGAACCTGGCCGCAAGTTTAGATGGTAGGTGTTACCTAGAATGATCTGAGCGTCGATCTCATGTAACTGTTTAGGAGTCAGACCTTTAACGGTACCCTGCGTTCCGACCGGCATGAAGATCGGGGTTTCGATATTTCCGTGTAATGTTTGCAGTCTTCCTCTACGGGCGGATGAATGCACATCAGTGGCGATTAGCTGAAAGTGATCTGTCATTAGAATTTGTCCGACCGCTAAGAGGGAGAACTTCCAGCCCGCTTTCAACACTTCCTTACTCAAATCCAATGAGACCCAACAAACGCGATAAAGTACCATGGTTCATCCGACAGAATCCCGTCCTTGACCCGGAAAGATCACCCCTATTTAAACGCCCTCACTGATAATGCTACTGGTCATCGACAACTACGACTCCTTCACGTACAATCTTGTGCAGTATTTTGGGGCTCTGGGGATCGAGCAACGGGTGTTTCGCAACGACAAGATTTCAGTTGAGGAAGCCTTGGCGCTGCGACCTTCAAAGGTACTTATTTCTCCTGGTCCCTGTACTCCAAATGAAGCTGGCAACAGTATTTCTATAATAGAAGCATTTGCCGACAAAGTACCCATTCTAGGGGTCTGTTTGGGTCATCAGTCGATCGGACAGTACTTCGGTGGCAACGTAGTCCGGGCAGATCGGCTGATGCATGGAAAAACCTCCGTCGTAAAGCATAACGGAAAAGGGATCTTCGCAGGAATCCCCAATGGGATTAGAATCGCTCGATACCATTCCTTGATCATAGAACGGGGAGCCTTTCCGGATATTCTCCAAATCGTAGCCGAAACGGATGAAGGCGAGATTATGGCATGCCACCATCGTGAGCGGCCCATTTGGGGCCTTCAATTCCACCCAGAATCAATCGCTACGCAAAACGGGATGGATATTTTGAAAAATTTCATCAACCTTTAATTTACCATGAGATGCCCAAAGTGCGCATCGACGCTCGATAAAGTAGTCGATTCCCGGATCAGCAAGGATGGGGCAACCACTCGGCGACGCCGTGAATGTATGGAATGTGGACACCGGTATTCTACGATCGAAGAAATTCTTCGCGAGAATCTGTACGTATTCAAGCGAGGTGGAAGACGTGAGGAATTCGACAAGATAAAGATAGTTAATAGCTTAAGGAGAGCTTGCCAGAAGCGCCCTGTTGACGCCGAACAGATCAATATTCTCGTCGAAGATATGATCGACGAGCTCGAAAACGAGTTTGGGATGGAAATTCCTTCCACTGCGATTGGAGAAAAAGTGCTCTTGAATCTCAAGAATATTGACCCGATCGCCTACGTCCGATTCGCAAGTGTGTATAAAGACTTTCGCAATCTGGAAGAGTTCTTAGACGAGATTGGATCTCTGTCGAAACAACCTATTCTATGAGCCGTACAAAACCAGAGGATCTTTCGAAATTGCAGGTAGTCTGTTCTCTATTTTCAAAAACCGTCGGTAATGACCTCTATTTCGCTCAACAGATAAAAGAGTCCATCGAAGCGTCGCTTTCTACAGAGGAGTCCTCGCTTTTTCAGCCGTTCATTTTTCGCGCAAAGGAACTGGTTTCAAAATTGGAAAGCAACCCGGCTGAAACGGGGATAGAATTGGTTGAAGCTGATTCCGAGCAAGCACCCTTTTCCATGCTCGACCTACGTGTGAATCTTCTTGATGCCCTCAAACAGATCTGTCGGTTCGATAAAGGTGTAGTGGTACTCACTGGGCTGAAGGAAGCCATTTGCCCAAGAGGAAGACGCTGGTCCAAAACGAGAAAGATAGAGTATGAGGAAGCGATCTGCTACGCACGCGCATTTTGCCAGAGGCGCTCTCGTGCTTCGTCTAAACTGTCGCTAGTGATTTTATAGTTCCTTAAAAGATTCGCGGAACAACCAATTCTTGCCAAACTCGACCATGTCCACTGAAAGAACCCTGTTTCAAAAAATTGCTGATCGAGAAATTCCTGGCAACTTCGAATACGAAGACGACCTCTGCTTCGCTATTCGTGATATCGATCCCCAAGCGCCAACACATGTGCTTGTAATACCCAAGGTCCCGATAATACGAATCGGCAAAGCGAGGCTAGACGATCTGTCTCTTCTCGGACACTTGCTTCTGACTGCCAGCAAAGTCGCCGACAAGCTGAAACTTGAGGCAGGCTACAGAATTGTGATCAACAATGGTCCACATGGGGGAGAAGCCGTTCCCCATCTTCACGTTCATCTATTGGGAGGCCGTCAGATGGCCTGGCCCCCAGGCTGACCATAGTTAAATCATTCTAACTATATTTGGATACAGCTTCATAGGAACCATCAAGACGTTTGGCCACATATCCCTTCAGTTCCAACATCATTAGCGTCGAAGCAATATCTGCGGTAGTAATCTGGAGCTGCTTCGCTATCCGATCAGCATCAATAGCCTCCCCACCCTCAAATAGCTTTATCAGTTTAAGCTCAACTTCATCTAGCTCCTCAATGTCGTAGTCCCGTTCTCCAGGGTACGCGATGTTCAGTTGGGGGAGCATCGTTTCGTATTCAAGTTCCGTCAGCAGATCGTCAACGCTCGACAGGAGAAGCGCTCCATCGCGAATCAACCGATTACAACCTCGGCTCGTCTTCTGGTCAATCCTACCCGGAACCGCACAGACGAGTCTCCCCTGCTCACCTGCGAACCGTGCAGTTATCAACGATCCTCCAGTTTCATCAGACTCAACAACAATCACCGCTTGTGACATGCCACTGACGAGCCGGTTACGCATCGGAAATGTCTGTTTATCCGCACGGCGGCCCAATGGAAATTCTGAAACGACTGCACCAATCTCCCCAATATTTCGATACAACCCGATGTTTTCAGGTGGATACACGATATCAATACCGCAGCCCATGACCGCTACGGTCATTCCTCCCTCTGCGTCCAATGCCCCCTGATGAGCGTAGGTATCAATTCCACGGGCCATTCCACTAGTCACGCAAATACCTCTACCAGAAAGCTCGCGTCCGAATTCTCTAGCGACGCCTTGACCATAGAGCGTTGTTCGCCTACTGCCGACTATGGCTACACTTGGTCTGGAAAACCTATAGTCTCCCAGCACGTAGAGCCCTATAGGCGGATCGTGTATCTCTTTTAGTATTCCGGGGTACCGATCACTCTCTCTGTCTACAAACCTCAACCCCAGTTTAGCTGCCCGCTCCTTTTCTCTGGATAGATCGAAATTCGATTGCCAACTTACAATAGCGTCCACTCCCCTATGAGTAAGTCCTCTCACTTCAGACAACTCCGCTCTGTCTGCGTGCAGCACTCTGACAGGGTCACCGCCGAAACGCTCTAACATTTGGTTCAGCGATATCGGTCCGATTCCTTGAAGGCCGTTTAATACCCAATAAGCGTCGTTATTCGTCAATCCTCTCTTCCTCCACACACAAGGCTTCACCCAAATACTCCAGCATATCTGTCGTCCGAACGGCAACCTGACCTTTTCGACTTGCCAACAAATCTGCTGCCTTTCCGTGCCAGCATACCGCTCTGCAAGCAGCGCTCAACGCGTTCTGTGGAGACTGAGCTAAAATACCGGCAGCGAGGCCAGCCAGCAGATCTCCACTCCCCCCCCTCGCAAGGACAGAATTTCCAGTTGTATTCAAATACAGGCTCTCGCCGTCGCTAATTCGAGTCATGGCTCCCTTGAGGGCGACAATTATAGAATGCTCTTGTGCAAACTCCTGCAGTTTGCTGTTCACATCGGAAATATTTCCTTCCAAACCAAGGATTCGTTTAAACTCTCCCAAATGGGGAGTAACGATACAAACACCCTGAACCCAGTGTAAGACCCTTGGCTGTAGGGCATCCGCATCGATAACAATGGATCCGGTCCATCGTTTAAGCAGTTCGACAAGCAGGTTGACTGTCTCTGGATCATTCCCCATCCCGGGACCTACTAGGATTGCACTGGCGTTTGACTGAATTGTCCTGATGTAATCGAGCCCGTTGGAGGAAAGTCCACCAGATGGGGATTCTGGCCAAGACACCCACATTGCCTCTGGAACCAATGGAGCCAACGCGGGAACAATACCCGCCGGTGCACAAACAGTAACCAGACCCACTCCACTCAGCAATGCTGCTCGAATGCTCATAAGAAGTGCTCCCGGCATTTCTCTCGATCCAGCTAGGATAAAGAGATGACCGTAGAACCGTTTATCGACATGGACTGGACGCCGTTTTCGCATCAGATTCAGAGTAGAGTCATTCAATACCCGATTTTTTGATTCTATCGGGTCGTTGAAAAGACCTATATCCAAATATCGTATACTACCAATCGAAGCGTCTCTTCCTTCTTTCAGCAAAGGGCTCTTCAGAATACCCGTCGCAAAGGTAACGTCTGCCTTAAAACAAAGGTCATCTGCTTCATCACCCAACCCGCTAGGAAGATCGACCGCGACCCTGAGTCGAATATCCTTAAGCTTATTTGCAAATTCGATTACTTTTCGAGTAGGGCCTTTCGTCGGCGGACGAAACTGCATGCCAATGAGTCCATCGAGACATATATCAAACGGCTCGCCCGCCTGCAACTTTTCGATTTCGCTATGCCAATCGCTGCTTACGTCATCATCACTTTCAAAAATCGCCAATCGATCTTCTGGAACACGATTCTTTAATTGCTCTAAAGAGCGAGCTGTATATGGTTTCAGGGTACTCTCTGGACATATTAGGAGAAGCGTCACTATCCCCACCGATCCAACTCTGGTCATTTCATCAATCCCCAAGAGAGCGTCTCCTCCATTATGGCCTTTGCCAATAAGACCGAGAATCGACAGTGATTTCTTACTGTATCGAGAAAAACTATACTCTTTCAGAATTCCTTGGCCCAGTTTACGGCCTACTTCAGCCATGGCATCCCATATCTTCTCGTCTGAATTCAAGATGGAGTTCTCATATTCCCCCGCTTCTTTGCAGCTAAGTACCGGGTCCGAATTTTCGAAATATTCTGCCCTCATTTTCCTGCCATTCTCCCTTACGAATTTTCCTATCTATCCTATAAGTCCCGCTATCGCGATTGCCGTTTTTTCGGTATGAGTGAGGCTGATGGATATCCGAGTCCCACCCATTGAGAGCATGAAACGTCGTGCTTTTTCATCCAATTCAATCTCAGGCTGTCTTCTTTCACCCATCACAACTCCGATAGACTTCCAATCGAAAAATTCACCAATTCCAGTCGTGAATGCCTTCGATACCGCTTCTTTCGCCGCAAATCTAGCCGCCAGATGTTGGTCTGGGTACTTCATCTTCATACAATAATCCAATTCCGTTGGTGTGTAGACCCTTTGTAAGAACCTGTCACCTTGGCGTTTTCGCATGGCTTTGATTCGCTCTACATCAACAATATCGACACCAAGGCCCAGAAGCGGGCCGGCAGGAGGCAACCGGAAATCAAGAGTCATTAATGAAATTTCACTAAAACCCTAACCATTAATCAAGGATTTCATCTCTCGAACGGCATCGGAAATTCCGCAAAACAGTGCCCGACTGACTATGCTGTGACCTATGTTTAACTCATGTAGGTTGGGAATCGTCCTAACCTCCTTGATATTGGTGTAATTGATCCCATGCCCCGCATTCACCGTTAGCTTCAAATCGAGCCCTTGCTTGGCTCCAACAAGTAGTCGATCGAATTCATCGGCCCTGTTATCGAGATAGTAAGCATTCGCATACGCCCCTGTGTGCAACTCGATATGTGAAGCCCCCGAATCCGCGGACGCAGCGATCTGATCCGAATCAGGGTCGATAAACAGACTCGTCACTATGCCGGCAGAGGCTGCGGTGCTTACAATTGCCTTCACTCTTTCAAAATTACCCACCACATCCAAGCCTCCCTCGGTGGTCACTTCTTCACGGCTTTCAGGAACAACACAGATCGAGTCGGGGCGGACTTCCAAGGCGAAAGCCATCATCTCGTCTGTCGCCGCCATCTCCATGTTTAGGCGAGTCGAAATCACTTCGCGGATCTTGAGAACATCACTCCTTTGAACGTGACGCTCATCTTCTCTCGGATGCACAGTAATCCCATCGGCTCCCGCCTTTTCTGAGAACAGAGCGATCTCAATTAGGTCCGGTTCGACAATGGGGCCAAATTCCTGTCCCAGACCCCGATAGCGGGCTTCGCGAACCGTAGCGGCATGATCGATATTGACGCCTAGAAGAATGTTTGCGTTAGACATGGTGTTCAGTTGGCTAAGGTTTCCATCTAAATCCTTCAGAAGGCTGAAAGCAGGGACCATAGAAGACAACCAAAGAAAAAATTAATGACACCAACTAACGCCAAACGAGAAAACCTCCTTCTCAACATCATTTTCAATATTGTTGCGCCGAGTGTGACATTCTCGAAATTGGATGACCTATTGGAAAAGGTCGGTCTAGAGGGCATGTTGAGTCCGACCCAAATTCTAGTAATCGCCGTTTCAATGCCCCTAGCGTATGGAATCTACGACTACATCAATAGAAGAAATGTCAATCTATTCTCAATTCTCGGATTCGCAAACGTAGGACTCACAGGACTCATCGGAGTCCTTGCTCTTGACGGCCTTTGGGTCGCGGTCAAAGAAGCCAGTCTCCCAGCGATCTTTGGAATACTGGTTCTCGCAAGCGCGAAAACCGAAAAACCTCTCATTAGAACCATCTTTTACAATCCTGATGTGATCGACGTCGATAAGATCGACGAGATTGTAGCCGAACGAAATGAGGAGTCTGCTTTTGAGAAGCTATTTTCTCTTGCTACCCTCCTCTTTATCGTTTCATCAATTTTTAGCGTGGTTATGAACTTCGTACTCGCCAGAATTTTAGTAACGAGTTCAGGAGGCACGGAGCTCTTTAACGAACAAATGGGCCGCATGACCTGGATTTCCTACATCGTTATCGTGATTCCAGGAATGGCGATTTCCATAGTCGCCATGTGGAAACTCTACGCCGGGATTATGAAGCTGACCGGGTTGAAGTTTGAGGAGCTGATGCATCCTCATCATTCAAAAAAGTAGGCCCGATTCTGAAGTTTCAAATCGCTATCTGCGATTCTCCTCTACGATCAACTAGCTTATTCGGAAAACCTGTGCTGATTCAGGTTCCGCTTCGACTCTACCCCCATGTATATTTGGAGCTCCAAAGACTTCTAAACGGGTTAGGGTTCTGCTGCTATCGGCCAGCCGTACCTTCGTGCATAAGTGAATTGTCTACACGGAAATAGTGTGAGCCTTCATGGGAAACCATAACAGGCTTGCTGAACGCGATCGTTAACTCGCGCAGTTGCTCAAAAAACCGAGTAAAGCCTGGAATAAATATCGCCAAGCCTGGGGCATCCAAATTCCGCGCTTTCGCAAATGCATTCTCCAGCCATGCTTTATTTGCCTTATCACGAGCAACGAACTCTTCTACGGCTCCAGGAACATCAGGCTGCTTGTTATTATGGCTGCCAACGATATGGAGGGTCGTAATCACAACCCCATCTCGAATCCACATTCTATTTTCAGGATAATCTCTCCAATTAGTATCGGTAGATTGTATTTTTATTTCAATAGGCGTTCCGCCTCCCCATGACCTACTCGGCCCGAAAAATCGATCCCGCACGGCCGATAATCTCTCAAGCGGATCCATCGATACCACGGCTCTTCGGCGACAATCTGTCCATTCATTGTCTCCCGGGGTATAAACCAATGGATGATCAAATTTCGAGAAACTGTCCCAAGTGTGCTGCACTNTTTCATTCGAACATGGAGAACCTCCCGACTTTGTGTCCCCNACATGAACCGTAAACGCAGGTTTTTCCCGATTGACCGNTTCGACTACGTTGTCAAAGCGTTCGTANTCTTCGNGTAGNGATTAGGGCATGCACCCAAAACGCAAAAGTGAAACGATCCCTCAAATTCGGGGTTTTTCGGTCCAGTACAATTGACGCCACAAACTGGGCAGAGGACAGTGAGTGCGATAGAGAAAAGCTTCACCCNAAAGGACCATTCTCAATAAGCTCAGTTTGCAAGCCTTGAGCGACTCGATTCGACCCAACGGTATTCGAAATTCTATCCTCTNTCTTCCANCGCCACGTAGTCACGCAACGCAGNNCCNTGNTAAATTTGTCGAGGGCGATTNATTTTCATTTTNGGGTTCATTGCGATTTCTCGCCAATTCGCCANCCAGCCNGGCATNCGGCCGATNGCAAACATCACCGTGAACATATCCGATGGAATACCCANAGCCCGCAAAACAATACCNCTGTAAAAGTCCACATTCGGATACAGATTGCGGGAAATGAAATAATCGTCAGCNANAGCGGCCTGNTCCAAATGACGNGCAATATCTANGCAAGGATCGTCAATTCCCAGCTTGTNCAAGAGCTCCCCGCAGGCTTTGCCGATAATTTTCGCTCGTGGATCGAAGTTCTTATAAACGCGGTGTCCAAAGCCCATCAANCGCTTTCCACTCTTACCACTCTTTGCCTCTTCGATAAATTTCGAACCGTCNTCTCCTGTAGCTCGAATCTCTTCTAGCATCTTAATCACTGCCATGTTCGCTCCACCGTGGGCCGGTCCCCAAAGNGCTCCGCACCCCGCAGCAACGGAGGCAAATAAATTNGCTCCGCCTGAGGCCACCATGCGNACCGTTGAGGTGCTGCAATTCTGCTCATGGTCTGCNTGGAGNAGCAGCATNAGATCNAGCGCCCGACTNACCTCGGGAATTGCTTTATAAGGCCTTCCTTCTTCGGAAAACATTAGGTGCAAGAAATTGTCCCCAAACGAAAGCGATGNATCAGGCTGGTTTCCCTCAAGTCCTTTAGTCACACGGTANCCAAGAGCNGCCGCTGTCGCGGTTTGGGCGATGGCTNCAGCTGCCGCCTCGTCNAAATGCTCAAGATCCACGGCTCGATCGTTNGTAGCCAAGCTCGCATTGTAGCAGCTCATAGCACCTAGCATCGANCCNAACATCCCCATTGGCGGNGCATCGCGGGGAAAGCCTTTCAGTNCGTCGCACATCATTGGCGATACNGCAGTTNCCTCTCGAACTCTAGNTTTAAACTGATCCAGCTCGAATTGNGTCGGCAAATCTCCGTACAGGATCATGTATGACGACTCNAGGAAGCTCGACTTTTCAGCAAGTTGTTCNATNGGGATACCACGATAGCGAAGAATTCCTACTTCTCCATCNATGTAGGTNATTTCGCTCTGGCAAGATCCCGTATTTCCATAGCCCTCGTCGTAGGAAATGTAGCCAGTCGCNGAACGAAGCGTCCGAAAATCAACTGCCTTTTCATTCTCAACNCCTTNGATGGTTGGAAAAACGTATACTTTGTCNTCCAATGTTAGGACTGCNGGTTTNCTCATGNGATCTCGTGCTTGTAAGTTACTGAGAATGTGGNNTGATCGANTNAATGNAACGGGTAAGACTAATTTCCTTGGTAGCCTGATGTAAAGCACGACACGCCTAGAAGTTAACTATTAGCGATNTTGAGAGGCNAAGNATTNGTCCTAATTACAAATCGAGNCAAAATTNGAGTATATCTGNAGCCCNTTTNCCTGACTCTTCTCTGGGTGAAANTGGCAGGCTAAAGTNTTCGCNCGGGNGATCGAGCTCGTAAAAACACCGTCGTANTCNGTGGTCGTTAGTACCAGTTCAGANTCCTCTGGCACTGCGTAATAGCTATGCACGAAGTAAAAGNGGTCCNTCTCGCTGTCTAAATTCTNCCAGAAAGGAGANTCATTTTGTTCGNNCCTGGCGGTATTCCAACCCATGTGGGGAATCTTGAACCCGGGCTTCGAAACAAAACGGACGACCTTTCCTGNAAATATNCCCAGNCCTTTCACATGTCGCTCTTCTGACACATCAAACAACGCTTGCAGCCCTAGGCATACCCCCATAAANGGCCGATCTTCCTGTATCCATCCCGCAATTAAATCGTCAAAATTCGATGCTCGCAAACCGTCGACGCAATCTTCGAGGGCCCCCACTCCNGGAAGCACNAATCCTTCGANATCGGTAACTTCGGAAGGCTCAGTGACNANCTTNGGNGANNCCCCCACCCTTANGAGGGCATTCTCCACACTCCTCAGGTTNCCCATTCCATAATTGATAATTGCGATTCTGGCACTCATTCCATCAAGAAGTCAGGATCCNTACGTCACTGNGAGACCNTTAGNNAACAGTCAACTTANCCCTACTCANAGCATTCCTTTGGTAGACGGAAGACGTCCTTCGAGACGACTGTCGATTGAACTNGCCATATCGACNGCCCTCGCCANNCACTTGAANATACACTCNGCNATATGATGNGGCTCTTCTCCATACTCAAGNTTAATNTGNANATTCGCTCCCAACGTATTGGAAAAAGCCCGACAAAACTCNTTNACNAGGACNATATTAAAGTCCCTCACATAGAATGTTGGNGCAANCACTTGATACTCAAGAAANGGACGATTGCCGAGATCGATCGCCACTCTTCCTAAGCACTCATCCATCGGAAGAATAAAGAAACCNTAGCGNCGCATGCCTTTNTTGTCTCCAACCGCATTCTTAAAAAGCTGCCCCAGCACGATTCCNACNTCTTCAACCGTGTGNTGNTAGTCTACTTTTACATCTCCTTTNGCGACAACTTCTAANTCGAATAACCCATGAGCTGCGAACAATGTCAGCATNTGGTCGAAGAAGGGAACTCCTGTATCGANCTCAGCCTTACCGGTACCATCAANATTGAGANATGCCTTTATCTGCGTCTCCTTGGTTTCGCGTNCCAGCGATGCTATTCGTTCTTCAGCCATTGTTCTATCGATTCGNTTANTTTGAGCATTTGACCCTCGTCTCCAACACTGATTCTTAAAAAACTGTCAGTCAAGGCGTGTCCNGGNAAATACCGAACCAATATTTTNTCGNATTTCAAGAACTCGAACAAGTTNAGAGCAACCGACGGCCCCTTTTCTCCCTNTCCATTGACNGGTTCNGTTAACAGCATATTNGCCTCNGATTCATAGGTAAACCATCCNAGCGANTTGAGTTCGTCAAAATAATAGTCCCGCGTGCGANCCACTTTNCCCACNATCGCCTTCATNTANCTCTGATCCTGTATCGCCGCTAATGCCCCGGCTTGCGACANTTGGTTAACATTGTAGCTATCTCGCACNCGGTCNAAAGCCTCGATAANCTCCGNGCTCGCCAGTGCGTAGCCCACCCTNAAGCCCGCCAAAGCATACGATTTGGAAAGCGTTCTGGTGATCACCAGATTCGAGNANACTTCGACTAATTCGACTGCATTTTCCTTNGCAAAGTCGGCATATGCCTCGTCCACNACGACNANGCCTCTGAAGCTCTCTAGCAGTTTTCTGATCGACTCATTNGAGAAACCTACTCCAGTGGGTGCATTGGGCGACGTGAAAAAAAGTATTCCAGCGTCGCANCCTAAAAGCTCTNCCAANGGCAGGTCCATATCACGACCAAACGGGATTTCGANAGTACTTGAATTTTGAATCCCGCAAAGAACGGGATANAGTGAGTAGCTGGGNAAGGTATAACCTACCTTTCTCTCGATCGTCGAAAAAGCNCGNGTCAGCAAATTCAACAAATCGTCCGAGCCATTTCCAACGATCACATTGCANGCATCCAAACCATGCAGATTCGCTANTTCTGAACGCAGCTCCGAGCTTCGGGGATCTGGATAGAGACGTAGTGAATCCCCTAAAGCGTCCCNNATCGCCGNTTCAACNNTGGGGCTNGGCGGATAGGGGTTTTCGTTCGTATTTATNTTNACCCAGCCATCCTCTTTTGGTTGAAAGCCCGGNGNGTAGGCTTGCAATTTCTTTATATGGGGCAGCACATACTCNGAAACTAGNATTTGNTCACTCATCGCTTCTCCAATCTAATCGAAACGGAGCGNCCATGCCCATCCAGACCCTCCATTTTNGCAAAAGCCTCTGCTGCTGGAGCCGCCTTNNTCAGGGCNCTTTCGGAGTATCGAATTAAACTGGAGCGCCGNAAAAAGTCGATCACCTGCAAGCNACTNGAATACTTTCCCGATCTTCCCGTGGGCAACTCGTGGCTTGGACCCGCGACAAAATCTCCAAGNGCGGTCGCCGACCAGCCNCCTTGCATGATGGCTCCCGCCGTTTTTATNGCTTTGGTAAGATANACCAATTTATCNGACTGGACCTCTAGTTCCATNTGCTCGGGCGCCACAAANTTTGCGACCTNCGCTGCTTCTTCGTACGTATCTACGACNACCGATAAGAACCCTTCCCTCAACACCGTTCGAATNAGCTTCGNGCGGGTAAGTTCCTTNATCTGTATTTTTATTTCAGCCCTAATTCGAGTAGCTACCNCCTTCGAGAGGCTTACTANAAAAATCTTTTCCCTNCCCGAACCATGCTCTGCTTGGGCAAGCAAATCGGCTGCCACAAATCGAGGGTTGGCAGAATCATCCGCNATTACCAGCACTTCGCTCGGACCTGGAAGCAGATCAACGCCGATGGTCCCANAAACCTGACGTTTGGCCTCAACGGTNAAGGCNTTTCCTGGTCCGAACACTTTGGATACCGACTNNATCGTTTCCGTCCCATAGGCCATCGTTCCTATNGCAGNCACTCCTCCAATCCGATAGGCTTCCTTGATNCCGCAAAGCTTTANAGAGGCGAGTACGGCTGGATTGACCGATCCATCTTTTCCACAGGGCGTAAAAGCTACCANTTCCGGTACCTTGGCCAATNTCGCTAGNGCTCCNGTCATNATCGCGGTAGATGCTAGATCCGTNGGAATGTAGAGCCCCACACGATCCAANGGATAAAATCGNTCCCCTATNGTGGCCCCATGTTTGTTCTTNGCAGTCCAGGATTGGGGGAGTGCATGGCGGTGAAAATCTGATACGGTAGCNATCGACTCTTTNATNGCNTTGAGCTTCCATTTCTCCAATTTTCTGACNGAACCTANCANCTCTGANTCGGANATTCGGAATTGGGAAGGCTTCAAACGGAGCCCGTCGATCCGCCGCATCGTAGCCGTAATTCCTTTGTCGCCCTTACCCCTAATATCCGCGAGGATCTTGGAGACAGTATCGACTATNTGCTGCGGGACTGTTGCGGTCNCGCAGAACGTTGCCAACNTCTGCTGAAAGCCGCGTGAACGATATGCCAAATCTGCCATCCCGNCACTAATGGAAGAGCCTCACGTGCTTGGCAAAGATAAATGTNATTTTAGAGTCTCAATCCCTGAAGGAATCTCCAAGCACGAACGATTCCTAGGGCAGNGGCATTATGAAATCCGATTCAGGCAGNTTCTTGTTTATCTCCACTGACGTGTAGGCAAATTCCATCGTCTGGCTTCCAATGGCAGTTGAGAACGTGCTGACCATCTTCTTNGGAAAGCGAATTCCTTCTACCACTATTTCACCTTCTTCGAAGTACTCCACACCTTTACTATCGAGGGTTCTACGAACTTGCCCAGTTTCCGCGTCGATGTAGCGCTGGAAGGCGATTCCGTCTCCATGATGATAAGTCAAAACGATACATTCATGGCCTTTGACCATCTCCTTGCCTTCGTAGATAATTTCTCCATTGCGGACGTTCGGCTTCTTGAAAAAGCCAAAAGCCTCCCGAACGCTCGCCTGCATGATGAGAATTCGGATCGGGTCAAATATCTCCATACTCAGAGGGACTGAATCAATAACTCTTTCGAAAGTGGTCCAGCCTTCTGAGCTGTTTAAAACCGATATCTCTTTCCTGTCTCCGATCACCGCGACCATACGCTGCTTCATGGGTTTCTGGTACACCATCTCTATCGTACCCAAATCCCCCGAGCTATAGAGCAGAGAACCTTTGTAATGAATACTGGTAATCGAGTCCAACTGGTTACTGTCACCTAAGTAAGACCGTGCCAATTCGATCGTTCCCTCGATGATTTCTTCATCGGAGTCAGCTCCGAACGCCATTAAGCTTAGCAGGATAGAAGCCGCGAGAACGGCTGGGGTTAATCGTTTAGTTTTCATAGTGATATTGTAAGAGTCCCAAACTGACGCCTATTCCCATTCAATTGTTCCAGGAGGCTTGGAACTTATGTCGTAAACTACGCGATTCACGCCAGAAACTTCGTTAATAATTCGGTTAGACACCCGCTGAAGCACTTCGTAAGGCACCCTCACCCAATCGGCAGTCATCGCGTCTTTGCTCTCAACCACTCTCACCGCAATCACATTTTCATAGGTGCGCTCATCCCCCATCACACCCACGGTGCGAACAGGCAGGAATACACAGAAAGACTGCCACACTTTATAATAGAGATCCGACCCCATCATCTCTTCATGCAGTATCGCGTCCGCTTTCCGTAGAACGTCAAGCTTGCGCCTGGTTATGCTACCCAACACTCGAACCCCCAGTCCGGGACCCGGGAACGGTTGTCGCCAAACGACCTCTTTCGGCAATCCCAACTCAGCTCCTAAAGCACGAACCTCGTCTTTGAACAACTGGCGCAAGGGCTCAAGAAGCTCAAATTTCATATTTTTAGGCAAGCCGCCAACATTGTGATGGCTCTTGATCGTGGCAGCCGGATTGCCATCTATCGACACGCTTTCGATAACATCTGGGTAGAGTGTACCTTGGGCAAGGAATCTGGAGTCTCCGATCCTCTTCAGCGAATCTTGGAAAACTTCAACGAACGTATTTCCAATTATCTTTCGTTTTCTTTCCGGATCGGACACACCCTTTAGCCGTTTTAGGAATTTGCTTCCAGCCCTCGCAACCCGGACATCCATGTTGAAGTGGCGCTTATAGAGATCCACTACCAGTTCGCGCTCATTAAGGCGAAGTAACCCGTTGTCTACAAACACACACGTCAATTGCCTACCGACGGCTTTGTGTATTAGGGCAGCGGCTACAGATGAATCAACCCCGCCGCTCAATCCCAACAAGACGCGGTCGTTGCCAACTTTTTCCCGAATGTTAGCAATGGATTCTTCGGCAAGAGAGGCCATCGACCAATCCGCTCGGCAGCCGCAAATCCTTCTCAGGAAGTTTTCCAGGATATTCAGTCCTCCTTCCGTATGGTGAACTTCTGGGTGAAATTGAATACCGTAAAACCTGCGTCTTTCATCAACGATCCCGGCAAATCCTGAATTCTCAGTAGACGCAACGGCCCGAAATCCTTTTGGCAGCTTCCCTAAGCGATCCCCATGAGAGTTCCAGACGCGCAAGACGCTTGGTAATCCTCGGAAAAGGCTTCCCTTTCTTTTGATTTTCAATTCCCCATGTCCGTACTCGCGAGCATTACTCTTTTCGACTTTTCCGCCGAGCATGTGTGCCAAGAGCTGTACCCCATAGCATATTCCAAGAACGGGAACCCCTAGTTCAAAAACCTTTTTGTCAGGCCGAGGAGATCCTTTGGACAACACGCTTTCCGGTCCTCCCGAGAGAATAATCCCTACAACATTGTCTTTCTTTAGCTGTTTAGCCGATGCCTTGTAGTGATAAATCTTGGAGTAAACGGAACATTCACGTATGCGGCGAGCTATCACCTGAGTGTATTGGGATCCAAAATCTAGAACCGCTATGGTTTGATGCTTCATATAAAAAGATGCGATTTAACCACTTGATCGCCAGTAGTGTCACTCACTTTTAAAGGGAATTCACTAAACGTATGGTTTGACCTCTTTGCCCAAGAAAACCCCAGACTCCGCCAGATTGTCCAGAATTCGCATTCTTCGAACCAGAAGGATTCATGCGGTAAAAAATGCAAGAAATAAGACCGGTCGCCAAAGAAGGCCCTATTTCATGATCCGTGAATTTTAAAAAGAGCAGACAACCTACTGGTTCGAGTCATCTTTCTGCGCCACCCCTTATCCACTCGGCCCGGCTATAACCCCACCTCGACCTTTAGACGATTGAATGTAAGATAGAATTACCCGCAAAGCGGGTTTCGATCCCTTTCAAACTTTCGAATTCAAGGGGGGTTTACGCCGATTGAAGTTTAGAACGAAAGTTCGTAATTATTGTACTCGCATTCCGGACATGGTTCCCCAACGGAAACATCACCTTTTCTCACAGAGTACAGATTACCACATCTAACACAGTGGAAGACCTTTCGTCGGCGGTTTGCCTCAAAACTACATCTGTCTCTCCTATCGTAGAAAAACCAGAGAAGAGATAATCCAACTAAAGCCGAACCCGTGTAGATTATCAAAAAATAGGTGAACGCTTGCATAGCAACTTCAAATAAAAAATGCGTTCCTCAAGCCGAAGAACGCATCATAAACTAAAGTGATTGAAGAGAAGGCGTCAGCCCTTTTTCTCTTCCTCCCCTTCCTCTGCTGCTTCGACATCCTCCGAGGCATCCGCCTTGGTCTCTTCCAGCACTTCATCGTTGACTTCCGCAGCCAACACTCCTTGCGCAACTACAGATTCCTCTTCCGCTACCGGATCTTCTTCGGCAGCAACGTCAGTCTCTTCCGCAACCGCCGCCTTTTCAGAAACTTCAGTTTCTTCGACTGCAACTTTCGCGTTTTTCTTCGCTCTTGACTTTGGCTTGGTCTTTTTTCCATGACCTTCGTCGTCCGCATCGATCAGTTCGATTAGAGCCATCTCTGCCGCGTCTCCACGGCGCGTACCTAACTTGTAGATACGGG
>PBMN01000022.1:0-53991 GCA_002722675.1 Opitutaceae bacterium
GATAAGAAGGCGTTACGAACTCTGAATAGACCATAAGCGAAAGCTCATCTAGACCTGCCTAGATTGCTCAAACAACTATGTTTTGACCGTTCTACTGAAATACACTGCCATCGTAATCGGTTGCTCGGGTCTTGAGGCTTCCCCAAAACCACATGAGTAGGAATCCGATTATAGCGCCACCAATATGGGCAAAGTGGGCAATGCCCCCCCCTTCGGCTACGAAGATTGAGTATCCTGTAATTCCTGAGAACAAATCAAACAAGAGCAGACCGGATATGAAATATTTCGCGGCGACAGGGATAGGTAGAAAAATCAGCATGAGTTTGGCGTTTGGATACAAAATTCCAAATGCCACCAGTATTCCATATATGGCTCCCGACGCTCCGACGACGGGAGTATTGTAGATATTCCGAAGTTCCAAGAGTTCTTCCGCTGGCATAGCAGCTAGCATCTTAAAAGACGGTCTTGAGTAATTGAAGTACGCCTTGATATCAGTCGCGGGGACACTGGCGTCGACGAGCTGATTGTAGGGTGCGATAAACTGGGCGTAGTTGACTGCAGTATAGATGGCACCTGCTCCGATACCTACAACCAAGTAGAAGGTCAGAAATTTTTTCAGCCCCCATCTCACCTCGAGAATGGATCCGAAAGAGAAAAGGGCAAACATGTTGAAGAATAGGTGGGCGGGACCTCCATGCATGAACATGCTGCTAATGAACTGCCAGATTTCGAAGAAGTCGTTCTTGGGAAAAAATAACGCGAACCAGGCAAGCATCTTCATATCAAGGCCCTGAATGAATTGGGGTATGAAGAAGATGATCACGTTGATCGCGATGATTGTTATGGTCCCAGAGGGGCGACGTATCATGATAGGTATCTTTCAGCGATTATCCTGATGTTCAACCAATTAACCAGAATTTCTGATTGTCCTTATCGGTCATCGGCGATTGCCTCTCGTTTCAATTAATTCACCCTGTCTAAGTCATCACTATGAGTGACCACCCGAATATCATTCTAATCAACTGCGACGACCTTGGCTATGGAGATCTCGGATGTTATGGCTCACCGAGGAACCACACGCCTCACATCGATCGACTAGCGGCGGAAGGAAAGCGATTTACCGATTTCTACATGGCCTCGCCGGTTTGTTCGCCATCACGGGCTGCCATGATGACCGGATGCTACCCACCCCGGATAGGGTTTGGGAGTTTTCATGGTAAGGTCGTCCTCTTTCCCGGGGATAATATTGGATTGAGCGACCGGGAAACTACGGTTGCTTCCCAATTGAAAAAGGCGGGATACGTGACAAAGATCATTGGAAAGTGGCATTGCGGCGACCAGCCTGAGTTTTTGCCAACACGACATGGTTTTGACGCGTATTTCGGAATCCCCTATAGCAACGACATGGGGCGACAGTCGGACCGGCCAAACCGTCCTCCACTACCGCTACTCCGTAACGAGACGGTGATTCAAGCGCAGCCAGACCAGAGAGGTATCACGGAACGATACACGGACGAAGCACTTCAATTTCTCGAAGAGAACCAAAGGCGGCCCTTCTTCCTTTACTTGGCCCACATGTACGTACACGTCCCGCTCTTCGTGCCTAAGCAATTTCTGGAGTCGTCACGCAACGGAGCCTATGGTGGGGCCGTCGAATGTATCGACTGGAGCTTAGGGGTCCTAATGGATCGACTCAAAGCACTGGGGATCGACGAAAACACTCTAGTAATCTTCACCAGCGACAATGGCTCGAGAGCGCAGGGGGAAGGGGGCAGCAATGACCCTTGTCGTGGAATTAAGCAGGAAACATGGGAAGGCGGCCAAAGAGTACCCTGTATTATGCGGTGGCCGAAGAAAATCAGCCCTGGCACTCAATCCGACGCTGTTGTCTCTGCCATGGATTTTTTCCCAACGCTTTCCAGATTAACGAACGTGTCCCTTCCGGCGGATCGCATTATCGATGGATTCGATATCGGAGAATTGATGACGGGCGAAAACGCAGAAGCTCCCAACGACACCTTTTTTTACTACAAGCAGAACACGCTGGAAGCAGTTCGAGTGGGGGACTGGAAACTCCATTTCCAGAAAGCCGGAGTCGCTATGAAAGCACTCTACAATCTTCGCGAGGACATAAGTGAATCGCAGAACCGGTACGAGGAACATCCGCAAATAGTTTCAATGCTGGAAGCGAAAGCCGGGCGGATTCGCGAGGATATCGGTGATGAGGCCACTGGGTCAACGGGCCGAAATAACCGATCCATTGGGCGTGTCAAAAACGCGAAACCGCTCACAGAGTATCGGGAAGATCACCCCTACATGACCGCCATGTACGACCTCCCGGATATGCCTACGATGAGTGGTTAATCCGCTTTCGAGCTTGTGTTTTCATTCATGAAAAACGTCTTATCCTGTTTCGGTAGATTGCGCTGCAGTTTAAAAGCTGCATTCCGAAGCGTTGTTAAAAGAATAAATTGTAATCTTAATGTGTATACATTGG
This sequence comes from Opitutaceae bacterium, assembly GCA_002722675.1. Lineage (GTDB taxonomy): Bacteria > Verrucomicrobiota > Verrucomicrobiia > Opitutales > Opitutaceae > Pelagisphaera. The sequence goes on from PBMN01000022.1 coordinate 2,498, forward strand.
ATTCTATTTTTTATTTTCTCCGATTACCCTACGTCTTTTGCGCAAGCCCACGCTAAAAACGCATTCGCTCTATGAATTCCCAAACATCTAAACAGGCTCGCTTCTCCTTGATGATGCTGATGCAATACTTCACCCGGGGAGCCTGGTTTGTAACCCTGGGAACTTACTTAGGCAAGACGCTGGAGCAGCCGGGCACGTTCATCGGATTTTCGTTCAGCCTCTTTGGAATCGGGGCGATTATTTCGCCCTTTTTCGTTGGGATGATTGCTGATCGTTTTTTTCCGACTCAGAAAGTGCTGGGCGTATTGAACATTGGAGCAGGCACCTTAATGCTTCTCCTGTCACAAGTGACTGATCCGACAACCTTCATCTGGACGCTTTTCGTCTACTGTATCGTCTACACGCCTACGGAGGCCCTGAGCAATTCAGTCGTATTTCACCACCTGCCACGTAGGTTCTTCGCTTATGTGCGCTTATTTGGGACCATCGGATGGGTATTCGCTGGCCTCGCGGTTAATATGATATTGGGCCGCTTTGTGGTTAACGTCGAAGCGACTGCCGTACCTTTAGTCATGTCAGCAGTCGCATCGGTCGTCTTAGGACTCTATAATTTTACGCTCCCGTCGACACCTGTTAAGAACGGGGGAGAGAAAATCGGAATCAAAGAGGTGCTTGGGCTTGAAGCGTTGAGTTTGCTTAAAGAGCGAAGCTTCACTGTTTTTCTGGGAGCGAGTTTGCTAATTGGAATTCCCATTCAGATGTACTTCGCGTTTTTCAATATGTTTCTAAACGACATTGGCGTCGAGAATGTGGCGAGCAAGATGTCTTTAGGACAGGTATCCGAAGCGGCTTTCATGGTATTTGTTCCGCTGTTGATCGGAAAAGTCGGTTTGAAATGGATGATGACTCTCGGACTAGCTTTTTGGTCGTTGAGATATTTTATGTTCGCTGGAATTAGCGTAAATGCGGAATTTCTTATTATATTCTCTATTCTGATACATGGGGCGTGTTACGATTTCTTCAATGTAACGGGATCCATTTATGTCGATTTAAAAGCAGGAGAGCGATACAGATCTGCAGCTCAGGGATTGTTCATGCTAGTATTCTTGGGACTAGGAAAGTTCTTTGGCTCTAATTTGGCAGGACTCATTTCGGAGTGGCACCCGAGTGTATCTGCAGAGCAACTATACGATTGGAGTGGTATTTTCAATACGACGGGTATAATCACCGCCATCGTTACGGTTATGTTTGTCTTGAGTTTTCATGACAGGCAGAAATACGATTTGGACAAAGTTAATGGCTAGCCCTTCCAATGAACTAATATGAGTCGCAGAGAAGCTAAAAACGTAGGCATTATTGGATGTGGTGCTCGTGGACTACATCATATCGGATTCAACATGGTCGATAGCTCGAATGAAACAGGATTTCGAATCGTATCGGTTGCTAACCGTTCGTTTGAAAGTTCTGATCACGCTGCAGGTGAACTTGAAAAGCGCTATGCTGATCTGGGAATCGATCAAGCGATTCAGCGTTGTGAATCTTATCAGGACATAGTCAATGATCCTAAAATCGATCTGATCATAATTACCTCCCATACGGACGCGCATGCAGAGCAAGCGGTGGCCGCTTTAGAATCTGGAAAGAAAGTGTACCTAGACAAGCCCATTGCGGTAACCCTTGAAGACGGGCACATTATAGCGGGAGCGGAAAAGCGAACGGGTAATCGCTTGCTTATGGGATTCACCCGACGCTACGAGGATTCTTGGTTGAAAGTGAAGGAGTTACTGAACGGCGGAGCAGTAGGTTCACTGCAAATGGTTCTGCTACGTTCGATCATTCCCTACAGTCGCTATTTACAAGGCTGGCACCGGAAGCGCGAGTGGTCAGGCGGACCCTTGAACGATAAATGCAGCCATCACTTCGACGTATTCCGCTGGATAACCAATTCGGACTGTGTAACCATGAGTGCCTTCGGCGGGCGTTCGGGTGTGTTCAAACCTGATCCCACGGCTCCCACTCGCTGCTCGGAATGCGATAGGGATTGTGCGTACCGGCGAACGGAAGCGCTGGAGGAATCCAAAGAAACGGTTAGTAACAAGTTTACCAGTACGGATTCCAATGATGAGCGAGCCGTTCAGGATGCCTGTGTTTTCAGTCCAGATAGCGATGTCGAAGATTTCGGGAGCGTTAACCTACAAATGGGCGGAGGCGTTGTCGGAAACTTGTTTTTCACGATATTTGGGCCACTTGCTCCTGATGGCGAAACACTTGAGCTCGTCGGGGATTCAGGCCGTCTGGTGCTATCGCGATCGGATGGAATGATTCGTACCTTCACGGATCACGGCAGGGAAGCAGATACCTTTTTCGCGGGTGGAAAGAATTTCGATTCGTCGCATTACGGATCGGATAAGAATCTTGTTCAGCATATGAAGGAATTCTGCGATGAAGCTGAGCCGGTGTGCGACGCAAGCGATGGATTGCGATCTTTGGAAATGGTATGTGGTGCTAGGGATTCGTTTGATTTTAAAGGAGAATTGAGAGTTTTATGAAAACCGTAGAATGGCCTATGACAGGTCGATCTGAATGCATGCGGGATAGCATGGGATAATTGATAGTCTTATGAGACCATGTAGAGCAGGCGCTGCGTGATCTGTCGATTGATCCGAATAAAATAGTACCAAATATACAAATACTATAAAATCGTCGCATTAATTCATCTGATATCGGTCGATCTAGGGATATGCAGGATCCCCCTGAGATTGGAAAATAAGGGGTTGAAAATGCCCTGAACAAATCTCGCTCAATCGAAAAATACGACGACCTTATTTGAGGAGAAAGTTTATGAAAGGGAAATCCTTCCTAACACTTGTGATTGCTACAATTCTCAGGATTCCAACAGGAACTCAAAGCGAACCACGATCTGAGGCCCAAGCGATCGAATCTGATATACAGATTGGATGCGGTTTGGCGGTCGGCGATGTAAATCGAGACGGTAAAGACGATATACTTTTGGCTGATAAGCGAAACTTTTCCCGGTACGAGAATCCCTCTTGGGAACGCCACCTAATCTGGATGCCTTCCGCTGAAGATTATCGAGAAGCGATGTGCGATAACGTTTCCATTACCGCCCGAGACCTCGACGGGGATGGGAAAGTAGAGGTTGCGGTCGGTACGAACTGGAATCCAGGAGAGACCGTGAGCGAGGAAAAGTCCGGCGGGGTTTGGTTCGTTGGTTCACAAGGTCGAATCGCGCCCATAAAACTGCCGCATGAACCGACCACTCACCGTATAGGCTGGGCCCGCGGAAAGACGGGATACTCCTTGGTTGTGATTCCGTTGCATGGTCGGGAGAAAAAAGGTGGATCCGGTGAGAACGGTTCACAGATTTTCGCATATGAGTCGGGGCTGAATCCCTTCTGCTCGAAGGAAAAGAGGGGATTGCCTTGGCAGTTCGGAGGGATAGCAAATGGAAATCGGAAAATGTGAGCGGAATCGAATATGAATCGGGGNAATAGAGGATGGTNGAAAAGAGTTCGCCAAGCGAAGTTGAGCTGTACGCNTCTATTGAACCCATGCATAGCAATAATGTCGNCTACAATGAGAACAAAGAGGAGCCTGGGGTCGGACTGTTCTCGATNATAGTCTNAATCAAGGCCACTCACTCGTGGTCGCCGATTTTCTAGGGGCCGATTCTCTTCAAATAGTCGCCGGTTGGAGAAATCCAGACCAGTAGGCTAAAGAGGGCATTCTTTTGTACCAGCAAAGCATGGACAGCAATTGTATAGTGCATACGATCGGTGACAACTCAATGGCCTGCGAGGACATAACGGCCGCCGACTTAGACGGTGATGGAAAAACGATTTGATCGTTTCTGGCCGACGATCAAAGAACGTGATCATTTATTGGAATCAGTCCAGTATTTAGGTGGTAGAGGATCGCGAGGCGGTTTATTTAACTTATTATATCGCGTCCACTGAATGACAATTCTTGACAGTACAGCTTCAGGGGAATTATTGTTTTTAGTTGGGGGGAGTCTCAACAGCCCGTAAGATAAATGGATAAGCCCTGCTTGCATTTAGAAAGTGGTTTCCCCGAAGTAACTAATAGGCAAAGTGTAGCGCCTCTACATGATCGAGGACCCTTGCTATACCGCGGATCACTCGAATTGCAGGCATCCTAATTTTCATTTTTATCAATTCGTATCGTTTACACTCCTATTTTTGATTCAGTCTATATGAACAATATTCACATTTATATCCCAGTACTCGCAGCGCTGGCTGCGCTGGTGTTCGCGGTAATGAAATACCTTTCGATCATGAAGCAGGATGAGGGTAGCAGCGAAATGAAAGATATCGCTAAAATGATACAAGATGGAGCCTTCGCTTTCCTCAAGGCGGAATACACTTGGCTAGCCTTTTTCGTCGCCTTCGTGTTCGTGGCGATCGCCGTGTCCCCAGCTGAATTGGGTTTAGGGGTTAGAACTGCGGTAGCATTTCTTTGCGGAGCGGTCGCATCCGGTTTGGCCGGCTTTTTTGGAATGCATACAGCAACCCGTGCCGCTGTACGCACGACTCAGGCGGCAACCAAAAGTGTACAAGGGGCCCTTTCAGTTGCGTTCAATTCAGGCCTGGTTATGGGTTTTTGCGTGGTTGGTCTTGGATTGGTTGGCATCTCTGTATTGCTTCTGGTTTACGTTGGCGACGGAATGGTCACTGAGCCTGTTCTAGAACAAGTCTTGGGGTTCAGCTTTGGGGCGTCGTCTATTGCCCTTTTCGCACGGGTCGGCGGTGGTATATTCACTAAAGCAGCTGACGTCGGCTCGGACTTGGTCGGCAAGGTCGAAGCGGGGATTCCGGAAGACGATCCAAGGAATCCAGGTACCATTGCCGACAATGTGGGTGATAATGTAGGAGATGTCGCGGGTATGGGTGCAGACTTGTTTGAATCCTATGTCGGCTCGATTATCGCAGCGATGACGTTGGGGGCCGCATTGTTCGTTGGCCAAGCCAATGTTTCAGCGGTCGTGCTATTGCCTCTAGCCGTAGCATCTTGCGGGATTGTGGCATCTGCGGTCGGTAGTTTTTTCGTATCTGCAAACGATACACATTCTCTTCACTCAGCGCTTTTTCGAGGGTTGTTGATTGCGTCCGTTTTCGTGATTTCAGGAACCTATGGGCTTGTGAATTGGGTTTTCGATTTTGAGGGCCTTATGCTCGGAGCGAAAGCGGTGTCGGGTATGAGCGTCTTCTGGTCGGTTGTTTCTGGCCTCGTTGCAGGAGTAGCGATCGGGAAAGTGACAGAATACTATACTGCGAAGGAGGGGAAACCGGCACAATTTATCGCCGCCCAGTCAAAGACTGGTTCAGCTACCAACATCATTCACGGCCTAGCGACTGGAATGGAGTCAGTAGCGCTTCCAGTTATACTAATCTGCCTAGCGATCTATTTCGCGTTTGACCGGGCGGGTGTTTATGGGGTTGCTATTTCAGCGGTTGGAATGCTGTCAACTTTGGGAATCTCCCTCGGTGTGGATGCCTACGGACCCGTGGCAGACAATGCTGGAGGTATGGCGGAAATGGCTAGTCTTCCCGAGGAGGTTCGAGAACGTACGGATGCATTGGACGCTGTCGGAAATACGACTGCAGCAGTTGGAAAGGGATTCGCCATTGGATCGGCAGCTCTCACTGCATTAGCACTTTTTAATGCTTATTGTGAGAAAGCGATAGCAGGAACAGCTAGGCTCACCCTGGACATCAACAATTCGAATGTGATGATTGGACTTTTGCTAGGAGGCTTGCTACCCTTTTTGTTTAGTGCGTTGACGATGCGGGCGGTAGGCAAGGCAGCGAACCGAATGGTGGAGGAAATCAGAAGACAGTTTCGCGAAATTCCTGGAATCCTAGAAGGCACGAGCAAGCCCGATCCGGCTCGTTGCGTCCAAATATCCACTACGGGCTCGCTAATGCAGATGATCGTTCCTGGATTGATTGCGATCGCCGCACCTGTCTTGATAGGGAAGTTGTTTGGGGCTCAAATGCTTGGCGGACTTTTGGCGGGGGCACTGGTTTCCGGTGTGATGCTGGCTATTTTCATGGCGAATGCCGGTGGTGTTTGGGATAATGCGAAAAAGTATATCGAAGAGGGTCACGAAGGAGGTAAGGGATCTGAGGCCCACAAAGCGTCTGTAGTGGGTGACACTGTTGGAGATCCTTTCAAAGACACTTCAGGACCTTCGATCAATATTCTGATTAAGCTGATGACTGTTGTCTCACTTGTATTTCTCCCTTGGTTTACAGGTTAGGGCCGAAATCCGAAATAGACGCAGCGGTCGCTCTTTTGATTCTAGGGTCGGGGGAGTGCTGGCCCTGCGAATCTTTTAGAGCGGGAATTGACTATTCGCACCAAAGCGGTCTACCGCCGAGCCGTACTCGAGCAGCACGTTTCCTTATCTACTGCTCAATCTCTTGAGGGAGCACGGTTCTTTGCGATTGGGGCATCGTCAATTCGTGGTCAGTGATCATCGGACGCGATTCTCCCGCTATTTCCATTGCATCTAGTATCTTTTCCTTCAGACGTACTGCGACCTTGCGGTGAGAGCCGTAGCCGATGAGATTTTGCAACTCGTAAGGGTCGGAGCGTAAATCATAAAGGTAGTTTTCAACATAGTGATCTGCACAAGGTTCCGTCTCCCCGTCATTTTGGTTAGATACAACGCCATATTTCCATCGGCCCGTACGGATGGCCCGACCAACCTGGCTTTCGCTAATCTGGATGAATGCCTCTTGCTTCCAGTCGCTTACCTCGCCTCGCAGTATCGGCATCAGTGATCTACCCGGCATTTCCTCTGGAGGTTCAATCCCACTGGATTCTAGAAGGGTGGGTACTATATCTACCAGACTCATGACTTCCGTTCGCCTTCCGCCTCCCTTGAACCCGGGTCCTGAAAATGCGGTGGGAACTCTTACAGATGCCTCGTGACCTGATCGCTTGTATTCAGAGTTTCGAGTTTTGAAGTGGCATCCATGATCCGCAGTGTAGAGAATGATGGTCTCATCATCAATATTGAGACTTTTGAGTGCATCCAAGATCCGGCCAAGGGCTTCGTCCAGGCGCTTTATCATCCCAAGGTAGCCTCCTAGATGTTGACCTGAACTGCCCCCAAGCTGTTGCAAATCTGGCGGTATCCATTTACCCGTGTATCTCTCCCGATAACCTTCAGGAGGTGGATAGTCATCAACGTGGTTCTGGTGGTGCGGCTCTAAATAGGAAGTGAAAAGAAAGAACGGTTTATCCTCTTTGTTTGCATTGTCGACGTAACGAATTACGGCATCTGTCATCGCGTCCACTCGGTATCCAGGCAAATGGACCTTCTCGTTGTCATTGTTCCAGAGATTGCAGTCGTAAGCATCCGAGCAAAATTCCAGCAAGTTAGCCGCCAGCCAATAGTCATATCCACCACGTTCCTCGACTGGAACGATGTCATCTCGGGTGCCCAAGTGCCACTTGCCGATGTATCCCGTGTTGTATCCAGCTTTCTTGTAGAGCTGTGCGATTGTTGTGAGATTTTTGTCGAGGGGTATTCCGTTGCGCCAAGATCCTGTTTGGGTGGCATAAAGACCTGTTTGCAAGCAAGACCGCGCAGGTCCGCACACCGGTTGGCAAGTTATTGACGCATCGATGTGGGTGCCTTGATTGGCAAGTCGATCAAAATTTGGCGTTAAATCCAATGGATTACCATGTGCGCCGCAGGTATCCCAGCGTTGTTGATCTGTGAAGAATACGATGACGTTTGGTTGTTTACTGGTGCTCATTAAGCAAGTGGCGGGGGGTGAAAGGTGGTCTTCTCAAGTGTATTGTATTGAGTGAGTCAATAGCGGATAAGCCCAGCTAATTTGATCAAGATAGACGAAGCGGGGTACTAACTACTTGTGGGCAATGCTTCTCTGTACTAGTTCAATGGGATGAAAGAAAAGATGTTAGAGGGGCGGGTTGCTCTCATTACAGGTGGAGGACGCGGCCTAGGTCGAGCAATCGCAGCTGCTTACGCGAAGGAAGGCGCCCGAATTGTCGTTAGCTCAAGAACTGAATCGGAAGTGAGCCAAACCGTTGAAGCTATTGAGGAAGCAGGAGGTACTGCGCTAGGCGTTACCGCGGATCTAACAGTGGAATCAGAGGTTTGGAATCTTATTGAACGAGTCGAAAAGACGTATGGGCAACTAGACTTGGTCTTTCTCAATGCCGGAGGAAATGCGGGGGCTCGGGAACCGATTGAAATCGTCGATTCCCAAGCATGGATTAAAACTGTCGAGATTAATCTTTTCACCGCCTTTCACGTAGCCAAGGCCTCTATACCGCTTTTGAAAAAGAGCGATAATGGTCAAATTCTGACGATGGGATCTGGGATGGGTAGGCGGCCCGATAAATCGAGTGCGGCTTACAGTGCCGCGAAGGCGGCCCTTTGGATGCTGACGCAGTCGCTTTCAATCGAACTAGCCGAGTATGGAATTACCGTAAATGAGATGATTCCCGGTCCCGTTAAAACGAAAATCCCTGAAGGGGAGACTTTTGAACCCTTCCTCCATGCAGATGGGGACTGGGAAAACGAATGCGTGAAACGCCCCGAAGACATTGTGCCAATGGCAGTGTTTCTTGCATCCCAGCACAAATATGGACCGTCTGGTCAGAGCTTTGCCTTGAACCGGCGCCTGTTGTAGGACTTAATCGTTGAGGTTTAAGAAGCGACTTCCTGGACTTCTGCGACTGCCTCAGCGGACCTTTGCTTACCTCGCAATCCTCTCCACCACCAGGTGATTAGCGATTTGAAGTCCTCCAAAATCAGATAGGCACAGGGCACAAGCAAGAGCGTGATAAATGTGGCGAACAATACGCCAAAGGCGAGGGACGTTGCCATAGGAATTAAGAACTGAGCCTGAAGACTCTTTTCCATAAGTATTGGGACTAGACCTACAAAGGTAGTGATCGAAGTTAGAATGATCGCCCTAAATCGCTGGCTTCCTCCCACATGGACCGCATCAAAAACGGACATGCCTTGATTTCGAAGTCGGTTAACCCTATCCACTAGAACGAGTGAATCGTTAACGACGACACCCGACATCGCTATTATTCCAAGGAGCGAAAGAAGACTCATGTCCTGCGGTGTTCCGAGGTTTTGAAAATTGATTAAGTGACCGTAGATGGCTCCTCCAATCCCGAAAGGAATTACGGAGATTACGATCAATGGCTGAAGATAGCTTTTAAAAGGGATTGCGAGCAAAGCATAAATCATGACTAAAACGAGGAGCATCCCTCCGATAATCGCGGGAGTCGATTCTTCCATATCCTTTGCCTCCCCTCCTTTCACGGAAGCCACCCCAGGATACTTTTGCAGAACGCGACCCAGAATTGAATCTGGATCCCCTGGAAACTTTCCGTAGAGTGAGGAACTAATATCGTCAGAATTCGCGACTGCTTTGTTGGCGTCCGCCTGAACATTGATAATTCGCTTTCGATTAAGGCGGGAAATCGATGGGTAGCCAGTGCCGTATTCAATATCTGCAATCTCTGATATCGGGATTCTTGATCCATTGGGAGCAACGATCCGCATCGATTCCAAATTCCCAAGCGATTCGCGCTCATCTTTGGGATAGCGTATCATGACCCGGACGTCCTCCTTGTCACGCTGAACCCGTTGGGCTTCGGCTCCATAGAATGCATAGCGGATCTGTCGCCCCAAATCGCCGGCGGTAAGTCCCAAAGGTCGAGCATCATCTTTCAATCTGACCTTGAGCTCTCGTTTCCCTTCTGAATAGGTGTCGCGTATATCCAGCAAACCTTCGAACTGTTTAAGCTCCTCCTGTATCTCCATTGAAGCAGCCTTCAAATCACCGAAGTTTCTTCCAGTTAAGCGAATGTCAACCGGTAGGCCAACGGGCCCGGAAGCGCTTGAAAGGAAATTCAGTTTTCGGGCACCGGGAATCTCTCCGACTTTTTCGCGCCAAATTTGAGCGATCTCGTCCGCATTGGAATCCCGAAGCTCCGCTTTAGAAAGCTCAATGATAATCGACCCCACGTTAGCGCCAGAGCTCATTGATGCGGGCCCTGGTCCTCCAGAAACCACGCTGTATCCAATGAATATTGATTTGTTTCTAACCGGATCAATGGACCCTCGATCTATTTGCTCCGTCGATATCTCATCGATGGCCCTGTCAATTCGTTCCATTGCCCTTTGCGTTTCGGGTAATGGAGTTCCCTCGGCCATCTTAAGTTCAAGGAAAATGTAGTCGGAAGGAACATTCGGGAAGAAGACGAATCGAATCGCTCCGAATGCCAAAAGGGCGATGGAGGTGGCTAAGGCGAACAGGAAAAGGGAAAGTGTTAACCAGCGAAACGAAAGGGCCTTATCGAGAATAGGCATATAGACGTTTTGGATGAAGCGTTCCATTCCATCCGAGAAACGCCGCTGCAGTTTTGAAATAGGGTTGAGCTTTTCCCTGCCTCCTCCGTCGCCTACATGACAAAGAGTCAGATGATAAGGAAGAACGAGTTTGCTCTGTACCAATGAGAAAAGCAGGGTGGGGATCACTACAATGGGGATCGCGTACAGGAACTTACCAATCATACCCGGCAGAAAGAACACTGGTATGAAGGCAACTGCAGTAGTGATGATAGCGAACGTCACTGGCATTGAAACCCGCTCAGCACCTTTTATCGCACTTTCAACTCCGTGACCGTTTGTTTGGAATTCTGTGAATACACTTTCTCCAACGACAATCGCATCATCAACCACGATCCCTAAGACTAAAATGAACGCGAAGAGAGAAAGAAGATTAATCGTTATCCCTAGTGCAGGCGCGATGGCGATTGTCGCTAGAAAACTTACTGGTATACCGATGGCTACGAACAGGGCGAGGGAAGGTCGCAGGAAAATGGCCAGTGTGACTAGGACTAGCAAAAAGCCGATAAAGCCGTTTTCCACTAGCATATCGATACGGCCTTGAAGGTAAAATGATGAGTCGCTCCACGCCTCTAGTTCAATCCCGTCCGGGATCCAGGTCTCGGAGGCGTTTTCCACGTAGTCATAAACGAGTTCCGATATTTCCAATGGATTTTCGCTTCCTACCTCCTTGACGAGAATGATGGCTGCAAGCTTGCCGTTGAACTTGGTGATTATGTCCTGCTCAGCAAACCCGTCCCGAACCGTGGCGATGTCTCCAAGCCTTATTTTCCCGCCATCTGGATTGGTTAACAAAATGATTTCACTAAAATCGGTACCAATGTAGGCTTGTTCATTAGTGCGAAGCGAAATTTCTCCGCCTTCCGCCTTTATGAGCCCACCCGGCAAATCGACGGAACTCCCTCTGACTGCCTGAACGACTTGATCGAAAGTAAGGTTGTAATTTCGCAGTGTATTTTCGGATACTTCGATAGAAATTTCGTAGTCTCGAACTCCTTGAACCACTGCTTGGCTGATCCCATCGAACTCTACCAACTCGTTTCTAATCCGATCGGCGATCTTCTTGATCTCCTTTTCACTCGCGTCTCCGAACACGGAAATACGGATGACTTCCTTGGGAATAAGGGGTTCGTCAACGATAGGGCGCTCGGTGTCGACTGGAAACGTTGTGATCGCATCAACACGTGTTTTGATCTCGTCTTTGACCTTCGATAACTCGTATCCTTTTTCCACCGTCGCGGTTACTGAACCATAGCCCTCCTGGGCGACCGAGCTAAGTTCTTTGATTCCATCAATCGACTGAATCGCTTCTTCAATGCGTATGATTACAGATTCTTCGACCTCCTCAGGCGATGCCCCGAGATACGGAACCCGTATTGTGACTAGATCCAGAGAGAATTGTGGAAATAGCTCCTTCTTTACGGTGAGATAGGAAGCGATCCCGCCAATGACGAGGATCAACATCACCAAATTCGCTGCGACTCCGTTTCTTGCAAACCAAGCTATCATCCTTAAAGCTTTTGGTTGATTTCAGTTTTCAGGATTTCAATAGACTCCTTCGATTCCCGCTCTACCCGCATTCCCATTACAGCGTACTCCAATGGAGTAATGCAAATGCGGTCTCCCTCTTCGAGTCCCGCTGTAATAATCGCCCATTCCGTATCCGTTTGGTAGACTTCCACGTCTTTGAAAACGATTCGACTCTCCCAATCGACAGTGTATACCGTATTATTCTCCTGCAGAGCTTTTCTGGGGATTTGAAATGCATTATCAATGCGTTTTCCTTGAATCGACGCTTCGACGAAAAGTCCGACTTTGAGCGGGGGGCGATCGCTATCTTCACCTTTTCTATACGGCTCCTCTATTTTGGCTACGACATAGGAGAGGCGGGTTCTGGGATCAATGGCTCCCTCTGTCCGATCTATCACGCCTTCCCACTCATATTGTTCCCCTCCATAGGATCCTCTCACGATGACCCTTGGTTTTGTATCGTTGGTTGAGCGATTGCTGTAGGATTCAGGAAGTTCTAGGTATTCGATATCCTTTAGGGAGATGGGCAGTCGAATTTCTGCAGTATCAGTAGAGTATATACGTGCCAACTGACTTTGCCTTGCCGAGACCATTTGGCCGATGTCCGCGAATTTCTCATGAATGCGACCATCGTAGGGCGCTTTCACCGTCGTTCGTTCAAGATCACGCTCCGCTATTTCCATACCTGCTAAAGCTGACTCGTAGACCGCCTTCGCGCGCTCTAGCTGCGGCTTGCGGAGGGGTAGATCAGAGCCTTCTCCACGTCCGAAACTTTCCCAGTCCTCTCGCGCTTGATCGGCGAGTGCCTTTTCCTGCTCATAAGCCAATCTCGCTTCAGCTAACCGGCTTTTGGATGAGGCCAAATTGGCTCGATAATCTACGGGGTCAATCTCAATAAGGGGATCACCTTTCTTGAAATATCCTCCAGCGAAAAAGGAATTGGAAATTGACTGAATGCGCCCTGTGACTTCTGCAACGAGTAAGGTTTCCGTCCGAGACTCCACGATACCCTGGCTGCGGGCCTCGAGTATTATCGGTTTGGATCTTGCCTCAATTATTTCTACCACAGGAAGCACTTGAATGGTCTCCTTCTTCTCGGGTACCGGTTTAAAGACGAATGCGGCTAGAATTATCCCAAACGAGGCAAAAATGAAGAAGATCGGCAGCACGTATTTTACCAATCTTAAAAGTAGCGATTCTTTTTTATCAGACATGACTGAAATATTTTAAGTTAACGGTGGGGATTAACGTTTGAATCCGGTTATTCAAAATCGCCTCCCAATGCGAGATGCAGATTGATGCGATTTTGAAGGCGTTGATTTTGTATGGAAATGAGTTGGCTGGCGCTTTCGTCCGCCCTCCGTTGGGCATCCAAAAGCGTGGTGATATCTACGAGGCCTTTGTCATACTGCTCCCAAGCAAGATCCTCGGCTTTTTGATTTTCATCAGCGGAAATGGCGGATTCCTTTCTCAATAGCGAAAGGTCAATTTCGATAGAAAGAGCATTCTCGACCTCCTGAAAGGCTGTCAAGACAGTGGAGCGGTATTGGGCTAGCTGAGACTCCGCTTGCGCTTGAGATTGGACACGTTCGAACTTTAGACGACCTGCAGCGAACAGGTTGGCCGTAAGATCACCGGCGATCGACCAAACCGAGAAATCAGAATCTAGCAAATCAGTTAATTCACTGCTTGTGGTACCAGAATTCCCCGTTAGCGCGATTCTAGGTAGCCAATTTTTGGTTACGTTATTCTGCTGCGCGAGTATTGCCGCCAGACGTCGCTCTGCCGCGTACAGGTCAGGACGTCTTGCTACTAATTCCGCCTGCAGGCCTCCAGGGATATCGCTGTTTAGTGGAGGCAGCGAGTGGCTGCTGTCCTGGGTTGCAGAGGGATATCGGCCGAGAAGCACTTCCAGGGATCGCTTGGCGTTATTCAGTTGTGTTTTTCGTTGCTGTATCAGTGCACGACCTGAGGCGGCTTGGGCCCGCGTTAGCCTGAGATCTAAACTCGTCACTAAGCCGCGATCGTATCTTCGATCAAGCGACGTTAGCTTTTGTTCAAGCGTTTCTGAAGAGTCAATCGCGAGCTGCCATTGCTGCTGGGCTTCGAGCATGTTGAACCAAGAGCGAGCCACCTGGCCGGCAATTGATAACTTGAGAGCCTTCACATCTGCTTCCGCTGCTTCAAAATTAGCCAATCCCAAAGCGTGGGTATCTTTTAGGCTACCCCAGACATCGACCTCCCATTGGCTTCTCAGGTTAAGGGCGTGTGATTCCGTTTCGATTTTTTGAAAATTGAGGAACGAAAATCGACTTTTCTGCCTAGAGGAATTGAGTCCCAATGAAAGACTTGGGATTCTGAGTGAGCCAGCAATTCTTGCTGCAGCTTCCGCGGCTCTTGCTTGGGCTTCTGCGGCATCGAGACCAAAATTGACGTCCAGCGCTTCAGCTATGAGTTGATTCAAGGTTTCGTCTCCGAATCGACCGGCCCATTTTATCGACTCGCTTGACTCGAGAGGTTTTGACGCGAGAAACTCATCACCATCCTTAGGGCTGGCTACCGATTGTGGTTTGATCGGTGCCGTCGCACATCCGGAAAGGAAAAGCGTAAAGAAGGCGAACTGTAGCCAATTTGTATTTCTGGTCATTGTATCAAGTCTTTGGACTCAGCTTTGAAACCGCCTCGAGCCCCGAGCTAATAAAAGCTACGAGATGGTCAGCTAAGCCATCCGTGTCATGCAGATCGATTTTACCACAGGAAATAAATTGGAGTCGCGAATGCTGCATCATGACTCCTAGCATGCAGCAGGAAAGAAAGTGCATGCCATAGGAAATCTTCTCAAAGCCTGGGTGGCCGAGCGAATCGGAAATTGCTTTCGAAAACTTCGTAACGATTTCTTTTAATATATCCTGATGCAGTTCTCTCATGAAAGCACGTTCTTCCGACATCGCTTTTCCCATAGCTCGCATGAAGCGGAAATCTGTCCCGGGCTCGCCTATCAACTGGGAAAGTAGGGGACGAACCATGAAGTCGACCACTTTCTGGATCGGGAGCGGTTTTGAATCATTCTCAATAGTTGCCTTTTCGAGCATATCGATTCGCAGATGATTTATCGGCTCGATACGATGACGGACCATTTCTTTGAAAAGGACCTCTTTGGTACCAAAATGGTAGTTGATCGCGGCGATATTGACACCGGCACGTTTGGTAATCTCTCGAATCGAAGCCCCTCCGTACCCCCGCTCAGCAAATTCAATTTCGGCCGCTTCGATGATTTTTACCTGCGTATTGTTCATTGGAAAAACTTTCGAACAAACGTTTTAAACGATTGTTTGAATTGGACAAGGAAATTTTTTGAACTCGTCAAGAACTCAGGGTCATAGGGAGAGTTCTCATTGGGCGGTTACAAAACATTCCTATCGAGCCCTTAAATCAAAGTAGGCATGGGAGAACTGGATTTTTGGCGACTCAGGAAAAGGGCTTCTAATATTTGTTAATACGGGTACTGGACTACGAATTCTGGTCTAGAAGTAGAGGTTTAAGACTATCGAACAAGTGTTTGGCTATCCATCTATGTCCCTCTGGATTTGGATGTATCCCGTCTCTTTGATTTAGTTGCGGATCCCCACCGACTCCTTCTAGCAGAAATGGTATTAGGGTTGCCCCTAAAGTTTCCGCAACGGAACGATATAGATTTTCAAACTCATCGGTATAGCTCACCCCTAAGTTCGGAGGCATTTTCATGCCGGCGATCACAATGTGGACGTTCGGATACCGTTCCCTCACGCGGATGGCGATAGCGATCAAATTGTCGCGTGTGGAGGAAAGATCGATTCCTCTGAGTCCGTCATTTGCTCCCAGTGCTAAGACAAACACGTCTATCGGGTTTCTCAATATCCAGTCAATTCGTCTAAGGCCCCCCGCGGTCGTCTCTCCACTTACACCGGAAGGTATGACTTTCCATTTCAAATTCTGCTCACTTAGCAAAGATTGGAGAACCTTTGGATAGGATTGATCATAGTCTACCCCATAACCGGCCGTAAGGCTGTCCCCGAAGAATAGAATCGCTCGCTCGTTGCTTTCGTTCGTGCCCCATAATTGGTTTTCTGCAGAGCAGAACAGGCTGAACGCCAAAACCAATAGGGCGATATTTCTAAGCAACATATTTGTAGATACATGTGATTGAGCATAATGTTTCAAGTGTTGATCGGAAATAGATTTGAGCTCTTGTGTTCTCAAATCCAGGCCACAAGGATTTTCGATTTGTACGCATTGCTTGGAAATAGCTGTTCGTAATTAGACCTTAGAGTTGTTTTGGTTGAGTGGTTTTTGGAAAAAGGGTATGCATAACAGGGTCATTTTGAGTTTAGATAAAGTGAGTAAGTCTTTCGCTAGTGGCGATCGGCTACTCGAGGTTCTTAAAGAATCTAGCCTGGAGGCTCGCGTGGGAGAGTCCATCGCTATAGTTGGTCCATCGGGGAGTGGTAAAACAACCCTGCTCGGGATTTGTGCGGGACTGGATTCGCCCACCAAAGGCGAGGTAAGCCTAAACGGGGAATCTTTGAGCACACAGACAGAAGACCAGCGGTCAGATATCAGAAATCGTTACGTGGGATTTGTTTTCCAGAATTTCCAGTTGCTGCCTACTTTGACGGCACTGGAAAACGTGAAGGTACCGCTTGAGCTCCGAGGCGAAACGGGAGTCGAGTTCGCGGCCGTTGAGATGCTGGAGAAAGTGGGTCTTGGGGAAAGAGTTCATCACTATCCGGTCCAGCTTTCAGGGGGAGAGCAGCAGCGCGTGGCATTGGCGCGAGCCTTTATCAATCGCCCCAAAATACTGTTCGCAGATGAGCCAACGGGTAATTTGGATGCGGATACCAGTCACTCGATAGTCGATCTGCTGTTTCAACTGAATCGGGATGCCGGTACGACGCTAATTTTGGTTACCCATGATCGGGAGCTAGCGGAGAAGACCGATCGAATCCTTCGTATCGATCAGGGAAGGGTCACGGTAGAGCGATGAGCGATTTGAGTAGGAGTTCGAAAAAGCTCAAACCTCAACTTAATTGGGTGCTCAAAATGGCATGGCGCGATACGCGTCGCTCCAGAGGGAAGTTAGCTTTGTTTGCCTTTTCCGTTATATTTGGGGTTGCGGCACTGGTGGCGGTGAACTCGCTACGTAGCAATTTAGAAGCTGAAGTCGATCGGCAATCTAAAGCCCTTCTTGGTTCCGACTTGGAATTCAGAAGCTCAGAGCCCTTCGACGATAAGGCAGAAGAACTCTTTAGTTCCCTAAACGCTTCGGGCGAAGCCATCGATACGCGCCTTTCGACGATGGCGTTGTTTATCAAGTCAGACCAGACCCGTCTGGTTTCATTACGAGCTATGTCAGGGGGATTTCCTTGGTATGGTACACTCGATACGCGGCCTGAAGGATTGAATGTCTCCGAGATTGAAGGCAAAGTTGCCCTAGTAGAAGAATCATTAAAAATTCAATACGAACTGGAGACTGGAGATACTATACGTATCGGGGATGCGGAATTTGAGGTAATTGGCGAATTGCTGAGAATTCCAGGGGAATCCTCCTTTGGTAGTTCGTTTTCACCTCGCATCCTGATCCCGCAGATTCATCTGGAATCAACGAATTTGCTAGGTTTCGGAAGCCGAAAGACCTTTCGGAAGCATTTCGTGTTTGAAAACGGTCTGAGTGAAGATTTAAAAAAGACACTGCGATCTAAGGAGACCGAGATTCGTTCCAATGGCCTGCGTTTTGATACGGCCGAAGAGCAGAAAGGAAGCATCGGTAACATGCTGGATGAAATGACCAGCTACTTGAGTTTGGTCGGGTTTGTCGCTCTTCTTCTTGGTGGCGTTGGAATTGCAGGTGCCATGCAAGTGTATCTGAAGGAAAAATCCGAGTCAATGGCTGTGCTAAGGTGCCTTGGCTGTCGCGGGCAGACCAGTATGATGGTTTTTTGCATACAAGTTTTTGTAATGGGTTTTGTCGGTTGTCTTTTGGGAGCGATTTTGGGGGTCGGCGTTCAGGCGGCGTTGCCAAGGATCGTTCAGTCTTTCGTTCCCTTCGATTTGGAGTTCGAGATTGTATGGCCCAGCCTAGCGGAGGCATTCGCCTTTGCTTGGGCTTTAACATTGCTGTTCGCCTTCCTTCCTCTACTTCCGATGCGAAAGCTTTCCCCGTTGCGGGCAATTCGATCGTCTATGGGAGTACAAAGGGGCCGGAATGATTGGTTGGTATGGCTAGCCTCTGGACTGATTGGTATACTTACTCTGATATTTTCAATTTTGCAGACTGACGAAGTCACTGAAGCACTGGGTGTTTTCGGAGGGATCGTTGTCGCAATACTAGTGCTCACGGCCACGGGTATCGGTCTTAGAGGGTTGTTGAGAAGGTTGTCTCCTCGAACGTTACCCTTTGTATGGCGACAAGGTTTGAGTAATCTCTACCGCCCTAACAATCGTACCGTTTCGTTAATAGTGATGATCGGTATGGGTGCATTCCTAATCTACACGCTGTACCTCTGCGAGGTTAGTATTCTGAAGAGGGGTGAAATCAATGACCAGGACGATAAGCCTAATACGGTCTTCTTTGACGTTCAGAGCGACCAAGTCGATCAGGTGAAGCAAATTGTCCAGGAAAACGGGAGCGAGTTGAAGTTTCATGATCCCATGGTGACGATGCGGCTGACACATATTGGTTCAATGCCTGTCTCTCAACTCCGTCGAAACCCCGATTACGAAAGGTGGGCTTTGTCCCGCGAGTACCGATCCACTTTTAGAGCAGAACTTCGAGAGCACGAACCGATTATTGAGGGGGAATTCGTGTCAGCTTCGAGTCTGGATAGCCATGATCCCATTCCTATTTCAATAGAAGAGAGACTGGTTGAGGCACTGAGCCTGAAGATCGGTGACACGCTTTCCTGGGATGTGCAAGGGCTGCCCTTGCTCACGACCGTTACCGGCATTAGAAAAGTCGACTGGAGGCAAATGCAGCCTAATTTCTTCGTTGTCTTTCCGAGTGGAGTCCTTGAAGGAGCTCCCGCTAATCACATCATCGCAGTCAAGGCGGACGGTGTGGAACGAATTGCCGCCCTGCAAGGGGACGTGGTCAAGCGATATCCCAATGTATCCGCAATTAACTTATCAATGGTGCTGGAAACGCTTAAAGACGTATTTGAAAAAGTAGGGTTCGTCGTTCGCTTCATGGCATCATTTACGATTCTAACGGGGCTGATCGCGCTCATTGCAACGGTCCTTACGAGTCGGTATCAGCGAGTAAAGGAAAGCGTCCTCCTCCGTTCGCTTGGCGCGAACGTTGGACAAGTTCGTAGAATTATGGCGATTGAATATTTTCTACTGGGCGGATTGGGAAGCGCCACCGGTATCACCTTGTCACTCGCTGGCGCCTGGGCCATGACACAATTTGTTTTCAAGATCGATCTCTACATTCCTTGGGGAATGACGATCGGGTCGATCATAGGGATCGGTGCCATTACCTTGGTAACTGGCATGCTAAACAGTCTGGGAATCGCCAATCGGTCGCCCATTGAAGCGCTGCGATACGATTAAAGGCCAATAGGACCCATTCATAAGCTTCCTCCCAAGTAACCTCAAATTTTTCGTAACAGGATCTGTTTCATAAACGTCCAGGCATGCCATAGGTTGGTACTGCTTCCTGGTACTTCTGTCCAATCGATAGGGATGGAGGCGACTTCCAAACCGTGTCTTTTTGCCGTGAGCAGTATTTCCAGATCAAAGGCGTAGCCGTCTTGTACCATATTGCCTTTCGCCGATTGGAAGAACTCTTTGGGGATAGCCTTTAAGCCGCATTGCGTATCAGATAAGTGGATATCGTACCGTATACGAATCAATTGATTGAAGATCTTTGCCAAGATCTTGCGTGAGCATTTTCGCTGCAGATCGCGACCCGCTCCTGAATCTCGGGATGCGATTAAGACTCGATTCTGCGTTGCCGACTGCTCAATGATGCCCAAGAACCGAATGGTCTCCTCCGCGGAAGCGGCTCCATCTGCGTCGACAAAGGCGAGGATATTAGCATCGCCCCCTTTTCTCCAACCAGCGCGTACGGCACCTCCTTTCCCCAGATTTTTCTCCAGAAGAAGCGGCTCCCTCAAGAATGGGTATTGGGGGTTCAACTTTTGACTGAGATCAGAAAGGGCTTTTTGTTCATCCTGCGAGGACCCATCGTCAACCAGTTGAATTGCGATAGAGAGATTGGAGCGCTCAACCAATTCGCAGAGATTTAGAAGAAACCGCGGCAGGCGCTTACTTTCGTAATAGCAGGGAATAACCAGGAGCGCATTCATGACTCAGACAAGCATTCAAAATGGAGACCACAATGGAATTCGCTGTCGTTGGAAAATAGGGCGAAAGACAAGTCAGGATCCTGTTGAGAAATTGTTTCAAGGGATTTTGTATCGAGAAGAAGTGCTCCGGTACTAGCGGCGTCCGCTAATGATGCCCTAGGAGCGATGGCGTAGCTTCGTTTCCAATTGTAAGTGGGGGACCGGGTGCCGGGATCGATCACGTGGCTCCCTTGGAAGGCGACTCCTGAGCTGGCGAGCACCTGGTTGGCAGTTAAGGAAATGGTGCCCACCCGATTCTCGTATCCAATTGTCAACTCCCATGAGCTTACATCGTCAGGCGGTTGCATCGCTAGGAACGTGCTTCCTCCGCATTCAATCAGCCCTTGCTCGATTTCCCATTCTTGGAAGAGGTATTGAAGCTGGTCTAGGGCGAATCCTTTGCCGATTCCGCCCAGGTCGAGTAGGGGACCGGCTCTCAATTTGACCACTGTGTTGCTTTCCTGATCGAGTGAAATGACCGGTTCCGAACTAACGGCCTCTTTTACCAGTAACTCGGCTAAATGGGGAAGCTCGTTTTGCTGTCCCTTGTGGAGGGTGTTTGCCTGACCTAGGAAGGGGTGGAACTTCCCACCCAAGCGGGCACTTGCCTCGAATGACTGCAACAGGCAGTCTACCGTATCCTGCGAGATTCGAATGCCTTCTCCAAGCGGCGCCCGGTTGATGCGGGTGATGTCGCTGTATTCGATATAGAAGCTGAGTTGTTCCTCGAGCCGAGACAGTCGCTCCTCAGCCTCCATGACAGCTGAATCCATCAGGCCCGAATTATCGCCAATCAAATGAAAGTTAAAGGTACAGGCCATAGATTGACAGGAGTACGACCGCAACGAGGCAACGTCTTCAAGCCGGATTGAAATGACAGAGGGATCTTCTTTCATTTTCAACGTGTTTCCATAAAAGCGTCCCAAAGGTGCTTCTCAATCCAGCATTCCAAAACTACATTATCTCGAAGGCCGTGATATTCTGCGATATGGGTTTCGTTCAGCGATTGCGGCAGCTTTCCAATGGGACCGATCACAATATCCAAGGCGGGGATATCAGATGGGTTCTGCCAGTAGCCTATCGTGTCATTATTACGCAAGTACCAGGGTAGTGGCCAGGCATTGTCACTTCCTCCGACTGCTATGGCGAGATCACTCGAAGGATCAAGAGCCTCGAGATCGTCAATTCGCTTAATCAGCTTTATGAACTGGGGGGATGTGTGTTGGTAAATGTAAGGATTGCGCGAGTCGGCTGCATATCGCTCGACAAGCCGAGTGGATTGGTATTGATCCAAAAGAGAGAATAGGGTCACCGTGACTACAGCGATACGCGCCAATATTTGCGGCCAACGAATGAAAAGGGTGACTAGCGTAAAGCCGGCGGCAATGCAAAATGACACATAGGTAGTAAGCATCAACCAAGGTGTTTTGTAAGGAATTATAGAATACAATACAAAGCAGGCGAATCCGTAGAACACGCTTAGTCTCACGTGTCGCGACGACTCTCTCGAGTTTCTGATAAGCAGGAAAAAGCCGATTGCCGCAAGAATGAGAAAAGGAGCTTCTCCCCAGCGAATTCCTTCCGCTCTTTGGGGCCAGAAAATCGATAGATAGTAGTAGGAGGGTTTCTCATGCCCCGCACCCTGCGAGCGCTCTGCGTAGATCACGAAAGTTTTAAAACTATCGACAATTCCACTGAAATCCGTGAACGCGGCCGAATAGAAGAACCCCCAGATAAAGGCGGTGCTCCCAAAGGCAAAAAGGATCTGCTTGAGGCGGATACGTTCCGACCATGTCTTGATTTCGAACGCATTACTTTGTATCGATACAACTGCCAATCCGATAGCAGCCACATGGATGATAGCGGTTTCTTTGGTCGCGAAAAATAGGCCGATCCAAAGTCCACAACGTGCTGCATTCATCGGGCTTGGGAGCTTCCAGTACTCGTTCGTAGAGTAGAGGAGCAGAAAACCGATTAGCGTAAATAGAATTTCCTGCACGTAATAAGCGCTGTAAATAACTGGAAAGGGAGATAGGGCAAAAAAAGCCGCAGCGATGAGAGAGGTTCCACTTACTTTTCGTTCATCCACGAGAACGAGAATTAGCAGTCCGATACTCGCAAGTATCGGCAGGAGCCTCACCTGGGTGTGGGTCAATTCGGATGCGTCGATCCCAAGGATCTTGTTCAAGACTGATGAAAAATAGTAGAGAATGGGACCGTGCTTGTCCTCGGGATCGTATTCATAGTGTCCCGTTTCCATCAATTCCCACAACTGATAAGCCTGCACAGCCTCATCGGAATGAAAAATTCTAGCATCGGAGTTTTGAATGCGCAGATAAAAACCTGCAGAGACAACAAGAAGACTCGCAGCGAGGTAGAGGACTAGTTTGACGTTTTTAGGAATTATCTTAAGTAGAGTTAAAGCTTAAAAGAAGAATGATTCCGAACCAAAGGCCAAAAAGAAAGTGCACCCTGTCGAAAACGTGTACCCGGTCTGTCATTGTCCACGATCCATACCCGAATGAGCACTCGGAGATCGCCCGCTACCCAATACTGCAAAAAACGCGCCCAGAGGTTTTCCTGGACGCGTCAAAAATTGCTAGATTGCCGAACTATTCTAGTTTGCCATTCCGAAGACTTCCACCTCCACGAAATGGTTCATTTCGTTGCTGGTATTTCCCGCTCCGTAAATGCGAACGTACTTGCCTTTCGCTTGCTTCGCATCGATGAGCTTGCCTTCGTTGGTTTCTAGATAGGCATTGTCCGATCCTTTGCCGTAACCCGATGAGTTGTCATGGTCATTGTTGAAGACCGTAGTCACACCGCTCTCGAACGACTCGTCATCGGAAATTTGAACGATCACATCATGGTAGGCTCGTTTCTGCGTGTGGAAGTGCCAAATGGCGACACCGTAAATCGTTGAAGCGGATTCGAGGTCGATCTGTACCCACTGAGTCCCAGGGGCGAGCTCAACGAAGTAGCCCTCTTCCGATTCCTTGTCTCCATCGGTAACGTAATCGAGCCCACCGATAATGGGAAAGTCATCGCTAGATGTGACCTCTTTACCGTCTGCTAAATTGCCCACGCCTTCTGGAACCATGATGTTGGGTCTCGGTGTTCCCGGGGCCTCCAAGTGAGGCAGGATCACCTGGACAGGAGTACCGATCAGAAAGGGTGGAGGGAAATCGATCTCTAGAGCCTTCTTGCCTCCGTGGTGGTTGGCGATCGCTACCGCGGAGAGTGCGATAACGGCGATAGTTGAAACTAGTTTCATTTTCATATCTTCAGTGTAAGTTGATTTTGCATGGAAGGTTTAAGCCGATTAAACTTCGTAGTCTTCCTTGGTGAATTCTAAGGTTTTACGAGCTGCCACTGCCTCGTTGACACGGAAGATGGCCATTTCACTTTTGAAGGTGTGCTCACCGTCGGAGTTGAGTTTTGCCTTGCCGTTAATTGCGGCGAAGAAATTCTCAAGGTGTGGCGTGTGTGGTTTCTTGTCGAGTACGACTGGGATTTCGTAAGCATCTGGTGGAGCCGATTCTCGAACGTCCACCTTCGTTTGCACTTTCGCGGCTGCGGCTTCTTCCTTACGAATAAATCCCTTGCTCGCCCAATCGTCCCAAGAAGGTGCGCCGTACTCCCGATACATCTTAGTGAAGGCTGGGTTTTCCGACATGCGCATAGCTCCCTCGTCACCCATGAAGTACTCGTAGTAACCGCCCCCCGCCCCAGTGGTAGCAAGCGTTTGGTAAAAGGCGCGAGCAGGTCCATTGGGTGTGTCGTACTCGTATACGGCCATTACGTTGTCGTACCATTGGCGATCCGAATAATAGTCGTTACCACCGCTGGCCATAACACTCTTAGGCAGAGCATCGAAAAACCAGTTAAAGATGTCTATTTGGTGAGACCCCAGATCGGAAATCGGGCCACCGCTGAGATCGCGGAACCACCGCCAGTTCAGAAACTGCTCCATGTTTTCAAAACCGTTCTTTTCCAGTACGACCTGTTCGACGGCAATCCGCGGGTTGACCTCGCGGAATGGCTTAGCCGAGCGATTCCATTGCCCGTTTGCAGTGGTGAAGCGGCCCATCAGCTTGGCTCGCTGGGTCAAATTGTGATAAGCGTGCATGTAGCGGGGGTTACTGCGCCGCTGGTGACCGATTTGCAGAAGCATTCCGGTGTCGCGTGCCGTGCGGACCATGGAACGCGCCTCGTCCGGTGTTCTCGACATCATCTTTTCGCAATACACGTGCAGACCGGCCTCTAAGCAGGCGTTTGTTTGGCGAGCATGCCAAAAGTCTGGTGTGGCGATAATTACAGCGTCCAAGTCCAGTTCGTCTTTCGCAGCGATCAATTCTTCATAGTCGAAATACCACTTCAGATCGGGGCTGGCAGTGCGAAGGGCGCTGCGGCACTTGCCGATACTGTTTTTCCAGATGTCGCAGACTGCCACGACATGAAAAGGAGGGTTGGGAATTTCCAGCATGGAAGTGGTGAGCACTTCGCCTTGCTTGCCATATCCTAAGATGGCGATATTGATCTTCCCGTTGGGGGAGGACTGGGCCTTCATTATAGAAGGAGCTAGCAGAATACCACCAGAGGCGAGGGCACCGGTTTTCAGAAACTGGCGACGATCTACAGGTGTCGTTGAGGTTGAGGGAATAATCATAAAATAAGGTTGTTTGAGAGATTAATATTTTTCGACCACTGAGAATCTATTATGTTTCACCAGTAATAAGGCACCTACGGTCAAAGCGACATGCATTCCCAGCCAGGCGATACCGGCGTCTTGTTTAAGCAGTATCAGACCCACCGTGAGGCTGGCCCAAACGAGACCAGAAACGAGTAGGGCGACGCGAGAGCAAATTCCCGCGAGGATCATAATACCTACTGTAATCAGCACGTAGCCGAGGACACCTGAGTAAATTGAAAGGGCGAATCCCGGCATGAGCGGCTCTTCCGCAAGTTTCTCGTAAAGAGGCTCAGGGACGCCACTGTAGTGGGAGAAACCGTATTCCTTGACCTTCATTTCAGTGACGAGCCCAGGGATGGCAAAGGCACCTTCTTCGGCTTCCATGGCCACTTCCTTAGTCACTGTCGCCGAAAATTTCTCGATTCCGGTGACCAAAGCTCTCAGACCTAGCCAGAAGCGGAGAATTAGGTATGCGTAGAAGGATGCGGCATCGGGTCCGCAGCACGAGTTTGCGTTGGAGGGCTCGCTAGGGTTATTCGTTTTAGTCATTGTAATCTTACAGAGTAGGTTTTGCGTTAGTAATTGTCCAGTTTAGAAGTGGCGGCGTTTTTACCTAATTGGCAAGTGTACGCACAGGAAATTATGGACTTCTGCAATACTTGGACGATTTTCGCGCAGAAGTTTTCATTCTATGTCAAAGATATATCCCGCAGGAGCACTTTCAAACACTTCCTTTTTCGTTTTTTCCTGATTATGGGTTTTCGGTCTTTTCATTATCTGCGATTCTCGCATAGCAAAGGAACATGATATCCCTCCGTTACGGTGCTAATCCTCATCAAACCGAAGCCTCTATCGAGCTCCCCGACCCGTCACCACTCAAAATACTGAACGGTGCGCCAGGCTTCATCAACATGCTCGATGCCCTGACTTCCTGGCAGCTCGTGCGGGAATTGAAGGAGGCTACAGGCAAAGCCTCAGCCGCCTCTTACAAACACGTCAGCCCGTCGGGGGCCGCTATCGCCAAGCCCATCGACGAGGCTTTCAAGGAGTCGCAATTTCTCAAAACAACTGATTTTTCCGAAGTTGCCAGTGCCTACGTGCGGGCCCGCGGCGGAGATCGTCTTTGCTCTTTTGGTGATGCTCTCGCGGTCAGTGATGTAGTTGATGTCAGTCTAGCTCAGTTCCTCAAAACGGAAGTCTCCGACCTAATTATTGCGCCCGGATACGAGCCAGAGGCTTTGGAAATCCTGAAAGGAAAAAAGAAGGGCGGTTTCGTCGTACTTGAGATTGACTACGACTTCATGCCGGAAGGGATTGAATCGCGTGAACTATTTGGAATCGGCCTCAATCAGACCCGAAACAGCCGCCTCATCAGTAAGGCCGATCTGCAAAATGTCGTTTCGGAAAACAAGACAATCTGCGAGGAGACCACAGAAACGCTGCTCGTAGCCGCCATATCCCTCAAATACACCCAGTCCAATTCCATTAGTGTGGCCTACGATGGTCAGATCGTTGGCATTGGTGCGGGTCAACAATCCCGAATTCACTGCACAAGACTAGCGTGCGACAAGGCCGACAAATGGTTTCTGCAGCGTCATCCCAAAGTGCGCGGACTCGTTTTCAAAGACGGAACCAAGAAGGTGGATAGGACCAATCTCATCGACCAGTACCTTCTGTGGGACTCACTCAGCTCTCGCGAAGAGGAAATGATGCTCCAGAATTTTAATACAAAGCCAGAACCCATTTCCCGCGAAGAACGGATTGAGTGGAATCGTCAATACAGGGACATTTGCCTAGGAAGTGACGCGTTTATCCCGTTCCGCGACAATATTGACCGAGCGAGCCGCTCCAACATCCAGCACATCTTGGAAACGGGGGGCTCATTGCGGACCCCGTACATCGTTGAAGCCTGTAACGCATACGACATGACCCTCACGCATACTGGGATCCGCAGCTTCCTACATTAAGAGAACCATAGCTCAGTCGTTTTCGGATAAGCAAACCGAAGTCAGGTAGGTTCGCCAATCACGGGATCGGCTTTACGCCGCGATTGCGAGACCGTGCCATTGAGCGGAAAAATATAGATCGTGATATATAAGCAATCCTACAAACAAAAGCCGCGTGTTACTAATCCAATCGGTATTCATCCTCATCAAACCCTGTCTCTTGATTCTTATTTTGCAGTAGGGTAGTTGTTTGTGAAAACACAGATTTTATTCCGTCCCTAAGCAAATATATTAATTAGACATAATGCTTATTGTGCGAAATGAATTGAATCTACGAAAACGGTGGCGCTGGTGATAAGTCGTTGAGGATTCGATGGTTTAAATTGTGCCAGAGGTTGTGGATATTGGAATATCTGCTCCTCATTATTCTAATCTTTGTAGAGTCTAATGCTCTCTTCATACTCCTTTCGAAATGATCGTCTTTAAAATCGGCGTTGTTTCTGGAAAATCCATTTCCGAAGGATCATCAAGGCCTTTAAAGACTGAAATTGAAAAGAAGACTCCTTAATCTCCGCCGGCAAATCTATTGCTACAACTAAATCCTATTTCGCAGAAAGCGGAAACCGTATAGATTACTAGTATCCGCCCTTCCCAGCACCCTACTGACTAGCGAGCATCTTCCCAAAGGCGGTAAATCGCATTTTGGCTCCAGGCTTTCCAATACCCAGATCCAGGAGGATGTTTCGTCAAATTCTCTTGCTGCCGAATGCCTAGGCTCGCATCTCTATGTCAGCGACTATCAGGATTCTAAAGATGCTTCCCAATCCATGTTGGAGTACGAAGACGGCGGTAACTCGTATATCCTGTATTTCAATATGAAGTACATGGATTCGAGGGATGTGGTCGCTCGTCCGCTATTGGCTGAAAATTAAACCTTTCTGCTTCGAAACTTGTAGTTGTCACGATTTGATCCAGTAATGCACGGATGTCCAATCGTCGTACAATCATCACTGCTATAACGCTCATTTTTGCCACATCCCAAGCCAGTGCCCAGCCCAAGGGGTTCAATTATGACGAGTCGAGAGTCCCGGAGTTCGAACTACCGGATCCCTTGGTCGCCAACAACGGTTACCCTGTCACCTCTGCGAGCCAGTGGCAGAATTCGAGACGGGCAGAAATCCTCGAACACTTTGAGGATTCGGTTTATGGTCGCAGAGCTCAGTTACCCTCTAATCTGCGTTTCACGACCACCTCAGTTGACCGTAAAGCCTTAGGTGGAACGGCGACTCGCAAACAAGTTACAGTTCGGTTTGAGGATCAGGCCCATCAACACGCGCTGCACGTGCTCATCTACATTCCAAATGATTCAAAGCAATCCGTGCCCGTATTCCTTGGATACAACTTTAACGGGAATCACACGATTCATGAGGACCCCGAAATCCAATTGTCCACCACCTGGATGCGCAAAAATGAGAACGGAAACGTTAACCACCAAGCAACCGACGAGGCGCGTGGCAAGAGTGCTAGCCGATGGCCCGTGGAAACGATTCTCGATCGAGGCTACGGGATTGTAACGGCCTATTACGGCGACATCGAGCCCGATCACAAGGATGGCTGGAAGGCAGGCATACGTTCCTTTTACGAGACAGACGAAGACGGCCATTCGTTAGTGCTAGAAGACTGGAGTGCAATATCCGCTTGGGCATGGGGCTTGAGTCGGATTATGGACTATTTTGAAACCGACGACGATATCGACTCAAGGCGCGTTTCCCTCCTCGGCCATTCACGACTGGGGAAGACATCCCTTTGGGCGGGGGCTAAGGACCAAAGATTTGCCCTAACGATCTCCAATAACTCCGGATGCGGCGGAGCGGCCCTAAGCCGCAGAGCCTTTGGAGAAACAGTCGAACGGATCAACACGAATTTCCCGCACTGGTTCAACAAGTCATTCAAACAGTACAACGGGAACGAGAACGCACTGCCCGTTGACCAGCATCAGTTGATCGCTCTCATGGCTCCGCGGCCAGTGTACGTGGCCAGTGCAGAAGAAGATGTCTGGGCCGATCCCAGAGGAGAGTTTCGTTCAGCCAGGGACGCGGGTCCCGTCTACGAACTATTTGGTCTCACGGGCGTAGGTGTTGAATCTCAACCGCCGGTCAATATCGCCGTGGGCGACAACGTTGGGTACCATGTTCGCACAGGCGGGCACAATGTAATGGACTATGACTGGGAACAGTATTTGAATTTCGCGGACAAGCATCTAAGGTAGGAGATTTCAAGGGTAAGTTTGAGTATGATGGCTCACGCCGAAGCGAATTGGGTGATTCGAGAATTCGCCTTCTCACTGATTCACCGAGACCGATTGCTTCGTAAGGCGTTGTGGCAGATTGAGGTATCGGGCGATCTCCGAGCGCCCATTGGGCAAACCATCGTGTTTGTATTCGGAGATCACCCGCTACCTAAATCACTCGTACCTCTTTAGTCCCATAGAGACACCCATTTGCTCCTACGAATCAATCAGCGAATAAAGATCCAGGAGCAATCGGGTTCTATGACAAGCCCCCTACCAGAGTCGAAGCCGACGAACAGTCGGGGTTTGCGACAAACTTCGGGGTATTAAACCCAAAGCGAATAAAAAAGCACCCCGACTTCTCGAGGTGCTTACGTTTTCGAATTAGTCGGTTCCTAGTTCGCCGCAATACCACGTACTTCGTTCTGCCACGACTTTGGCTTTACTGTCATGTCGCTATCATCCTCGTACTTCTTTTCCAGTTGATTTAGCTGGTTTTTCATGCGCTTCACCAAGGACTGGTATTCGGGATTGTTGTACAAATTATTGTACTCGTCTGGATCCGATTTTAGATCGTAGAACTCCCACTCGTCGAATTGGTAGAAGTGCATAAGCTTATAGCGGTTGGTGCGAATTCCGTTGTGGCGGGGTACCATGTGTACGCTAGGGTACTCGTAGTAATGGTAGTAGATTGACCTCCGCCAGTCCATGGGATTCTCGCCCTTCAATAGGGGGACTAGGGACAAACCCTGCATATCATCCGGGATCGTTGCCCTCGCAATATCGAGAAAGGTTTCCGCGTAGTCGAGATTCTGCACCATCTTTGTTGTCTTCGAACCGGGTTTCGTAACGCCAGGCCACTTGACGATTAAGGGCATCTTGAGAGACTCCTCGTACATCCAACGCTTGTCGTACCAGCCATGATCGCCGATGTAGAAACCCTGGTCAGACGAATAGATGACGATGGTATTGTCGTCTAGATCAAGCTCAGCCAATGTGTCTTGGATCGTTTCCACGCTTTCATCCACTCCTTTTACGCTGCGAAGATAGTTTTTGGCATAACGTTGATATTTCCAGCGCACCAGCTCTTTGCCAGCAAGATTTGCGTCATGGAAGGCCTTGTCCTTGGGACCGTATGCCGCCCGCCACGCCTTCACCTGTTCGGGTGTCATTCTTTGCATATTCCTCCAAGCCGACTTGTCGGTCCGAATGGGTAGCTCATCGAAGTCAGGTGTCAGGTCGAGGAACAGGTCGTAGTTGATGTGCATGTGGCGATCAATTTCGAGCTCCTGGTGACGGGCTGCGGGCGCATTGTCCTTGTAGTCGTCGAACAAGGTTGCTGGCTCAGGAATCTCGATGTCATCATAAAGGTTCAGATGGCGCAATGCCGGCATCCAATTACGGTGCGGCGCTTTGTGCTGCACCATCAGCATGAAGGGCTTTTTCTCGTCGCGCTTTTCCTTGAGAAATTCGACCGCCATATCGGTTACGATGTCTGTGCAATACCCTTCGATGGTAACCTGGCCGTTCTCAGTGATCATGTCCGGGTTGTAATAGAGGCCTTGCCCTGGAAGAACTGCCCAACTGTCGTATCCGTGAGGATGCCCTTTCAAGTGGGACTTGCCGTAAATCGCGGTTTGGTAGCCCGCCTTCTGCAGAAGCTTGGGAAAGGTCTGCTGATTCCAGTCAAACGTGTTTCCATTGTTCATGAATCCGTTCTTGTGGCTGTGCTTTCCCGTTTGGATGACCGCGCGGCTGGGGCCACAAATCGAGTTCGTACAGAAACTGTTCACAAAGAGCATTCCCTCGGCAGCTAGTTTGTCGATGTTCGGCGTGGGATTGACGGATTTGAGCCAGCCGTCGTAGGCGCCAATCGCGTGCGGGGCATGGTCATCCGTGAAAATGAACACGATATTAGGACGATCGTCCGCCGAAAGAATTGAGACAGAAGCGATCGAGATAGTTAAGTAGAAGGTGGTTAGTAGGGATCTCATCCTCAAACCCTTTCTAATCGAAAACGGTATTGCAACCCCACAAATGCAATACACAACCTAGCGGTCTTGTTTTGAAAAGTCGTCACCGGGAACGCTGAGCCCTAGCTCGACGCCAAATGGTCCCAATTTCGGCCGAGATAGATCTCAGCGTTCCTAGGAATTAGCCACCTGCATACTTCGAAAGAGTGTTCACACAAAAGAAATGCATTCAGGTGTCACTCCTCCGTCAGAAATTCGACTATCAACTTTTCCAATTTTCCCGCTTGGTCAGTTTTGAAAACATGCTGAGCGGGGGCGTCTCCCTTCAAAACCTCGAAGAGCTTGGGCTTTGGAGCCTTCTGGAACTCTTTTTCAACCGAGGCTGCCAATCGATCCCCTTTGCTGGCGATGAACAGCTTGCCTCATTTTAGCTTCTGCGTTGATCCAAATGGCGGATTGGCGAGCAGGACGAGGCGATGATGGATATCTCCAGGCTCAGAAACAACTGACGCCTCAGCGGCACCCTAACGACCACGCTTCTGCCGATTAATGACATCCTTTCCCCCCCTAACCGTTCAAATAATCATTCGCGGCGAGTATATCAAGCGACGGCGTTTTCTCCTTTTTGGCTGCCTTGATTTTGACATAGCCCCGAAAGTCAATTGCGAGCACTTTCAGTCCTCTTTCCCCGAGCTTCAGGGCCTGCGTGTGCCAGCTCTCTGTTGTTTGCCGCTCCGTGAGGCAGGACCACCGCATGAGAGCCCTTACCGTAGAGATTGGCAAATATCTGGCCGCCGTCCGAGGCCGCGAAGGATACTTCCTTAAACGCTGCTCCCAGTTTGGCGCTTGCCAAGGTGGTCACCGCTATCAGTACTATTGTTGTTTTATAAATTCTCGATCCTTTTGGGATTAACGAGGTAAAACTTCCAAAAAATAGTCATCTTGCCGCCCTGTTCCCTCTACTCGCAACAAATCAGGATAAACGGAAATGACCGAATAAGACGTTTCCCCAGTATCCACCATTCCCTTAAGGGTCAAATAGTGGACTCCTTTTTTGGTGCCGTAGGCTCCGGCATGATTATGCCCGTTGACATAGGCGGCAACGCATTCAGATTTCTCAACGAGATCCACGACTTG
This sequence comes from Opitutaceae bacterium, assembly GCA_002722675.1. Lineage (GTDB taxonomy): Bacteria > Verrucomicrobiota > Verrucomicrobiia > Opitutales > Opitutaceae > Pelagisphaera. The sequence goes on from PBMN01000022.1 coordinate 34,904, forward strand.
TTCCGCGTTCCAAGCGGCATGAGACGTGGAAGGATAAACGGGATGGTGGCTGTGCAAAATGACCGACTCGCCTTCAGACTCCGCTTTTTTCAATTTTCGAGCGAGCCACTCAAGCTGTTTCTCCCCCACTCCCCCATTGCACTTGCGCAAATCTCCTCCTAGCGAATCGTAGATCTTTTGAGACGACTTGGCCCGTCTTGAACCCTCAGGAAACGCGTACAGGCTAACATCGTTCGTGTCCAAAACCAGGAAACGCCACTTTCCTACTGCAAAATCATAGTACCGTTACTTCAGTCCCAGTCTTTTCGGCACGCGATCCTTAAACTCATCGGCAACGGAAAAGTCGTAATTTCCCAACACGTGACGAACGGGAGCTTTTAAGCCGTCTATAATCGGAATCACGACGTCGAAGCTTTCCCAGTCTTTGTCAATGAAGTCGCCTAAATGCACTACATGGGTCAGATCTTTCGTATTTAGGTCCTTCACACAGCTCATAAGTTTATCAGGGGAAAGTCGGTATTGGCGACGCGTCCCATCGCAGTCACAATATTGGCGATCAGCGATCGCTCCGAACTTGAAAAGCGGTTGAATTGAGTCATCTGTAGGTTGAGACTGTACAGGGCAAATAACGAGCAGCGTCATTACTGACGAAACGATTTCAGTTTTAACTGAGCTTCGATCCAGCGACAAAGCTATTTATTAACGTATCAGCCCCTAAAAATCAACCTCTAGTTAGTAAGATTGTGCCCAATGTTCGACTGGGAGTACCAGCAACTAGGCTTTTACTCTCTTATATCAGCAGCTCGTTTCATTAAGTTCCGAATTTGTATGTTCACGGGGTTCCCGAGCAAACTATGCCCTCCCTAGTAGGTTTGTAATTCATGGGTCAGCCCTTCGGCCAATATCGGCCTAATTAATTTGGCCGGTTGTAAGTCACATTAAGAAAGTGAAAAAGCTACCTGATTCCGAATAGTTCGGCCTGACGCTTGCCGAGGCTGAACGTAAGGCGCCAAGAGAGGGTCTAAAGTTCCGGGCCGTGAGGGCCAATAGAAAGTGTCTCCTCTAAACAAATACATCCTCCCCCAAACCCTCAAATTACGGGCAAAAAAATCGTAGAGTGGAGCAAGACTCATTTACCTTCTTCCTGCACGTCTGCTTCTGCAAGAGCCTAATGCTGCCCCATCGCATTGCCTCGGATATAAACCCTACTGGCTCAGCTCGCTTTTTGGCCACTTCAACGTTTACTTCCGCAATCGAATCGCTCCGAAAAAAGGCACTGGCTTTCCTAGGACGTTCCTGCAAAATCGATCTACATGGGTGAACTTCCCGCCCGGTTTCTATCAACAAGCTGCCAAAACCTTTCGACACTAGTTATTTGCCATGAACGCCAAAGCCACCCTCGTCACAATAATAACCTTAACCGGGACGATCTGCGGAGCTCAGACCTTGGACTGGGAAAACTATGATCCCCCTTCGACCCTAGTTGTCCCTGAGAACCCAATTGATCGCGCGAAATTTCCCTTTATCGATATCCATAGTCACCAGTATCGTATGGGACCTTCCGACCTAGCAGACCGTATCGTGGAAATGGATGCCATGAATATGGGAATCATGGTTAACCTCAGCGGACGCGGTGGATCGCAGTTGAAGGCGATGGCTGGCAATGTGGAAAAGGCATTCCCGAACCGATTTGCCATTTTCACCAACCTGAACTTCAACGGTGTCGACCGTTCGAACTGGGCTCAGAATGCAGTTGCCCAGCTCGAGGAAGATGTGAAAAACGGAGCCAAGGGGCTAAAGGTTTACAAAGGTCTCGGTCTTTCCAATAAGGATATTGATGGCAAACGGGTCGCTGTCGATGATCCACGCCTGGATCCTGTTTGGCAAAAGTGTGGCGAGTTGGGAATCCCCGTGATTATCCACTCAGCGGATCCGCAGCCGTTCTGGGAGCCGCATGATAATCAAAATGAACGTTGGCTAGAGCTAAAAATCCATTCTCGCCGCAAGCGGTCGGACACGAATCCCGCCCCTTGGGAGCAGATAATCGCAGAGCAGCACAACATGTTCCGGAATCACCCAGACACCAATTTCATAGCCGCCCATATGAGCTGGTTGGCCAACGATCTGGGTCGCCTGAGCAAGGTACTTGACGAGATCCCAAATATGCATGTTGGCATTGGGGCGATCATTGCCGAGCTCGGCCGACAACCCCGAACGGCGAACCGGTTTTTCCAAAAACACCAGGACCGCGTTCTGTTTGGAAAAGACTCCTACAGACCCGAGGAGTTCCCCACCTACTTCCGCGTTCTAGAGAGCAACGATGAATACTTTCCTTACTACAAGCGCTACCACGCATTTTGGCGCATGTACGGGCTCAACCTTCCCGATGATATCCTGAAAAAACTCTATTACAAAAACGCGTTGCGTATTATTCCCGGCCTTGACGCTTCGCTTTTCCCGAATTGATTCCCGTTATTCCTTTATAGACGCTTTATCTAACTAGTTTCTCTCCGCCCAAGCATTTATCTAATCTCCAATAGCACTTTGTCCTCTAAAACGTAGTCGTGAAGTTCCAATTTCCCCGACCACGCCTGCATTAACGTAGTCTCCGACCCGTTACGGTTTGAAAACAATATTCAACATTCCCGACATAAAATTGGACAACGTACCTTCGAAGGCTAAACTAATGTCAAGTCCAGCCGCACCGTGAATCGATATAGAGGAAATCGTCTGTACGCCTACTTTGCTGAGAGCCGCGATCACCACGAAAGCCTCTAGCACTGCCTGAATCAGCGATCCGACGAATTCGACGAGCGAACGCTCAACTTTACGCATCTCGAATCCTCGCCGCACCCCTTAGGAGACCGTCTTGGCAATCCAGTTTCCAAAAATCAGAATTGTAATCGCGAAGAGGATCTTTGGACCGAAAAGCACAGTCTGTTACGTTAATGTCTGCAAGAGTGCTTCAAAATTAGTCATGAGTTTGGTGCCGATATTTTCATCTTCGACTTTTAAACCAGTTTAATATTTTTCGTAAACGATCACTCCTTTAGAATCGTGAAAAATGGGTTTTAGTCACAAATATCTGGAAGAAGCATCCATATTTTAATCCTAGCTCAGAACTCAGTAGTTGGCTTAACGTCCTAGCCTACTGCGCCCAATTTGGAAATGCCCCAATCGGATCTCCCGTGACTGAGGGGAAAAACACATACACGGCAATTATCGTGAAAGCGATGGCCACAAAATTGAGAAGCAATCCCGTGCGGGCCATTTCGGAAATACGGATCCGCTGACTCCCAAACACGACAGCATTGGGCGGCGTTGCCACCGGCATCATAAATGCCATCGATGCCGAGATCGTAGCAGGAATCATAAACAAGAGAGGATGCATTTGCAGACTGACCGCCCAAGAAGCCAATATGGGGAGCAGCATCGAAAGCGTCGCCACATTCGAAGTGAGCTCCGTCAAGAAAGTCACGCCGAGACAGATCACGAGGATCAAAAGTAACGAAGGAAATTCGCCCAAAGAGCGGAAACCCTCCCCAATGTATTCCGATAGCCCGCTCGCCCCAAATCCAGCTGCCAAAGCAAAGCCTCCACCGAAAAGCAATATGATACCCCAAGGCAGCTTGCCAAAAACATCCGCCTCCAAAATTCGCACTGGATTTTCTCCTCCTCGAGCAGGAAGAAAAAACAGCAGCATGCTCATGGCGATGGCGATCGTGCCATCATCAATTCCCGCAAATCCGCTCCACAAATCAGACCACCCGGGCAAAGACACAAATCCAAGCTCAAGCTTCCGACGGAAGGTCCAGAGGAATACCGTCGTCATAAATACGCTGAGGACCATCTTCTCTCCCTTCCCCAACGGACCCAGCGATCTCAGCTCCTCGCGAACATGGGACTTGTCCAATGACAAGGACTTGTCGAACTTGCATAGGACTTTGGTTAACAAAAACCAAGTCACAAATATAAGAGTGATCGAGTACGGGATACCAATGATGATCCACTGCCCGAATGCGATTGGCGAAGCCTCCGGAAAGGCCTCGCTAAAGATACGCACGAAGGCCAAATTAGTTGGCGTTCCCACGAGTGTAGCGACGCCCCCGATCGAGCATCCGTAGGCAATTCCCAGCATCAAAACAAGCGAGATCGAATGCGTCTTTTCTTTGCCAAACTCTTCTTCCATTTTCAAGATGATCGCTAAGCCAATCGGAAGCATCATTACGGCTGTTGCTGTATTTGAAATCCACATAGACAGAAATGCGGATGCAATCATGAACCCGAGCACCAGCATATCCGCTTTCTTCCCCACTGCGTTGATGATGTTAAGGGCAATGCGGCGATGCAAATTCCAACGCTCCATCGATAGGGCAATCAGGAATCCTCCAATGAAGAGAAACGTGATAGAGTTCACATAGCTCTTCGAAGTGGAACCCGCATCAGTGATCCCCGTCAGTGGAAAGGCGACAAGGGGTATTAGTGCGGTTGCGGCTAAGGGAATCGCTTCCGTAATCCATAAGATAGCCATGAACGCGGCGATCGCAGCCATCTTGCCAACCGCAGGCTGTTCTGGCACGGGATTATAGAACAGTAGCATAGCTACGAATACAGCTATCCCCATTGAGAAGCCTATTTTTTTCCACGATTGCAAGGTCATATGGTTCAACAACCTCGCTACGAGGCCCGATTTAAATCTGCTATCATGGGTGGGTACTCAACTTTTCCCAGTATTGCAACACCCCTTCAGCCTGAGCTTTCAGGGCGGCCTTTATATAGGTTTCAGCAGGAACACCGCTCACCTCTTCGATCGCCTGCTCAACCAAAGCTCGACCAAACTCCTTTTTCTTTAGGGCGACCAATTTACTTCTCAGGTTTTCACCGAACGCATATCCATACCTCAGGTACATATCCAACATAGCGAATCTCGCACCTTCCGAATTGTTGAAACTGAAACGGACTCGGACAGGCCCTTTTCTTGACGACTGGGAGCGATCCTCTCCCTCAAGCCAATTGAGAGGATCCATGGCTAGCCCTAGGAGATATCGGTCGTTCGCAAATCTTCTAGTTGTGTAGAGACTGTAGACCTCCTTCAACCCGTACATCTCGACCGTAACCATATCATTGAGAAAGTTGCATATTGCCGCGTCGAACCATTCGCGGTCGTTAACCCGATAACTCCTGTTTTTCATGTGGTTAACCAAAGAGGAAGAAAACTTCGTCCGAAATCGGGTATTGCGACGTGCAGCCCAAGAGAAAGGATCGTAAAGATAGCTGAGGTTTCTGACGATTTGCCGTTGAATTTGGGTGATTTGCTCTTCGGAGTCCTTAGTGCGCGAAACGATAATGGGATAGGAAACCTTTACCTCTCGAAATGCATTTACATACACGCTATTAGGCAATGTCTCGCTGATGTGGAAACCCTTGTTTGTATCCAGATTCAACCCTTGCCACTTATTGACGATTTTAAGGTTCCTTTTATTCCGGATTGTCACCTCCCATTCCGTGAGAACTCTTCTTTCCCATGTGAGCGAATCCGGATTAAAACGCAAGTTCTGAGCGAGCCTATTTCCCCTCAGAGCTCTCTCGGAGAGCCCCTCTTTTTCCCAAACGATGATCTCCTTAATCTGGAAAAACGGTTTCGCACGTAGTCGGGCAAGGATGGTTCTTTCCTTTCGCAGCCAACTCTCGTCATCTAGTTCAAATCCCTTGATTCCGAATGCATCCGCCAATACGGTCAACTTCCTTCCGTGAGTAATCCCTTGTGTCATTTGAAAGGCCATATGCTTCGCCTCGAGCTCTAGAAGCCGGTTATGCAGTCCACCCATGATTTTTGGAAAGCTCGTATGTATTGCCTTAACCACCGCGTTGTCGCTGTGATAGTTCTTTCCAGTGAACCCGTCGATCACATCGATGTTGCCCCCATATTTCACATAAGCATCGAGCTCTACCAGAAATTGGCCATCATCACCAACGCCCGCCTCTGAAAGGGCGGACTGTGACCAGCCGGCGTCCATCAGGAAGAACAGGGAAAGCGTGGCAGAGGCCACTTGAACCGTCTTACCAAAAAAATGCATCATCGGCTAGAAATTCATTTTTTCGCGAAATTGCTCCAGCCCAGCTTTCTGGGCCTTGATGGCTGCTGGGATATACTTTTCCGCCGGAATATTGCTTACTTCGGCGATGACCTTTTGTATTAATTCCTTGCCGTCTTCCCTCTTTTTCAAGCTCGTTAACTTTTCTCGAAGCGCATCAATAAATTTGTCTCCGTATCTCAAATACGCGTCTAACATGACAAATCTGGCTCCTCCAGGCCTATCGAAATTCAGCCAGATTCTGCGATCTCGGTTTACACTTTCGCCCTTCCGGTTTTCGCCTTCGTGCCAATTAAGAAGATTTAGATCTTTGCCTAATACGTTTTTGGAGTTGGCGAATTGCTGGGTCAGGTAAAGATCGTAGACCTCTTCGAAACCGTATCGCTTCACCGTGACTACATCATTGAGGAAGTGGCAAATAACCGGATCGAACCAATCGCGATCTTTAACCCGATACTTCCTCTCCTTGAAATAATTGATCAGTTCCGATGAGAAGGCGGTCCGGAATCGAGTCGATCTCCTAGCAACCCACGTAAATGGATCATACAAGTGGCTGAGGTTCTCGACGATTTGCTTCTGCAATCGTTCGATTTGCTCCTCAGCATTTTCCTTTCTGGAAACGATCATCGGGTAAGAAACAGTCACTTCACTGAAGTCTCCTGGCTGAACGTGCTGACTTAGCCCTCTACCTCCGACCATAATGTGAAACCCCTTGTTCGTCTCCAAGTTTAAGCCCTGAAGCTTTTCGACCATTTGGACATTAGTGTTCAACTGACCGTTATTCCATCTTGTAACCTGGACGGTGTTTACATTCCATTCGGTCAAAACTCGCCGCTCCCAAGACTGAGTGTCCGGATTGAATTGAATGTTCTTAGCCCACTTGTTGTCCGGCAGGTCCTCGTCAAGGTATTCCTTTTCCCAGACGATCAATTCCTTAATCTGAAAGAAGGGCTCTTTATCCAGCCTCTGCAAAATCGCTTTTTCCCTCACCATCCATCGTGATCGGTCCATTGAGAATCGGGTAATCCCAAAGGATTCTGCCAAGGCGGCAAGCTCTCGATCGTGCTGAACGCCTTGAGAAAGGTAGAAATTCATGTAACGGGCCTCCAGTTCAAGAAGCTTCGTATGGAGTCCACCCATGATTTGGGGAAAGCTGGAATGGATGGCCTTAACAACCGCATTATCTGAATGGTAGGCTTGGCCTGTCAGACCATCGATCACATCGATATCCCCGCCGTATTTCACGTAAGTATCCAAGGTAATGAAAAACTCGGGATCTTCGGAAATTCCAGTCCCAGATAAGGCGGATTGGGCTTCGATGACAGGGGGACTGATTGAAAGTAGAAACGCGGTTGTGCTAGCAAACCCAATTGCAAGACGAAATCGGCTGTTTTTCATAGAACTCGGATGATAAGTGTAGAGGTTAAATGAGTTGTAAACCTAGATAGGGAAAGGCGAATTCATTGACACCTACCCGGCAAACCAAATTTGGAGTGTCATAAAATTGCTTTGTCCGCACAAGTGCTAGTAGGTTCGCTAGGTAGTTTCTCTTTCGTTTCAAAACCGTATTCCAAGGTCCAATCCAAAGTCTACACCATAGGGGCCCAGAACACCCTATTTCTTCTGCCAAGGGATCTTTCCAGCTTCCTGGATATGAAGCATTAACGCTGCTCCTAGTTCGGCAGTGATCTTTCGATCATCCACGGGCGTCGTTTCCAGCGGGTCGTTATCCAAGTTGTACAGCTCCATGGGAGCGAAGGACGTGCTTTGCTCGAGTTTCCACGGACCACGACGCACCGCATAATAGGCACGGCCTTGATAGCCAGTGGCCCCTCCTTCCCTTCTTACCCAGAACAAGGTGCGGTCGTTCAAACCCGAATCATCTCCTTGCATCAGGAATGGTAAGAGTGACACCCCGTCGGTTTCATGTTTCACGTGGATCCCTGCAAGATCGCAAAGCGTCAGATAGAAATCCATGGTAATGCCAATTGTATCAACTATTCCGGCACGTATATGCCCCGGCCAGTTAACACAGGTAGGTACCCGAATGCCTCCTTCCCAGTGGTCTTGCTTGGCACCACGCAGGCTTCCGTTTGACTGGAAATAATTGGCAGCGCCTCCATTGTCTGAGCTGAAGACGATCAGAGTATTGTCCCTCAGCCCGCTGGCCTCGAGCCCATCCAGCACGCGACCAATGTGATAATCAGTATGCTCGATGAAGGCCACGTTTTTGGCACGGCCTTCGGAAAGTTCAGGCTTAGCCTTTTTCGTCCGCTCCAGCCAGTCATCGGGGGGCTGAATAGGGAAATGCGGTGCGTTGTAGGGCAGATAGAGAAAGAAGGGGTCCCCTCCCCCCTTGCGGGATTCGAAGTAGTCGATCGCCCAATCAGAGAACAATTCCGTCGCATGGCCCACAGGGTCGATTTCCTTGCGGTTGTAGCGCATCCAGTTCACGCCCCCTCGACGGTGATTGTAGTAGTCGTCCATCATATCGCCAAGGAATCCGTGAAAGAAATCAAAGCCTCGATCATTGGGGATGTTGGGAGACTCATAACCTAAGTGCCACTTTCCCACCATAGCGGTATGATAGCCCGCCTTCTTCAACATCTGCGGAAGGGTAATCGCGTTCGGATCCAAATACCCCCAGCTGTTAGCGGCGTTCTGGCGAACGACTCCTGGAACGCCGACCTTATCCGGATAGCGACCTGTCATCAACGAAGCCCGAGTAGGCGAACACACCGTGCAATTGGAGTAAAACTGATCGAACCGGAGGCCCTCTGCCATTAGGGCATCGATGCGGGGCGAGTCCAGATCCGTGGCGCCGTACGATGAAAGATCTCCGTAGCCCAAATCGTCGAGGAGGATAAACAGTATATTGGGCTTTTTAGCGGTTTGACCTATTGCGATTGAAGCCAAGATGAGACCAAGGAAGAGGGAACCAATACTACGGGATATGCACATGATCTTTAACCCTTTCCGACGCGCAACAGATGGCAAGACCATAAGAAGTGCGGAAAGTATCCGAAATGCTCGAGTATCTTGCAATATACAGTTAAAGGACTAAATCTGTCGCTTCTGAGGACTCGATGCCAAATTACACCACCCCGAGACTGATGGACATCGCATTCTCAAAACACATTTCTCGCCGCTCTTTCCTGAAAGGTGCAGGCGTCTCCCTTGCCCTTCCTTACCTGGAGGCAATGACCCCGCTTTCGCCATCGCCAAGAGCTCGCCGAATACCAAGAGGTTTGTCGCCGTCGGAAACTCGTTCGGGTTGTACCAGCCCGCCTTTTTTCCTGAGACAGTAGGGTCCAACTTCGATTTCCCTCAGCTTCTCAACCCGCTCAAGCCCCTCAAGCAGGACTTGACGATATTCTCCGAACTCGATCACTGTCTGACAGGGGCCATTTCGGCGTGCCGTGTAAGGAGCTCAACCAACGCGACACGCCTGGCCGTCGTCCCTACCGAATAAAGCCAAAACCACCGATAGTTCAGGTAATAGGACATGCTTCGCGGCCTTGAATCCATGGGTAATCAAAAACTTCATTTGATCGCTACTTTATCCTAGCTGCTAACTGATCGGGTAACGAATCCTCTGTATCCAATTCGTGGGCTTTAATCATTCTCAAAAGCCTTGCCACAATTTCGGGATGCGTTTCGGCCACATCGTAAGCCTCGGAAATGTCAGCTTCCAAGTGATAGAGCTCGGGTCCTTCCATGGGAGCCATCCTTCCGTAGTTAATCGGTTCACGTTGCAGCACGTGCAGCTTCCAGGGACCGGATCGGACCGCATGTAATCGGGCTCGGGCCCAATAGTAAAATGTGTCTCGCGGGCTTTTTCCTTCACCCGACAAAACCGGCGACAGGTCATAGCCGTCCATCTTTCGGTCTTCGGGAGTTTTGGTGCCCGCTAAGGCGGCAAAGGTTGGCAGCAAGTCCAAAGTAGAACCCATCTCGCTGACCGATCCCGGTTTTACCCTGCCAGGTCCCCAGAAAATGGTTGGTACCCGTTGGCCGCCTTCAAAGGTCGTCCCCTTCCCTGCCCGTAAGGGTCCAGCCGATCCTCCGTGCGTTTTGAATGCCAGCCAAGGGCCGTTGTCCGTTGTGAATACCACAATCGTATCCTTTTCGATTCCTTCGTCCTTAATCGCCTTGAGAATCTCTCCTACCCCCCAATCGATCTCTTCCAGCACGTCTCCGTACAGTCCGCGCGCGCTCTTCCCCCGAAATTCCTCCGAAACAAAGAGCGGAATGTGAGGCATGGAATGACCCAGATATAGAAAGAAGGGCTTATCCTTATTTTCCTTTATAAAGTCGACTGCTTTCAGTGTGCAGCGTTGTGTTATCGTATTCTGGTCAGCAGGACGTTCGATGACTTCCGCATTCTCCAGCAACGGAACATTATAGTTTTTGATATCCGGATAAAAATTAGGGTCACCTACCCCCTTTCTGTAATTGGGTACCCCTGTAACAAAGTCCATATCATTTGAATACGGTATTCCGTAATAGGAATCGAAACCATGTTCCATGGGCAAATACTGCGGCAAATGCCCGAGATGCCATTTCCCGATCGCCGCGGTAGCGTTTTCTCCTTTAGCACTTCCGCGATCGTGATTTCGCTGGCGGGCAGGCCGCCCGCAGAATCTGGAAAAAGAACGACCCTCTCGCCTGACGTCATTCCATTTCGGATCGGATATCGACCCGTAAGCAAAGCCGCACGGCTCGGAGTACAAACGGGATCCGCTACATAGAGTTGAGTCCACTTTTGACCTTGAGAGGCCATTCGATCCAAATGGGGGGTCTTTATGGTAGGATTGCCAAAACAACCGAGATCACCGTATCCAAAATCATCACAAAAAATGACGACGAAATTGGGAGCCTGGCCATCTAGACTCATTAAATTAAGAACGGACAACAGAATTAGGAGTTTTTTCATGAGGAACAGGGTAAAATTATTGCGACGTATTCAAAAAGGAGTCCTACAAACGGTAGTCACCTTGTGGCCTGAGCCTATTGAACATAGTGAATTCGGTTATCAAAACTAGCCTAATTACGCAGTTTCCCTGCAGGACGACGGTTTGCTCCTTCTCGTTCCCCATCACCCAGATCCTGGCGGGCTTTCTCCCCTAGTGCTTCCAGCTCACGGGCCACTTCTGGGTAGTGGGCTAGGAGATTTCTCGTTTCGCCCACATCCGTTTCCAAGTGGAAAAGGGACTTTTCGATCGTACGCCTACCATACTGGCCATGGATCCCGTCTACTCCAGGAGGTTCGGGTACCGAGTAGGTATGCGGATAGACGAGTTTCCATGGGCCCTTACGGACGGCTCGCAAGTTTTTCCCCCCATAATAATAAAGGGTTTCGCGGAGAGCCGATTTCGGCTCTTCCCCATAAATAAGTGACCGTATGTCTTTTCCATCGATAATTCGGTTTGCGGGCAACTCAACCCCTGCAAGGGCCGCTACCGTGGGAAGGAGATCCATAGTCGCGGTCAAGGCATCACAGTCGCGTCCCGCTGGAATCGTCCCCGGCCAGCGCATGATGCATGGCACGCGGAAGCCGCCCTCGAACTGCGTCCCCTTGCCTTCACGCAACGGGCCTACCGACCCCCCATGATTTCCATAGAGCAGCCACGGTCCATTGTCTGAGGTGAACACTACCAGAGTCTTCTCATCGATTCCCGTTCGCTTCAAGGCGTCCATAATTTGGCCTACGCTCCAATCGATTTCCGAAATGATATCGCCATATACGGTCGGCGTCTTTCCCGCGTATTTGTCCGACGCATACAGGGGTACATGCGGCATCGCATGCGGCAGATAGATGAAGAATGGGTGATCCTTGTTTTTTTTGATAAAGGAAACCGTCCGCTCGGTGTACCAAGTCGTGAGGTAAACCTGATCTTTAGGAAGGATGGCTGGGTTCAGGATCGTCTCGTTCTCCATTAAGGGTAAATCGGGAAAATTGTAGCGCGAATCGGGATGATACGGCCACATGTCATTTGAGTAAGGCAGCCCAAACCATTCATCGAAGCCCTGGCTTGTGGGGAGGAACTCCGGCTTATGTCCAAGGTGCCACTTTCCATACATCGCCGTCGCATATCCAGACTGCTTTACGATTTCGGCGATCGTCACCTCATCGGGATTCAATCCCGTCGCGGAGCGTGGGCTAAAGTTTCCCGGCACTCCGACTCGCAATGGATAGCATCCTGTCATCAATGCCGAGCGAGAGGGACTGCACACCGATACCCCCACATGAAAATCTGTAAACCGCATCCCCTCTTCCGCCATGCGATCAAGGTTCGGGGTTTCGTACCCTTTCCCTCCAAACGGACCAATGTCGGCGTAACCCATGTCGTCGCAGAAAATGATAATCACATTTGGCTTCTCTCGAGCTGAGAGAAGCGTCGAAAAAAGAACCGTTAGCAGGCAGGTTAGATGCGTTTTCATTCCGCCGACTCCATTTTCTCGACCTGCACGGGACTCGCAAGATAGGCCACCAGAGCCGCCACATCATCTTCCGGAATCGCGTCGAAGAGCCCCGCTGGCATCATGGACTGCTCAAGAACCGTTCGCTCCTTGATTTCGCTCACCTGAATTCGGGATATGGCTCCGCCAGCCATGGCGATTTCAATACTTTGATCATCCTTTCTGGAAACCATTCCGCTAATCGAACGCCCATCTTTCGTAGTGATCACATTCAACTGATAGGCATCCCCGACAATCGAATTGGGTGCGAGCACGTTCTCGAGAATGTAGTCTAGATTGGCTCGATTGGAACCCGTTAAATCAGGTCCGAGAGCAACCCCCTCGTCGAATAGCGTGTGACAAGCCCCACAAGTATTAGCAAACACATGACGTCCATAGGACAAATCGACCCGACTCAGCCACTCAGGAGTCAATGCGTACTTCCAGCGACGGATCTGCCGGGGAATATCGGAAGGGGTGGGCTTAATTACTCCCCAAATTGAATTCATGCGTTCATCGATTCGAGCGTCTCGGTGAGATCTCATCTGTCTCATAAGCACGGGCGAAACAAGCGAAGACGCCACTTTTCCAAACTTAATTGAATCTAGTAGCAAGATTGTTGTATCCGCTCGGGAACCCAGCAGATTGATTCCTTCGTTTCTCAGGTCTAAGGGGAAATCAGGCAGGGCTACTACCAAGTTCCCCGCCGTTTCCAGATCCAGATACATTTTCAAGGCCTCGAGCGCCGGCCCGCGAAATTCGGGATCAGACAATAACGAAGCCGCTACATCGCCCACGGCCGAATCGCCCCCGAGCTGAAGCAATTCCAATGCTTCCGTCCTTAAGCGCGGCAATCGATTTCCATCCGCAAGAACACCTCTCCAATAGGGAAAGGCGTCTTCATCACCCAGTCGGGCTCGAATATGCAGGATCATTGTATCCACTTGGTTATTATCCAGATTGCGGCCATTGGCGATAAAGGTCGCCAATGATTCAGGTTTCTCCAAGTTCATTTGCTCATCTAAAGCAGTGAGAAATTGACGGCATCGGTCGATAAACTGGGCAGGAGATTCTGAGCTTGAGACATGGGCCAAAAGCTCGTTCCGTCCGCGCTCAAAAGCTGCTGCCCTTCGTCGCGTAAACGCGCCCAACTCGCTCCAAGCCGATCGGTCCGTAATTTCTATCGCTTTAGCGGGCGACTCAGTAATCAATGGTTCTATCCCATACCAGACGAGCAAGGGAATATTCTGGTCGTTCACATCGACCAGTCGCGATGAAAGTGCCTCCATCAGTCCCCATCTCTGCTTCAAGGGAATTCGTTGTAAGGCCGCTGCCAAGTACCGGCGAACTACCGGCGATTTCTCGTTTCTCGCCATCTCCACGAATTGGCCCAGAATTCTATCTTCCAGCCTCGATCTCGATTCCGTTATGAACTGGACGGCCCAGCTGCGGACAAACTCATCGCTGTCACGAAGCAGCGAATACATTCCATTTGAGCTAATCAATTCGCAAACTTGCATCGTCCACAGCGACCGAAGACGAACGCTTCTGGATGGATGATTATTTAAGAGGTCCTTGAGTGCCTTTGCGACGTATGTTTCATCCAGATTTTCTGAGTAGGATCGTTCTTGCAATAATCGCTGAGCCTGCCGTGCCATAAAGGCATTTTTATGAGACAAATACTTGATTAGCTCCTCATCGGATGCACTGGGCAATTCTATCTTCGTCGTCGCCTTTTCCCCATAACGGATACGAAAAATCCGCCCATCTGTCCGGTCCCATATATGTGGATCGCGGTGATGACAGGTTTGCGGATCATGCCAATCAGACGCATACACGGCCCCATCGGGTCCCTGCATGAGAGCGACCCCGATGAAGGCATGATCATTGGCCAAAGCAAAATCGAGGGTGTGGCGGATAACGTGTCCGGAACCGTCTTTCTCAGGCGTTTCCCGCACGATTCGATGCCCATGCAGATTATGGAATAAAGAATCACCCTGGTACTCCTCGGGAAACGTATCCGCTTGGTAGATGACCAGTCCACAATGAGCATGTCCACCCCCTAACGCTGAGGTATCCGCCGCCTTCTCGCGCTGCAAAGCCCGATCCACTTTACCGTCGCCTTTCATCGAAGCGAAGGTGCCATCGCCGTAATGCAGATGATCCGCGATGGTCTCGATATCGTCGTAAACATAGGGGTTAAAATGCTGTCCGGCCTGACGAAAGTAGCGCCCGCCTTGAGTAATCTGATAGTAGTGAGGTATTACACACGCGGTTGCGAACCAGTCTCCGTTTTCATCAAAATCCAACCCCCACGGATTGCTGGTACCCCAGGCAAAGACCTCGAACTCGTGGTGCGTCGGGTGGTAGCGCCAAATACCGGCGTTGATGGGATCCCGCTCTGCGTCGGGCGTTCCTGGTTTGCCCACTTTCGAGTGCGTGAACACGCCGTGACAGCCATAGAGCCAACCGTCCGGCCCCCAGGTAAAACTGTTTAGTGTCTCGTGGGTGTCCTCATAGCCCCAGCCGTCCAGCAGGATCTCAGGAACACCATCAGGCACATCGTCGCCGTTAGCATCCGGGACAAACAGTAAATAGGGAGCTGCCCCTATCCACACACCACCGAATCCAACTTCAATCCCACTCACTAAATTGAGGTTTTCCATGAAGGTTTTTTTCGTTTCAAAATCGCCATCGCCATCCTGGTCCTCGAAGATGAGGATTCTGTCGTCGCCCTTTTCGCCTGGGGATCGCTGCGGATACGTTTTTCCTTCCACTGCCCAAATGCGTCCACGAGCGTCAAAACACATTGCGATGGGCTGGAATATATCTGGTTCCGAGGCGATCAAATCAACGTGGAACCCCTCCGGCACCTCCATCTTGCGGGCCGCTTCTTCAGGGCCGAGACTGTCCGCCCAGTCCGTATCAGGGCGTCCCCCGAGCACTTTCCAAAGGATAGGAACCTTCGTCATCAAGTCCGCTTTTTGAAAATGAATGCTGACCCCTTTCTTGCTCGCACTCACAACATCGAGGCGCTGGTCTCCATTCAAATCCTCGACAAGCACGTCCACGCCTACCCCGCTCTCATTGTCTATTCGATAAGGTACGAACTCCACGCCATCGTTAGATCGGACGCACCGGAACCAGTAAAGCGCAGGTTCCTGGTTGTTGCCCGGATCTTTGCCGTAGTGAGCGTGCCACCGTTTGCCGGTTACAATGTCCTTCAAACCGTCTCCATCGATGTCCTTGAGCTCGACCGCGTGCAACTGGCTAAAAGCGATCCCGTAAGGATTCTGGGCTGAGCTTTCCCCCATAATATCGTGGTGCTCAAACGCAGTCGAGCCATCGCTGCCTCGAGTCTGCCGAAACCAAGCCAGTCCGTATCCATGGCCATTCAGCGAGGTAACGATGTCGTTAAGACCGTCCCCATCGACATCGTGAACATGGATCTGGGCCCCACCGCGCTCATAGGGCACGGGTACCCAGGTCCGTTTTTTCCAGCTTCCGCTCGATCGACTCGTTCCCGGGTTCTCCCACCAAGAGTATCGATCGATGACATCCAGATCCCCGTCTCCATCAATATCGCCTGTTCCTAGCCCGTGACCAAACCTGGGCACCGTCTCGCCCACCTCAGAAACCGGATTCCATTTCCAGGGTTCAGTCGGGTCCGTACCCGCTTCGTAATAGCCAAAAGAGCGGTCGTTGGAACAGACGATTTCCGGAAGTCCGCCGGGAACGATATCAACAAAATCAGGAGATTCGTGGCTAATCTGATCCGCAATGACCACTATTTCCCATTCGCTCGTGCTGGCCGGATCACCAGAATTCAAATACAAACGAGCCTCTTTCCCGGGAAACCCGTACACCAGAACATCATTGTCGCCATCGCCGTCGATGTCGTGAACGTAACAAAAGAAATTGTCGGAGTATTTGCGAATATCGAAGGGTTCCACTTTGTAAATGGTGTAGCGCTCTATGAAGCTGGGTCCTTTCCACCAATAAGGACCACTCACGAGATCCCCTCTCCCATCGCCGTCAATATCGCCAAAACCTGCTCCTTCGGCAAAGAAAGTGTCATGCAGGGTCAGCTTGTTCCAACCGGGGTTTTCAGAGGCCTGAGCCGTTTTTAAATAGCCCGAAAGGCAAAGTGTTAAGGTGAGAGCCGCTTTCAGTACGAGCGAGGGGCGGGAGTAATGTAACATAGGGAGAAGAATGCGTTCTATTTAAATCAATGAATATTCCGATTGGCCATCATTAATTAGAGCTCCAGCGAGCTCTACTCTCACAAAGGTGAAATGATGGGGCACGACATCCGGGCCTGCCACAAGAGCCGGTCAAAAACGTGGCACGCCCGGAGGTCGTTGTCCTAGACAGCACAGAAATCTAGACCGCCTAAGGAAGCTCCTGCCAGAATGTGCCCTCCGACGAAAGATGGCTTTCGAAATGATCAATTTCACCCATCAGAGTTTTGATCATATCAGGTCGCTCACTGGCTCGATCAAACCGCTCGGAAGGATCGTGCTCCAGCTGGAAAAGGAGTGGTTTTTCCCTGTTGGCCTGAAAACCATAGTCACTCTTCGTCTGAGAAAAGAGTCTCACATGGGCCTTCCAAGGACCTAGCCGCACGCCGTAGACCTCGTTTTTCGAGGCTCCGGTGTAGATAAACCGAAAGTCGTCAACCTTCTCGGAGTAAAGGGCCCGGTTAAAATAGTGACGTATATCGCGTCCGTCCAAAGATCGGCCAGTTGGGATCGGCACTGCCGCATACGCAAACACCGTTGGCAGGACGTCAAAGGTGCAAGCGGGCTCCCTTACTACCGTTGCCGGCTCAATGACACCTGGCCACCAGAAGACCCCCGGAACGCGAACGCCTCCCTCCCAGGTCGATCCCTTGCCGTCCCGAAAGGGCAAAGCCGAGCCAATATTCAATCGGGCCTCACCATACATTTCATGCTCGGTCGTGTCCTGGAATCGAATCCAAGGACCGTTGTCGGACGTGAAAACGATTAGCGTGTTCTGCGCTAATTCGAGTTCGTCGAGCAATGAGCGAAGCCGCCCGACATTGGCGTCGATTTCCTCGATCACATCCCCATACAGCCCGCGTTTCGACTTTCCTATCGCCTCCTTGGATGCGTGTACTGGGAGATGTGGCATGCCGTAGGCGACGTAGGCGAAAAAGGGAGTATCCCGGTTGTTCCTTATGAAAGACATCGCCTCGTCCGTATACCGGGCAGTCAGCGATCCCTGCAGTTCCTGATTCCTCGCATAGTTTTCCTCGATGATTTCATATCCAGGAGCCGGTGAGGTTCCTCCCGCTTTGCTACGGATCAAGTTCGCGCCCGGATCGTAGTCATTGGACACGTTCGAACCAATCCAGTAGTCAAACCCATGGGCGAGCGGTAGAGCATCGGAAGTAAACCTATTTGCCACGTTGGGGTTCCCCAAATGCCACTTGCCGAACATGGCGGTTGAATATCCGGCAGATTTCAACCCCTCCGCCAGTGTGATCTCCTTCGTATGGATATGCTTTTCCGCCTCGGGGCCCAATACCCAATTAAATCCAGACCGAGCCGGATTGCGACCAGTCAAGAGCGCGTAACGCGATGCGGAACAAGCCGGAGAGGCGGTATAAAATTGAGGGAAATTGAGACCTTCAGAGACGAGCCGCGAGATGTTTGGCGTGTGGATACTCGGATTCCCCGTATGAGAAAAGTCCCCGTATCCACAATCGTCCAAAAACAAGATCACTACGTTCGGTCGCTCTAAAGCCGGACGAGGGCTGGAGAAGAGCGAAACCGCCTCAATAAGGGCGAATGTAATCAGTGTGCAGACACGCATAGCAGTTATATAAATTTTGATTTCCCCTACTGCGATCAACTAAATTCAATTTGAGCATTCTTCTCAGGACCGGCCAATACAAAACGACTTATTCTAAATTCGCGTCACATCCGCAAACAAGTTCTGACAATAATCCATTCGCCAACAGGGGACCGTCCTCGAATCAATGTGATCCATCCGATTCAGCTAAACGCTTGAGGGTGCACAGCATCCTTTGCTCCGCACGAAATCGATGGCACCTCCAAACCATGAGGCTAATGGTGCCGACCGGCGCATTTCCTCTAAAAATTCGATACGACTGCAACCTATATGTGCTATCAGGGTTTCTTGCGAAAAGTAATGACTGCCAAAGGTGGTTCCGTATCAAAACGCTGCCGGACGTGCCACTTAGTACTTCCTCTGAATGCGGCTTATTCTAAGTTATTGTTGTTTTATGAAAACAAACACCTTCATTACCTTAAACACAGCAACTGCCAACGTCGGGGTCCTTGTCGAACTGGTCTTCCATATCTTTTATAATCAAACAGAATTCTGCCATCGCACTATCCAAGATAAGACAGGAAAGAACTTTTGGTAATATTAGCGAATACAACTCTTACGCCAGAGATGAGCAATTCAACTCTCTTCTTCACCGAGCGATAGATAATGCGGATTTTGACTCTGTATCCAATAATGAATGGGGACAGATAAGAC
>PBMN01000023.1:0-35817 GCA_002722675.1 Opitutaceae bacterium
ATACACACTACGAATATACCAAACTGGCCTTGGAGGCGGGTTGCCATGTTTTCTTGGAAAAGCCAAT
Source organism: Opitutaceae bacterium (assembly GCA_002722675.1). GTDB lineage: Bacteria > Verrucomicrobiota > Verrucomicrobiia > Opitutales > Opitutaceae > Pelagisphaera. The sequence goes on from PBMN01000023.1 coordinate 68, forward strand.
AGCTGAAACGATCGAAGAGGCGATGGGGTTGGTTGCTCTAGCGAAAAAGGTGAATCGCAAATTGGTTGTAGGCTATGTGCTGCGGCACCATCCGAGCTGGATTCAGTTTGTCGAGAAAGTGCATACATTGGGTACGCCACTCGTGATGCGGATGAATCTTAATCAACAATCTTCGGGTCCTCAATGGGAGACCCATAAAAACTTGGCTTCCTCCATTTCGCCTGTGGTCGATTGTGGAGTTCACTATGTCGACGTGATGTGCCAGATGACAAAATCGAGACCGGTGCGTGTGTCGGGCATCGGAGCCCGTTTGACCGATGAGCTGCCAGAAGGGAAAATCAACTACGCCCATCTGCAGGTGACTTTTGAGGATGGATCAATCGGCTGGTACGAGGCGGGTTGGGGTCCTATGATGAGCGAGACGGCTTTCTTTATTAAAGACGTGGTAGGACCGAAGGGGAGTGTTTCTATTGTGGCGGAAAAGTCCGGGGCTCAGGGGCAGAGTGCCAAGATTGAAGCCCATTCCGGAACGGAACGGTTGCAGGTGCATCACAGCGAGCTCGACGCGGAAGGGAAACTGGCTCGAGAAGACGAGTTCATATCTATGGAATCCGAACCGGACCATGACGCTCTTTTTCACAGGGAGCAGGAGTATTTTCTTAAGGCTATCAATGAAGATTTGGATGTATCCGAACTTTTAGAGGCTGCTTGTAATGCTAGCCGCATCGTTCTAGCGGCAGATGAGAGTTTCCGAACGGGTAAAACAATAGACATGCTATGAGATACACAGCCGCTTTATTAATTTCCTTTTGCTTATTTTCCGTGAATGGATCGGAGATCAATCCGCCGGAGGGCTTTCGACCGCTTTTCAATGGGAAAGATCCTTCCGGCTGGTATGGCGACAATCCGCACCAGTCTCGTAAGGTAGAAGACCGGCAAGCTGCGATCAAGGACCAGCAAGACGATTTCAAAAAGCACTGGACCGTGGAGAACGGCGAATTGGTCAATGACGGAAAGGGGCCGTATGCCACGACCGTTCGCGACTACGGAGATATCGAATTGATGCTTGAATACAAGACCGTGGCCCTGGCCGATAGCGGCATCTATCTGCGGGGATCACCTCAAGTTCAAATCTGGGACACGACTAAAGAGGGTGGCAAATGGGATATTGGTGCGGATCGCGGATCGGGCGGACTGTACAACAACCCAAAAGAAGACGCGGATACGAACGGCAAGCACCCCTTGGTTCACGCGGACAAGCCCTTTGGCCAATGGAACAGCTTGAAGATTCGTCACGTGGGCGATCGCATTTGGGTTTGGCTGAATGCCAAGTTGGTCGTTGACGGAGCCATTTTTCATCCCTTCTTCGATAAGACGAAGCCGATGCCCAGTAAGGGTCCCATCCATTTGCAAACGCATGGTGGGGAAATCCGTTGGAGGAATATCTATGTTCGCGAAATCGGAGATGCGGAAGCAAACGAGATTTTGCGCGGGGAAGAATTCGGCACGGCTTTCGAACCAATTTTCAATGGACGCGACTTTGAGGGTTGGTTCGGTGACCAGAACGGTAAGTTGGCAACCAATGGTGAAATACTGTGGAGCGACGGCGGGCATATTTACACGGAGCGTGAATACGCCGATTTCGTCTTCCGTTTCGAGTTCGTCATGACCCCCGGAGGCAACAACGGTTTGGCGATTCGATCGACAGGTGAAGGAAATCCTGCCTATGAAGCGATGTGCGAGCTACAGATTCTCGACGATGGTCATGAACGCTATGCAGGAGTTAAGCCTAGGCAGGTTCATGGGAGTGCGTATGGTATGGCGGGAGCTCATCGCGGCTACCTAAGAACTGCCGGGGAATGGAATTACCAAGAAGTCGTTGTTAAAGGGTCCACTATTCAAGTAGATCTAAATGGCGTACGGATTCTGGATACAGATCTTAGCAAAATTAGCGAATATATGGATGGACGCGAGCATCCGGGAAAAATGCTAAAGAAAGGGCACCTCGGGTTTGCGGCCCATGGTCCAGAGCATGTCTTTCGGTTTCGTCGACTTTCGGTAAAGGAGCTCGACTAGAGTGGAGAACTTTGTTCCTCCTGGAGATTGCCCGGTCTGTGGCGAACATGTGGAGGAAGGCTCTGCCTCTTGCCAGAGCTGTGGCAGTTGTCCGCAGTCGGGTTGGAGCGAGGATGCTGCCTATGACGGGCTGGACTTGCCTGCAGAATCTTTTGGGGAGTCGGAAGATGCGGTGACGAAAGGCAAGTCCACGATCAAAAGGCTCGTCTTGGCGGCAGCGCTTTTGATTGGAGTGGTTATTCTGTTTGTTCTTACGAAACCGTAGTCAGCGATCGAGGTCCTAACCGGAATAGGCGGCACCGGATAAGCTCGCTGGTGACTCATGCGAACTTGCTAGGTCGCTTTTCTCAAATTAGTTGGGATGATCGTGCCTACAGGCTCGAGCTATCACCTGCATGAGCTCGACTGAACTTTCAAAAAATGTGGTCAGCTTTTTTGCTGTGACTGCAATATCCAGGCGTGGCATGGGTTGATATGCCTTGTGGCGGTATTTCTCTTTGTCGATTGTCTGATAAATAGAAAAATCTTCCTAGGGTTCCGGTTGCCGGAAGGCAATATCTGGAAAGGTAAGACAGCTTTGAGCTCGGGTGTATCCAATGTCACTCTGTGGTTGATGAGGACTTGATGCCAGAACTCACGACACCGCGAAAATTTAATGTCGTGCTCGATGGTAAAGTGAATCGGGTCAAGACTTATGGTCAACTCCTTACCAAGGTCATCAATCCGTCACACGTTATTAGCGGGAAGCCGGCAGCCAACGATACGGATAGCGAAGGCAATTCCTTGATGCCGGACTTTTCCGAAGCGATGACGGTGCAGCAAATGACCGATATTGCAGAGTTTCTACTGGCTCGGTACGAAGTGGTGATTCCCGAGCACGCGCATAGCGTCTACGGTCCTTAAAGAAGAGATCGAATCGGAGGATTCGCCAGAGGGCCCGCGCGAGTTTTAGTTTCGCGCGATGCCCTCGCGGTTTGCTTGTCGGAGCTATTTTTCGATCAAGGAAATTCCGGTCATCTCCGCAGGTTTTTCCAATCCCATAAGCTCCAAAACAGTCGGAGCGATGTCTGCGAGGCGACGGTCCTCCTGAACAAGGCTTAGGCTTTCGCAGTCTTTGCCATAAATGACGAGCTCGACGGGATTGAGAGTGTGAGCCGTGTGGGGACCGTTGACGGCGGGGTCCCACATTTGGTCGCTGTTGCCGTGGTCTGCGGTCACCAATGCGGCACCGTTGACCTGGTCAATCGCTTCCAGTAACTCCCCAATGCAATGATCCACTTTTACGCAAGCCAGTTTGACCGCTTCAATATTGCCAGTGTGCCCGACCATGTCCGGATTGGCAAAATTCACGAGAATGAAATCGTACTTCCCGGAAAGAATCGCATCCTTGGTGAGCTCTTTGACTTCCTCTGCGGACATTTCCGGGGCTTCATCGTACGTATCCACTTTTGGACTATTTGCTAGCCCCCATACTTCACCTTCAAAGGGTTCTTCGGTATAGTCGTTGAAGAAGAACGTAACATGCGGATACTTCTCGGTCTCGGCGCAATGGTATTGGGTCAGACCCTGGCTCGAAAGATAGTTGCCGAGAATGTTGCTCATTTTCTTAGGCTTTAGAAAGATGACGTTTTCGCAAAGCCCCTTTTTCCACTCGGTCATTGCAACGTAGTAAAGATCCAGTCTCTCGCCTCGTTCGAATTCGCTGAATTCGTCCTCGATAAACGCGCGAGTGATTTCGCGGGGGCGGTCCCCCCTGTAGTTATAGAAAATAACCGCGTCCCCATTTCCTATATGTGCAATCGGTTGGCCGGTCTCGTCTACAATCGAGGTTGGGGGCACAAACTCGTCGCCAGTAGAAGAGTCGTTGGTGGGACTTTCGTAGTAATCGGATAGGGCTTTGGATGCGCTTGTTGAGGTTCCTGCCGCATGCTTGCCTACGAGCATATTGTAGGCTTTGGAAACGCGCTCCCAGCGGTTGTCGCGGTCCATGCACCAAAATCGGCCGCATACACTGGCGATCTTTCCGATACCGAGTTCAGAACACTTCGCTTCGATTTGCTCGATAAAACTCTTCCCGCTGTGTGGCGGGGTGTCGCGGCCATCCGTGAAGGCGTGTATGTAGACTTGCTCAATACCTGCGTTCTTCGCTTCTCCCAAAAGCCCGTAGAGATGATCTAGCAGGCCGTGGACCCCCGCATCCGAGACGATTCCCATATAGTGCAGTTTTCCGCCATCCTTAGATCTGTCGAATGCCCCTTCGAGCACTTTGTTGCCTCGAATGGATCCCGTTTCAAATGCCTTGTTGATGCGAACAATCTCCTGGTCAACGATACGTCCGGCTCCGATATTCTGGTGTCCGACCTCGCTGTTTCCCATTACGCCTGGGGGGACCCCGACGTCCAGACCGCAGGCGGCAAGCTGGGTCCGGGGCCAGTTTTGGCTCAAATTGTCTGAAACGGGTGTTTCGGCGAGCTTGATTGCGTTGTACGCATCTTGCTCTTTGTGGTGGTTCGCTCCCCAGCCGTCGCGAATGACGAGGAGAACAGGTTTTTTGCCTTCCTTCATATTGTGTGAATCAGGTGATAGAGAAATCAGTCAGGAGCAACCCAAGAGGCTGCAGATCGTGCGTTTTCCTAAAATGACCCCATGAAGTCTATAAAAATGAACGAATGAGGGTGTAGTATTAGGAGACGCCACATTCAGGGAGGATACTGGATTCAATCGACTGGCTCGATCGCCTTCAGGCGGTCCTCATTCTCCTTTAGGACTCGTTCGATTTCGTAAGAGAAATTTTCTTTCGGTGGAATTCTGTCAATTCGAGCATCATCTCAAGCCTTAATGACCCTCCCTTCCAGATTGATTGTCTGGTTTTTCTTCTAGGCGTGGTTGAGATCCCTTCCTAACGTTATTTTGTCTGTACTCGAGATTCGAGGCCCCGAGGCTTGGTAGGTATGGTAACTACAGGGAATAGCGGTTAGGGTGAGAAAAGGTATTCGAGCGCGAGCGTGTGAGCGGGCAAGGAATATCTCGCCTTCATTTAAGGCCGCCGCATCTTTCCATAATGAAAAAGCCCTGGATAGGCGACGAGTGAAGAGCATTTTGAGTCGATGTTCAACCGTTCTGAACCCAAAACAGCAAAGTCTGGAAGGGTTATTACTGGGATCAGGAAGAGCAGTATTCTTCTAAGAGCGGGGTAGACTTGAAGTGATCTAAGAAAAAATTTCCTCCACTCCTATGTCGTAAGGCCACGCAAACCCTGAGTTTAAAGCGCAGCCTCGATCGCCTTCGTGATTTTGCTCGATTCGGGGTTCGTCATGCTGCCGAACCGCTCGAGGATCTTTCCATCGCGCCCAACCAAAAACTTGCTGAAGTTCCACTTTATCCTACCCTTAACGGGAGAGTTTTCCCCTGCGAGAAGGGAGTAGAGGGGGTGTTGGTTGGGTCCGTTGACGTCAATTTTCTCAAACATAGGGAAAGTGACACCATAGGTGAGCGAACAGAAAGACTTAATGTCTTCGCTTGTCCCCGGCTCTTGCCCTCCAAACTGGTTGCAGGGAAATCCTAAAACAACCAGGCCGTCGTCTTTGTACTTTTGATACAGCGATTCGAGGTTTTCGTACTGTCCGGTAAAGCCGCATTTAGAAGCGACGTTCACAATCAGCAAAAGCTTGCCAGCGAACTCCTCAAGCTTCCTAGTTTCGTTGTCGAGGTCGGTGGCTGTAATGTCGTAGATCATTTCTCCTCTGAGGGGAATGTGGGCTGCAATGAGCAGGGCGAAAGCTAGCAGCAGAAGTTTGGTAGTCATGTCAGTAATCTATTTAATTTATTTTTAAAGGGTATTTGTTAAAGCCTGACGAGGTCAAAGCAACAAAACAAAACTACAAAGGAAGGCTAGGACGGATTGGCAATGTTCAATCGGGAGTTGAACCAGTTTTGAATCGAATCTTAAATCACACGAGATCAATTACTTGCAGATAGTTTTTATTCGGAACAATTTATTGTTTGAAGGATCAGAAGTGGTGCCCAATGTTTCGCGGTTCGTTGGAACGTAAATCATAATCTAAATGAAAATAAAATTAGCAGTAATCTTAATGTCGTTATTTGGGCTGACCAGTGTATCCTCTGTCGCTCTCGCAGGAACAACCATAGAGTTGTCTGCAAATGACACGATGCAATTTGATAGCAAATCGTTCGAAGTCCCTGCCGGGGAGGAGATAACGCTTGTTTTCACGAACAAGGGAGCGTTGCCGAAGGCGGCGATGGGGCACAATGTGGTGATCCTCAAGCCAGGCTCGAACGTTATGGGGTTCGGAGCGGGAGCGGTCGCAGCAGCCGCGACTGAATACGTTCCTCAGTCAGGTTCTTTGGCGGAGCAGGTAGTGGCTAACACGAGGCTGCTCGGTCCCAATGAAACCGACACGATCAAATTCAAACTAGACGCTCCAGGCGAATACTCGTTTATCTGCTCCTTCCCTGGACACTACGCTCTGATGAAGGGCATCATTACGGCCAAGTAAACTCGTCGTTGAAGCCGATCAAGAATTGAGGAGCCTTTCGATGAGGGCTCCTTTTTTTTCGGCTATCAATTAGTTGAATCCGGGGCCGCGATTTTTTCGAATGAGTTGCCGTTGTGTTTGTGGGTCCGGCCGCTATAGATTAATTNTATTGGGGCAAATTCATTACAGGATAGGCAAGAAGATGAGATTGAGAGTTTTCAGTACAGTGGGCCTGTGCAGCAGGGTTTTCGGGCTTTGTGTATTGGGAATTTGGCTCAGCGGATTGCATGCAGAATTGTCCATAGAAAGGCTCCTTGAAAACCAAGCAGTACGTCTTGTGATAAAAGGGGAAAAGGATGACACTTGGTCGGTGGAACTCTCAAACGATTTAGAGCTGTGGCAGGGATTGGGTGGGGCCGGATTGGTAGTTCTCGATGGGTTTGGGAAAGGAGAGCTTGTGGTTACCCTGACCACGGAAGCCCAGTTTTATCGGACAAAGCTTTCTGAGAAGGCCAACAGTTTGCCGGCTCCCTACAACCTGTTTTCGGAGGAACTGACTCTGTACGTAGACGGAGAGTTCATGGTGATCGAATCTTCCAATGTACCCAACCATCCGAGTCCGTACTTTTCTCAAGGAGATGATCGGTATGAGGCGTACAATGGCCCGAATGGCAGCTTTCGGTTAAACCCAAATTCAATAGGTTCCCAAAGTTTTGTTTACAGAATTCCGCTCAATCCGGTAGAAGCCTCGAATAAGCGCAGCACCAATTTGGGCTCAATTGGAATCGCAATAAACGGCGTCGCTCTATTCAATCAATACGCGGGCCCGAACAACCGGCCATTGACAAATGAAATCGACAGTTTCGACCAATTTAATGGCCACCCGCAAAATACGGGGGTTTATCATTACCATATCGAGCCGCTCTATCTCACTGGTTTGGAAGGGAAAGATGGGCTCATAGGTGTACTTCTCGATGGCTTTCCGGTTTATGGTCCAATTGAGAATGGTGTGGCTGTCACCAATACCGAATTGGATGAGTATCATGGCCACTTTCACGCCACTGAGGAATTTACTGACGGAATCTACCACTACCACTTTACGGATACAGATCCCTACTTAAATGGTGGAGAGTATTTTGGTAATCCTGGAACGCAAACCAACTAGGATGATTTTTCGTCTTGTCGTTTTGGGTTTCGCTTCGATGGTTGGCCTATTGAGTATTCACTCGGAAGATGCTGATTTAGGGGGGTCGAATGTAGCTGAACTTTACAGATCCAATGGATTGATGGTGCAAGGTGGAGTGCCTTATTCTGGAATTACTCGCGAAAACTATAGCGAAGGTAGCTTGCAGTCTGAGACATTCTGGGAAAATGGAAAACGTGAAGGGCTTTTCTCGAGCTGGTACGAAAACGGCCAACTAAAAGAAAAGCGGTACTATCACGGAAACCGAAAAGAAGGAGAGCATCGCGGCTGGTATGAAAATGGAAAATTGAGGTTTCAATTCAATTTTTCGCATGGCAACTATCATGGGAGCTGTAAACAGTGGTATTCGGATGGGAGCCGTTACTCGTTGTTTCATTATGAAAACGGCGAAGAAGTGGGGTCCCAAATAATGTGGGAGGCGGATGGACGGGTTCGGGCAAATTACGTCGTTAAGAATGGACGCCGGTACGGGATTATTGGTTCTAAGCGATGCGTAACAATTTCAGAGTGAAAATATGGGTCGTAGTCCTGTCTTTACTTGGATCGGTCTCCAGTTTGGCTGAGGTTCCCGATCTTCAATCGTCGATTCCCTTCTTTCGCGAACCTAGCCTAACTCCAAAATGGCTTGGCGAAGATGAAGTAGGAGCGGAAGGATTTCACCGTATTGCCGACTTTGAACTTATTGACCAAAATGGCCAGTTAGTGGGGCGGGAGTCGCTTAGGGGAAAGCTCTATCTAGCGAATTTCTTCTTCACTACGTGTCCAGGTATTTGCTCGACCATGACTGGAAACTTGAAGCGGGTTCAGGCCGCGTTTAAGGGGAATGAGGAGATTAAGATCCTGTCCCATTCGGTAACTCCAGATTACGATTCGGTTTCCTTGCTTAAGGAGTACGAAGCTAAGAACGGAATATCGGGAGATATTTGGCACCTTTTGACAGGAGAGAAGGAATCGATATACAGTCTAGCAAGAGACTCATATTTTGCTGACGATGCGGGGTCCCCTATAGAAAATGTGGGAGAGAGCTTTCTCCATACTGAGAAAGTTTTCCTCATCGATAGACTCGGTAGGATTCGAGGCGTTTACAACGGCGTGATGACCGTCGATATGAAACGTATTATCGACGATGTCAAAACGCTCCTGGAAGAGCATTAGCCTTTTCCGTCGCCGATGGTGTGAAGCACCAGAATTTGGGCCTTACGTCTTAGACCACTGTCCGCTAGGTTGCTGTGCCCAGACGCCTGGAGCGGATTTTTCGCGAATCGATTCAGCTCTGCCTTGTCCCACGACCGCCACGGAAAGCCCGAGCCGGTTTGCGAGAATGGTGTACAACGCCTTGCGGTCGCCGTTTTCATCATTCATGGTTTTTGTTTGAGCAGGGTTGAGCATCGCTCTTTGTTCCAGAAACCCCTTGTTGTTCTCCCCGACCGAACCGCTGAGTTTCAAGGTATCGACGCTTGCGATTCTTGCAAGCATCCGTTGCTTGATCGACGCTTCGTCATTTTGGGCCATTGCGTTTTGAGGCACGAGCCCGATAGCGACTGAGGCAATTGCAAAGATAAGGGTCCAGCTGGTTTTTTTCATCTTATTAATAACGTTGGAAAATTAGGAATCTGAGACGGAAGTTGATGCACTGTCGATATCGCCGAACACGTCCGAAAGCTCTTTTTGAAGCTGCACCTTTAGGTTGACATCAAGGGTCATGAAAATCGGCTCAAATGAGCTATGCGTCTTTATGCTGATACAGCCGGAAAGGCCAAGGAGAATAGCAGACGCGAGGGCGAACTTTGCGACGGAGGGAGTATCGATTTTCATGATTTTCGAGTTGGACGGCTCCCGTTAGAACCGTATTCAGAATATTTGACTAGAATGCTACTTTAGAGCTCGAATTGCGAGGGGATTATTGTTTAAAGATTGTTAGATTCCAGCATGGCCTATTGGTTAGGCTCTTGGTCGGCGATGAGACCGAGCGAGTCCAGCCGGGTGAGGAAATTGAGCAATTCCGCTTCGGTTCCGTTTACATTGGTAGTGATGTTTAGCGGAATTTGTGCATTCCCGGTATCAGCGGTTCCCTCGAGTTGTATTCGCATCGGAGTATTTGGCAGGTTCTTGTTGAACAGATCGAGTCGCAGTTTTTGGATGGTAAGGCTTTCCAAGGCATCTTCTAGCAAAGCGTTCGGCTCAAGTTTCAGGCGTTCGAGCAACTTGTCTCCCAGCGTTTTCTTCGCGAGCGGATCAGAGCCTTGATCGGTGAAGAAACCGATGGCGTTGTAGGATAACTGAGCCGGCTCACTAGGATCCAGCTTGAGATATCCCTCGCCGAGAATAGGGTATCCATCTTCGATGCGGATTGGCAGCGCTCCGTTTAGTCGACCGCTCACGTATCCATCAAAAAAATCAAGCATCGCAATCGCGGGAGTTATCGAGAGACGATCGAAGCGTATTAGAAAGTTCGCCTTTGGATCTGTGGTAGAGATTGTGAAGGGATCAAGAGTGACTCGGCCCTCAAAGATCGATAACCCGGCTTTTTCAACTGAGAGTTGGGACCCGTCAGCGATCATGAAAGTCGATTCAATTTGAGTGGCTTCAATATCCCCGATCGTAATCCGATCCGCCGCGATTGTTTGGGAAGGAGAAGTAGTTGAGCTGAGGAATGAGGGAAAATTGACATCGGTCCGAATGGAATCGATCCTTAGTTCTTTCGAAGGCAATCGGAGCCCTCCTTCCCGCAGTTGAATATGCATAGAGGTATCCCAAGACTTTCCTTTGGCCTGAGTCTCGCCTTTGAGCGCGATCTTTGCAGAAACGGATGAACCCTTCAGTGCGGGCAGGTGACGAGCGAGAATATCAGAATGGACGAGATGGATCCCCTTAATCTCGTATTTCCCTTTGGATACAAATTCTTTAGTAACCGATTCCACAGACTGTTCCAGACTGATTGAAACCGGTTCGTTTTCGAAAAGGAGCGTAGCACTTGTATTAGTTTCCAAGAAATTATAGGATCCCTGGATTCCAGAATCTAGTGAGAACTGATTTACTGTTTCGTTTCCCAGTTGAACAATGCCGGCTCCGAGCTCGATTCGGGAGTGTATCGGTGATGATGGGAGGCGGTCCAATGAACGGATTCCGGCTGAAAACCATTGCACTACCAGGTCCGATGGACCGTTAAGTTCGGTTCCTTCAAGGTTGAATTCGTATTTTGTCAAGGGAGCCGCGTACTCAATCAGTGCGGGGGTGTTGTTGATGTGTTTCCCCACTAGGAGCAAATCGACTGGTTCGGTTGAGAGAGAAAGGGAAGCCTTGCCTCCTTGAATCGACCAGTCATTAAAATCCGTTGCTAGTTCGGCGGCGGTCAAATTCAGGGCCAGAGTCGCTTGGTTGTCTGTGGGCCAATAGTCTAGTTCGGCTCGGAGTTGTGCGGTCCCGTATAGAGTTGCGAAAGGTAGGCTCGCGATTCTGGTTACCTCTTCAGGAGTAAAGGTGACGCTGGCTTTTTGCTTATCGAGCCCGTGCGATAGACTGGCTTGCAGATTCCATCTGCCCGTTAGAGGCGGTTTTTTATGAAAAGATGGGAGTTCCTTCAAAACGATTGCGGCGGAGGCTTCGATTTGGGGAGATTCAGTGGTAAGTCCTTCGATCGTGGTTTTCAAGTTTTCAATTACCAACCATGGCATCGCCTGAGTCGCAAGATTTCCGAGGGACGCGGTGGCCGATTCTAGATCTCCTTTGAAGGCAATATCGAAGGGAGCAAGATTGAAGCAGTCGCTATGCAGTTCACTGAAAGACAATTCACCAGAATAGCTTTCGATTGAGTATTCATCGTTTAAAACGGGAGTAGCAACGATTGAGAATACTCCATTTTCGCCGTTCGTAGATTCCCATTGCGTATCGGGTACCTTGATGAGAAGGTCACTAAGGTCTGATGAAAAAATCTGTACTTGAGTCTCAGATACAAATAACTGATCATAGCTAAGGCTACCAAGGAAAATGTCCGACTCAATATTGCGAACTTCATTTCCGAGCAGGTCAAAAGATACCCGTACGCTTTTGATATCCGCCTCCAGATCATAGTCTCGGATTAATAAAGGGCCCAAGTTTGCTGAGACGGATGCCGACTCAAGTGTGATGCCGTGGAAAACGATATAGGTGTCGATGGATGCACTGGTTAGCTGAATAGCTTCTTCTTGTGAAAAAGGCAGAGCACTTCTCCATTCGATTCCGTTTGCAGCCAGTGTGGATTCGAGATCTAAAACGGTCGCTTGAATCGAACCGCGAATACGGTCGGAGATAGAAAGATCGAGGGAGATGGATTCGGTCTCAGTTACTGCTTTGGCCTCGCCTCGAATTTCCGAACCTCCAGCCTGACTCAGGGCGAGATGCAGATCGAATTTGGTCTCCCCTAGATCCGTTCGCAGTGTGACCATCGCGTCTTCAATCGTAACGGATTGCAGGGGAAAGGGGGTGCCATTTTTGATAAGGGTATCGATTTCCAAAAGATCCACCGTAGAGGGACCGGTAAGATCGTAGTAAAGTTCAACCCCTTTAAGGTGAATCGATTTCAACTCCCTTTTTTTCCAGACATCTTTGAGATTGTAGCTGAGCTCGAGCCGCTTAACGTTCAGATTATAGTAGTCGGACTTTATGAATATATCCTTGAGCGTGCAGATGTCAGAATCGAGTCGACCCCACTCAAAGCGTGCTTCGTCAATACCCGTTTCGGTCAGGGCATTCTCTGCCAGAAAGTGAGCAATTTGAATTCGTGCCAGATAGACTCCGAGGACGACACCGCCTAAACAGGTGAAGCCAAAGAGGGCTCCACGAACGAGTATCCGGGATAGCTGTCCTTTCCGTTTGGAGTTCATTCTCGAAGGTAGGATAGAATTAAGGCGTCGTTAGGCGATAAGGAATTGTTCCCTTGATCAATGGGGATTCTCTAATTTATACCTAATCTCTCCAAAATTGTATACGAGAGAACTTTCGTACCAACCATTGTTGGCGTTACTCCAACCGAAAGTAATTAGTCCAACTTCAAAAGTAAATCGTTCAGAGTAGCTCGCAGTCTCTTGGGCGCGATTCGGTATTGTTCCAGTTTTTCGATGCGCAGCCAGCGTACGCCGGTTTGATTAGAATCTGGAATAGGACCCATTTTCGCCTTGTATCCATCTTTAATGAAACACCGAAAAATGTACTCAATTTTGTGAGTGATCCGTTCCTGTTTACCTTTTGGATGGATCCTCCGCTCGTTTGTCCAAATCAGTTCCTCGATATCTATGGTAGCACCCGTTTCCTCGAAAACTTCCCTCGCAAGCGATCTATGTAGCGTTTCATCGGCTTTCTGCTTGCCACCAGGGAGTGTATAATGTTTCTGGCGACGATCAGGCGATTTTTTGACAACAAGAATACTGTTATCCCTTATAATTAAAGCCTTAGTTGATATTTTCAGATTCTCCAATGGATTTCGTTAGCATAGCCGTTCTCTAAATCGATTCCAATTTGGCAAGTAGTATCTATTGAAGTGTGACAACAATTGGCTAATTATCAGTTTTTTAGCTAGTTTTGGGGTAGTCTGAGGCGATTCATCTTTGGGAACTCCAATTTTTTAATCTCAGTCCAATTGGATGAGGTCAATCGAGTGGACGTCGATGGCGGTGTCGCCTGGGATCTGGGTTGCTTTCAACGTCAGGGTGGCTCGTCCTTCGCTCAAAGAAATTGTTCCGAGGCTGATCGCTTTAAAGTCTTTAACAAAGTAGTGGGATTGGGCCATACGCTCGATAGACTTGTCGTAAAGAGGAGGATCGAAGGCTTTGAGGATATTCGCTTGAGTCGCTCCTCCGTTGGTCGAGGAGAGCTGAATGGTCGAACCTTCGTTTCCAGATACGCAAGTGTAGTGGAGTATGGCTTCATACTTCTTGGATTCCCCTATCTCGACAGTCCATGTGATTGAATCGTCAGTACGCCTCCAATGGGTAAAAAAAGAATTGTTCGGGGCTTTCGAGCTGCGTTTAATTTCGCCGTGCGGAGTACCGTCACGAGCGGGTAGAGTCGTTGATTTCGCATAGCCGACTGTAAATGGTCGGTCTCGGTACTTATCGAACTCCGATTGCATATCCTTCAAGTGCTGTCGGGACTGGGAGGAAAGTTCCTTGACGATGTCCGGATACTTGTCCGCAACGTTTCGCCGTTGCCCTCTATCCGCCTCGATGTCGAACAACTGCCCATTGTTGTCTAACCGAAAGCGCTGCGATCGAACGCTCACCTGATTGTTCTTAATCGAGAAAATGGGTCGCGGCTCCCATTGCCTTGCCTCACCCTCAAGAAGTGGGCGAAGGCTTCGTCCGTCGATCGGGTACTTTGAGGTAACGGGGATGCTTGCAAGTTCAGCCAAAGTAGGGAGCAGGTCGATAGCCCCAGAGATTTCTTCAATCGTCTCTCCCGCAGGGATTTCATTGGGCCAGCGAATAAAAAAAGGCGAACGCACACCTCCTTCGTCGATGGCTCCTTTTCGGCCTTTCATGTCACCATTCCATCGCAACGAGTTGGGACCGTTGTCAGAGAAGAAGATGACGATGGTGTTGTTGTCGATTTCCAGTTCTTCCAGTTTTGCCAAGATCCTGCCCACATTCCAATCGATGTTCTCGCACATGGCTAGGGCGGCACGGGTCATCATAAGATCCTCCTCTTTAGGATCACGGTTGCGCATTTCCGGATCTGTATCCCGAAACTTTCCGTAGAACCGCTCCGATATCACCATGGGAGAGTGGGGCGTATTGTAAGGGACGTAGCAGAAGAATGGGGATTTCTCGTTCGTTTCGATAAACTCGATGGCCTTACTGGTAAAGTCGTCGACAACGTAGCCTTTCCCTCGGACTCTTAGGCCATTATGGTCTAGGGGCGGACTGAAATAGTAGCCCCAGTGTCCCGAAGTGAATCCGTAATACTCGTCGAATCCGCGATTGATTGGGTGATAGGGGGGCTGGGTGCCGTTGTGCCATTTGCCAAAGGCTCCTGTGGCGTAACCGGCTTTCTTAAACACATCGGCAATGGTGGTTTCGTCGTAGTTTAGGCGCTCCTGTCCAGTAGAGACACCGCTTACTCCTGTCCTGGGGTAGTAACGACCGGTAAGGAACTCAGCCCTAGTTGGTGCGCAGACTTGGCAGACGTAGAAATTTTCCAGTGTGATCCCCTCATCTGCCAACCGGTCGATATTAGGAGTATCCAAATTCTTGTTTCCATTTATACTAAGGTCGCCCCAACCTTGGTCATCGGCCAGAATGACGACGATATTGGGTGAGCGGGCCTCTATCGATGCACTGCAGATCAGAGTATAAATATAGATTAAGATTCCAACGGGAGACCTATTGGGTGCTTGTGGTTGCTTCATTTTCTGCGGGCTGTCTTTCAGTTGCAATAACACCGAGGACTTTATCTTTCAGGGCGTTTAGCTCATCCTCATCGGGGGTTCTTTCAGACCCAATTGGTTCCAAGTAAAAAGTGTCTAATGCCATTTCACGCTCTGTATTGATTCGGGCAAACACAATTGTGAACCCCTGCTCGAAAACGCATTTAGATATAGCATACAGTAGTCCAAGACTGTCGGACGTATGGACCTCTAGAATGATTCTTTCGAGATCCTGATCGTTGTAGGCTGAAACATGGGTGGGAAAGGCTTCGGCAAGAGGATTTTCGATCTTGTGCAGAATATTCGTCGTCACTCTATTGATGATGCTGTGGAGTACGGGGTGTAGATCCGTCCCTCTGATAAGGGCATCTTTGACGCACTCCTCGAATATCATTGTCGCATCGCCCTCGGTACGCATCTTCGTGTGATTCTCAACCACCAGAAAAGTGTCGATAGCTATGTTGTCGTTGCGAGAGGCGGCCTTTACCCGTAAAATGCTGTAGCCAGCCACGTTTAGCGCTCCCGCGAGCTTGTGGAAGAGGCCCGGTCGGTCCCAAGTTACGACATTAATGACGAGTAGATGTTCTTTGGAATCCTCCTTGAGGTTGATTACGGGAGCGAGTGATTCAACGGATTCCGCTCGCTTGAGTTCTCGAAATAGCCGATTTATCATCTCAATGTGCAGCATGATCTCTTTGGGTTCAGTAATGAGAAAATACCGATCAGGCAGTTTGTCGAAATGGGCCGATATCTCTTCATCGGGAATTCCCTCAATTCCGACTTTGAGAATCGCTTGCCGGACTGATTCCTTGTGCAGCTTGTAGCTTTCCTCGATTTTGCCATCCGCTTTCAGTGAGGCCATCGCCCCATTGAAGAGAGTCGCGTGCAGACTGTCTTTGTATTGATTCCAAAGTCCTTTTGCCGTTCCACGTGCATCGCAAAACGTATGTATAAAAAGGAGACGTAGATTTTCGCTCGTTTTCATTTGGTCGGCAAAAACGCGGGCTGTATCGGGATCATCGATATCATGGCGTTGCCAGAAACTCGCCATTTGTAAGTGGTTCTTGATGACGAATCGAATGATGACGCGCTGTTCCTCGGCGATTCCCATTCGCTCGAGTATCGGTTCCGCGATTTCCAGTCCAATCTCCGCATGTCCCTTTATCGATTTGCCTTTCCCGATGTCGTGGAGAAATAGAATCAGGTAGAGAAGATTTGGAAATCGAAGCTCACTAATCTCTTTGCGATACCGCTCGTAAATCGGATCGGAGTGAGTGTATGCATAGTCGAATTCCCGGATAGTGTGAAGTGTGTGTTCGTCGGCGGTATAGCGATGGTAGTACTCGTGCTGGACGAGGCAGGTAAGCCGGTCCCATTCCGGCACAAACTTTCCCAGAACTCGGTGTTCATGCATGAGCGAGAGAATTTTGTAGACCTTTCCGCTCTCTTGCAAAATAGCGAGAAAGCTGGAGTTCGCTCTGTCTGAGCATCTGACATTGTCGTCGATTAGGTTCAGGGAGTCTCGGATCACGGAGCTCAATTCGAAATCTAGTTCTAGTTCGTGCTTTTGAGCAATTCGGAAAACCCTTAAAAGCCGTACGGGATCCTCCTGAAAAACCTCCTTGTTCTCAAAACTAATTTCGCGACCGCGGAGAATGAAGCCGTCCTCCCGCTTTACGCGCTCTTTCCTCCGGGCATTGAGAAAGCTCTTCATTGACCTCAGGGGGTTGATTCCAGTATCTGCTTCCGAATTCAACGACAAGCGATTCTCAACCGTTTTCGACAGTCGATGAATGTTGGCTCCGTGACGGTAGTAGTCCCTCATGAATAGCTCGACGCGGGCTAGGAGATTCCGTTCCCGATAGCCGAGCCGATAGGCCACTTTGGGTTGTGTCTCGAGCGACAGGAGATCCGTAGGGCGCTTGCTTCGGAAGTGGAGTTCGTTGCGTACTCGAAGGAGAAAATCGTAGGCCGTCTTGAATTCTAACAATTCGCTCTTTCTCAGGTAATTTTGCTCCCCAAGCCCTTCAACATTGGTGACATTCAGACGGACCTTCGCCATCCACAGAGTATTGTGGTAGTCGCGCAGCCCCCCGACGCCGCTTTTGATGTCGGGTTCTTGAACGAAAACGGAATCCCCATTTCGGCTACGACGTTCGCGTTGATCGACCAGGCGTTGTCTAATGTAGGCTTTGGGATCCTCTTTGCGGTAAAACAGGTTGTAGGAGCTCTCAAACCCCGCGAAGAGTGTTCGAGAACCATAAATGAGCCTGGATTCCAAGAGCGCCGTCTTTGTTTGGATGTCTTTGCGAGCCTCGGCAAACGCGTCGTCGACGGTACGGGATGAATGGCCCACCTTAAGACCCAGGTCCCAGAGGACGTAGAGAATTCTTTGAACGATAAACTCTTGGGCGGACTTTAGCGTGCTGGCGTTGGTTTTACTGGGATAGAGGAACATGAGGTCCACATCACTCAAGGGACATAGCTCTGAGCGTCCGTAGCCGCCGATTGCTACGACGGAAATTGGCAGTTGGCTCTCTTCGTTTGAACGAGCTTTAAACTCCTCGAAGGCCGTTTTAGAGAGGGCTTGAATCATTGAATCGACTATGGCGGTGAGCGACCGAACGACTTCCCGCCCCGGGCCTCCCTCTCGATGGAGATTCTTTACGGACTCCGTTTCCTTCTTGTAAAATTCGCGGCAGGCTTTGAGTTTCGCCTCATCGCTGGTATTCCCGTTGAAGGAAAGACCTTTTTCGGCATGTGAGCGAATGCGCTTTAAGAGTGACTGTGGAGTTGCCATGAAGGAGTTTCCTTTATCCAAAAACCTATCTCGGAATTGCTTGCGAGTGAAATCGCGTTTAGCGATGGTTCGCGGGGTTATCGCCAGAATACCGATCCGAGTTTAGCACGGTATACTCCTTTGGAATTCTAGCCTGAACGAAAGACGAGGTAGCGGATCTGATTTCCGTATTTCAGCGATTTCAGGTTTTTGAGAATGATCGCTTGATTGAATTGAAGTTCTTGGCGTATAATGGGATTGGATACTGCAATTACAAGGGTCTTTTCCCGCTCAATTCGAACGGGGTTGCAGTGCCCCGCGTTTTCCAGCCCAACGATCTTGGTCCACTTCTCTCGGATTTGGTCTTCCAGAGAGTCGATTCCAATCTTGTAGCGAGTTAGGATCTTGTCGAAAACCGAGCCCATGTCGACGGTTTCACGAACGATCGGACTATAGTTTTCTGGGACGCCCCGCAAGTTGGCGATTAGGTTTTGAGCCTGTCGGGAAAATTTGTACGGCTTGTTCGCCATGTCCTAATCGTAGATAGCTCTATGCCTGTTGGTGTCGAGGGGAATGTGGCCTTGGTCTATGGTTCGATTGAATAGGTAGATTTCGATTTTCCCATATGGAAAACCACTTTGCCGGTTTTGCCGGGTCGAAGCGAATGTTCGAGAGCTGCTTTCCAATCCTCGAGGGAATAAGTGGCCTCGATATCCGTGCGTATGTTCCCTGAATCCATCTTCTGAGCGATCTCCGAATGCATTCCCTCGATTGTGGCTCGACTCGCATTTCGATACCATTCGCTTACCCAGAACCCTCTTAGGGACAGATCATTGAATATCAGGTAGCGGGTGGGGAAAGTCGCCGGTTGTCGGTCCATTCCTCCATACGTAACGTGGGTGGCTTTGTTTGAAAGGCATTTGCAGATCGTGAGGGAGCTGTTTCCGCCCACTGCATTTAGGCCCAGCTTAACTTTTGAAGACTCGGTCTGGCTCTGGATTCGCTTTGCCGCCTCCTTGTCGTCCTTTAGAACGAGAGTCGCTCCTAGATTTCGAAGCCCCTCTGCTGTATCAGGATCGCGCACAAGATTCGCGGTTTTGATCCCCAATTGGGAAGCAAATTGGATTACGAGTTTGCCCACAGCAGAGGTTGCCGCATTCTGGACTATCCAGTCACCGGGCTCGAGTGTTGCGAAGTCGTGAATCATTCTCCAGGCGGTCGCGGGATTGACCCAGAACATTGAGACTTGGAGATCGTCGAGTGTCTCAGGGGCCGGGTAGACTTGGTCTTCGCTAGCGAGGGCATAGGTTTGCCAGGAGCTGGGTTTTCCTGAAAACAGGACTCGTGCGCCGGTTGAAAAGGCACCGTTATTGCTTCCGGTTTCGACCACTTTCCCCACGCCCTCGATTCCTCCTGTTCCTGGCAAATCTGAAAGTTTGCCATAAGTGCCATTAATTCTTCCGAAGTCGGCGGGATTGATAGGTGCGGCCAATATTTTTAGCGTCACAAATCCTGGTTTTGGAGGATCGAGGGCAATTGTCTCGTGTGAAAGTGTTTCGAATGGATCTCCGAATTTGTGGTATCGTAGCGCTTCAGCGGATCTTGGTGGTTGCACGGTTTCGGATAAAGGCGGGCTAAGGTTTGAGGCTCAATATTACTTTGCTTTGTATATTGGCATTAGGCAATAGTCGAATGTGGGAGTAAATTGGCTCCTTGAATGGAATGGGCCAGAAATATGAGAGTTTATGTTCGTGAACCCAGGGCTGCCGATGCGGAAGCATTTATCGAAAAGAATCGAGAGAGTCTTTCACTGCACCGTCCTTGGGTCTATCCGATGACAACTCAAGCTGGGTATGAGGCGTACTTGGACAGGCTCGGAGAGGATCGCTACGAAGGGTATTTGGTTTGCCGGAAGCGTGACGACGAAATTGTGGGAGCTGTGAATTTGAGTGAAATTATTCGTGGCTCAATGAACGGTGCGTTCGTCGGCTACTGGGGGTATCAGGGCTACACTGGGAGGGGCTACTTAACCGAAGGACTGGCTTTGGTTTTTGACCAGGCATTCCGGTCTTTGGGGCTGCATCGGCTAGAGATCAATATCCAGCCTACGAATACGAGTTCAATCGCATTAGCCCGCCGTCTTGGTTTGAGAAAAGAAGGGTTTTCGCCCAAATACTTGAACATTGGAGGCGAGTGGCGGGACCACGAGCGCTGGGCAGTATTGGTGGATGAGTGGGCTGAAAAAGGAGGCTCGCTTTGGCTTCGGAGCCGTAAATATATCGAAAGATCAAATCAAGAGATCTGAGAACGCGGTCGCGTGTTTTACTCAAGAAGCAGGCGCGAGATAGAAAAATCCCGCAATTTTTAAAAACAACCTTGTTGATCCGGGGTCGATAGGGATTCATTGGGATAGACTATGGAAAACGAAAAAGGACTTCTAAATGCTGCCAAGCTCATCTATTGGGATGAATTAACACCCGACCGGATAGAGTCAGAGATCGAGTCCGCCCTGGAATTGGCAAAAGCGGAGATTGAGGCCATCTGTCTCGTTGAATCTGACGAAGCGACCTTTAAAAACACCTTCATCGCCTTGGAAAACGCGGGACAGGTGTTGTCGAGAGCCTGGGGGCGTGTAGATCATATGACGTCTGTTAAGGATTCCAAAGAGCTCCGCGAAGCTTATAACAAGATGCTTCCCAGTGTGACCGAATTCAATAGCGGAATTCCCTTAAACCCTCGCTTGTGGAATGTGCTCAAAGGGTTTTTGGAAAAGCCGGAAGCGAAGGAATTAGCGGGGATCCAGAAGCGATTTTTAGACGAGACGACCGCTGATTTCGTGCAGGCGGGAGCGGACTTGGATAAGGTGAGCAAAGGCCGATTAGAGGAGATCAATAAGGAGTTGGCGCAGAAGACGCAGAAGTTCTCCGAAAACGTACTCGACGCAACCAACGCGTTTGAGCTCCTTGTAGAAGATGAAGCAAGATTGGCTGGACTGCCGGAATCCGCTAGACAGGCAGCCTTGCAAAGCGCCCAGTCCAAGAAACTTGGATCGGAAGAGAGCCCGGTTTGGCGGTTTACGCTGCATGCTCCTTCATTACTTCCGGTTCTAAAGTTCGCAGACGACGAGAGTTTGCGTAAGGAGATCCAAGAGGCCTCCTCGCAAATCGGGCTTAAAGAGCCCTACGATAATACCTATTTGATTAGAGATATCCTGAAATTGAGGGCAGAGAAAGCCTTTCTAATCAGCAAAGACAATTTTGCGGACAGCACGCTACAGCGTCGGATGGCCAAGACGGGATCTCGAGCCCTTCAATTTATAGAGGATCTTCACAAAAAGGCCACAGCAGCCTTTGATCAAGAGATCGATGAACTGGAGAGCTTCGTAGCTCAGAAAACGGGTGAGCCCAAAGATCGTCTGGAGCCTTGGAATACGACCTACTGGGCAGAGAAACTCCGTCAGCAAAAATACGACTTTGACGAAGAATCGTTGCGGCCTTACTTCCCGATCGACAAAGTGCTCAGCGGAATGTTCGAAATTGCAGAGAGGCTTTTCGCGGTCAAGATTAGAGACCACAAGGGAGCAAACGGATGGCACAAAGAGGTGAAAGTTTACGATCTGCGTGACGATTCGGGTGAGTTGCTCGGCTACTTCTACGCTGATTGGCATCCTCGTGAAGAAAAGCGAGGTGGAGCCTGGATGAATTTTCTTGATACAGGAGTGCCAAGTAACAGGGAAAAATCTAGAGAGCCGCACGTTGGATTGATTTGCGGTAACATGACTGCACCGATTGGGGACCGGCCCGCGTTGCTCACTCACGATGAAGTCGAAACCGTGTTTCACGAATTCGGGCATCTGCTTCACCACCTGCTGGGAAACATAGAAATCAAATCGCTTTCAGGAGTGAACGTAGCTTGGGACTTTGTAGAGCTTCCATCCCAAATCATGGAAAACTGGTGCTGGAACCGTGAAAGCCTCGATCTTTTCGCACGGCACCATGAGACGGGCGTAGCCATTCCAGATGAGTTGTTCGTTAAAATGGTCGCCGCCCGTAATTTTAATTCAGGCATAATGATGATGCGCCAATTGTCACTCGGTAAAATGGATTTGGAAATGCACTTGCATCCAGAACATTATTACGACGGCGATCTTGATGGAAAAATCAGGGAGGAGATTGATTCCTATTCCATTCCTCTGAAAACGCAACCACCGACGCTCGTGCGCCGATTTAGCCACTTGTTCTCAAGCCCCGTTGGTTATGCTGCAGGCTACTATTCTTACAAATGGGCCGAAGTGCTCGATGCGGACGCGTTTACTCGGTTCGAAAAAGAAGGTGTATTCAGCCGTGAAACCGGCGGCTCCTTTCGGGAGAACATTTTGTCAAAGGGAAATTCACGCGATCCGATGGAGCTTTTCAAAGGCTTTATGGGTCGGGAACCTGAGCCGGAGGCGTTGCTGAAACGTTGCGGACTCGCCTAGGACGGGCTTTCGCATCCACGCTCTTTTGCGATCCACTTCGAAAACAGGTCTTCAACGTTTTGGCAATCTGTCAGAAAATCGGGTTTTCACTTCTCACTAGGCTATCAATTTTGAAATTTCTGCTGATTTGCAATTGGAGACTTCGGCTGCAGGATTGACGGATTCTGTTTGTTTGTCACGGGCTGTCACCTTCTCAGACGCTTCTCTGAATGGCTAGATCACGAATTCATTAGGTCTAAGGGCAACATTTTCAATGAGTTAGTAAAAATCGTCTCGGACGTGACTCTTTGCTGGAACTTGGAATGCTCTTTGGTTTCTGTGGAGGGATGGAGATTGGAAATTTTATGAGTATAGATACCTTAGCAATTTATCTAGGAGGAGGAGGCGGCTCTATTATGGGCTACTTCATTTTCATCGTCCCCACATTCATTTTGGCTATGTGGGCACAATCCAAGGTGTCCTCAACTTACAACAAGTACGCTAGGGTACCTTCTCGTGGCCGAATCACAGGAGCCGAAGCCGCAGCAGCGGTAATGAGAAGCGCCGGAATATCGGATGTGAAGATCATTCAAGTTCGGGGGCACTTAACGGACCATTACGACCCAATTGGCAAAAAGCTGGCTCTGAGCGAGGAGAACTATCGCGGTTCGAGTTTGGCGGCTTTAGGAGTGGCTGCCCATGAAGCGGGCCACGCGGTTCAGCACAAGATTGGCTATGGGGCATTGAAAGCTCGAATGGCTTTAGTGCCTATTACGAACATTGCCTCGAGCGTGCTGCCTTTCGTTATGATTGGCTCGTTTTTCATCATCGGTGGGGCGTTCAGCCTTACCCTTCTTAAACTCGGCATTCTATGCTACGTGGTGCTTACTTTGTTTCAGCTGATTACTTTGCCGGTCGAGTATGACGCAAGTGCGAGAGCCAAGAAGGAGCTGGTTGCCTTGGGTATCCTCGGAAATGATGAAATGGTCGGAGTGGAAAAGACGCTCAATGCGGCGGCGTTGACCTATGTCGCTGCGTTTGTAAGCTCTCTCAGCTACTTGATCTACCTGCTAAGCATGTTAGGGGGCAGCCGCGATTAGTAACAGCCGCTCTTTTGCAGGTCAATCGATGCTAGAATTCAGCTTTCGAATTTCGCAGGGCAAAAACCGCTGCGGCCTCCACTGGTGTCATGCGAGGGGCGTGGATTTTTGCTTGCGGAAATAGAGCGGTTATTTTCTCCACGATCAACATGCGGTAGAGCGTTTCGGAGCCTCCGAGGCCACCGGTAATTACAATTGGAAAATCTTTATCCAGCCCTGACTGGGCATGAACTTTGGCGACTAGCTGAATGAGGGAATCGGTATTTATATCTATGATTCTGCGAGCTTGTAAATTCCCTTCGTGGGAAAGACTGATAACGGATCGGGCAATATTTGAGATCTCATCGCGTGAATCCGAAGTGGCCTCGACAATCCCTGCATTGATGGCATCCATCCCGATTCCGTATCCACTTCCTGGTTCGTAACCGTTGGGAAGTCGATTGCTAGCTGAATGGAATTCCCCTCTATGGCCTTTGGCGATGCCGGCCGCCCCAGTTCCCGCGATAAGGCAGATTCCCGGCAGATCGCCTAAAGCTGCCTCGTAGGCTATGGAAAGATCGTGATCGATCTTCAAGACTCCGTTGCATGCCCATTGAAATCGAGAGAGTGACTTTGCCAGCTCGGCTTGTTCTTCGCTGTTTCGAATTCCGGCGACCCCGCAGAATACCGATCGAGTTTCAGTCACGTTAGCATTAAGTGATTCCAGCGTATGAGAAACTGCTTCATTAATTCGATCTCCCGCGCGTAAGAAACCTATATTGTGAGGGTTGCAGCCGGAAACCGTGTATGACTCCAAGGGGCGTCCTTGGGCATCAATCGCGAGTGCACGCGTATGTGAGCCCCCGCCATCGATGCCAATAAATGCTTGTGAGGACAGTTCCATGGAAAATTAGGGAAAACTGAACGATTGCGAGAGGCGGACGCAACTCAACTTCAATTCTTTCCGGTGGAGCAGTCAATCGTTGTCCGAACAGTTCTCGAATGCGATTCCGCATCGAATGAATCTTTGTAAACCCGGATTGAGCCCGTGCGAGTCAACTTGCGACCGGTTTCGGATCGACCCATTTATTATGCTTTTTGATCAGCTCGATTAGATGGTCGTCCGCTTCGGATTGAGGTATGTTGGTCTGGACGCATTGCTTCCCTACGTAGAGATTAATCTTTGCCGGTGCTCCACCCACATAGCCAAAGTCCGCGTCTGCCATTTCCCCAGGGCCATTTACGATACAGCCCATAACCGCAATTTTGACTCCTTTCAGATGCCCGGTTTTTTCCCGAATACGTTGAGTGGTAGACTGTAGATCAAAGAGGGTTCGGCCACAGCTAGGACAGGCGACAAATTCCGTTTTCGAGATTCGGGCGCCCGTGCCTTGTAGTACGTTGTAGGCGAGTTTTGTAGATCGAACGAAATCTTTTTCAGACTCTATACTTATGATATCGCCGATTCCGTCACACAGGAGGCTTCCGGTGAGGTTGCTCGCGTCTAGGAGTCGGTCTAGAAAGGAAGGAGAATTAAATTTCGATTGAGCCTGATTTCGGATCCAAACAGGTGAGGCATTACACCAATGCTTCAATCGTTCCGCAAGCTGCCGATACAATCCTACCTGATGGCTTGGCCTCTCAGCGACTAGGTTCGATCTTAACGTAACAATTAGATTGTCGGCCGACTCTGAAAAGATTCCGTCGACCGAGTTTGGACTCAGCCCGGCGATTGGAATCGCTCCAAAATCGTAACAGACTCGCACGAACCGCTTGTATTCGTCGAAGGCACTGTCTTCGAAATCCCGAACCAAAGCGAGTGGTATCCTGGATTGGGGAAGAGATCTGGAGAGTGACTCAAGCTCGATCTCGCAAGAGACTTCAACAACCAAGAGCGGGATCTGGTCTCCGATCGATTTGAGGACGGTTTCAAGATTAACGATTTCGTCCACGCTGCTAATTTTGAAACACAGACCTTCGATTGGCGTGTCCGCCAGCAAGTGGGCTTCCTTATTGATGAAGGATTCCAGTTGATCAATCTCGGAGAGGGGAATTGCGCTGTAGGTGAACACGGTGGGTGGCACTTCAGGACCCACTTTTAAGTCCTTTCCCAATCTGAATGCGTTCGTGTGGCGCCTTTTGTAATGATAGGGGTCGATAGAATCGGGTTCGTGGGAATCGATATTACCGGTGACCCAATTGTCCATTGCTTTTCTGGCTATGGCTTCCGCTACTGGAATCTCGAAGACAGGGTCTTCAGTTAGTGAAACGCGAATAGTGTCGCCCAGTCCATCTGTAAGTAAGCTACCAATACCGATCGCGCTTTTGATGCGTCCATCCTCACCGTCACCTGCTTCAGTGACCCCGAGATGTAATGGGTAATCCATTTTTTCAGCATTCATACGGTCGACGAGCAGACGGTAGGCTTCGATCATCACCTTTGGGTTACTCGATTTCATGGAAAGGATCATATCGTAGAACCCGTGAGTTTCGCCGATTCGTAGAAACTCCAGAGCGGATTCGACCATTCCAAGAGGGGTGTCCCCGTATCGATTCATGATGCGGTCGGAAAGAGAGCCATGGTTGGTTCCTATGCGCAATGATCTACCCAGTTGCTTTGCCCTGAGTACAAGCGGGGAAAACCCCTCGTGGAGACGATCGAGTTCCTCGTTGTATTGACTGTCTGAATATTCTCTAACTGCGAACTTCTTGTTGTCCGCATAATTACCGGGGTTCACTCGTACTTTCTCAACGTGCTCAACGGCCTCCATTGCTGCCGAAGGAAGGAAATGAATATCGGCCACGAGGGGATTGCTGAATCCGGCGGCCCGAAATTGGGTGTGGATGTCTTTTAGGGCTCGAGCCGCACTCTTGTTGGGGGCTGTTATACGGATGATCTCGCATCCCGCTTCGGCGAGATCAATAGCCTGCTTAACAGTAGCCTCGACGTCCTTAGTGTTTGTCGTCGTCATCGACTGAATTCGGACGGGATTGCTTCCCCCAACTCCGATCTCTCCGACAGATACTTCGCGACTAGGTCGTCGGATCGTAGCGAATCGAGACGAACAATAGGAACTCATGGAATACAATGCGTCGATTCGGCCATCTATGCCGGAGCGTCTTCAACCTTTATCAGTCTGACAGGTTGGCTGTTGGTTTCCGGCTCTCTCGTAAAGAGTCTGCCGACGTCATGGAATGTGACATACAGCATGAACGAGAAAAGCAATATCATGA
Organism: Opitutaceae bacterium; assembly: GCA_002722675.1. Classification (GTDB taxonomy): domain Bacteria; phylum Verrucomicrobiota; class Verrucomicrobiia; order Opitutales; family Opitutaceae; genus Pelagisphaera. The sequence goes on from PBMN01000023.1 coordinate 26,791, forward strand.
AGCTGCCTTGGATCGTGGCAGCAAAATTGGGCGGTATGGGTTTTCCGGTTATCTTGGCGATTGTGGCAAACGCGATGTGCCCACCATCGAGAACGGGGATTGGGAGTAGGTTGAATATGGCGAGGCTGATGTTGATCATGAGTGCGATCTCCATTACTCTAACGATTCCGATTGCTGCAGTTTTTACGATAATGTTGGTGATTCCAACAGGTCCGGACATGTCCTTTAGCTTGGCATCAGAACCTTGGCTTATGAGTGATCTCAAGGTCTGGTAGGTACGTTTTACCACGTCGATAGACAGTGCGATAGGGTTGATGTGAGCTGTGTAGCGTTCGATTATGGCTCCCAGGCCTGCTCCAATCGCATAAAACTGTTCCTCGGAAATGTTGAATTTCGACAAGACCGGAGTGACGACGATCTCTATCGTCTCGATTCCTTCAAATCCTTCCCTTTCGATGGTGAATCGAAGCGGCACGCCTTGGGACTCACGGATAAATGTAGTTAAGTGCTGGGGACCGTAGATCGTTACGCCATCAATTTTCTTAATGGTGTCTCCCGGAAAAAGTCCGGCTTCCTGGGCGGGAAAGCCCTCGGTTAAACTAGATAGGTAAGTCGTCTGATTCGGATTGATCCCGATCATGCGTAATTCGTGATCAGGGTTGAGGACGGGATTTACGGTTGTCGTAAAAACCTCCCCATTTCTTAGATACGTAATTACGGCCTTGCGTTTGCCGTCTTCTGTAACCCCTGAACCAAGAGCGATACTTATGAATATGTCCTCAAAAGATCTGATTTCCTCGCCATCGATGCTGAGAATCTTATCGCCGATTCTAAGGCCGGCAGCCATGGCGGGATTCTCTACGAATTCACCTTCTCGATTTTCGATTTTATCAGAAATGGCTCCAATCGTCGTCGCTTCTTCCTTTTCGACTCCCGTGAACCAGAGTATAAGGCCGAGTACGAGGGCGAACAGAATATTGAAAACCGCGCCGGCGACTGACACTATAACCTTGGAGGCGTAGGAAATCGGAGGCAGTTCGATAAGATCAACCGAGTTTTCCCCCTCTATCCCTCTCATATCAGCGAGTTGAGGGAGCGCCACGTAGCCACCGAGGGGAAGAAGGGAGACACGGTAGTCAATGCCTTCCTTTTTCCAGCCAAACAGACGGGGGCCAAACCCAATCGAAAATCGTTCAATATGAAGTCCTCTCCATTTGGCGGCGAGGAAGTGGCCCAGTTCATGAACGAAAATGGAGCCTCCAAAAAAGAGTACGACCATAAGCGCGGCCCAGGCCCAATCGAATATAATGCTAAAAAGATTTTCCATTACGGTTTTTGATCTACGAGATGAGAGGCGATGACTCTCGCTTGGCTGTCACATTCCAAGACTTCATCTATCGTAACAGGTTCACTATTATCAATGGTTTCCAGCGTTTTCGCCACGATTTTAGCGATTTCAATAAATTTAATACGTTTCCGTGTGAATGCGTCTACTGCGACCTCGTTTGCGGCGTTGAAGATTGCTGGAGCCGACCCATCCGCCTTCATGCAGGCTCTTGCCAGTTCGAGGCAAGGGTAGCGACCGATATCTGGAGGTCGAAAGTCGAGTGCGAGGGCTTGGGAAAAATCGAGTTTATTCGCAACAGGTTCTCCTCGATCCGGGTACAAAAGCGTGTGCTGTATGGCGAAGGTCATATCGGGCGGACTCATTTGNGCGATTANGGAACCGTCAATGCATTCGACCATGGANTGNANGATACTTTGGGTGTGGATNACGACGTCGACNTGTTCGGGCTGCATTCCAAAGAGCCACTTGGCTTCGATCATTTCTAGACCTTTGTTGGCCATAGTCGCAGAGTCGATCGTTACTTTGGGGCCCATGTCCCAATTTGGGTGTTGAAGAGCGCTCTCGAGGGTCACTGAGTTGAGCCTCTCAATCGGAAGATCGCGGAAACTTCCTCCGGATCCTGTTAGTATCAATTTTGAAATGTGACTGGGTCGAATCCCTTGAAGGCATTGAAATAGAGCATTGTGTTCACTGTCGACCGGCAGTATCTCGACTTTCGATTTTCGAGCGGCTTCAACGATGAACTTTCCCGCGAGCACAAGGATCTCTTTACTCGCCACAGCGAGGGTGTGGCCCGCCTCGAGAGCGGCGAGAGCTGGCATGAGGCCTCGAGTACCGACAATTGCAATCAATACCGTATCGCAAATTGGTAGGGACGCTAGATGACAGAGTCCTTCTTCACCGCAGGTGAGATTGACACTTGCTGGAAAGGCGTTCGTGTCCTCTGCTTGCTTCCAAGCGCCGGAATCGAAAAGGCACACTTCGGGTACTCCGAACTCTTTTGCGATCGCGGCAAGTTGATCGACATTTCGGTTAGCCGCGATTCCAACCAATTCAAGGCGATCTGAGTGCTTGCGAATTACTTTCAGGGCGCTGGAGCCGATGGAGCCAGTGGCCCCGAGCAGCACGATTTTCGAGCGTTGTCTCATCTCAAAACTAAGTGAGGAATCCGAAAAGCAAATATCCGGTAGGAGCTGTGAGAATGAGAGAATCCGTCAAATCGAAGGATCCCCCAATACCCGGAATGGATGAGCCTGAGTCCTTTTGATCAGCCATGCGTTTGAGCATGCTTTCGACGAGATCTGAGATGATGGAAATGACCGTGATTGGTATCGCTAGAAAAGTGCTCCACAAGGGCGTGAAAAAGGGAGGAAAGGATTCTTGGGCGAAAAAGGTGAGTGAAAAACCGAGCCCAATAGAGACAAGGCAGCCGCCAATGGCTCCCTCCCAAGTTTTTTTCGGACTGGTGATGGGTGACATGGCGTGCCGCCCGAAGGCCTTTCCGACCAAGAGGGCTCCGACGTCCGTAAATTTCGCGGTCACTATGAGCCACACGACGAGCATCAAACCTTGCTTCGGGTCCCCAGGCAGCTCGATCATGCGAACTAGAAAGCCCAGCATAAAGGGTACGTAGATCAGTCCGAGGAGGGTGGAGCCTAGGGTTTCGATTCGCTCAGCGACTTGGCGCTCGCGAAAGATTCTCAGGCAGCAGGCGACAATCGTGACTGCGATGATCCCAGACTGAACTCCCTCGGCATGGCTGAGCTCTAACTTATTGGCGTAGTATGGGGCAAAAATAATGATCCCGCCCAGAAAGATTCCGAATTTCTTAAAGGGCCTTCGCCCCATTTTCTCTAACAGGCTATAAAACTCGTATTGCGATGAAAGCGCGAGCACTGCCAGGAGCCAAACAGCCGCATCAGGCCCGATATAGAAGAAGCATATGATCGTGACAATCCAAAGGACAAGCGTACTGATAATTCTCTTCGTCACGGTATTAAAGGGCGAGTCCGATTATAAAGACAGGCTAGATTCAAACTCTATCTGCTCTCCTGTCCGACCAAAACGTCTTTCACGATTGTTGTAGTAACTAATCGCTTCCTCAAGGTGTGCTTTGGTGAAGTCAGGCCAGCAGGTTCCAGTGAAATAAAATTCCGCGTAGGCACTTTGCATGAGTAGGAAGTTGCTAAGTCGCGTTTCTCCTGAAGTGCGAACAATCAAATCTGGATCTGGCATTTCCTTGGTGTAAAGGTGATTTGAAATCGTTTCCCAGTTCAAGTCTTTTGGATCGAGCTTCCCGGCAGCTGCTTTGGCGGCAATCGCTTTGGCGGCGTCCACGATCTCGTTGCGAGAACTGTAGTTTAGGGCTAGGGCTAAATGCCATTCGTCGAATTTTCGGGTGACGTCCATCGCCTTCTTGAGCGCGGCTCGCGGCCGAGCGGGAAGGTCTTCTTCCCGGCCAATTGCGTGCAAGCGTACTCGTTGCTTTACCAGCGTTTTCGTCTCATTCATGAGGAAGAGCTCCAGCAATTCCATGAGACCGTTTACTTCGGATTCCGGGCGTTTCCAGTTTTCAGCGGAAAACGCGTAAAGTGTCAGATAGTGGATATCCAGTTCTTGGCAGGCTTCAATTATCCGCCGGCATGTTTCAACGCCTTGCCGATGACCCTTAATCCTAGAAAGTCCCTGGGACTGGGCCCAGCGGCCATTTCCATCCATAATGATGCCAATGTGGTCGGGGCCGTTGTACTTCGACGCGTTTTCGGTCATGGAATAGTCGCCAATTTCAGAAAGCGGGGAGAATCTTAAGCCTCTCTGGATATTGCAAGGGTTTATCGTTAGACAGTCAGACCGGTTGATGTGTAACTATTTCCTAATTGTATTCGTTTTCAGCGAGAGGGAGGGTGACTCGTCCAAACCTCGCTTTTCAAACTATCCGAATTATTTTGAACAAAATGAAGCGTCTGCCTATCGCATTTCTGTCCGTTCTCGCAATCGCATTAGCGGGTTACTCCGGCTTCTTAAATATGGAGAACCAAAGGCTTAAGCACCAGCTCGCCGATGCTTCAAGCATGTGGAAAGCCTCAATGAAAATTGCGGAAGGTAAAGAGACTGAAACGGGTGCGGCAGTGGAGGAACCCAGGCCTGAAGATCGGGAGAGAGGAGGCCGGTTTGAGGAATTTGAAAACCTGACGCGGGAAGAAATCGCGGAGCGTCGGCGAGAGGCGAGAGCCGCCCAGCTGGCTCGTGCACTGGAAGCCTTTGAAGATCCTGAATTGAGAATGGATATGATTGAAAGGCAAATGCAGCGCCTTGATCGAGGGTATGCCGACTTTTTCAAGCAACTGAATCTTCCCCCCGAGGAGCTCGATGCCCTGAAAACGTTGATGGCTGAGCTCACTTTGCTACGCATGGAGGGGGGACTCCGGGCTTCAGCGGCTAGCGATGAGGAGCGAAAAGCACTCAGGGAGGATTATTCCAATCAAATGGTCCTTTTATCAGGCGATATCAATGGGTTGTTGGGAGAAGAAGATGCCAAAAAACTGACCCAGTATAAGAATACGCTCGAATATCGAGGAGAGGTGGAGAATTTCGAGCGTTCATTGAGTTATACGGACACCCCGCTTAACGAGCGACAAGCTGAAGGCCTAATCAAAGCGTTTGCAAAGGTGGATAAAGATTTTGAATACACGGTAGATATCAAGGATAACCGAGGGCGGGGACGCGGAGGCAACGATATCCAGCTCACAAAAGAAGTTGTCGATACATACTACCAGGAGCGGGAAATCTATGATGCGATCCTTTTGGAGCAGGCTTCAAAAATGCTTAACGAAGCACAGTTGGCGAGTCTAGCGGCACAGCAAGTCTCCGGACGCGAACGCGATTACCGGCAGGCTCAACAGGTGCTTGAGAATCCTATGCCGACGGATGGTCGAGGTGGGTTTAACCGGGGCGGATTTGGCGGATTTCAAGGCAGTGGTCGCGGAGGACCGGGCGGTGGTGGTCGCGGACGTTAAATCGCTAAGAGCTTAGGATCTTTCCCTTATCGAATACCAATTCTCCGGATACAAAGGTTTGGATTACTTTCCCTTTTAAGGTCCGGTTAATCCAGGGCGAATTGCTTGATTTACTTTGGAAGCTATTGGATTGGGGTGTCCATTCGCATTCGGGATCGAAGATTGTGACATCCGCATCGGCCCCGATTTCCAGAGTCCCCTTATTCAAATTGAATATTTGAGCAGGTTGATAAGTAAGAAGGGAAAGGGTTCTCGTTAGGTCCAGGCGTTTGCTATGATAAAGTTGGTTCAAAGTCGCACCCAATGCCGTCTCGAGGCCTATCACGCCATTGGGAGCATAGTCAAATTCGACATCCTTTTCGTAATCGGTGTGAGGGGCGTGACCACTGGCGATGCAGTCAATGGTTCCGTCTTCGAGACCTTCGAGAATCGCAAGCCGATCCTCCTCCGAGCGCAGAGGAGGGTTCATTTTGAAGTTCGTGTTGAACTCGCTAACTTCGAGTTCAGAAAAACACATATGGTGAGGCGTGGCCTCTGCGGAAATGTTTACTCCACGCGATTTGGCCCTCCGAATGATGTAGATCGCATTTCTTGAACTCACGTGTTGAATGTGAATATGGGCCCCCGTCTTGGCCGACAGTATGACATCTCTGGAAACCATGATGTCCTCGGCTTCAGTTGGGCTCCCTCTAAGGCCCAACTTCGTGGATACAAGGCCTTCGTTCATGACCCCATAAGCCGAAAGAGAATAGTCTTCGCAATGGTCGATGACTGGCATGTTGAACATATTGGCGTATTCAACGGCACGGCGCATGAGGCCACTATTTTGCAGGCATTTTCCGCCGTCAGAAATGGCGACAGCTCCCGCATCGCGGAGCGATCCGGTGGGAGCAAGGCGTTCGCCCTCTGATCCGACCGTGATACAGGCTGTAGGGAAGACGTGGACGATCGACTCGCGGTCAACGGCGTCCCTTATGTATTGGATAGTACCTGCCGTATCAGCCGGCGGACTGGTGTTGGGCATGCACACGACGCTTGTAAAGCCGCCAGCTGCGGCAGAGCTAGTACCCGAGAAAATGGTTTCCTTGTGAGTTTCTCCAGGAACGCGAAAATGAACATGAAGATCGACCAGTCCAGGAGAAGCCACCAATCCAGTCGCGTCAATCGTGTCCGCCTTGGCTAGGGTCTCACGAGTAGGCCGGTCGATTATTTTGCCATTCGATATGAAAATGTCGGAAATCTCATCGCGTTCGCTTTTCGGGTCGATGACACGGCTCCCTTTTATCCATGTGATCTGGCTCATTGTTCAACTTTAGGAAGCGGATAATTCATTACTATCCCGTCAAGGCCTCCGCCTTGCCTCCCGAACAGAGATAGAGGCATGCCATTCGGGTAGCGAGTCCATTGGTGACCTGTTCGAGGATTACTGATTGGGGCGAGTCGGCTAGCTCAGAATCGATTTCGACCCCGCGGTTGATAGGACCCGGATGCATGATGACAGCGTTTTCCTTGAGCCAGGAAAGACGGGTTTTGTTGAGGCTAAACATTCGAGTGTATTCGGTTATAGAAGGAAATGCGGATGCATTTTGTCGTTCATGCTGTATACGGAGGAGCATGACGGCATCTTTGTCAGCCAGAGCTGACTTCAAGTCGTGCGAAACCGTGGCACCAAACTGCTCAAACTCCCGTGGCACAAGAGTAGCGGGCCCGACGAGGGTAACTTCTGCTCCCAGCTTGATCATGGCCCATAGGTTGGATCGAGCGACGCGACTGTAGAGAATGTCACCCAGAATGGCGATTTTCAGTCCTTTCAGTGATCCAAACTTCTCGTGTAGCGTATAACAGTCGAGCAGGGCTTGAGTCGGATGCTCATGGGCGCCGTCGCCGGCGTTGAGCACAGGAATGTCGAGCACTTTAGAAATGTAGGCAGCGGATCCGGGGGCGGAATGGCGGATCACTATCATGTCTGCGGCGAGCGCATGAATGTTCTCCACCGTGTCCCGCAGTGTTTCCCCTTTGGAGGTACTGCTGGTCTTCATGTCTAGCGACATTACATCCGCACTGAGTTTAGTGGCGGCCATTTCGAACGCGACTCGGGTGCGAGTGCTGTTCTCGAAGAAGAGGTTGACGACGGTTTTTCCTCGGAGCGACGCCGTTTTAGCCGTCTTTCTGCCGAGAATTTTCTTAAATGCCGCGGTGGTTTTAAATACCGTTTGGATCTCTTCGAGGGAGAGTTCTTCGGTTGAGATCAGGTCTTTGCGAAACCAAGGCATACCTGAGGAGGTCATCCAGAACTATGAATTGAGAATGTCAATATGCGACTTCGCAAGATTGTTGGGAATTAGTTTAACCACCACCTTCTCATCGGGCGTGGTGGGCTCTATGAGACCGATGTAGTCTGACTGTATGGGAAGAATTCGATTGCCTCGATCCACCAAGGTAGTCAGCTCGATTTTTTTGGGTCGTCCGAGAGCATGAATCTCAGAAAGGGCGGCCCGAACACTTCTACCGGTGAACAGGACATCGTCGACCAGAATGATGGTCGCATCCTCTGGGTTTTGGGCGAGCTCAGTCGCTTCGACCTCTTTTGCGATTGGATTGACCCCGATGTCGTCGCGATAGAACGAAATATCCACTACGGCTTTGAGGGTTTGGATATTGTGATCGGAAGAGAGGCGATCATGGAGGATCTCGGTCAATCCGATGCCGCCATTGGCGATTGCCGCGAGAACGAGGTTGTCCGTCCCCTTGTGAGTAGCCGCGATTTCTGAAGCAATCTTGGCGATTGCCGCGTCTACTTCCGGGAAAGAGATGGTTTTACGTACCGTCACGGCCTCCTTGATAGGAGCTAGGACGGTCGCAGGTAAAGCAAAAGGATTGGAAAAAGTGAAAAGAGACGATCTCGGCCAATCTGCTCTTCGGTAAAAACGAATGCGATTGACCGTGAGATTCTCATTCCGACTTTGCCTTGATCAGCATGATTTCGCCTTCAGCGCCCGCTAGCGTAGGCGGTAGGGTCGCCTTCTGAAATCAATCCGTTGGTGGGTTATGGAAGGCTACTTGGATGATGTCGCTGGGTCTCAGCTCCACGTCCTTAGTGGCGTGCCGTTCATGTATGGAGTAGCCGATTTTGTTGGGGATATTCGTTGTCTTAAGAACTTTTTCGCCATTGACCCGCATAATGTATTCAGTTTTTCCATCAGTATCTTGCCTTGTGTATAATGTTAGAATGTAGGTCTTTTTCTTTCCTGAAATTTTACGCTGAGTGGCGGCGAACTTTGCTCGGTAGGCCTCGTTCGATGTATTGATTGCCAATGCTCCTCAAACCTTATCGACGTAGTAGGGGGCGAATCTGTCGCCGGCGGCTTTTTTGATTTCGACTTTAGCCATCAGGAACATCAGGTGGAAGGTTCCAGCAGAACGTTCATTGGGTGAAGCATATTAATCGAGTTCCGTAAAAGTAGCCAACAGCTCTTCCCCATGCGGTTGCAAGTCTTCATCTAAGGCCAAGATGAACGTGTCGAATTCGAATCCATCTTCCCGCATCGAGCAATGTATCGTGTGCATTTCGGCCTCCGGATCGATGATTCATGCAGCGCCATTTACGCCGCAGTGGTTTTCTGGAACTCGCTGGGCTGAGGACCAGGTCCATTGGCACTTGCT
>PBMN01000024.1:0-19473 GCA_002722675.1 Opitutaceae bacterium
ACGTCTATTCCATAGTCTCGGGCCAGTGCCCACCTGGCCAGTCGATTGGCGACGGTGTGTTTGTCGCGCGGGTGAATGTCGCGACCTTCGCCGACGTCGATGATGACCGCTTGACCTGTGTGGCGTAGCTTGTCCATCGTCATGGTTTGGGCCTCCCTCAGTTCCGGCCAGTCCGCCTCTTGAGGCTCCGAAACCCGGTCTCTGAAATCGGCGAGTTGAACATAGTAGAAGGGAAAATCGCCTTGGCCCCATTCGTCTCGCCAATGTTGAATCATAAGCGGAAAAAGATGCCGATACTGGTAGGCTCGGCCCGCATTGGCTTCGCCCTGATACCAGATTGCCCCTTTGATTCCATATCCAATGGTCGGTTTCAAAACGCCGTTGTAGATGTTGGCGGGACGATGCTGACCTTCGAGGGGATTGCGCGGGGCTCTAGGGCGAGTGCCTTGGCTTCCCCCTTTCTCCCACTTGGTGATTTTCGTCTCGTAGTCCGCGACCGCCCTTGCGTGATCGTAAGTGGATTCCGTTTCCTTCCATCTGCCAAGCAATTCAGAGTAGCGTTTGTCTTTGCGAAGGACATCGCGTCGTATCCAGGCTTCGGCGGCGGAGCCTCCCCAAGCATTGTCGATAATTCCAACTGGGACCCCCAATGCCTGATGCAGTTGTAGGCCGAAGCGATAGCCTACAGCGGAAAAGTCCTTCACGGTATCGGGAGCAGCGTGGGCCCACTCGCCATCGAAGTCCTTTTGCGGTTCTTGAGTTCCCACTTGCGGAACGGAAATCAGTCGAATCTCGGGGTGGTTTGCGGTCAGGGCTACTAAGTCTCCGTCATATGAATTCTGCACCGGCCAAGCCATATTGGATTGCCCTGAGCATATCCAGACTTCCCCTACCAGTACATCATCGTAAGTGATCGTATTTTTGCCCTTGATCGTTAAGCGGTGCGGCCCGCCGGCAGGAATTGGCTTGAGGGTCACTTTCCAGTTGCCATCTCGATCCGCTTTTGTCGTGTGTGCTTGGCCGCCGATCGAGATGGTTACCTTCTCGCCCGCGTCTGCCCAGCCCCAAACCGGATTATCGTGGTTGCGCTGGAGAACCATATGATCGTCGAAAATTGACGGGGTTGAGACCTTGGCACTTAAAGAAACGATTCCAAGTATTGAAGTGAGACAAAGTACACAGCAAATGAGTTGGCGGTCCATATTTGGGGTAAGTTAGACTATCAATGAGAATTAAAGAGGGGTTACGTTACAATAGCTTGGTCGAGGGTCAATATTGAATGGCGGGTAATCCGCTCGGTGCGGTCCAATTGACTTGCCTGTAAAGCGGGTAAAAGGCTTTGTTTTCAATAACCGATGAAAAGTAAGCTAGCTGGATTGATTCTAATGCTCGTCCTGGTTTCAGGCGCGATCGTCTTGCTTCAACGTGAGGATAGTCCCGGGACGGTGGAATTTGCTCAGGGAGAGGTTCAATTCAATCGCGATATCCGCCCCCTGTTCTCGGAGACTTGTTTCAATTGCCATGGGCCCGATGAGCACTCTCGCGAAGCGGAGCTGCGGTTTGATTTGCCTGAAAGCGCTTTCTCTGAGCGCGATGGGGGAGTGTTTGCATTAGTTGCGGGTTCTCCTGAGAAAAGCGAAGCGTGGAAGCGGATTGTGAGCGACGACCCCGATCTTATCATGCCGCCCCCGGATTCCCATTTCAATCTGAGCGAAACCCAAAAAGGAACGATCAAAAGATGGATTGAGTCTGGCGCTAAGTACCAGGACCATTGGGCGTTTGAGACCCCTCGAAAGGCTGTGCCTCCGGTCGCAGATAGAGCTGGTTGGGATCGATCCGCGATTGACCGATTTGTCCTGGCTCGACTGAAATCGGAAGGGCTCTCTCCGAGCGAGCCAGCGGACAAGCGGACGCTGATTCGCCGTTTGTCCTATGATTTGACGGGCTTGCCGCCAAGCCTGGAAGAGTTGTATCAGTTTCTGGATGATGACCGTCCAGATGCGTATGAGCTTCTGGTAGATCGGCTTCTCGATTCGCCTCACTATGGCGAGCGGATGGCACTCGCCTGGCTGGATCAGGCCCGATATGCGGATACGAATGGCTATTCCCGGGATGGTGCACGCACTATGTGGGTTTGGCGGGACTGGGTGATTCAAGCCTATAATGAGGATAAGCCCTATGACGTCTTTTTGCGTGAACAGCTAGCGGGAGACTTGCTTCCGGATGCGACTCAAGGACAGATCGTGGCTACTGGGTTCAATCGCAATCATATGATCACCGCGGAGGGTGGCACTATAAAGCTGGAGAATTTGACCAACTATGCGGTGGACCGAGTGAAGACGACTTCGGAAGCGTTCCTTGGGCTGACGATGGCCTGCGCGCAGTGCCACGATCACAAGTACGATCCGATCTCGCAGGAAGACTTTTACAGTATGTTCGCTTACTTCAATACTCTCAGCGATAAGGGGATTGATGGCGCGGGTGGCAAGAATGCGGAACCGATTATCCATGCGAAGTCTCCGTTACATCATAAAAATGTGGATACGGTACGGGATACGATTGAGTTCCTGAAATTGGAAAGGCAGAAGCGAGCGTCGAGATTGCGGAGCGACTGGGAATCTAGGGAGCGAGAGAGCTTGGAGCAACTCGGTCAGGATCTGGCATTCCATGAATTTAAGCCTTTAATGGTCAATAATCCGAATATCCCCCCTTCCATGGTGGAGTTTCAAGAAGAAGCGGCCGTGTTTCTGAAGCAGCAATCGATCGCGCCGGGAGGCACTTTTTATTCATTTGCCTGCTCGCTAAAAGAAGATCCGGATTCTCTGATAACGGGTATTCGCATCGAATTCTTGCCGCATCCCGAGGTAAACGAAGGATCCTTGGGTTATGGCAAGGAAGACGAATTGGGAGCGTTTGGAGTTTCTGCCGTTTCCGTCTCGGCAGGGAAGGTGCCCGTTGCCGACTTCGACCTGAATAGCGAGGTTGCTCTCAAGGATGCGACCGCGAGCTACTCCCATGAAGAATATCCGGCCCGGGCAATACTGGACCCCCGATGGCCCACGGCGTGGTCTCCCTTAGGACAGGTCAGGAAGTCGCAGCATTTAACCCTCACGTTTGAAAAGCCGGTAGACCCAAGAGAGGCTCCCTATTTCTCCATTATGGTAAACTTTCAGCAGATCGCCAATGCGGGGTATTTTAAAATGATGGCGATGACGGGCAAGGACGATGGAACGAATATCCCTTCCCCAATTCAGCGTATATTGAATAAATCTATTAAGGAGCGAACCCAAAGCGAGATCGTGGAGATCGCAAATTATCACGAACTGCATGATCCTGAGCTAGAGAGTTTGAATACCGATATTGCCACCTATCGTAGACGTCTCAGTGAGATGACCGAACCGTATCCGGTCCAAGTAATGGATACGGCTAAGAATCCCAGAAAGACGTATATTTTAAATCGTGGCAGTTATGATCAGCCGGGTCGAGAAGTCGAGCCGGGCGTACCTGCTTTTCTTCCTCCTTTGCCGGAAGCCGCCCCCGGCGATCGTCGTGCACTCGCCGATTGGTTCACCGACCCCAGTCATCCCCTGACGAGTCGAGTAGCAGCAAATCGGATTTGGCAACTCTTTTTCGGCAATGGGTTCGTGTCCACCTCTGCTGACTTTGGGGCCCAGGGAGAATGGCCGAGCCATCCAAAGTTGCTTGATTACCTTGCAGTTGACTTCATTGAAAACGGCTGGAGCGTTAAGGCTCTCGTTAAGCAGATTGTAATGTCACAAACGTATCGACAGCGATCAGAAGTTACCGAGGAGCAAAGATCCATTGATCCTGAGAATCGCTTGTTGTCGAGAGGCCCCCGTTTTCGAATGCATGGTGAATTCATTCGCGACACCGCACTAAAGGCTAGCGGGCTTCTCAATGATTGGATTGGAGGGTCGAGTGTGAAACCGTACCAACCTAGAGGGATATGGCGCGAAATCAGCCACTACGGTTCTGTCAAAGATTTAACTCAGGTATTTGTCCAAGACCAGGGTCGTAATTTGTACCGAAGAAGTCTCTACACCTTGTGGAAACGAACCAGTCCTTCGCCATCAATGATGGCGTTTGATGCCCCGAATCGGGAGCTTTGCGTCATGCAACGTGAGACGACAAATACCCCTCTGCAAGCGCTGACTCTGCTAAACGACCCGCAATTTGTGGAAGCGGGGCGCGTATTCGCAGAGCGAATATTGCAAGCGCTGGTTGACGCTGCGGATAGGGATCGCGTTTCCTTGGCCTTCGAAACCGTAACCAGTCGGTTGCCACGCAATGATGAACTGGAGGAATTGGTCAAAGCGCTAGAAGAGCAGCGGGTCTATTTCGAGCGAAACGAGGAAGCGGCCCTGGCCGTTCTTGGAGTGGGAGAAGCGATGCGTAACAGCCGCATAGATGTAGCCGATCACGCGGCCTTTTCCGTGATCGCCAATCTGATTTTCAATCTAAGCGAGGCCGTGACAAAGGGATGACCATGATGGACTTTACTCTCGAATCGATCGACATTTGGCAGCCGCAAGCATTAGCCCACGAATAACATGGACCCATTCATCGACTTTCATCGTAAGCTAACGCGACGTTCGCTCTTTGGCCAAATGGGAAGAGGTCTGGGTGGCATGGCGTTGGGGTCTCTACTTCTGCCACGGCTTCTGAGAGGCAGGGAACTGGATCAGTCGGAGGGGGATGATTCGTCATTGCTGAGAAATTTGCCACACTTTGCCCCGAAGGCGAAGCGAGTGATTTACCTGTTTCAGTCGGGTGGACCTTCTCACATCGATCTATTCGATTATAAGCCAAGTATGCGGGATCTGCATGGGGTTGAGCTTCCCGACTCAGTGCGTGGAAACCAGCGGGTAACAGGCATGACTCAGAATCAGTCGAGTTATCCGTTTGTGGCGCCCCATTGGGATTTCAAACGGTGCGGCAAAAATGGAGCCTGGATCAGCGATCTTCTTCCCTACACTCAAAAGGTGGCGGACGATATCACCATTATCCGTGGAATGAATACGGAAGCGATCAACCATGATCCTGCGGTAACCTACATCAATACGGGTTCGCAACAAATGGGTCATGCGAGTTTGGGGTCCTGGCTCAGTTACGGATTGGGCAGTGATAATCAGGATCTTCCGGCGTATATGGTATTGTTGTCGCAGGGGTCGGGCAAAAACCCCGGTCAGCCGCTTTTTTCCCGTTTATGGGGGAATGGCTATCTGCCATCTAGTTTCCAAGGCGTCAAGCTGGGGTCCGGTACGGACCCCGTTTACTTTCTGCAAAACCCTCCCGGAGTGGATCGCGGGCAGCGGCGAAAGGCGTTGGATCGTTTAGAAACCCTGAACCGAGCCCACGCTAGGCAGGTGGGAGATCCGGAAATTCACGCCCGCATCGACGCCTATGAAATGGCTTATCGCATGCAGACGTCGGTTCCGGATTTGATGGATTTGAGCGATGAACCCGAGTCTACGTTCGAGCTTTTTGGAGAGGAATCGCGCAGGCCTGGAAGCTTTGCGGCTAACTGTCTCCTGGCGCGTCGTATGGCGGAAAAAGGAGTTCGGTTTGTGCAGCTGTTTCACCGGGGCTGGGATCAGCACAAGAAACTCGCGACACAATTACCCAAGCAGTGCCGCGACGTGGACCAGCCATCGGCGGCTTTGATTAAGGACCTCAAGCAGCGCGGGCTCCTAGACGAAACCTTAGTCATATGGGGAGGCGAGTTTGGCCGTACGGCCTACAGTCAAGGGAAGCTGGGCGATGCGAGAGCAGGCCGAGACCACCATGGGCGCTGTTTTTCCATTTGGATGGCGCGCGGCGGTGTGAAAAGAGGCTTTGAATACGGATTGACCGATGACTGGGCCTACAACGTCGTGGAGGATGGAGTACACATTCGCGACCTTAACGCGACCGTTTTGAAATGCATGGGAATCGATCACGAGCGGTTCACCTACAAGTTCAGAGGTCTCAACCAGCGCCTAACAGGCGTGGAAGAGGCTCGGGTTGTGGACGATATTTTGACATAGGGAGCCCTGAATTCGGCTTAGATGGTAGGGCGAGACTGTCCTCAGTCAGCGGCAAAGCCAAATACCACGAACACTATCCCAGTTTGTTGTGTAAGAAGATCAGGACAACGCGGCTCGCCGGGCCGACGAGCCCTACTTTCGAACCATTATTTTCTTTGGGTATATCCATTGGAGCTTTGTTCGATGTCGAATCAGGTAGCGGGCGCTCGGAGATCGCCCGCTGCCCAAACCCCTATTTCGATTCCAGGAATTCCATCACGCGGACGTCGTAGGCTTTGTAGCGGCTCATCCAGTCTGCTGAAGTCAAGTCCTTGGCGTCCGAAGGCCAGATAGCAGCTGACTTTTTGAATACACTTTGATCGTAGGGATAGGCTTCGCTGACGTGGTCCAGGGCGTTGATGGCCTGGAGGCGAGCCATGACGTTGGGATTGTTTAGCAAGACCTCGTTAAGAACCGGACGAGGATCCTTCTTCCCGAGGCGAGCCAAGTGCTCGGCCGCGGCGATCCGGGTGGAGGCGACCGGGCTCCGGGTTAGCGCCTGTATGCGCCTTGTTGCTCTCTCGTCTTCCGTTTTCAAAACCATGCAGTTGATTAAGGCCCAGTATTGGACAACTGGATTCTTATCCCCGAGCAAGCGGGTTAGTTTGGGAAGGGCTTTTTCTCCTCGATCGAGCAGGGCTTCGGCGGCGTCCATTACTTCCGCGAGAGGGTATTGCACGTCGTCCCGGGCGATGTCATAGGTTGTCTTTCCAGAGCCTCGACTCCATTCAACGAGTAGCGCTTCAGGGATAAATCCCGTGTCGCGAGTCTTGAGAAGATGGTCGCGGTTGGCCTTTCGCATGCGAAGCAGGACTTCGCGATGCTTGGGGTCATTGGCGAGGTTGTTGACCTCGTCGGGGTCGGCTTCGAGGTCGAATAGCTCCTCGATTGGAGCCGGCAGGAAGAACGCGCTTTGGGCGGCTGTGGTTTTACCCTGTTTGAACAATGCTTCCCATTCTCCGGTGGCAGGGTTGTCCCAGAGGTAGTTGACGTGCTGTCCAGTTGGAAGGTAGGCAAGGTAGTTGCGGATGTAGTTGTAGCGACCATCGGTCACGCCGCGTTTGAAATCGATTCTCTCGTCGGCTCGGGCTCGAAATGTGTGGGCGTATTCAGGTGCTGGGGACGTTTTTTCTCCGAGAAACGCCCGGCCCTGCATGTGAACGGGAATGTCTGCTCCTATTAGGCTGATTAGGGTAGGAGCGAAGTCGACAAACCCTACCCGCTCATCGGTATGGGTACCGGGTTTATGAGGCGAAAGGTGAGCCCATTTTTTGGGGAACCGTACGACGAGGGGTACGTGCGTGCCACTGTCGTAGATGAAGCGTTTGCTGCGAGGCATGATGCCGCCATGGTCTGAAAAGTAGAATATGATGGTATCTTCCGCAAGACCGGCATCCTCCAGATCTTTGAGCTGCTTAGCGACGAAACTATCCATCTCCTGAATCCGCGTGTAATACGAAGCGATCCGATCGCGTACCGTTTCAGTATCCGGAAGGTAGGCGGGGACGCGAACTTGGTTCAGCGGGATTCCGGGTTTCACCGTATTACGAGATGGGTGGAGCGAGCTCTCGTGAGTCAGGCCATTATTGAAAATGGCGAAAAAGGGCTTCCCTTTCGGTCGGTTTTTCCAGTGGGCATTGCGGCTGCTCTCGTCCCATCCTGGCGTATTTTGGTCTATGTTGTAGTCCTTCTTGCTGTTGTTGGTGACGTAGTATCCCGCGTCTTTCAGATATTGCGGATAGATCTTCACATGCGAGGGAAGCGATGCTTGGCTACGCATGTGCTCCCCGCCGAAGGTGGGTGGATACATTCCCGTGATGAGTACCGTACGAGCCGGACCGCAAACGGCTCCGTTAGCGTAGGCGTGCTTGTATAGAATCCCGTTAGCCGCGAGACCGTCGATAGTGGGTGTCTTACCATGTGGGTCGCCGTAGCATCCCAGGTAATCCGGGCTATTGTCTTCGCTCGTGATCCAAAGGATGTTGGGCCGATCAGCCGCCGTTGCGGCGAAGTAAAGCGTGAAACTGAGTAGGGCTGCTTTCAGGGGTAATAGTATTTTCATAATGAAGGGATTTCCGCGAAACATAGCGGGCTCTGGATAGGCGTCCACAAGATTCTAAATCAGGCTGCGAGTTTGGAGCGTTGTCAAATCGTTGGAAGACCTTGGAGTTGGAATGATTGAGTGGTCTTAGAAGGAGGTTGGGATTATGAAGGTTCGAAGAACGAATAGGTCGAGTTTCTAAGCGTCTTCTTCTGGCTGGTTCTTGGCTCGATTTCTGGGGACGCCGAGGCATCCCTTGGCCAGAATTGGGACCAGCTTGTGCTGAGCTGGAGCTCAGTGTTCCCAGATTTGAGATTTAAAAAACACTTGGATGATCTGATGCTATTTGCTCGAACAAAAGTCGTACAGGCAACCTGTCTGTTCTACTTTCCTGAGCAGTGCTGACGAATCTAACCGTTTCGGGTGCCTTTCTGCGAAGGCGATGCCGGCGTGCTCGGAGATCTAGGTCGATTCCCGTTCAATCAGCTGGCCAGGCAACATAACACGAGATTGTTGAGCACGTAATCCCAAAGAATTAGGGTCTGAAAGGGCTAAGCGAATTTTTTCTATGGTTTGAGAAGCCATTTCTTCGAATTGCTGTCTGACGATGGTTAGCTTCGGTTTCGTTTTCAACCCGGCGAATGTCCCATCGGTGCTGATAATCCGTAATTTTGAGGGAATCTTTACTTCGATTCGCGCGAGTAAATTCATCAGATCGATAGCACTCTGCTTTTCGAGGCAATAGACAGCATCATGTTCATCGATGAGACGATGACTCAGGTCGTGTAGTTCATTTACTCGCGTATACAGGCAAGACGGATCGATCCAATATTCTCCGATTTCGTCGGTCGAACCCCCATTTTCCAACCAGCAGGCTTGAAAGCCCAGCTTTCTTAGAACGCGTCTCCTTTCTCTGGAGCCATAGGCGACGACACAAGGGTTTCGAACCCCTTTCTTGAATAAATGCTGGGCAGAGATTCTGCCAAGATGCTGATCATCGGAGTCGATGCAAATATCTGGGTTCCAATCGTGGGAATTGATTATCCCTACCGACAGAATATTTGCCGTTGCAGCATTTAGAATCTCTGGGTTTCCGAAGCTGCCGCAGATGACAGCACAGTCCATCCCTTCCATCCACTCTGGTCGAATATCGCGAGCGTTTAACACACACTTCGAATGCAAGCTGATGCCAAAAGCCGATTCCCGTTCCGCCAAGTAGTTATAGAACCGCTGTATACCAGAGAATCGGATCGACCCCTCGCCGACTGCGACAACCAGGATGGCCAATTTTTGTAGTCGCGTCTTCGAGGCGTCCCCGTCGAGACGGTAACGACCGTTTTCAGTCCTTTCAATAAGCCGTTCATCCTCCAAAGCTCGGTAAGCTTTCCAGATGGCGTCTCGGTTCAATTTGAGGAGGCGGGAGGCGCTCCGAATTGAAGGCAGATAGCCATTAACGGAAATCTTTCCTTCAGTGATCAGTTCTTTGAGTTGCCGCTTAGCGCTTTCTTTTCTGGTTGAATGATCGGATGTGATTTCCATTTTTTAGTATAGAACTGAATCGGGTCCGAGGTGAGTGATTTGGAGAGATAGCTTAAGCAACTGTACCCAAAAAAAACCTTCCTTCAACCAGGACTAGTTTCGGAAAACTTNTGGGTTTTAGCTCGAAAGACCCGAAGAGGCCACTCGCAACAAGAGCTTGGAAAGGAACCTCCCTACAANGAGGGCCCTCGAAAAAAAATGCAAAAATCAATTAGAGGATTCTTTATTTTGTTTATGTCAGACAGCGGACAGNACGTAACCGAAGGANGTTCATAGTATCCATCACNACGNAAACANTAAAATAACCACCGTTATAAATTACAATAAAAAATATTTCATTTAATTGNAATTCCAACTTTTTCGAAATTCGGNTANGGAATGTANCTCGGACCACNNTGTCGACATCCGCCTGACGGCAGCTGGACCGGAAAGGATTCAGNTATTAGGGAGCCTACCCTAAAGTCGGTCCGTCGACCCGTCGGAACTGGTGTGGTGGATCGAGACGATCTCGCCCTTNCAGCCAANAGATTTGAGCGATCTTCATTTTGGTAAAAGAATTCAGTGAAAGCACATTCATAGGTTTGGACCTATCCCTGAAGAGTACCTGCCCTTTATCTTTCTGCTTGTTGTATCGGAGGATAGGAGCGGCTTGGAAAATAGCTTCTAAAGAAGCTTGACCTGTCAGTGACCGATGACAAAAACTGACATTTAGTATTTTTAACGAGCAGTCTCTTTTGAGCAGCGGCACAAGGGCCGTCTTCGATGAGGCCGAAACCCAGAAAATCAAAAAGCCACTCTATTACCCCACAACGTACGCTTTCCAACCTTAGCGGGCACTGGACCTTACCCTTCCCGAGACATAAGCGGAGCTTTGTTTCCTTAGTACATTCAATTCACTATTCAAGCTAATCCTACTGAAATTGTAGCAAACGAGAAACTACCACTATGATGAAACTGAAGATAACCAGGCTGGCGATCGCTGGTCTTTTAACAACGGGCATATTTGTTCAGGCCCAGGACGACGACGATGTTATCGAGTTGTCCCCCTTCGCGGTCGACGCCGCTGAGGACATTGGCTATCGGGCCACAACAACCCTCGCGGGTTCGCGAGTTCGTTCTAACATTGGCGACCTGGGTGCGTCCATCGCGGTTATCACCGAAGAGTTCATGCAGGACACTGGTGCGACTGATGGTGAGTCGCTGCTTCAGTTCGTAGGCAACATGGAAGTCGGCGGTGTTCTGGGCAACTACTCCAACTCCGATGGTAGCAACGGCACAGTCGAGTCCCGCGTCAATCCCCAGCGTGGACAGCGTGTCCGCGGTTTGGTTAGTGCGAACTTGACTCGTGACTACTTTCAGACGGACATCCCGTTTGACTCCTACAACACATCGCGTGTGGTGGTGAACCGCGGGCCAAACTCTATTCTGTTCGGACTGGGCTCCCCTGGTGGAGTGATCAACAACAACTTGAAGCGTGCCTACATCGGGCAGGACACCTCAGAGGTGGCGTTCCGTTTTGACCATCGCGGTTCCATGCGTGGCACTTTCGACTTAGCTCGTACGCTGGTCGATGATCGCCTGGCGATCCGCATCGCCGGATTGAGCGAGTCGCAGAAGTACAAGCAGGACCCGGCTTTCACAGACGATACTCGCGTGTACATGGCTTGGGAAGCGACGATTTTCAAAAATGAGAATTCGAACTGGCTGGGCCGCACATCGGTTCGCGGCAGTTACGAGAGTGGCAAGATAGACGCGAACCCGCCTGACGTCATTCCTCCAACGGACTCTTTTTCATCTTGGTGGAACGGTCTCGGTACTCAGGAAGAAATCAATAGCATCTTCTCAGTACCCGGAACCGACCTCGCAGACGTCAACAACGGAGCTTTGACTCAAGCCAATGTGGCGGCTCTGCTGGACTCTGGGATAGAAACCATTCCGGACAATTTTACAGGGACTCGGGAAGAGTTTATCGCTCAGGAAGGTATGTTTGTGCCTCGCACGACTGTTGATCGGTTCAAGCGAGGCGACCCGTTCCAAAACGACCCTACGCAAGGCGGACGGTTGAGTAGTACCAACGGAACTCCGTACTTCCTTTTCCCGGCGATCAACTTCAATTCGCCAGCTGACCAAGTTCCCGGTTGGGATAATGATCCACTATTGAGCGAAGCACTGGGAGGATTTGGTATCCAAGGAGTCATGGGCCGTTGGCGTCCGAGAGGCTTCGCGACGCAGGACGTGCGTTGGTCTTCAGCGGCCACGGGAGGAACCGGTTTCTCGTCCAAGTCGCTCCGGAATCGGGATGTGTTTGACTATCACAATAATTTGTTCATGGGAACGACCAACAGCATCGTGACCGAGTTCGACATGAACCAGGTGTTCCTAGTGCAGGAGTTCTTCAATGGCGCCGCCGGTATCGAAGTGGCGTTCGATTCGCAGTCACGCGACCAGTTCGAGTTCACTCCGTTCGACCAAGGAGACCGTAAGGCGATCCAATTGGATCTCTCTCAGAATCTTTCTCCCGGGGATTCCGATTTCGACGGAGTAGGAGACCGCTTGTTCAACGAGAACCTAGGCCGTCCAGTTATCCGCTGGAACGACAACTTCTCGAAAACTCGGGTCAACGAGCAGGATACCTTCCGTGCGACCGCGTTTGCGACAGTTGACTTTCAGAACTTCATGCAGAACGATGGATTAGCGAAGATCTTGGGCAAGCATACCTTCACGGGGCTGTACGAGGATCGCGAGAACATCAACCTGACGCGGCAAGTCCGTGGATCTTGGTGGGCTGACAACAGCGATTGGCCTGGTGAAGCTTTTATCTCCAACGGTCTGAGCGACAATTTCCGTCGTATCGTCAAGACACAGGTTTACTTAGGACCGGATGCTCGCAGCTTCTCTAGTGCGGACGACGTTCGTATATCGGGTTATCTTCAAACCCCCTTCCCAAAGGTTGGGGACGAGTACGGTATTTGGTACTTTAACAACCGTGATAAGGCGGACACGCAGGCGATCTGGCGCATTATTGAGAATGAAGGCCCAGCCTCCTACAACAAGAATCAGTTGGAGTCGGAAGCGTGGAGCTTACAGAGCTCCTTCCTTGGCGGTAACATTGTCGCTCTTTACGCAGAGCGCTCGGATACACAGGATGCGTACCTTGCTCCGAACCCTGGCGGTTACGGCGCTGCGGGTCCTGACGGAGCGACCCGACTCGACTTGCCAGGCGTCAACGAAGTTGACGGGACCTACAACACGGACCTGCTCTACTTCCCGATGGTGCCTGATAGCATTAATTCGGGGGACACGAGCACAAAGAGCTTGGTCGTAAAGTTCCCCGAGGAATACCTCTTCGAGCTTCCTTTCGGAATGGACTTGCAGGCTCACTATTACGAGGCAGACAGCTTTCAGCCTGCCGGTGTATCGGTGAACATCCTTAACCAGCCGTTGCCTCCTCCATTGGGCGTCACGGAAGAAAAGGGTATTCAGATGACGTTCCTGGAAGGCCGCCTTTCGGTCCGTTACAACGAGTTCGAAACGGCTCTCCAAAACGACCGGACAAACCTGAATGGTGGTCTCGCCAATATCGGAGGTCGTATTGGGTTCTACCTAGACCGTATTACATCGGCTGAGAACGATCCGTCTACACTCCTGTTCCCGGACGGATACTCTCCCGATCCAAACGTGACCGGAGATTACGCGGATTTCTTCGCTAACCCGGGTAATTACACAACTCCCGGTAGTATCTTGGATAACGATGCGGCCAAAAAGCCTGACACGTCTCCGGACAATCGTCAGCGACTCAGTGGCACGGGGGCAGACCTTATTGGAGCAACCTCTTACGAAGAATATTACGACGCGATCGTTGATGCGGTGCTTCCAGAGCTGCAAGCCTTGCGTAATCATCGAGTTGAAACGCTCGAAAGCGGCGAGCGTGTGGACCTAGTCGACCCGCAACCGGGTTTGAACTCCACCCGCGACTTCGTTTCTAAGGGCAAGGAAATAGACATTGTTGGGCAAGTTACGAAGAACCTGACACTGTCGGCCAATGTGGCCCAGCAGACGTCCGTTACTTCGAATACTGGTCCAATTGCAGGAGCACTCGCACTCGAGCAAGCGGCACGCCTGCAGCGACCCCTTGGCCCGTTCGGATACAGCCTTTGGGATCTGCGTGGTTCACCCTTCCAACGTGAGTCCGACCAGATCGGTGAGCGCTTCAATAATCAAGTGCTCCGCCCAATTACCCTGGCGAAGGCACTCGATGGTACGCAACTACCAGAGCAGCGCGAATGGCGCATTAACGTCACAGGCCGTTACGACATCCTAGACGGAGCACTTAAGGGTGTTCAATTCGGAGGCAGCCTGCGTTACCAAGACGTAGTGGCCGGCGGTTACCCGAACTTGCTCAACGAAGATGGCGACGTCATTCCCGACGTGGCCAATCCTTGGTTCGGTCCAGACGACATCAACGGTGACATCTTCTTCCGCTACAGCCGTCCGATCATGGACGGCAAAGTAGACTGGAGCATCCAGTTGAACGCTCGTAACCTCTACCGCAAGAACGGATCCGAGGATATTCCAATCGAGTTCAACCCGGATGGAGCTGTTACCTACGTGCGGATCCCAGTGGAGCAGCAGTGGTTCCTGACGAATACCTTCCGCTTCTAGTCGGATAAAATTAAGTCTAACTTTCGAGACCCTCGTTTAACCGCGAGGGTCTTTTTTGTATTTTAGCACAGGCATTCTGTCTGTGCTGCAATTGGTTGGTATCGTCCGGCACATATGGATGATTAGAGGCCCATGCGAATGACCTGTTTCGAGATAATCCCTGTCTTCTGTGAGATCCGTGATCAAAATCCTCTGCCCAGATTCCTTAATCTTTTGCGAATTTGGCGTCGCTCCGCGGCTTGCAGAGATACTTCATTGTCATTTGTTTGGTCGTGCAAATCGCTTGCGGTATATCCGAGGGGATTCGCCGATGGAATTGCTGAAAAAACGGGAGAACGCGGATAAGGTAGTGAAGCCGAGTTCGAAGGCGATCTCGGTAAGGCTGAGATTCGGGTTTTGCAGGAAGAGGATGGCTTGATGGGCACGGTAGTTTTTCAAGTAGGCGCCCAGGCTGATATTGAAGTGCTGTCGAAAGTGTGCCCGGAGATTGCTTTCGGACATGTGCAAGGCCCGAGCGATGTCCGAAACGCTCTGCAACGTATCGGAGTTTTTAGTGAGGAACCCCTGTATTGAGTTTATCAATTCGGTCGACGAGCGTCTTGCAGTTGATCGCTGGGAAATCGCGACTTTGGGCCCGCATTGGAGACGCTCTCGGAGGTGGTTGATTAGGGCAGCCGATTTGATGATCAGACGGCGATTGGCCCGCGGGGTGTCCGGTTCGCGGTAATCTTGAAGGACCAGATTCAGCTGTTCGATCGCGTCTGAATCCAGGTTGATGAGCCGGTTGCGAAACGACTCCATCACCACGGGGTTCTGCAATTCGAACGTGAGGATAAGCCATACGATATTCGACTCGGAGATATCGGAATAGTAGTGAAATTGGTAGGGGAAAATCAGAAATCCTTGGTCGGGGCGGATCCGCCATTGAATCCCGTCAACCGTAACGCTTCCCTCAGTCATCAGGTTAAAGATGAGGACAAATCGATGATGGGGATAGGCATCGAAGCTCCGGCGTTGCAGTTCTTGCGACGAGCGTCGGGAAAATAGGATTATATTACTCGGGATGCAAATGTCCGCCGAAGACCGGCCATTGAAATAGTCGTCTGGGGGCCCGAGCTCGAGGGAATTCTGTATTAAAGGGAGACGCATTCTGATAAAACTGCAAAGTATTGAGCAAAAAATGGAAAGTTTTTGCTATCTGAACAATGATATTGTAAACGGCTAAATTGAAATATGGCTCGAGAAGAAGAACAATTTGAGCGGATCCCCACGCATATTTGTCGAAATTCCGAAGAAGCCGCCTCTACCGTGGCGGACGAGATAGCGGTATTGATCCATGAGAGAGCGAAAGCTGGACGCAATGTGGTACTGGGTTTAGCGACGGGATCCACTCCGCTGCCCGTTTACCGTGAACTGGTGAGACTCCACAAGGAAGAGGGGCTGAGTTTTCGCAATGTCATCACATTCAACCTCGATGAGTATTTCGGTCTGTCCGTTGATCATCCCGAAAGTTACCATCAGTTCATGTGGGAGCGGTTGTTCAAGCATGTCGACATTCCCAAGGACAACGTGCATGTACCCTCTGGTACCTTGTCCCGTTCAGAAGTATACGCGTTTTGCGAATCCTATGAGAAGGCGATCGAAGACGCGGGAGGACTCGACTACCAGATTTTGGGAATCGGGCGGACAGGACATATTGGATTTAATGAACCAGGTTCAACCCGTGATTCAATAACGCGATTGGTTACGTTGGACTCGCTGACTCGATTGGACGCGGCGAGAGACTTTCTCGGAGAGACGAATGTTCCGCTGTACGCGATCACCATGGGAGTAGGGACAATCCTAAAAGCGAGGAAGCTGGTATTGATGGCCTGGGGACAGTCAAAGGCGTCGGTGGTACAGGCTGCGGTTGAGGGGAAACCCAACGAAAATTTGCCAGCGAGTCTTTTGCAAGGTCACCCGGATGTCCGGTTTTTCGTTGATGGCACAGCAGCGGAAGAACTCATTCGCATAAAGCTACCCTGGCTGGTTGGGACTGCCAACTGGGAACCTCGCACGATCCGCAAAGCGGTGCTATGGCTTTCCAATACCGTCAAGAAGCCTATTCTGAAGCTGCAAGAGTCGGACTACAATGAAAACGGGCTCGGCGATCTTCTGATTCATTCTGGTCCGGCGTATGATCTCAACATCATCGTTTTTAATCAGACGCAACATACGATTACGGGTTGGCCTGGAGGAAAGCCGGATGCGGATGACAGCCATCGTCCCGAGCGAGCAAAACCCTTCCCCAAACGAGTGCTTGTGCTAAGCGCGGAGCCCCATGAGGACATTCTCTGTATGGGTGGCACTGTCCACCGGCTGAAAGACCAAGGTTCGCATGTCACTTTGGGGTACATGACCTCCGGCAATTTGGCGGTTCCAGACAATTTGGCCAAGCAAACGCTGGCTCTCATGACGGAGCTGGAAAAGGAGATGTCTTTTGGTCAGGGGGATGGCCCAAGCTTGGGGCAGTTCGCCGAGGTTATTCTCAAGAGTATAGAGGATAAGAAGGAATCGGAGGCGGATTCGGAATCCACGCGGCGGATTAAGGGGTTTGTGCGGAGAAACGAAGCCCGAGACGCGGCCCGAATCCTAAAAATCGATACAAGTTCGCAAATCTTTCTCGACCTGCCCTTTTACGAAAAGGGACGCTACCGCAATTTTTCTACGGACGAGGAAGACGTGGACATTTTAGTGAAATTGCTGGAAAAGGAAAATCCACATCAGATCTATATCAGTGGAGGTCTAGCGGATCCGGGATCTGTAGCGGGAGTTTGCTATCGCTTGTTTTGTCAGGCAATGAGGCGAGTCAAACGGAAGGACTGGATCAAAGATTGCCGTGTTTGGAGCTATCGCGGGGTGGGGCAGGAATGGCCGTTGTTCGAGATCGATAAGGCGGTTCCACTAAGTCCGGGAGAATTGGAGTCGAAGATTGAGGCGAGTTTTCAATACCGGTCTCAGAGAAGCCAATACCCCTTCCGAGCGGCCTCACACCGTGAAATCTGGCAAGAAACCGATGAGATCAATCGTTCGACGGCGGAGGCCTATGATGCGGTTGGAATGGCGGAATACGAAGCGATTGAATCCTTTAAGGGAATCGAGTTGGATACCTTGTTGGAGGCTTAAGTAGAGGAGAATTTTTAGGTGTCGCTCTTTCTTAACAAGGATGCAGATATTTGGCTCAGGGATGGACTGTCTCCCGATGAGGCCTTGACGAGAACGACTCATTTGGGCATCGGCGCCCATCAAGATGATCTAGAGTTTATGGCTTATGAAGGGATTGCGGCGTGCTATGACTGTGATGATCGCTGGTTTTCAGGAATAACGGTCACAGATGGACGGGGAAGCTCTCGGACAGGACCGTTCGCTAACCTTAGCGACGAAGAGATCCGTGAAATCCGAAGAGAGGAACAACGAACGGCGGCTGAAATCGGACATTATTCCGCTCAGTTTCAACTGGATTATCCCAGTTCGCTTTTAAAGGGGGAGGGGCGACCTCAAGTGACAGAAGATATCCTAAATGTATTGGAGAAAGCCCGACCGGATGTAGTTTATTTACATCAACCGGCTGACAAGCATGATAGTCACATTGCGGTTTTAAGATGCAGCATTGAAGCCTTGCGCCAGACGGCTGCAACTCACGTTCCTGAACGAGTGATCGGCTGCGAAGTCTGGAGAAGTCTGGATTGGCTGGATGATTCGGAGAAGGTTGCGATGGTTTGCGATGCGTATCCAAATTTGTCAGCTAAACTATATGCGGTTTTCGAATCCCAGATCGCGGGAGGAAAACGGTATGATTTGGCGGTTGAAGGTCGAAGGCGAGCCAATGCTACCATGTTTGATTCGCATGGATCGGACATCTATCAATCGGTAGCCTGGGGAATCGATTTGAAACCGCTCGTGGTGAATCCGGACCTTTCCATTGAAGCCTTTATCCTAGAAAAAATCGGGCGGTTGTCCCAAGATGTAAAAGATAGGGTTCAGAAATATTCCTAATGATTAACGAAAGAGACAATTTAAAGGGCATCCTCGTCGGATGCGGTTTTATGGGCGGTATGCACGCCCAAATCTACAAAAGCTTGCCGAACGTAGAGCTTGTGGCAGCGGTTGACGACCGGATTGAAGCGTCAAAGGAGAAATTGGATAAACTGGGTTGTCCCGCTCCGGTATTCGCAGAATTGAGCGAGGCCTTGGCGGCGGTCGATTGCGATTTCGTCGATGTGTGCATGCCAACGTTTTTGCACAAGAAATACGCGATCGAGGCAGTCGAAGCGGGAAAGGCTCTTTTTTGTGAAAAGCCGCTCGCTTTGTCGGTGGAAGAAGCAGATGCGATTATAAGTGCAGCGAAGGCGAATGGGACGTTTGCCCAGGTCGGACATTGCCTTCGCTTCTGGCCAGAGTACATGCGCTTTATGGAGTATCATAAATGCGGTGACGGAGGGAAGTCGTTGAGCCTGAGTCTGGCCAGGCGGGCCGGTCGCCCAGATTACGGAATAGAGAACTGGCTGAACGACGAATCGAAATCCGGAGGTGCGGCATTGGATCTGCACATTCACGATACGGACTTCGTACTGGCTTTGTTGGGACAGCCGCATTCTGTCAAGAGCAGCGTGACGCGTGACTTTAGTGGTCCGGTTCACGTGTTCAGTTTGATGGAGTATGATTCGTTGACTGTGTGTTCGGAAGGCGGTTGGAACTATCCGAAGAACTGGGGGTTTCAGATGGCGTTTCATGCGGTCTACGAGAATGCCGTTCTCGATTTCGATTCAGCTAACGGGAAAGGTCTGACGATATGCCAAGGTGAGGAAGCTCCCACCCCTTTGGATGTGGTTCAAACGGATGCGGGCGAATCCCAAAGTGGCGAGGGCAATGTCTCGGACTTGGGGGGCTACCTGAACGAGTTGAAGTATTTTGTGAATTGCCTCAGTGAAGGAATTTCTCCGGCTATTGCGACTTTGGAGGATGCTCGTGAATCGTTGGCCCTAACGCTCAAGGAGATTGAGTTGGGGGAAGGAAAAGAGTAATCATCTGAATTCGTAGGGTATGGTGCCAGTGCCAGCCTTACCTCAAAATACAAAAAATCTCATGAAAAAATCTATCAGCATT
>PBMN01000025.1:0-118413 GCA_002722675.1 Opitutaceae bacterium
GCAATTCAACTCTCTTCTTCACCGAGCGATAGATAATGCGGATTTTGACTCTGTATCCAATAATGAATGGGGACAGATAAGACACTATGAAGCAGCGAGGGGCTTCCAGCTTGAAGACGTTTAATTTAAGTAAGTAGGAAGCAGATCATATGCCCATCAAAGGTAACTTACTAATCAACTACGGTGGCCTGTCCGAAGATGAAAATGAGTATCTCAAGGTCGGGATTCATAAGTGTAGCGGAACCCGCATCGAAAAATAGCCTCGCAAAGCACCGGCCGAGGAGGTCTTCGAGCTCATAATCAGCTTTTACCAGACGGATGTGTAGCCCAGTTTTCAACTGGAGAGACTACCCAGTCTCGATCCGTTTTAAAACTTTGAGAAGATTGGGAGTCTTAGCGATCGGGATATAGAGCCGGCAATCGTTCACCCCGATAAATTGCCCAACCTAATCCGGTATCTTGCAAACGCATATCCCAAACAACTTCAGAGGGAGTCTCATGAGTAACTTCTAACAAACGAGCCCAGCGTTGTGTATCTGGTGCACGTCCAGCGTTATTACCTTCTGGGTCTGACTCCTGTCCGCCAATGGTAATTAGGATATTATCAGTCTTCGGTTGCCAGTCTACGTCGCCCAAATAACGCGCATAAAAATGCTCATCCTTGGGACCATAGCTCCAGACTTGAGAGACTTCCATAGTTTCTTCGTTAACAGAGTATTCAACGGCTCGAGAATAGCTGTCTACGAGTGCCATCTTTTCATTAAAGGGCGAACTCCGTGCGACACCGTTATCGAAAAGTAGATAGGTTCCGTTTTCGGTATGAGAAATAGCGTGATGTTTGTACGACCACTCGAGATCACCGACAGGCGTTAGCAGCTTATCACTCCAAGGCTCTTTCCAGTTGTCATGATTTCCTAGGATCCAGACGAGCTCGCCAGTATCCATACTAACCTTTATAACCGCGTCCTGATAGGGCACAGACACGAGAAACGAGTTGTCTTCTTCTTCATAAATGATCGCATTTGCATGAGTCCAGTCACGGGCAGGACCACCGAGTTTTTCTTCGTAGTGTGCCCTCCAAAAGCCAGTGCCAAGCGAGCTGTAGCCGATACGGTAAGGATCGAGAATATCATGCAGTTTCCACTCTCTAAGCACATCACCATCGAGGTTCATTTCGATAATGACATCACCCAAGACATTGGCGGTCGCTCTGGCCGCATCTGCATCCGTTTCGCTCGTATACCAGTTTTCCATGACCCGGTTCTCATTACTGAGTAGCAGGATGTTTCCATTCGGAAGGCTGGTAAAGTCATGATGGAATGATCCGGTTTCCACAGGGATGCTGCCTTCGGCTATATTCGTGGCGGTTCCAGTGAAATGCCAACGCCGTAAAATATTACCCAGAACGTCGACCTCAACCATGCCACCAGTCCCCGGCCATATTTCGTAAATAAAGTTGCCGTCTGGCATTTGACGAACGTCATGGATTTTATGGTCTTCGGGCAAATAGTACCATATAACTTCACCTAGATTATTAACGATAACGGCGGGTGCAAATACGGCAGGTTCTGCCTCTCCTTCAGCATTCCAGCGCCCATTGACATTAAACAAGGTTACTCCGGGCTCCATCTCATCAGGCTTATGCACAGTTACTTTCGGTTTTGGAAAAATATCCGGCAGAGGAGGTGTTTCAAAGGTCATCGCATCAGAGGTGGCAGAGCTTCCTCCCGCATTCGTTACTTTGGCGGTTATTATATGACTGCGTGCAGCACGCAGCCCAATCACAGGAACCTTAAATGTAGTAGAGCGATCCGAGCTTGGCTCAATCGTCCATTGCCGGTCACCATCGTCTATGTTTATGGTCAAAGTCACCGGCTGGTTAGCCGACAAACTGAGCACGGCTGCGAGTGGCACAGTAGGATTAGGATTTTGCACCAGGCTTAAATCAACGATGGAAGGCCCTGGCTGGCTACAGGCCGTAAGCAAAAGTGGCAGTAAAGCCACGAAAATCAGTTTATGCGTTGATTTGAGATGTGTCAGTTTCTAAAATTTTGGTGGAGGTTGGCTGTTGCCAAAGCAACTAGTGCACCCCTAAAAGATATAGGGTTAATAGCAAAGTCGAGAGCATAAACGTTTGACGACTCGCTCGTTGTCGTCCTCCCCTTTCGTCACCTAAACGCCACTTACGATCCAGAAATTTCAAAAACATACCCTGGTTCACCAAGGGGAACACCCACGACCGTCTACGAGGCGTTCCGCCATTACTTTCCCCAAAATGCACTTTCTAAAAAGCGAAGGCTAAATTCTCGGGCTTTGACAGGAATGCGTGGCCTACTTCACGGGCAGAACAGGCTGCTTGAGGAGATTGCCAAAAAAAGGAGTTAAAAACCTCCCAGAGGAGATAGATTGAGATAAAATATAGTTTACGGGGGCGATGCGGAGACAAGAAAAACTTTGATATGTGTATTCGTGGGCTGGATCATAACGATAGCGTGGAAAGAACCATAATTGATTATATTTTTGGCAAGCACTAAAAACTGTATGCAATAGTCCATATCGATTAATTAGAAACGTAAGTACTTTGATAATCTAAAGAACACCAAAGCCCAAGGTTTCTGGGGATTTTTTTTCGTGGCACACATTTTAGTACGGAAATTTAAGAATACTTTTTCCCAGACAAATTACCTTTTGTTCAGGAGCTCAGATTTTTCCCCATCAAACGATTGCAGCGATTCCGTTCTTAGTCCAATTGTGAATTATGCTTATCGTCCTCTTCCATGTGCTCCCCACCTATTTTGCGGAGCACAAAAATAAACCATGTATTTGGCTGTTTCTGGCTTTGTGTGTGCCTACTTTGCTCTCTGCCGAATCCAATGCAGCTAACCACCCCAATGTCGTTTTTATTCTCGCAGACGATTTGGGATACGGAGACCTAAGTTGCTACGGTGCTACCAAAGTAAACACACACCATATTGATAGCCTGGCAGAAGATGGGCTTCGTTTTACGGATGCCCATTCAGCCGCTTCGGTCTGCACACCCACCCGCTATAATATTCTTACAGGGCGTCACTGCTGGCGAACCTGGGCCAAGTCGTCGACTGTATGGGCTAATGATCCTTTGTTAATAGAAACCGATCGTTACACTTTGGCCGATCTATTTAAGGATCAGGGCTACACGACCGCTATCCTGGGAAAATGGCACTTGGGATTTGGGACGCCGGATATGCAAGGCTGGGATAGTTACCTTGGGCCTGACTACAACCAAGAATTGAAGCCCGGCCCTCTGGAGCTCGGATTCGATTATTATTGGGGGTTCCCGCATGTTGGTCAGCGACCTCACTTCATTATTGAAAACCACAGGGTCCTGAACCTCAGTCCGGGGGACCCCATTACGATAATCCCAGATACTCGCCTCCCTTTTTACACTAACTATTTAAAACGTCCGCGCACAGTATCCAAAAATCCTCGACTCGATTCCAAAGGCGGCATCTCAGCAATGTATAAGCACGAAGACCTATCAAATAGCCTAACGGATCGGACTGTCCGATATCTAGAAGAGGTCGAGGCTGACAACCCCTTTTTTCTTTATGTATGCCATCGTAATATTCACGGACCGCTGATTCCAGACCCAAGTTTCAATAACACTAGCGAAATTGGAAAACGTGGAGATTTCATCAACGAGTTTGATGCTTCGGTGGGGCGGATCTTAGAGGCACTAGATGAAAAAGGCCTTAGAGATAGTACCTTGGTTTTGTTCAGCAGCGACAATGGAGGTGTGATTCGTTATGAACCAATCGATTACGCCCAAGACCAAGGACACTTTATAAATGGTCCCCTGCGTGGCCAGAAGGGGACCGCTTACGAAGGTGGCAACCGCGTCCCCTTCCTAGCACGTTGGCCGGGCAAGATCGTAGCAGGAACTGAAAGTAGCACGGTCATCGCCCTTCAGGATCTTATCGCAACCTTTGCAGACCTGTTTGAAGAAAAGTTGCCCGTCGATTCTGCGGAAGACAGCTTCAGTTTTCTCCCGGCTTTGCTTGATTTGGAACCTCGACAAGCCCATCGCAAGATCTTGCTGAATGACAGCTCCAGTGGCATCATCGCAATCAGAAAAGGTCCATGGAAATTAATCCCATCCTACCATGGAGGTCGAGCGAGAGGACCTTACGATGGGTCCCAACCCATCGGACAGCTTTTCCATATTGAAAATGACTTGAGAGAATCATCCAACCTGTATGAGGAACATCCAGAAATCGTTGCAGAACTTACTCGCCTGCTCAATCGCGTAAAAAACGGAAATCGTACGGCCCCCACAGAGCGCTCCCTAGCTAGTTGGCAATAATGCCAGCCCCCAAAGGGAATGAGCAAAAGCTAGCCTAACGAGACCGCTTACTCATCCGGGTTCGGTCAGCCTAAATTCCAGGACGGAGGACCGAGCCAGTCCTCTCTGCCAAGAAACCCAATCCAGAATCCCTTATTGCCCTGCCACCGCGTCCCGGATGGCGCCGTAAATATCCGTGGACTCCTTCACGCTTTCGGCGCCCACTGGTGACACAAAGACTGGCCATTCGCTCATATCCTCGGGAATGCGCCCGTGAGACCCTTTGACGAGCCAGGCATCCAGAGGAATTACATTCAGCAGCCCTCGAATACCAAGTTTCTTTTTAAATAGAAATGCGGCGATCTTTAGTATCGGCGTTTTTAACTTGGGATCGATAAAAAGCTCGACTGGGTCGTATCCAATTTTCCGATGAATATCGACGCAGCGAGCAAAGTCAGGAGCAACCGCGTCGTCTAACCAATAATAGTAAGTGAACCAACTCCTCGAATCCGAAACCGCTACGAAATCCCCGGCTCGCTCGTGGTCGTTTCCCGCTTCCCGCTTCCCGTCTTCATCGAGTACCGAATCAACTCCTTCAATGGATCCCAAAACCGCCCTCACTTCATCTTGGATAGCCTTGTCATTAACATACACGTGGGCGACTTGATGATCCGCAACCGCAAAAGCCTGGCTGGCCCCGCAATCGAGTTGCTCGAGTCCCAGTTCGTCTTTAATTGTAATCCAGCCTTTCTCTCTAAATATCCGATTCAGGTGGATCGGACGGTCCACGTCGCTGATCCCATATTCTGAAAGCAAGACTACTTGAATAGAGTGTTCCTCGAAG
The DNA here is from genome assembly GCA_002722675.1 of Opitutaceae bacterium. Classification (GTDB taxonomy): domain Bacteria; phylum Verrucomicrobiota; class Verrucomicrobiia; order Opitutales; family Opitutaceae; genus Pelagisphaera. The sequence goes on from PBMN01000025.1 coordinate 5,166, forward strand.
AAGGTTATCAGGTCTCCGACTACTTCATCGATGAGCTTTAAGTCGTCGCCAATAGCGGGATTCGAGGGACCCAGACGCTGCAAATTGTAGTCGAGATGGGGAAGATAGACAAGGTTGAGCGTAGGCTCATGTTTTCGCTCTACCCACTTGGCCGACTCCGCAATCCAGTGCGAACTCTCAATTCCTGCTCGTGGGCCCCAAAACGTATGAAAAGGAAATGCTCCAAGGTCCTGCTTTATTTCTGTCCGCATACCCATCGGATACGTGTAAACATCGAAAAACTTGCGACCATCGGCTGGGTAGATGGGCCGTGGTGTTATCGAGTAGTCAACGGTCGAATACATATTGTACCACCAAAACATTTTCGCACAGGTGAAATTCGGATCGATTCCCTTGAGCTCATCCCAAATTTTCAATCCTTTCACGATAGGGTTCGACTGTTTCCAGAACTGAACCTCGCTGTACTCCCGATTGTACCAGCCATTGGCGACCGCTCCATGTGATGCGGGTGTTTTGCCGGTGACGAAATTCGATTGTGCGGTACAGGTGACCGCTGGAAAGGCTGGCTTTACTTTCGATATCGAGCACCTATCCACGTAGGCTCTGATGTTTGGCGTACGGTCGTCAATCAGAGAGGCCGTCAGACCGACAATATTTAGGACCGCGGTTCGACGCATTTCACTAACCTATTTTCTTAAGCTGTTCCAGTGAGCGGAGAACAACATCCGTATCCATTTCATGCACCTCAAACCGGGAACCCACGCGCTTTAAAAGCGTGATCGTGAGCAGGCCACCCAAATGCTCGCGAAACTCCTCCAGCCCCTCGAGCACATAGGGGAAGCGACTACCATTTTTCCGCTCCAAGTGCTCTGAGTAGATTTTAAAGTTTAGATTTGTTAAGAGGGCTAGAATGCGTTCGGCGCTGCTGGCATGCAAGTAGCCCATCTCTTCGGAATACAGCGTGTCAATCGCGATCCCGATTGCCACTGCCTCGCCGTGACTCAACGTGAAACCGGAAAGCTGTTCGAGCTTGTGCGCTGCCCAGTGGCCGAAGTCCAGAGGCCTTACCGAACCCATCTCGAACGGGTCACCCGAGGTGGCAATATGGGCCACATGGTGCTCGGCGCACCTTTGGATCAACTCTTCCATCGCACTCCGGTCAAAGGCATTCAGCGCGTTCGTATTTTCCTCGATCCAGTCGAAAAACGCAGCGTCACGAATAAGGGCCACCTTGATCGCCTCAATGTAGCCATTGCGAAGGTGCACATCGGGGAGCGTATCCAAAAAGGAGAAATCGTTCACCACCGCAAACGGTGGTGCAAACGCCCCTACGAAATTCTTTTTCCGGTTAAAATTGATGCCGTTCTTAACACCGACTCCCGCATCGGCCTGGCCTAAGGTCGTCGTCGGAAACCGAAAATGGCGGATTCCCCGATGGGCCGTCGCCGCCGCAAATCCGACGGTATCCAGCAAGGCCCCTCCCCCGATCGCGACGATGTAGCTGTGTCGACAGATCTTGCTCCGTTCGATATCCGCGTAGATTCGATCGAGGCACTTGTCATCGTTCTTCAGAGATTCTCCTCCAGGGAGGACGTTTACCCCCATCAGCCTGAGCTCCTCGCTATAGTGGCCGAAATAGTTCGCGATCTCGTCGGCCAATCCCGGATTTGATTGGATCACCGCTTTGTCGACATAAAACAGGGCCTTGCGACGGTTTCCGCTTTCTTTCGAACAGGCGAGATCACGAAAAAGCGGATTCTCCACATCGAACGCTCTTTGGGTGAAGTACACCCGGAGATTGTAGGGGATGTGAATGGGATACTCTATGTGAGGAAATTCGGGCATTTAAACAACAGTCAGGTCGCAGGGATACGGCGTTGAGCGATCATGGCGATCAGGAAAAAAGTCACCAGAAATCCCCCTGTCGTTAAAGAAAATTGACGCATACCGCTAAGAATCGTCCAGTCCATAAGGCAAATGCCTGCTAAGAGAGGCCCGATCGTCTTCCCTACGATTAAGCGACCGTTCACTTTTGCCTTTGAAAACGCAAAGTAGATCCATCCGGCAAGAGCGCCAGAACTCAAGAACACTCCGATCCAAAGGGCATTCATGGCCCCTGCAAGGAGGATCCCACCTAGTGGCACTAGAATCGCAATAAGCCCGGTCTTTGAAAGTGCCCCACCCGTTGACTCCGTCCGAGCGAGACATGTGATTCCAAGCACGTACAGAAACATCAGAATACCAGCCCACGCGACCTCGGAATTCAATCCGCCAAACGACGCCGCCCCGACCATCAGGTACACCCCGGTTCGGCATCCCGCCATAAGCACAACTCCGAAACCCGTCTTTTTGTGCACAATATTGTACGCCACAATGAGAGACAGGAGCAGCGCACCCAATAAAGCCACTTGAAGATTTACCCAGGTAACCAGAGCGTATCCAGATCCGAGTAGTCCAATTGTGAGGAGGAGGACGGCTTGCTGCGAAACATGTCCAGAGGGAATCGGCCTTTCTGGCCTAAACTCCTTGTCGAAATTCACATCGCAATAGTCGTTCAAGTACATCCCGCCAACATACATGAGGCTCGAGCCCAGAAGGAGGGCAGTGAAAACGCTTCCTTGCCCCGTTCCACCGAGCACCCAGGCACACAAGCAGTTCGACCAAACCGTCGAGAGGTTTGACACACGTCCCAAGTCCAGTAGCGCCCGTGCATTCACCATTAGGACAGAGCAAAAGGCATTCTCACTGGCGAGCGAGCACATTTTCAAGAAATCCGAATCTCTTAGCTCCTAAATAGCAGCTATTTACGACTGAAGACCCGGGATGAGGCAAATGGCGTGGCGAGAAGCCAATGGGATGTCATGCCCATGCCTGGCCTGTCGAAATTAAACGACAGTGTCGCAAATCTTTTTGGGTGGCGGAAATCTACAACGAGCTTCGCAAACGTTAACCGATCAGCAAAAATCTAACATCCGTGCCCGAAATGCACAATCACCTGCGGATTTCCACTACCTTAGGCAAAGAATGCACCTTTGCTACCCTACTCGACTAGAAAAGGGTCTCAAAAAAGCCCAATAAAGAACCGTCCCTACCAAAAGTGTCAGACTTGTAGGGAATCTTCACTGCCTCAGTCGCTCTTTACCGTCCAATTCCTCGCGAGGCGAACTCCCCTAGCATCCAATCATACTCGCGCACTAGCTGGTCGACGACGTCAATCGTTCCTAATCCCCCCGGTAGCACCTCCCAAGTATATGTCTCCATTTCGAAATGGTGGCATATTCCGGGCTTATTCTTCAGAATGTCTAGGACGCTCGAGATGTGGTCGCTCGTTGATTCCAGAGGGGACCCCGGAGAGTGATGAAGGGGTATGTGGAAATGGATGCGCCACTCGTCCGCAGTATCCTCCCCTTTTCGCCTGGCCTGGAGTGCCATATCGAGGTCCTCGTACCGCACCAATGCCTCGGTGCCCTTACGAGCGACGACTTGATGCAGATATACGGGTTCGCAAAACCCTTCGAGCATCTTTAGTGTCGGATTTGTAAAATCTGCAACTTTTAATGCGGAGCTCAAGTGAATTTTGCTGATCCGGATCCCGCGGTCAATCAGGCACCCCAGCGACTCTTCTGCGGACTCGTACTCGACCGCTAGATGGCACGCATCGTAGTTCACACCCAGCCTTCTCTGCAGTATATCACGATCGGCTAATTCAGCCGCCAGCAGTTTATCCATGAAATCGGCCGTTTCGCTACTGGTCTCAAACAAGCACAACGGCTCAGGCTCCAGTCCGAGATGCAGATCCCTTCCTGTCCTCTCACTCAAGTGCTCGATGTACTCCGCGCACTTTGAAAGATTTTCGTGCATGGCCGCCAACTGGTTCTGCGATGTGATGAATCGCTTGAACGATCCCGGCACGGTACTAATACTGGCCTCCATGCCCTCAGGCGCAATGTCGCAAATCAGGTCGAAAAGCAGCTTTGTGTACTCTAGCCTTTCCGGTGTCGTCCAGTCGGGCCGGTAAACGTCCTCCTTTACTCGAATCCCGTGAAAATCGCCGTAAGGAAACCCATTGATCGTGAACACGTAGCATTCGTGCTCATCGAGCCACTTTCTAAAGGCCAGTAGATTGGAAGGGGCAGACAGTTCGCGTGCTGCCATAGCGCTCAGGCGCAGGCCAATCGCATACGGATCCTTTGGACAGACCCTTTCACGCACTCGCAGGGTATACTGGTCAAGCGACTCAAGCGTTTCCGCCCAAGAGCTTCCGCGATGGATGTTAGTACAATAAGCGAGGTGACTGTTGTTGGCTAGCTTCATTCAGTTGCAGAAAACTCGTCCACGAAAGAACCCGACCTTGAGATAGTAAAGCGGAATGTTCTCCCATCTAAGCATTCACTAGGCCGCTTTTGGCCCCTACCAAGAAAGACTCTTGCTGAGAGGGGCATTTTTTTCAAAGACTGCCTATCCCCTATGAAGCGCAGAAAATTTCTTCAATCATCCATCGCCGTAACCGCGGCTGCAACGTTGCCCCTTTCAGTTCAAGGAGACCATCTCGGAAAGGCAAAGCAGACCCGAACCAATCCGATAGCGCTTTCGACCTATTCCCTTTGGCGTTTTCGCAACGACACGCTCCGTGATCTACACAAGTGCATCGATCTTGCGAGTGAATTTGGCTTCGATGGCGTTGAGCTTTTACTCTACCAGTTTGAGCAAAACGATCTGCTTTCCAATAGCTACGTTCAGTCTCTAAAGCGTCACGCGACGCGCTTAGGTCTTCCGCTCTGCGGCTTGTCCACCCATCAAGGATTTGTTACCCCAGATCGGAAAAAACGGCAGCATAACATCGATTTGACGATCAGCCAACTAGAACTATGCGGCCGCCTAGGCATTCCAGCTATGCGGGTCAATACGGGCCGTTGGGGCACCTCCGGCAGTTTTGACGAACTAATGGCTAATAAAGGCAAAGAACCTCCCCTAGATGGCTACACTGATAATGACGGCTTTCCGTGGGTTATAGAAGCCTTTGAAAAGTGTATTCCGACTGCGGAGAAACTGGGCGTAGTAATGGGGCTGGAAAATCACTGGGGACTGGGTCTCACCGCCGAGGGCGTCATGCGGATCGTGAATACCGTCGACTCGCCTTGGCTTCAAGTGACGCTCGATACGGGAAATTTTCTGGAGAACAGGGACGCACAACTGGAAGCCCTCGCCCCACATGCCTACTTTGTTCAAGCCAAGACCTATTTCGGTGGAGGCCAATGGTACGAGCTCGAAATCGACTACCCAAAAATCGCCCAGATGCTGCACAAGCATGACTACCGCGGATGGGTCTCCTTGGAGTTCGAGGGAATGGAAGGCTACCGAACGGCTATCCCCAAAAGCTTAGAGCTCCTACGAAACGCTTTCAGCTACAGACTCTAAATCCATCAGGGCCCAAAGGGTTTCAAGCAAACCCTTCACCACTTGAACATCGCCCCTATTAACTTCTGAGAAGTGTTTCCACTTAACGCCATCGATCTCGTTTACAGGATTTCATACTCGTCCCCTTTGACGAGAAGGGCCAGCGAATAAGCATCCTCGTGGCAGGTCCCAAGGTACTCCAAGGCAGCGGGCGATCTCGGAGCACCCATTGGCACATCTATATCGGATGGGTGCTCGGAGATCGTCCACCACCAAAGACCGAAATAGACGGGGGTCTGCGTCTTCTTGCCAAACTTCCCTAAAAAAACGTTAGAATTTTCACCCAAAAGGGTAAGGGCGTATGCTTCAAATTTACCACGTGCTTTATCTTGGAACGATCCGGGCCAAACTTCGAAATATCTTACGTCTCCTCCACGCTTCCCGTTTTAGAGTCGTCTACGTATCGGTAACGGATCCGCTTGGGTAAGACGTATTCTACCACCTCCCTTTGGGCGTTGCTTCGCTTTCCTGACATTTCGAATACAGCGTTGAAGCGACTCGCTCACCTATTCCAGTGCTTGCACATTCCACGCATTTCTCATTCCTGGCAGGCATGTTGGCCGGATCATGAACGATTTGCCAAAGGTTTTCGGGCGAAGCTCGTAACGTCTTTCTGGGTTTTATCCTCAATCCTTTCGCAGATTGGAAAACCGGTTTTCCAAGACTTAATTCGGTCCTAACCGTAGAAGAAATTCCCGAAGCCTAACTACCTTCGCTTACAGAAGGTGGGTGGAGCTCACAAAACAGGCGCTCCGATTCGGTATCGCTGATCAGAATGAGTTCATCATCTGGCTTAATCGGAATGCTCGGGCGTGGAGGTGCTTGCAAACCGTCCTCACCTCGTATCGCAATGACATTGCAACCCGTACTCACTCTCAAATTCATTTCACCCAGCGTCTTCCCGTGCAAGGACTCTGGCGCTTTTAATCGGAAAATATCCAAGCCTTCAGCCACCATTAGGATGTCACTGTGCTTGAGAAAATTGAATAGGATATTCGCTCCCATCGATGCATAGGAAAGCACGATATCTGCCCCGGCCCGGTGCAATTCAGATATCGTTCGCACCTCGGTAGCCCGACAAATTATCTGTATATCCGGTCGGAGCTTGCGGCAGAAAATGGTCAGATAAACCTCGAGAGCATCATCATGTGAAGTGATTATGACCGTGCGGGCCTCAATGATTCCCGCCATGTTCAAGGTCTCGAAGGTCGATGCATCCCCAATCACTCCCTTGTCCCCAAACGGCTTGAGCTCGTGAGGAGAACGGTCCACGATTTTGTAATCGGTGTTGTTCGAAGCTAGCGTTTCACAAACCGCCGTGCCCACTCGTCCCGCTCCTATTACGACTGTGTGCCCTTCCCGGTTATGGGCATTTCGGTACTTCGAATCAAACCGAGCCAGCGTCTCCTTGGATCCGGCTAGCAGTAGTACTGAATTGGGGTTGATCACCGCATCTGGGGCGCTGATTGTGAATTCACCTCGTTCCCAAAATCCAATTACATTTACGCCCGCGCTTTTGCGGAGATTCGCCTCGGCAAGTGTCTTGCCAACGAGCTCAGGCGAGTCCGCGATGGCCTCGACTATCAGGAGTTCATCGAAACTAGCAACAACATGGCTGAGGGAATCACCACTATAGGCCCTGCGTGCTAAAGCCTCACCCACGATATTCCCTATCTGAAATGCTTTGTTAGCCCCAGAAAGGCGAATCACCTCACTAGACGATTTCGAATCGGCCGCCGAAATGATGGGAATCTGGGGATTGAGGGCCCTAATCGTGAAAGCCAGGCGAGCATTTTCGAAATCGGATCCCGTTAGGGCAACGATCGCCGCGTGCTCTAGACGCAATCGCTTGTAGGTCGACTCAACGCTTGGGTCCCCGACGAATGCATTGATCCCTTGGTCGATCAATCGAACGCATTCCTCAGTGTCGCTCGTAAGCAAGGCGTATTGATCCCCAAATCGATCGAGCTTCTCGATCAGAGTACTCGAGATCGAGTCATAGCTGAGCAGAATGGCATGACCTGAAACCGTATCTGGAAGGCTGTGCTGGATGATCCGTCTTGAACGGCTTTCCACCCACGGTGCGTAGAAAAACTCAATCAAGGTAAACGGGAGCAAAATCAGCAAAAATATGACACCCGAGAGCAGAACGAAAATGGAGAAAATACGCCCAATATCCGATTGAAAGGTAATGTCGCCAAAACCAAGCGTCGACATTACTGTGAAAGACCAATAAAACCCAGTTAGCCAAGAATGCTCTTGTCCTTCCCAGGCCATCAGCATGTGGAACACGATGGTGTACACGATCACCATCCCCGTTAGGGTTAGTAGGAAGCGGCTGAGCAGTCGCATATTGCGCCGACGGGATTCACCCGCTTTCATGGCAGCTACACTGGAGGTGAGGAATTTCAAAGTTTTTGCGGCAGACTCAATGACTAAGTTCTAATTAACAACGTCGGTTATTTCGATCTAAGAGATCGAGACAAGACTGGAATGATCCACTACCTTAAAGTGAATTTCGGGCACTGACTCAGGAATTTAACAGGATTACGATAAAAGACCTGATCGATGGCGTCGTCATCGTAGCCACGGCGGTGCATTTCATGGGCCGCATAAGGGACTGCCAATGGAACACTCACACCCCAATCGCAGGCGGAATTCAGCCAGAGTCTTTCTGAGCCGAAAATTTCCAGGATATCGATCGCTCTCGCAGAAGTGCATTTGGATTCCGGATACAGAGTCAGTCCACCCCAAAACCCTGCATCCATGACGTATTCCGCTGTATGCTCTTCTACGTGATCAATGAGCACTTTGCCTGGATCGATACGGGAATCGCTCTTGATTAGGTCAACAATCAGCTGCGTACCTTTTCGCTTATCCTCCAAATGAGGGGTATGAACAAGGATCAACTGGTCATTTTCGGCCGCCACATTCACATGCTTTTCCAAAACGGTCATTTCGTTTCGGCTATTCTTGTTCAACCCGATCTCGCCTATGCCCAGAACATTCTCACGCTTTAGGAACTCAGGAATCAGGGCGATCACCTCGTCTGCCAGCTTTACGTCTTCTGACTCCTTAGGGTTGATGCAAAGCCAGGAAAAGTGCGGCAGTCCAAATTTGGCCGCCCGCTTGGGTTCATAATCGGTCAACTGACAGAAGTAGTCGTAGAACCCATGTGCCGAACTTCGATCGAAGCCGGCCCAAAAAGCAGGTTCACAAACGGCTTTGCATCCAGCAGTCACCATTGCCATGTAGTCGTCAGTCGTGCGACTTACCATATGAGCGTGTGGTTCGATGTATCTCATTGCGGCTTATCAGGCCAGGCGCCACAAGCGGCTTTGGTGGTGGCAAATGGAATCAGTTCCTCGGTCGGATCGCTTAAGGAAAGCAGCACTCTTTGAGCCCTGTTTCCCGAATCCAATTCGCCTAAAGCTTCCTTGAAGGCCTTGTATCTAAAATCGTCTGTAAACCCGTCTCGTTCGATACGGTCCATGAAGGCCGCGATGTCGATCAGTTTGGCACGAGCCTCCATATAGTAGAGCTCAACGGTATTCGGCTTATGTTTTGGCTTCATTGGAGAACTATCACTAAATAACAAACAATACTTCAGAGACGGTAGGTTGCGAGGGAAATTACTAGACCAAACCAACCACGGCCCTTCATCAATACAAAATCTCGCCATAGAAATTACCCGCTTTACAGAGCTTTTCGACAGTGGCTCTCTGATCAAGTCCATCAAGACCCATGGCAGCGTCTCAAATTGTAATTTGCTTAATTCACTTAACCTATAGAAGGCCCCGCTTCCACCGGGTATTAATTCTTGCTTTGCTACAGGAGCCTTCTGCCTCCTAATTTCTTCTTTATGAACGTGAACGGCAAGCCCTACCGGACTATTTGGCTCAAAGAAGAAGAGCCTCGCACCATTCAGATTATCGATCAGCGGAATCTGCCGCACGAATTCAAAATCGAAAACATATGCAGTGTCACTGAAATGGCGAGAGCGATTAAGGAAATGCATGTCCGCGGGGCCGGACTAATCGGTGCCGCCGCAGGATTTGGCATGTATCTGGCGACCCTCGAAGCAGAAAAGTCCGAAGACTTTGAGCGATCTCTTCAATCTTCCTATGAAACCCTCAAATCGACTCGTCCCACCGCCGTGAACCTCGTTTGGGCGCTTAATCGCCAAATCGACGTCATCGCAGCGACAGATCGGATATCGGAAAAAATCCGCATCGCATTGGAATCCGCCCAGCAGATCGCTGACGAGGATGCCAACTTTTGCCAAAGAATTGGAGAACACGGGGTCGAGCTCATCAGAACAATCAGCCAATCCAAAGACGGAGAATCAGTCAACGTTCTGACCCACTGCAATGCGGGTTGGCTCGCTTTCGTGGATTATGGTTCAGCAACTGCGCCCATCTACGCCGCTCACGACGCGGGTATCGCCGTCCATGTTTACGTCGACGAAACGCGTCCCCGCAATCAAGGTGCTCGTCTAACGGCATGGGAACTGGGTCAACATGGCGTGCCCCATACCATCATCGCTGACAACGTCGGTGGACACCTCATGCAGCACGGAATGGTTGATCTAGTACTTACGGGAACCGATAGAACTGCGGTTTCGGGTGCTGTAGCCAATAAGATTGGCACCTACTTAAAAGCGCTCGCCGCCCAGGACAACGACGTCCCCTTTTACGTAGCACTCCCCTCGTCGACGTTTGACTGGGACATACGCGATGGTGTCAATGAAATCCCGATCGAGCAAAGAGACGATGAGGAAGTCAGATTCGCAGAAGGTCTTTGCGAGGGACAAATAAAAAGCGTACTCCTATCTCCCGGTACGTCCCCAGCTGCCAACTACGCATTCGACGTCACCCCCGCCCGCCTGGTCACAGGATTAATCACCGAAAGGGGCATCTGCGACGCCAACGAAGCCTCGATCCGAAAACTGTTTCCGGAAAAGTGAATAGGAATTATCGCGCTATAAACCCAATACATTAACCCATTAGTAGCTCGTAGGAGCGGCATTACACCGCGTTCCCAATACATCACCCCATCCTGATTCTTCCCAGGTCTCATCGCGGGACGAGGCATTCGCCAGGCTAACAAAACCTCGACCCAAAAGACCGTCCATGATCGCAGTCTAAAACCGCTCCTGCGAGCTACTAGTGCTTCAGGAGAAAGCGATTTCGAGTACGTCAAAACGGCGAAGTGGGCCGCTCTCGCCCTAACTGCATCCCCTGAATTTTCACTGCATTCACAAAAACATTGTCGCCCATGCCATTATCCCTGAACCTCCAACTGTAAACCTCTCAATCTCCTTCAGTCCTGCTTATATCGCACAGCGATGCACGGATCAATCCCTTACTTTCGCATACCACTCCATGGGCACTTTTCTATCCTTCCTCTTTTTTACCTGTCTGGTCGGCCTGATCACCTACCTCAAGACTCGACGGAACAACCTGCACTCCTCAAAAGGCTACTTCCTGGCGGGAAACAGTCTCAATGGATGGGTGATAGCCGGATCCCTAATGCTCACCAACCTGAGTGCTGCGAATTTCACCGGCATGACCGCCAACGTCTACAAGGGAAACCTATCCCCCATCGCTTGGACGGTAACCGTCATACCTGTGCTCATCTACTTTTGCTCATTCCTGCTGCCCACGTTTCTCAAGGGAGGCTTTACTACGATTCCAGAGTTTCTGGAAAGCCGATTCAGCAAGTCCACCCAACGGATTGTGGCGGTCATGTTTCTGTTTTCCTACATCGTCAGCGCCATGCCGGTCGCTCTCTACGGGGGATCGATTGCCATCAACCATTTGTTCAACGTTCCACAGGCGTTCGGTCTTAGCGATGAAATGGCGATATGGATCGTGGTGTGGGTGCTAGGCAGCATTGGCAGTGTGTATGCGCTTTTTGGAGGTCTGAAGGGCGTGGCTATTTCAGACACTTTAAACGGAGTCGGTCTTCTGATTGGCGGGGCTCTTGTGTTCATTATCGGCGTCTATCAAGTGGGCGACCACAATTTTGTCGAAGGAGCCAAAACGATTCTCACCAAGAATACCGAGATACTCGATGCAGTGGGTGACGTCTCCGATGGGATCCCGTTTTCAGTGCTCTTCACAGGGATGCTCATTCACAACTTCTTCTTCTGGACAACTAACCAGTTTATAATCCAGCGGACACTCGGGGCCAAGAGCCTTAAAGAGGGTCAAAAGGGCATCATGTTGGCTTCGTTCTTCAAAGTTCTGAACGTCTTCTACATCGCCTTCCCGGGAATCATCGCCTTTCACCTCTATGGTGCCAATAATTTCGAGAATCCCGATTTCGTATACCCCACATTGATACGTGATATCATGCCCAACTTTTTCGTCGGCTTCTTCGCTGCCGTCATATTCGGAACGGTCTTGAGCACTTTCAATTCCGTCCTGAATAGTTCCGTCACTATTTTTGCATTGGACGTATACAAACCTCTTTTTGGAAAGAATCGAACTGACGACGAGGTCATTCAAAGAAGCAAGCGCATCGGTCTTGTCATGGCGATTGCCACCATGACCATAGCCCCATTTATCATGTACTTCCCAGAAGGGATTTTTACATTCATGGTAAAGGTGGATAGCCTTTTCGGAGCCCCCATATTGATGGCCCTTCTGCTTGGCTATTTTTCACGAAGGACGCCCGCCACGATCGTCAATATTTGCCTATGTGTCTTCGTGACCGTATACGGCATTATGATGTTTATTATCCAGCCGGAGATGCATTACCTTCACTACATGGCGATGCTTTTCGTTTTCTTTATATCGCTTGCGCTCCTCCTCTCACGCTCTAGCCCGGCAACCAAACCCGACTTCCGTACGATGACCGTCGAAGGCCTAGACCTGCGACCGTGGAAGCACTTCAAACTGGTGAGCGTCATTGCGATGCTGGTGATGATTGGTGCCTATGTTTCCTTTTCCTCGTGGGGGCTAGTGGAATCGGAAAAGCCTAAAATCATAGAATATGAATACATCGCCATGGGACTCGTAATCGCAGTTTGCGTGTTCGGCATTCCGCTGTTTCGGAAAAGGGTCTCCAGTTTGGGATAGCGTCTACTTTTAAGCCTAATTTCTTGGTTTTCACAAACCTCGAGTTTTCTTCAATATCATCTCAAAAGATTATTACCTCTGTCGCGCCCCCTTTTAACATGGAAAAAGGAAACAAATGACCCAAGCGAAAGCGATGCCACGGAAGTATCCCCTGAAAACTCCCATCCCGATTCACAGGAAGTAGTTGCCACAATACCACCCAAGACAAAGGAAGCGACCCATACGGCGAGCGACGAGGCGAAGGTCAAATCCAAGATGAAGCTTCGCCTCGTCGTGCTTGGGGGCGCGACCTTCGGTATGATTTTCGGTACATTGATTGAGATGTTTGTGCCGGGGGCGATGGAATCGACCGGTTTCTTCGGCTCCAGCCTGGATTCTGTGCTCGAGCAGCAGGAAACTAATTTTACCTCGATCGCGGCAAAACTTTCTGAGCTAGCTGCCACCGAAGACGAGAAAGAGGGTTCCCGAAACCAGAAGTAATTGGATAGACTCATGAAAACGGAGGAGAAAATCTCGAAATCGATCAACGAGTAACTGGCTTGTAGCTAAGAGCGAATCGAATCGCTAAGACTAGATTCTCTCCAATTGGCAGGTATGGCAGGCGATGCCAGTGACTGGCTATTTTTGGGTGAGAACATAACAGTTGGCAATCGACAGAACGTATTTTACGTATTTTATTTCATGGGTCTGGTACCGACTACGGGGAAACGGTGAATATTTCAGGAAAACAACACACTCTTACCTTGAGCGACCTTGTAGAAGCCCCCACTAACGACAGGAAATGGAAAGCTTTCTATAAACAGAAATAAAAAGGCGAAGATAGCAACCGCTCAGGCTTTGATTTTGTGCGACCGAAGTGAGCGAAAAACTTGGACACTTTGCTAATCTTCGTGGTCACTAGTGCTAATACGTATTTAATTCAATTTTTCATATGGAAGCAAACTATCCAATCGATCGACGCGAACTTTTGAAGCGAAGTGCCAAAGGCATTATAGGAGGTTCGCTCGCTTCTGTAGGGCTCGCCTCTCAAGCGCAGGCAAATACCACTAGCACTTCAGTCGTGACCAACGGACGCATCCGGCAATCCATCATGGGCTGGTGCTTTCGCGATCACATGGATGCGGTGACTCTGGCAAAGCACTGCAAGGAAATCGGCCTGGTCGCCATGGAAGGTATTTCCGCTGACCACTATCCCGCTATTATGGAGATGGGCTTGGCAGTGTCACTGGTTTCGGGGAATCACGGATTCGCCAAAGGGCCCTGTAACCCCGAATACCACGATCTGGTGGTCAAAGGGCTCACCGAGGGAATCGATTTGGCCAAAAAAGTCGGCTGCCAGAATGTGATTACTTTTACGGGAATGCGGTTTGACGGAATGGACGATGAAAAAGCGGCCCAACGCTGCATCGACACCTGGAAAGAAGTACTTCCGTACGCGGAAAAGAACGGAATCACGATTGTCCTCGAACACCTCAATTCCCGGGACGACACGCATCCAATGAAAGGGCACCCAGGATACTTCGGGGACGACGTGGATTTTTGTGTCGACTTGATAAAGCGTGTTGGATCGGAAAACTTTAAACTGCTTTTCGACATCTACCATGTATCGGTGATGAACGGCGACGTCATCCACCGCATACGGCAATATCACGAATACATCGCTCACTACCACACCGCAGGAAATCCAGGACGAGGGGAACTCGACGACACGCAGGAGATCAATTATCCACCCATTTTGAAAGAAATCCTGAAAACGGGATACACTGGATACGTCGCTCAGGAGTTCATTCCTACCTGGGACGATCCCATCGCCGCCCTCCGTCACGCCGCAAAACTCTGCGACGTATGAATTTCGATATCTCGTAGGAGCCCCCGACTTGTGGGGGCTTCTAAAGATTCAGTCTTCAAACTCAATCATAAGCATTACAAACTCACTTCAAATACCTGAACGCTGCGGGGCGATTTTGCTTCCCAACGCGACTCTTTTTCCGCAAGGCGTACAACCGTTGCACATTTTCGAACCACGGTATCGGGAAATGCTGGACGATGCACTTCAATCCCACTGCATGATTTGCATGGGAACGCTCACTTCGGAAGAGACCGACAATCCACAAGAGTGCACCGCGCCCGTTGGGACCGTCGGTCTGATTAGAGCCTCACGAGAACAAACGGATGGACGCTCGAATCTCATCCTTCACGGAGTGCTGCGTGTCGAATTTACGGAATGGCTCTTCGAAAAAGACTATCCATTTGCTGCAATTCAACCGGCTCCCTCGGTCTCGGTTCCCGAATCCGAAACTCAGGCGGTCGTCGATGACCTGCGTAGCGCCGTCTACCTGGCTTTACAAAACTTTCCGGATGCGATCGCTGAACAGGTTAAAAATGCCGTCGAGCAAGTAGCCCAAAGCCCAGCTGCATTCGCCGATGTAATCGCTCAGCAGTTCATTCTCGATCCCGCAATGCGTAGGGAGCTTTTGGAGGAACCCAGCGTTAAAAAGCGCTTTGACAAGCTCGTGCACGAATTGCGAAACGCTGAACGGGACGACCGCAATTAGTTTGAGTCTGGGCAGGTGGTTCTAGCTCAAACAAACCGGCGTGCCGGGCCGTCACGCCCTACCCATCATCCGATCTACAAAATTTGAAACAATAATTGCGAAGTTTATTCCAATTTGCTAGGTGTATAGTTATTGACGTGGCCATTTTCAGCGAAAAGTCGTGTCAATCTCTTTAAAACCAAGGTTTTCTTATGAACATTGATCCTATATCGAGACGCAAATTCATCAAAACGACCGGGGCTGCCAGCGTCGCTTCCCTCCTCGTAGGAGCCCAGAACCTCCACGCTGCTGGAGCGAACGATAAAATTAGAATTGGCCTCATCGGACTGGGTGGTCGCGGCTGCGGAGCCGGCATCATCGACTGTGCGGAAGCGGATTCCAATATCGAGCTAGTCGCCATGGGGGACCTGTTTCCCGATCATCTCGAGGATGCCAAAGAGCGAATTCGCCAGAACATGGCGAAGCGCAACCTTCCCTTCAAAGACATCTACAAGGTAACGGCAGACACGATGTTCTCAGGCTTCGACGCTTACAAGAAGGTCATCGCCTGCGACGTCGATCTTATCATCCTCACCACTCCGCCCGTTTTCCGACCCCTCCACTTTAAGGAAGCGGTCGAGGCAGGCAAGCACGTCTTCATCGAGAAGCCGGTCGCTGTCGATCCAGTTGGAGTGCGAGACATCATCAATACGTCCAAGCTCGCCGAAGCCAAAGGACTGACCGTAGTCGCGGGTACGCAAATGCGCAGAGCGCGGCACATCATGGCTGGGATTGAGCAGATTCGCGAAGGTGCCATGGGCGAAATTCTGTCTGGACAATCAACTCGTATAGGCGGGGCCTTGTCTAACTGGCGCCAGAGCGAAGCGATCCGTTCTAAGAGTTGGTCCGATATGGAATGGCAGCTGCGCCGCTGGCTATTCACTACGTGGGGATCCGGAGACTTTATTGTGGAGCAGCACGTGCACAACCTTGACCTCGTTGACTGGGTCATGGGCTCGCATCCCGTCAAAGCGATCGGCACGGGTGGACGGCAAAACCGCACCGACTCTATATACCCCAATGTATGGGATCACGTGTCTGTTGAATACGAATACGCCAACGGAGCACGGGTCACACACATCGGATCTCAGATCGATGGGGTTAGCTCGAGAAACGATATGCGGATCGATGGCACTGAAGGACGCCTCTTTCTCAGCTTTGCCAAGGTCACCATTGAGGGTAAAAAGCCATTCAAATACGATGGTCCTAGACCCAACCCCGCCGTACAAGAATATAAAGATACGCTAGACGCGATTCGCTCCGGAAACACTATCAACGAAGGCAAACGAATCGCTCAAAGTACCATGACCGCCATCCTTGGCCGTATGGCCGCCTACACCGGTCGCAACCTTAGCTGGGACTGGGCCATGAACGCATCTAAACTGGACCTGACTCCTAAGGAATGGAAATTCGGAGACCATGCGATCGCGCCGGTGGCAGTACCCGGTTTAACAAAGTTGGTTTAGGGATAACAGTTTCGGCTAGCGCTGGGAAAAACATCGGATACGGTAAAATCATGCCGTGAAGCAGATCGTGCCGTCAAGTTCCTAGAACCTCGAGGGATTCTAAGGTAGCGGGCGAAGCGATTGGCTCCCCGGGGTCTACAACACGCTTCAAGTTACTTACTCATTAAGAAAAAAGTCGGATCGGCGGGCTTCACAAAGCTCCTCTCCGATAAAGGCTTGAGTCCAGGTCGGGATTGGCGACCTTGTTTTGGTTCCGCAACGCCTCTTTCCCTATGTTGTCTCTCCTCGATTCGATAATCGTCATCGCCTACTTTGTTATAGTAGTGTTGGTGGGTATCCGTTTCGGGCAAGAACGCGAATCGATGGACTCGTATGTGGTCGGAAACCGACAGGTCCCTTGGCTCGCCGTGCTGGGATCGCTCATTGCCACCGAAATCAGTGCGGCCACTTTCCTAGGCACACCGGGAGTGGGCTACGCAGACAACCTCGGGTATCTGCAAATGGGCGTCGGATCGATTCTCGCTCGATTCGCGATCGCCTTTTTTTTCCTAGGAGCCTTCTACAAGCTCCGCTGCCTTTCTATATACGAGTACTTGGCGGACCGATTTGGGGGATCGAGCCACTACACCGCAGCCTGTTTCTTTTTGCTTTCACGAGTCATGGCCTCCTCTGTGCGACTCATGATTGCCTCGACCGGGCTTCACGTGATTCTAGGCCTTCCTTTCGGGTGGACCATGATTGGTTTCGCCACTCTGTGTCTCATTTACGCCGGGATCGGAGGCATCAAGGCAGTCATTTGGACCGACTGCATACAGGCTATCATCTTCCTTTCGGCAGGAGCCACCATGCTCTGGGTGCTTCACGATACCGTTGGCTGGTCTCAAATCCTTGAGGTAGGCGGAGAAACGGGAAGGCTGGAAATTTTCCAATGGATTCCGGACGGTAGTTTCTGGACCGATAGCAATTGGTTTTTTTTAGCAGCTGTATTTGGATTTATCAATACGCTGGCCATGCAGGGTACGGACCATGACTTTACCCAGAGGATGCTGACTTGCAAAAACCTCGGGCAAGCTCGCAAGGGAATTATTCTAAGTGGATTCATTTCGCTTCCTGTCGCCGCCCTTTTTCTTCTCATCGGTGTGGGACTCTTCGCATACTACGCGCAGTTCCCCGATGCTTCCTTACCCCTCAAGATAGCGGGTGAAATCTCATCCGTCGATTCAGACAAGGTATTTCCACACTTTATCGCTACGGCCTTACCCAATGGGCTAAAAGGACTCCTCCTTTGCGGGGTCCTCGCTGCCGCGATGTCGAGCTTGGACAGCGCCCTCGCCGCTCTCAGTTCATCTATTGTAGTGGACCTATATCGTCCCCTGTTTGGAAATACCGAGAACTCGGAGCGACATGTTTGGATCGCTCGCGGATTCATGGTGCTAATCGCAATCGCTCTCGTATCCATTGCTTGGAGCCTTCAAAATGGAGGCCAGTTCATTTGGCTGGCCTTCAAAATCGCGGGAGTCACCTACAGCGGCCTGCTCGGAGTGTTTCTCGTTGGACTTCTGACCAATAGAGGTAGCGACCGATGGAATCTGGTCGCCATGCTGGGTGGAAGCGTTTGCACCGCGACTCTCCTATTCCTCTCAGAATCCAAAGTCCTAGATCTGGCCTGGCAATGGCCTATGCTCTTCGGTGTTTCATTCACCTTCCTCGTTGGATCGCTACCCGGACGTCCGTTGCTGAAAAACAACGCCTCAATTTCATAAGCCTTTTGTACGGATTCTTGTTTGGATCACCGCTTCGCTTGTCGGGCTTGCAAGGCAAATAGTTGCCCCTGAGAGCGAGAAGATTTTTTAAGACTAACACCCTTACATTCATTTCAAACCTTATTTCCGCTTATCGGAAACATCCAGACGACAGCTTGCCCCGATAAGTCGACGGTCGGCTGAGCAAAACTAAGGAACTCGGCCGCAGGGCGAATATTGAATCACACATTTACTGATTTCCATCAACGCTTCGCTTGTTGGATGCCCCCGCAAAAAAGCACCTCTAGAAATCAGGTTAGCTCCATGTCAGTAAAAAGTTAGCGATTGGCATTTAGCTAACAACCCACCAAATTACACCCTCATCCTTAGATCATGCAACTCATCGCCTGCCAGCACAACATCCAGTGGGAAAACCGCGAAGCCAATTTCGACGCGATTCGAACACTTCTTTCGGAATACGGAATCAAACCCGGAGCGCTCATCGTTTTGCCGGAGATGTTCTCGAGTGGCTTTAGCATGAACGTCGCTCGCGTCGCGGAAGCCACCCCTTCCCTTACCGAAAGCTTTCTCGCCGAAATCGCTCAAGAATATGAGTCATTGACACTGGGTGGATTGGTTTACCAATTGGCGGACGGCAAAGGCAGCAATGAATTATCCGTATTCGATCCTTCCGGACAAAAAATTGGGCACTACCAGAAGAACCACTGCTTCAGCTACACAGGCGAATCAGACCACTATGAGTCCGGCGAAGACATTCTCCTCTTCGACTGGCAGGGATTTACAGTGTGCCCGGTTATTTGCTACGACCTCCGCTTCCCAGAACTCTTTCGCAGGAGCGTCAAAGCCGGAGCGGATCTCTTCCCAGTGATCGCCAATTGGCCAGACTCGCGCGTTGATCACTGGGTCACCCTATTGAAAGCTCGGGCGATTGAGAACCAAGCCTTTACCATCGGGGTCAATCGTGTCGGCAAAGATCCCAAATTCAACTATCCTGGACACTCAGTCATTTTCGATCCCCATGGAACGCAGCTAGCACTCGCTGGCATAAGCTCATGTTGTATCTCTGCAGACATCCATCCGCAAACCGCAACCGAATGGCGGGAAGAGTTTCGAGCTCTCGGAGACATGAAGATTTAGGAACCAAAGTCGCAAAAGTGACGAGGCAAGAAAAAAGCGAACCCGTATCAAAATGGGCCTGCTCAAATTAATATCAACTTGGTTTACGGGATACCCACTTCTAGAATTTTGCTCAAGCGGTGCTTTTTGAGATCGACCTAAATCCATTCTTCGCCGAGTTTTCGTGGATTCCCGCACCCCATTGGGTAACGTCTACTTTCCCTCACTACATACTCGTGAAAACTATTTCTAAAAGCTGCCAGCGACTGACTTTTCCTCTCGCTACACTATTAGCGATAGCTCTCTTTCCCTTCAAAAATTTTGCTCAGGGCGAGACACGTACCGTCACCGTGACTCAGGTAACGGACAGGCTCACAGTCGACGGCGTTCTTGATGAAGCGATCTGGAAGGAAGCGCCTAAAATCGGGGAACTCGTTCAGCGCCAACCCGACACGGGCCAGGCACCTACCGAGCGCACCGAAGCGACCCTTCTCTACGATGCCAACAATCTCTATATTGGGGTAGTCGCCTACGATTCAGAACCCGACAAAGTAATCGGTACAGTCATGGAGCGAGACGGGTCCCTAAACTCCGACGACACACTGGAGATTGTTCTCGATACCTTTCGAGACCAGCGAAACGCATTCTACTTCGCTACCAACCCTGCGGGAGCCTTCGTTGACGGGCTAGCCTACGACAATGAAGACCTCAACACGGACTGGAACGCCATCTGGGAAGTCCGCACCAAGCGCACCGACTTCGGCTGGGTAGCGGAAATCGCCATTCCCTTTAAAAGTCTCAATTTCCCGGCAGAATCAAGTGAATGGGGATTCAATCTGGAAAGAAACGTCATCCGCAAACAGGAGCAGTCACGCTGGAGCAGTGCTCGTTTGGAAACGGATTTTCTCCAGATTGCGGAAGCGGGGAAGATCACCAATCTTGAGGGTCTCAACCAAGGCATTGGACTTGACGTTCGTCCCTTCGTAGCCGCTAGCTGGCTTGATTCGGACACCTCGAGCGAAGACGATTTTGACGCTGAGCCGGGCGTGGACATTTCCTACAACATCACCCCTAGTCTTAAGCTCACCGGAACGATCAATACGGACTTTGGGGAAACTGAAGTCGACGAGAGACAGATCAATCTTGGGCGCTTTTCCAATCGCTTCCCTGAAAAACGATCCTTCTTTCTCGAGGATGCGGGTGTATTCGCATTTGCCAGTACAGGTCCCCAGTCCCCCGGAGGCACTCCTTCAGCGAGTGCGGACGTCTTCCCCTTTTTCAGCCGTAGAATTGGATTGGTGGGCGGTCAGGAGACTCCGCTGGATGCCGGGGTCAAACTCACTGGAAAAGTAGGTCGCACAGAACTTGGTATGCTCAATGTCCTAACCGGATCGACCTCGTTGGTTGACAGCGAGAACTTGATAGTTGGCAGGTTTAAGCAGAACATCCTCGAGCAGTCCTACATCGGAGGCATCTTTACCAACGGCAATCCTTCCTCCGGAGCGTCGGCAAGCACTTATGGAGTGGATGCCCGATTTGCCACCTCAGATTTCCTGGGCAATTCGCAGAACTTTGCCGTAAATGCCTATGCCGCTGAGAGCGACAATGGCGAGGACTCCGACCACAATAAATCCTATGGTTTAACGGCCCATTTCCCCAATGACAAGTATGTGGGGGAAGCTGTGTATCGCGTTATCGAAGACGATTTCAATCCTGCCCTTGGCTTTGTCCAGAGGAACAATGTCCGGCTATACCGCGTTGGATTGAGCTACAATCCTCGACCAAAGAGCTTCCTGGACATCCAGCAGATGTTTCACGATATTTTCTACACCGAATTTGAAAATCTCGACAATGGCATGGTGGAGAGTCGAGAGTTGCACATTACCCCCCTGGACTGGCATTTCAGATCGGGAGACTCTGTTCACGCCTTTGGCGACTATGACCGCACTTATGAACGGCTCTTTACGCCCTTCCAGATCTCCCCTAGCGTCATTCTCCAGCCGGGCGAGTACACTAATAATCGATACAAATTCACCTTCGCTTCCGCCCGAAAACGCCAGGTCACCGCTTTCGTCAGTGGTAGTGTCGGTGACTTCTGGTCCGGTACCGCCGAACAGGTTTCCGCCACACTGACATACAAGCTCCCCCCGAAATTCAACATCTCCCTCGCTGCTAACCAGACATTTGCTCGTTTGCCAGAAGGCAACTTCATCACGCGAGTCATCACATCCAACATCGACTATGCCGTGTCCCCGTTTCTCTCCTTTACCAATCTGATTCAGTACGACAATCGCTCGCGTAACCTAGGTTGGCAGAGCCGTATGCGCTGGACTATTCAGCCCGGACGCGACCTTTTCCTCGTCTTCAATCAAGGCTGGATCCAGGACCCAATGGGTGGATTCAGCTTCCAAGCGCAAGATACTAAAGTGTCTACAAAATTCCAGTACACATTTAGATTTTAGGAGACACGCTTCATAGGCTATCGCCATGCGTGCGATCTAGCGACGTTTTGGTCCAGCCCAGCGGGAGATCAACTCTCTAAAGGAGACTCTCGTTTTCCTTGCCGCTCGGTGGATGGAGGATTTTCGTCCATGAAGTGATTTAAGAGCTGGCTGATTGGTGTATTCTTGAAACTCCGAAAGGATTCAATCTTCGAAATATGAAATCTTACTTTGCAAGGCCCTCACCATCATAAGTTTGGGCATCGACCGATTAGAAACTTGTACATCGTGCTCGATGCGTTAGTAATATTAAGCCGGTTATGATTGCTATTACTCGTATTCGAATCTCGTCCCTTATGCTGTCTGCATCGGCGTTGCTGATTGCACTCGCCTCGCCGCTCCAGGCCCAAAAGTCTCCCAAGCCGCTCAAGGTACTTCTGATTACCGGCGGTTGTTGCCATTCTTATGCGACACAGAAAAATGTTATCAAGAAAGGTCTCGAAGCTCGGGCGAATGTTGTGGTTGACCAAATACACACGGACGACTCTAGTAACAACCCTCCACTCTCTATCTACCGCAACCCTAACTACGCCAAGGGCTACGACGTTGTCATTCACGACGAGTGCGCTGCTGGGATGGCTGATTTGTCCATTCTCAATGGTGTGCTCGCTCCGCACAGAAATGGTATTCCGGGTGTGAACCTCCACTGTGCTATGCACAGTTACCGGGTAGGCAATCACAGAATGCCCGCAGAACCTGGCACAGACGGCAATCTCTGGTTCGACTACCTTGGGATTCAGTCCAGCGGTCACGGCCCCAAGGAACCGATCGCGATTAGCTTTACCAACAAGGAGCATCCGATCACCAAGACGCTTGAAGATTGGGCAACCATCGAGGAGGAGCTTTACAATAATGTTCAGGTCTTCCCTACTGCCAAAGCGCTCGCGAAAGGATTTCAATTCCAACCTAAGCGCTCCGCTAAGAACGGGAACGTGATCGCGGCAAAGAACGACGAAGCAGTGGTGGTCTGGACCAACGAGTACCACGGCACGCGCGTTTTCAGTACTACCATCGGACACTTTGACGAAACGGTTGCGGATGAACGCTACTTAGATCTCGTAACCCGAGGGCTGCTCTGGTCCTGCAATAAGCTCAACGACAACTACCTAAAGTAGAGGTCGGTTGCCCGTGTGCAATAATCGAAATTCTTCAAAGGGTACGCTTCGCGAGATCATAATAGTGATGCCAATTTATACGCATTTCGTTTAAACGACTGGTCAATATAGCTTACTAAACCCTTCCACTCCCTGCACTACACCATTAATTTTCCGCAAATCGAATTCACATTGATACAGTCTCATCCCTCTACGCCCAATGGCTTCAAGCAATTCGAGCCATAATTTTGCTATAGCGTTTGCACTGACAATGAGGATGCCACCATCACCCTAGCCAGCTCACTAATTTAAAACGGCACCTTGGCACTCATAACCGGATTGTATTAGGGGCATAGCAATCGTTCCGCATTTCCGACGCGACAGCCGCTGCTAACCAGATGATCAAGAGCGGAGTGAAAACCTCGTAAGTCCTCTTCTTGACTCGATTCAATCTGCTGTCATGCCAGAGTATCAAAAAGAGGGCGGCAGCGTCTTTATCTGAATAAAATAAATCCTAATATGAAAATTTTTAATTCCATAATTATTACAATCTGCCTCCTACTCCTGTCTGCCTGTTCTACAAGCAACGAATCAGAGGGCTGGAACGATCTTTCAGGGAGTTTCGACGCTTGGAATCAGGTGGGAGACGGTAATTGGCGCATCGAGGACGGCCTATTTGTTGCCGATTCGGGAACCGGCCAACTCGTCACGAAGCAGAGCTTCGCCAATTTTCAAATTCAGCTCGAATTCTGGACCGATGAAGGAGCTAATAGCGGCATCTTTATTCGTGCATCCGACTCGGAGGACATCACCGACACGAACGCCTACGAAGTAAATATTTTTGATACGCGACCCGATCAGACCTATCGCACTGGAGGCGTCGTGAATCATGCCGCTCCGTCAGAAATTATCAATACGCCCAATCAGTGGAATACGTATGATATTACGGCGGACGGAAATAAGTTCACCGTAATCTTGAATGGAGTGACCACAGCGGAATTCATAGACGACACCCATAGCAGTGGACCGTTCACTCTTCAATGCGCAGGAGGCACCCTCAAATTCCGCAATGTGCGTTTGCGGGAGCTTTGATGGCAAGTTGATGGTTTTTAAATGGGATACGCTTCGCTAAATGCTGGCTCGATATCGAGCCAGCATCATGAGTTGTGTAGCGAATTAGTATCAGGTAACCAGTGTAGGAGCGGTTGTACACCGCGATAAATTCCCTCTCAATCGTGGTGTAAAACCGCTCCTACGTGTCGCTAGTGATAGTTCTATCCTGGATACTCAGAAACGTAGATGGCCTTGTTTTGAAGGTAGTCTCGCAGGGTGTCTGCGCAGCTGACGCCACCCCCAGGGCCACCCGAAATTCCTTGTCCTGCATACGGAATTCCGTCCGCTACGGTGTTGTGGCAATTGACCTGACCCGTACCATCCCTGAACTGCTTGGCGATTCGCTGTCCCAATTCGAGATCCTTTGTCCAAACGCTCGAACCTAACCCATACAACGTGTTGTTAGCAAACTGCAATGCTTGTTCTACTGAATCGACCGGCTGTACATTGACGAAGGCATGAAAGACCTCAGAGGGATTGCAATTTGAACCAGCAGGCGACCGGAGCAAAGTCGGCTTCAGGTAATATCCATCGTGTCCAGCAACCAAAGCATGCCCCCCTTCAAGAATTGCGTCGGCTCCTTTGGCTTTGGCAAAGGCGATTCCTTCCATTATCCGCTGTGGCTGACGCGAATTTATGACGGGCCCTAACTGGGTTCCCCTCTCCGCCTGATTACCGATGACCAGCTCCTTGAAGAAACCTTCTGAAGCTTGGAGAAAATCGTCGAATACCGAGCGTTCCGCGAAGACACGATGAATCGTCGAGCATGTCTGCCCATAGTGTTGATTGACGTTTCGCCCAATCATGCGAGCGACCAGCTCCGGATCGGCATCTGCGCAAACAATAGCCGATCCATTTCCGCCCATTTCCCGCTTTACCCGCGTGCCATGCTTATCCGCGGCTTGGAGGATGGCCTGTCCCACACCCGGCGACCCGGTAAACGAGATATAGCGTATCCCTGGGTGCTCTGAAATGAATTTTCCGGTCAATTCACCTCGCCCGGGAAGTACGTTGATAACTCCGGCTGGAAATCCCGCTTCGTCCGCCAACTTTGCCAAATAGAGGGCACTGAGAGGGGTTTCTTCGCTCGGCTTTATAATGATGCAATTTCCTGCCATCAGGGCGGGCATCATAAACCAAGCCGTAAGCACTACCGGGTAATTCCAGGGAATTATTCCCGCGACGACACCCCATGGTTCTACGTGTGTATAGGCATTCATACTCTTGCCGACACGTGTAACTTCGCTGGTGCCGAATAACGCCTTCCGAGCAATGCCTACGAAATACTCGGCTGATCCACGTACTACACCCATGTCGCCCTCGGCTAGTTCGGACACCTTGCCTCCGTTTAAGATCTCACAAGCTAGGAACACATCCCTATCACGCTCGAAAAGCTCGACCAACTTGAGAATGAGAGCGGCTCTCTCTTCTACTGAAGTGTTTTTCCAGCCTCCATGGTAGGCCTGGTATCCACACTCAACTGCCAAGTTCACTTCGTCATACCCCATCTCCGCGACGCGGGCTAGCGCCTCTTTTGTGCCGGGATTAATAACGTCGATCGCGGCATTCATAGAGCCAGGTACTCGCTTTCCGCCAATAATGCTGTCAAGGGGTTGCCCTCCGTTTGAGCAAAAGTTGACGAATGCGTCGGGCGGGGAAAAGTCTTCCGCCGTAAAGGCCTGAATATCGGTGGGATTAAGTGCAGCTGTGGACATAGATTTTGCCTCCTAATGATTAAACTTTGATTTGATTGGGCCCTGATCTAAGGTATTGTGGACGATTGTTTCTCCGCAAACCTAAAACCGCTATTATCGACCACCGCAGCAATGATTTCCGAAATCACTGGTGGTATCGAGCAATCGCCGTCTGGATACTGGCGTCCCGCTAGTCTGGACAACACCGAGTATGCCAGGGTTTGTTTACCTCACATTGCTTTCCAACAGCGCTCAAGTGGTAGTGGTTCCGCTTTTGGCGGGAGGATTGTTGTGGATAAAGGCCCGCGGGAAATACATAGGAGAGCAATACAAGAATCGCTGGTGGGATAACCTTCTGATGCAGGTTCTCTTTATCCTCGCCCTCTGGGGCGGCGATGGAGCGGTGAAGTCCGTATACCAGATGTTGGTATCGTAGGTGGTCGAGCAAGAGGAGTCACAAGGGATTCGTTTTAGCGGGATCCGCTGCGCTGCAGGATGACTCGTGTTCGGGCCAGCAGGACGAGATATGGAATTATTCAGCCCCTGTTACTCATC
Source organism: Opitutaceae bacterium (assembly GCA_002722675.1). GTDB lineage: Bacteria > Verrucomicrobiota > Verrucomicrobiia > Opitutales > Opitutaceae > Pelagisphaera. The sequence goes on from PBMN01000025.1 coordinate 31,604, forward strand.
TGCAGAATACCACTCAATTTGCGGCATCCCACTAGCGGGGGGAGGTGGCCAGTGGGCACCTCGCATGCTGGTCAAACTTCGGTTAGGCCCTGGCTTGAAAGGCTGATCTTTAACTCCCACTAATACTCCGTCTTCTATCCACGATTCGTCTTCTCCGTACAATTGGCTGATGAGCCGCTCGATTAGCTTTTCCAGTATATCTACATGCTCGATCGACTCCGAGAGATCTACCAATTCATTGGGGTCCTCTTTCAGATCAAACAAGAGTCGCCGGTTTCCCGTTCCGTAGTAAATCAATTTGTAGCGACCATCATGTATCATCCGAGTGGCGAGAGGCCCTTCATCCACTTCCCCGTAAAACCACTCGCGCTTTTCTTCGCCCACCATCGAAATTCCATCTACGGTGTCCGGGATTTCAATACCGGCCAAATCGAGCAATGTCGGCATCACATCCTGCCAACCAACGAGACGGTCATCGATACGGTGATGCCCCACTCTTTTGTCCCCTTTGACACCCATGAGAAGCATCGGAATATTGGCTGAGTTCTCGTAAAATAAACGCTTTGCCCACATGTTGTGATTTCCTAGCAGGTCTCCATGGTCCGAGGTAAAACAGATGACCGTGTTATCAAGCAGTCCTTCCTCTCGAAGCGTGCCAATAATGACCCTTAGCTGATGGTCGATTTGCGTACATAGCGCATAGAACGCCAGTCTCGCCCCTCGAATTTGCTCCGTGGAGAACCTGCTCCCTCGGTCGAAATTCACTTGGAGGCTGAAGCAGGGGTTCTCCTCTTGAGTCCAGGCTCCCGTATAAGGCATGTCTATTTCAATTCCCATATCCCGGTAAAGATCCATATAGCTCTGCATAGGGAGAAGCGGCGGATGTGGATGCCGAAAGGACAAGTACCAAAACGCCGGCTTTTCCGGGTCCCTCCGCTTGATGACACGGCACATTTGGTTCGCCGCCCAATTGGTAGCGTGCGTTTCTTCGGGCAGGAACCATGGGCGGTAGCTGTATTCATTATTACTCATCCCATGCTCAAAAAACCGCCCTACATATCCCTGGTCGCCGAGGAACAACTCATAGTCGTCTACCACACCATAGATTTGCCGCCCCTCCTCATCCAGGATGACATCGTCAAAGCCAATACGATTACGCTGAGGGTAAACATGCAGCTTTCCCACGGCGTAAGTTTGGTAGCCGGCCCCCTTAAAGGTCTCTGCCAAAGTCGGTAAGTCGGGCATCGGGAGCGTTTCCTGAAAGACGCGATCTCCATGCGTTCGCGGCGTTGTTCCCGTCATAAGTGTGCGGCGTGCCGGTATGCAAACCGGGCACTCCGCATATGTATTGGTAAAACGAGTACCGTTTGCCGCTAATTGATCAAGGGTGGGTGTCTGAATCGCAGGATGACCGGCACATCCTAGCAAAGATGCTGGCCAGTGGTCAGTAGAGATAAGAAGAACGTTAGGTTTTTCAGGCATTGGACAGGCGTTTGGAGACGGGAGACTGAGGCAACCCCGTCCACTCTGTCAAATCACTGAGTGATCCGTCGGAAAGAAAAGGGAGCTTCCCGCGATTTGGATGAGTAGGATAGGTTTTATACCACGATTGCATTACGTTTTACCGCGGGCGCGAAAACCACTCGTCTCCGCGGTCCATGCCGAACGAACTGAGGNGCTCAGCCCGACTTGCACCGGTGAAGCACAGCNGTGACGCGAGGTCCTAGCCCCACCAAATTAACCCACTAGCNAAAAATATCCACCGACTCTACTCGTGTCTCAGCGCATCTATCGGATCGAGCCTAGAAGCCATGAAAGCGGGATACAGACCGAAGACGATTCCTATCAATGCGGACACACCTAGCGATACGGCGATGATCCAGGATTTTACGATCGTCGTCATACCGAACTTTGCCTCCGTAATATTGCAGACACCATAAGCGAGGGCAATTCCAATTGCCCCGCCGACAACACTGAGAACGACTGCTTCAATGAGAAATTGCGTTAATACATCGATGCTTCTGGCACCAACAGCTACTCGAATTCCGATTTCGCGGGTTCGCTCGGTTACGGACACAAGCATGATATTCATGATTCCCACGCCGCCCACCAAAAGCGAAACGGCCGCAACAATCGTTAAAAAAGTCGTCATAGTCTGAACGGTGGAAGTAAATGCCTCAGTTAACTCCGACTGGCTCCTCACGCTGAAATCGTCATCTTGCCCATCGTTAAGTTTATGAGCTTGTCGAAGGGTTTGTGTAATTTCCTCTTTTGCCGCATCCATTACTTCAACAGTAGTAGAACTCGCGTATATTTGATTAACGTATTGCGAGTCTCCGCGCAGTCGATAAGCCGCCGAGGTCAACGGAACGAGGACAATGTCGTCTTGGTCCTGTCCGCTTGAGCCCTGACCCTTTGCCTCCAATACACCTATAACCTTAAATGGGGTCTGCTGGATACGAATGGTCTGTCCGATAGGATTGGCTCCTGAGAACATATTCTCGACTACAGAGGCACCTAAAACCGCAACCTTGGTCCTCGCCCGCATATCCCGCTGGGTAAACATTATACCGTTTTCGATTTCCCAGTTTTGTATCACCAGGAACTCCGGGCCGACTCCTCGAACTTGCGAAGCCCAGTTCGTACCCCCTCCGATAATCTGGCCGTTCACACCAACGACTCCGGATACTGCAGAGACCAGGCTACATTGTTCGCGAATAATATCCACATCCTTGATGAATAGTGTCCGAGCGCTACCTGCACCTCGACGGACACCTCCAAGCGAATTTGAGCTCGAACTAATCATTAGTAAATTCGTACCTAAAGAATTGATACGATCTTCGATATCTTGCTGAGCGCCATCTCCAATCGCCCTCATGACAATTACTGCCCCAACGCCGATTATGATTCCCAGCATTGTGAGAATGCTTCGAGCTCTATTTTTCATAAGACTGCTTTGAGCAATGGCTAACAATTTGAAGAACTTCATAATCCAATTACCCCCGAAAAATCTTCTAGTTCTTTTTTAGCTTCGCTTCGTTTCTCGATTGGCGTATCCCGAACGATCAAGCCATCTCGCATTTCCACGCATCGCTTTGTGAACATGGCGATGTCCGGCTCATGCGTTACCAGCAATATCGTAATGCCCTGGTTGTTGAGCTCTTGAAACAAGCCCATGAGATCAAGCGAAGTCCTCGAATCCAAATTACCTGTCGGTTCGTCGGCCAAGATAAGCGCGGGATCGTTAACCAAAGCCCTCGCTACGGCGACACGTTGTTGCTGACCTCCTGAAAGCTGTTGAGTATAGTGATTCATCCGGTCCGTCAGACCAACGCGCTCCAAACATTCAGCAGCCTTTTGCTTGGGTTTTACCTTCGATGTATTGCGCTGGTAGACCAATGGGAGTTCAACATTCTCTAAAGCTGAAGTTCGCGATAGCAGATTGAACCCTTGAAATACGAACCCGATTTTTTCGTTTCGAATCTCGGCAAGTTTATTTCGACCAAGTTCGCCAACCTCAACGCCATCCAGCTGATAAGTCCCGTCAGTTGGTTTATCAAGGCAACCAATAATGTTCATGAAAGTTGATTTACCGGAACCAGAAGCTCCCATTATGCTAACGAATTCCCCAGTCCCAATAGTAAGGTTAACGCCTCTTAGAGCGTGTACTGGCTCCTCGAGCGGATAGGTCTTCTTCAAATCGAATGTCTGAATGACTTCTGGCATAATAAATCGAGAAAAAGTTCTAAAAACGTCCGCGACCACCGCCAAACCCGCCACCGCCTGGGCCTCGCCCACGACCAAAGTCAGGCTGAGGACTGGTCGATGGAGTAAGCACTTTGGCTATAATTTCCAGTCCTTCTTCGATTTTGGTTTCTTGAAGGGGCAGGACCTCAGTGCTCAATCCGTCAGTCACTCCCGTGCGTACGGGCAACATTTGCAACTCTCCCTCTCCGTCGAAGTACCAAAGTATCGCAATATTCCGTCGATTTCCACCGCCTCCTGCTCCAGCACGGCCACCACCGCTTTGGGCACCACCGAAGCCACCAAGGCTCGAACCAAATCCGGGAAGGCCATCCTCTCCACGCTGGCGATGTTCGCCGGCAGTGCCACTGCCCCCTTGGCTGCGTTGACGACCTTCGCCGCTACCTGCGTTTTGACGCTGAGCGAGCATCTCCTCGCGCCGTTTCTGCATCTTGGCGATCATTTCGTCATTCATCTTCAGGCTCAGAGCGGACGCGGGAACCGAAACCACATTTTCCACCTCTTCTACAACAAAATCCAAAGTAGCCGTCATTCCGGGAAGCAACACGCGCCTCGGATTCTCCGTTTCCACTACTACTGTATAATTCACGACGTTCTGCACTACTCGCGGTTGTAGTCTTATTTCAGTGACCTGACCAACAAAAGTCCGCTCTGGATAGGCAGCCACCGTGAAACGAACCCCCTGTCCTGTCTTAATCTGCCCGATGTCACTCTCATCCACATTCGCTAGAATCTCCATCAGCCCCAAGTCTTCCGCGATTATAAAGAGTCGTGGGGTATTGAAACTCGTCGCCACGGTCTGACCTTTTTCCACATTGCGATCGATGATTACCCCGCTAATCGGCGCACGTATCTCGGCAAACTCGCGACTGCGCTTAATACGCTCTAACGATCCTTCTGCACTCATCACACTCGCCTCGGCAGTCTGTAATGACACTTCATACCCGAGGAAGTCCTTCCCCGAAAGAAACCCCTTTTCATTTACCGGCTTAAATCGCTCATAATCCAACTTAGCCTTTTTAAGATTCGCCTTCTGCCTCAACACATCCGCCTCAGAGCTCTTCACTTGGGCGTCCAAAACAGATGGATCGATCAGGGCAATGAGCTGTCCCACCTCCACGGTGTCATTAAAGTCCGCATACACGTCTTCAATCGTCCCTGATACTTGGGAGCCGATTTCAACTAGCTCTCGCGCCGCCAGTGTCCCCGTTGAAGAGACCATATTCTGGATTGTCTTGCGTTCGATCTTCGCGAAATTGTAGACCGGTTCTTCGGAGTCGCTCTTATTATCCTCACCGAAGAAACGGTAGCCACCATATCCGACGGCACCTAATATGATTAGCAGTATAAATATTTTAGTCTTCATAATAAACTACTCCAGTCCTGGTATATTTGTATTTAGCTGGTTCAAGAGAAAGGATTCGATGGTTCCGTCTTGGAATGCGATATCGAGGCGATTAACAAACAGGTCAAAGCGGGACTCCTCCACTGAAACAGCGGCATCGAGTCGCGTGGATTGCAACGTAGTAACATCTAGCAATGTAGCCGCTCCGGCATCGTAACGGGCTTGTTCCGCCTCTAAAGCGATCTCGGCGGAGCTTAGCTGTTCTTGAGAGGCCTTAAGCTGTAGCTTAGCCGTATTGAAATTGAGAATTGCGAGACGAAGATCCGTCTCAGCGACTTGCTCCAAGTCCTGCAGATCGAGTTCTTCCTGATCCTGCTGTAGCCTTGCTCGGACGATACTGGTCTCCGTGCGTCGTCGGTCAAAGATCGGAACGGATACGGACAATCCGCCAGAAATATCGGGTGAATTCTTGAAGTATTGCTCCCCAAGATTTCCGATGGGACTGCGACTCGAGTAGCTTGTGCGCAATCCCGCGTTCGCCGAGAGAGTCAGCTTTTTGCCGGATTCTGCGATACGGATATTCTGCTCCGCAGCCGTCAGTCGAAACTGCTGGGCAACCAAGTCGGGCCGATCGAAAACTCGAGCAAGCGATTCCTGAATCGATGGTTCACCAATATTTTTAGGTTCCAGCCAGTCACTATCGTCTAAATCGAGAACTACTTCGTCTCTAGGAGGCAGCAAAAGCAGATCCTTCAAGAGATACAGACTATTCTCATAGGCTCGATTGGCAGCGGCAACGCGCCGCTCGCTATCGGCTACGAGAGCCTTCTGCCGTTGCACGTCGGCTAGGATGCGAATCCCATTTTGGTAGTCGAAATCAATACGTTCGAGATTCTCCAGGCGCGTCGCCAACTCCTCCGTCTGAATATCGATGGCTTTTAAGTTCAGAATAGCCTCCAAATAGCGGGCTACAGACTGGAAGAGAATCTGCTGTTGAGAACGGTCCAAGTCTTTTCGACTCGCCTCCAGACTCGACATCGCTTGTTCAAGTGAGGCTTTCTGCTCGTCGCCTCGGTAAAGCGTCACAGAAGAAGTTAAGCTGCCGCTCGCTGAGTCAGTAAACGATCCATCATCCCAAACCGGGTCTCGCCCATCTGCCGCATACCGCGTCAAAATACCAGCGGACGCCGTCAAGTTCGGCCTAAAATCGGCCTTCTCCGACTCCACCTCATTCTCACGCAGCTGAACCTGGATGCCTGATCGCTCCAACAGCAGATTTCGGTCTAGGGCCAACGAGATCACTTCTGGGAGTGTCAAAGTATGGGTTTTAGACGCATCCTGTCCGGTCAGAACCAAAGGCAGCGATAACAGGAGGAGGGTGAATTTTATGTAGCGAAGCATTGTGCAAATCGAAAGAATCGATGGGAGCTAAACCGACAACGCGGCGAAATGAAGCCGGGTTTCAAAAAAGGCAGATTAATCTTTCCCAACCCATTTCTCCGCAATTGAATCAAGTTGCTGGGCAATATGCTCAGGTGCCCCGTTGAGTCTGCTGCCCTAGCAGGGCACCTCCCAAGATCACGCCCCAGCCCGAGACCTTTTTCATTCGACACTCCATTCACAAAAAATAAAAATACTCTCCATTACATCGAAACAGATGCGTTATCGCTTCCTCATTTCCCCCAAGTCGGATTTCATTCTGCCTGAGTTCAAAGTCGCTCTCATCTTCGGAGCCTCGTCTTTGAACCTTTTCGCATTGGATGCGACACCGGAACAGCTAGAGTTTTTCGAAAACAAGATTCGCCCAGTACTGGCGGAAAGTTGCTACGAGTGCCACAATAGTGTCAACAAGGCCAAGGCCGGCCTGGCTTTAGACTATCGAGATGCCCTCCTTGCAGGTAGCGAAAACGGTAGCATCATCGAGCTAGGGAAACCCGAAGACAGTGTCTTGATCTGGGCCATTCGCCACGAAGATGACTTGGAAATGCCTGAAAACGCTCCTAAACTCGAAGACCATGTCATCGCCGACTTTGAGGAATGGATACGCATGGGAGCCCCGGATCCCCGAGATAAAAAGCCAACCCAACTTGACCTAGACAATGCCGTCGCTTGGGATACGCTGCTTGAAAAACGCAGTAACTGGTGGTCTTTTCAGCCACTCAGAAAGACAACTCCTCCCAAGGTTTCAATTCCGGATTGGAATCAAAGCCCCATTGACCAGTTCCTATTCGCATCGCTTTCGGAGAAAGGGCTGAGGCCCCAAGAGCAGGCAGGTCCAGAAACGCTGGTGCGCCGCCTGCATCTGGTACTCACTGGGCTTCCTCCGAAGATCGAAGTAGTAAAACAGTTTACGGCAGACCCCAATGAAAAGGCCTATTGGGATCTCGTGGATACGCTTCTCGCGTCGGAGGAATTCGGCGAGCGCTGGGCTCGCCATTGGATGGACTGGTATCGTTATGCGGAATCCCATGGGAGTGAAGGAGACCCCAATCTTCCCTACGCATCCGCTTATCGTGACTACCTCATTCGAGCGCTCAATGCCGATGTTCCCTACGACCAACTACTAACGGAGCACGTAGCGGGCGACCTCTTGAAAAAGCCTCGCATCAACCAGGAACTCAGTATCAATGAATCGGCTATCGGGCCCGCTCACTTTCGCATGGTGCCTTACGGATTCGGTGTGGTCGATGCCTATCAGGAACAGATCACCAATACCGAAAATCAGATCGACGTTTTATCGAAGGCCATGCTGGGTATTACCGTTTCCTGTGCCCGTTGTCACAACCATAAGTTCGACCCAATTAGTCAGAATGACTTTTACCGTCTTTACGGCATTATGGTGAGCAACCGTCCTGGCTCGCTCAATATCGATACGCGGGAAAAACAAGAGATAAACAAAAAGGAACTGGAGAAACTGAAACCCGGTATCCGAAGATCCATGGCGAATTTCTGGCTGGAGAATGTAGATGTCGCCGTCCACAAACTAGCCACTTTCAATTTCGCTGAAACGGAGGAAGAAAAGGGAATCCATGCCGACATGAAGCTTCCTGCAGGGAGACGGAAATTGGTGCTGCCTACCGATCCTGAACGCCTAAACCAGTTATTGCTGAAACGAGAGATCGACCAAGTGGGAGAATATCACCCATTGGCTCCGATGAAGCTGTGGAAAGAGCTGCCCCGCGAAGATTTCAACGAGAAATGGAATCACCAAACAATGGAGCACCAGGCGGCGCTCGATACATACGAGGCCGCTAAAAAGAACGCCACCTTCTACGCCGATCTTCGGGACCAGAAAACCCTGGATCGCTGGTATCGCAGCGGAAACGGACTCGGTCCCAAGGTCAGTCCTGCGGGATCATTCTCCGTCGCGGGAGAGGGAGTCTATGCGATATCCGGGATTTACCCGCGGGGCGTCTACAGTCATTTGACCTCCGACAAGCATAATGGTACTCTGGCCTCTCCCAACCATATTGCAAAGGGTGAAAAGAGCTACCTGCGAGCTACGGGACTCAACGGAGCGATCCGCATGTCTGCACGGAACTATCCCCTAGAGCAAGGACTGCATCCCTACAAAAGGGCAGAAACAGGAATCTCGCAATGGTACCCGCTGAGAAAATACAAGTTCTGGAATGGAGAACAAATCCACTACCAGATTTCGACCATTGGCGACAAACCGGTCAATGCATCAGAGGGCCGTTCCTGGTTTGGGGTGACTGAAGTGATAGGCGGAGACATCAAGGTCAAAGAACTAGGAGTTCCTCTATATACAGCGCTTCCAAATGCTTCCAGTCTTAGAGAACCGAATTCTCTTCTAGCAATTTACAAAAGGACCCTCCGGGCATCCATCATAGCTTGGAAACGCAGACAAATCACCAATGCGCAGGCCGAATTTTTAAGTGCCTTCGTGCGATTCGACCTCCTGCCGAATCGACTTGAATCTTTGCCTGCTCAACAACGTGGACTAGTCTCTCAATACCGCAATCTGGAAAGCGAAATCCCCTTCCCGACTCGAGCTCCCGCTCTCTTGAAGGGCGATGTCATAGATCAGCCACTACTCATTCGCGGTGACTACAAAAAGCCTGGTGATGCGGTGCCGAGGCAATTTCTGGAAGCATTCGACAGCAGGCCCTATAGTAACGAAGACTCGGGACGGCTTGAGCTCGCACAAGACATAGCCGGCAAGGCGAACACCCTTAAATCGCGCGTTCTGGTCAACCGACTTTGGCACTATGTCTTTGGACAAGGCATTGTTTCCACAACCGACAATTTTGGCCGACTGGGCAAAAAGCCCGCCCATCCGGAACTGCTTGACTACCTTGCTTTGGATTTCGAAAAAAACGGTTGGTCGATCAAAACAGCACTTCGAAACATGGTTGCCAGCCGCGCCTTTCGGTCTGGAAGTCTCGCTCCTGATGAAGCGAACAAAAAAGATCCTGCCAACCAATTCTTGTCTTATTACACACCCCGTCGCCTGGATGCGGAAGCGATTATGGACTCGATCAACAGCCTGGCCCAAAAAGATTTCGAGCGGGGTGTCTACAAGATGTCTAAACGAAACCAGTTGGACTCCTTTCTCTCAACGTTCAATTTCCCGATTCCAACGACGACCGTGAGCCGCCGAGACAGCACAAGTGTCCCTGCCCAGGCGTTGAGCATGATGAACGGGCCGTTCATTCAGGAATCCGCCAAGCGTTGGGCCGAAAGAGTCGATTCACAGTTAAGCGAATCTAGCTTCGATCAAAAACTGGAAAATCTTTTTCTAGGGGCCTATGCTCGGACTCCGAGCAAATCTGAACATGAAACCCTGGAAGCCTACCGTAAGAGCATCAATGATCCCAATACCGCCCTTGAGCGCATCGCCTTCACCCTTTTGAATACGAAGGAGTTTATCTATGTCTATTAATCTCCAGAATCGTCGTGAATTCCTGAACCTGACTTCAAAGGGAGTGGCTGCCCTAACTTTGTCGAGTCTCATCAACTCAGCGTCTGGGGAAAGCCCCTACATTCCCACGCTTCACCATGCTGCCAAAGCTAAGTCTGTGATTTTTCTCTACATGTCGGGGGGCGTATCCCACGTGGATTCCTTTGACCCGAAACCCCTTCTGCGGGAAATGCACGGTCAACCCATGCCGGTAGATGTAGAGCGAACTCAATTTGACCAGGTGGGCAACATCATGGGCTCTTTTTGGGATCACAAGAAATATGGCCAGTCCGGCATCGAGATGACTAACCTATTCCCCAACATCGCCGAACATGCCGACGAAATGGCGGTGATCCGGTCGTTGACTGCCAATTTCAGCGAACACGCCCAAGGCAACTTCTTCATCCATTCAGGCTTTCCTTTCCTCGGCCATCCAAGCGCCGGAGCTTGGGTCAATTATGGTTTGGGTACAGAAAACAAAAACTTGCCTGGATACGTCGTGCTCCAATCCGAACACTCCGGCACCCCTCATGGAGGCGTGAGCATCTTTGGAAACGCTTTTTTGCCCGCCACAAATGGCGGTTCTATTTTCAACGTTTCCGGCAGTCGAGCGGTTCCTAACATTCAGCCTTCCATGCTAGACCATGAGCAACGTAAAGCCCTCGACATCATTAAAACGCTAGATGCGGGATTTGCTCAGCGCACCGCGGCGAAGGATGCGGTTATGGCTTCTATTGAGAACGCTGAGACTGCCTACCTTATGCAACAAGCCGTTCCTGAGCTCACCGACATTTCCGAAGAGCCTGAGTCCTTGCTGGATGAATACGGAGTACATGATCCTGTCTGGTACAAATCGGAATACGCTCGGCAATGCCTCATGGCGCGACGCCTAGTCGAGAGAGGTGTTCGGTTTGTTGAGCTCTCCTGCTGCCCATTCGAGAAGGGTGTGCAAAAAGCCAATCCATGGGATCAGCACAACAAAATCGAAATCGGACACGGGGCGATGGCTTCCCAAGTCGACAAGCCAATCGCAGCTCTCCTCACCGACCTAAAAAATCGTGGGCTACTTGATGAAACCCTTGTCGTTTTCACTGGAGAATTTGGCCGTAATCCCTTCGCCCAAGGAATCGGTCGTGACCACAACCCCCAAGGATTCAGCGCTTGGATGGCAGGCGGAGGCACAAGTGGTGGCACCGTTTATGGGGCGACAGACGAGCTTGGCTACTACGCCACCGAGAACGTATCCAATATTTACGAACTATGGGCCACTGTGCTCCACTTGCTCGGCGTCAATCACGAAAAACTCACTTTCCAGCATGGTGGCAGAAATCTCCGACTGACCGATGTACACGGAAAGGTCTGGTCCGATATTTTCGCTTGATGTATCAGTCTTATCGAAGGAAGCCAGGCTGCAACCGATTTCATCTCACACCTGCCAGGTCCAGTCCCGCCTATCGCGGTCAACTTAACTCTATTTTTAGGAATTATCGCAAGCTTCACGAGGAAGTGTCGTCGTAGCTACATCGCAAAGCCGCGTCGTTTTTTCTCCGCCAGTCAGTAATGACACCGACTTGTTGGAGACTCCGCTCCAGCCCGCCATACGATCTTGAGTTGGGTTGACGCGTATCTTCACCTCTCGACCCGGGACACGGACTTAATGAATGCGATCTCCCAAAAATTAAACTGAAAGCAACTATTTTTGGGGATATCAATTGAGATCCCTTTTAGAACGAAAACTGCATACCTAGACTAGCGTGCGAAAAATCGACCTGTTGTCTATCACCTGGGAGCGAAGCGTCTCGATCGAGGGCCCAACTGTGGGCGAGGTGTAAGTAAGTAGCTACTGATTCGGAAATGGCGTACTCAGTGCCCATTCTGGATGCGAGGTGATTGGCCCCGTCATGTCCATCGGATACGTATCCTTGGTTCACTCCTAAAATTCCTGAGGTGTGAAAGATCAGCTTATCCGATACGAAAAATGCTCTGTTCAAAGCGAATTCCCAAAACGATCCTTCCGCATCGAATGGATAGTAAGCATCCCCCGTGAATTCAATTCCGTTCGGCAAACCAGCCCAACTAAGACCTGCCCCGACTTCTATGTCATCGAGTCCATCGAAAGGGGTTCACAAATGGGTGAATGCAGCGTAGACTTCTTCGTCGCCAATGCTTTGCGACGCTGCGAAACTTAATTGAAGCTCATCGTAGTACTGATCGGGTGATCGTCCATACCAGACTGCGCTCGTGAAATTTTTCCAGGCAAGCTCTAGGCTGCTCACCCAAAGCGAATCCCCAGCCAACGTATCGCGGCCCTCCTAGAAGTATCGGCTCGCCCATCCCCCGTTAAAGTGACCACTGATCCCTCCTTCTGAATCTGAGCGAGCGAACGGGGCACTCGCTTCGGGCTCGTGAGCAAATACCGTCTGAATGACGCAAATAGTAGTGAGCAAAACGTACCGCATGCTTTTCAATGTTTCGGGAAAATTTTGCCGAAATTTAGCACCAATAAATGTAAATCATGCCGCAGAATTCTGAATCGCACAGGGAAATTCAAACCCATAATCTTGCATCCCTTCGAAAACTCTCTAGATCCTCTTACTTCAGCTACTCCAATTCGTTCCCTGCAGATTTGCGGCTTACGCTAGGAAATTATACCCAAATGGAGTAAAGACAAGCCCGACGCCCTACCTGTCTAAACGTTTTACCTCGACGTAGTAGGCTCCTCGTACGTTCTTCGTTTGCTCGTCCGTCAACCAAGTTTGAAGAATCGTTGGCCCCTCCTTTAAATCCAATTTAAACTTTGCGTAAGACTCCTCCGCTTCTATATTGATGGACTCTGAAGTAGTTCCAACTTTAATACGAGCTTCGATAGCACCCATTGGTTTTTCCATATCTCTGGGGTAGCGGGAAATTCGAAATTCGTATCTGCCTTCTGCGTGAGTATCCAAGGCCCAGAAACCGTTCACGAAAAGAGAGTCGTCTTCGACGAGTGACATTTTCCAGATGACACCTCCGTCGGTGTGATGCCAATCGCGGGTGGTGAACCTGGTCGGATTTTCCTCTGGTGCCCCAATAATGAAAGGCGTAAATCTTCCCCCATGATCCGCAACATCTTCGAAATGTTTCTTGTAGGCAGCCGAAAGCGACTCTACCACCTTAGGGTTTTGTCGGGCTAGGTCGGACTTCTGGCTAGGGTCGTCAAGAATGTCATAAAGCTCTCCGTTTACTAGGCGCCAACGCTCCGTCAGGACCACCCTACTAGGATATTTCTGCTCCGGTTCGACGCTGGGCTTCCATATTTCAAGCTGATCCGCTTGCCGGTCGACAAACAATTTCCGCTCTCTCCAATTAATTGATTTCCCGTACAAAAGCGGTACAATGCTGCTGCCATCGAAAGCCACATCGCTAGGTTTTTCCAGGCCACACAGATCGATTAAAGTGGGGAGCCAATCCAGGTGGGCAGTCAATTCCTCTACGGTCCCTCCAGAATCAAGCGTGCCCGGCCATCGGGCGAAACAAGCCACGCGGTGCCCTCCTTCATAGGTAGATCCTTTTTTGCCTCTCATGCCCGCATTGTATCCCTCCATCGTTCGAAAGTCGACTCCCCCTCCTGTGCCATTGTCCCCCATGAAGATTACCACCGTGTTTTCATCAATACCCCACTGGTTAAGGGATTGAAGCAAACGTCCCAGGTTTTCGTCGAAATTCTGAACCATTCCAAAGAATTTCGAACGTGGCTCAGATAAACCTTTCGAAAGGAACGGATCGGAGTAACTTGGATCGACAGTGAGTGGTCCATGCATTGCGTTTAGCGGCAAATAGACGAAAAAGGGTTGTTCGAAACCAGCCGCCTTACCTTCACGAATAAAGCGCAGTGTTTCGTCGAAGAAAACATCCGTGCAATAACCGTGAAATTTCTCAGGTACGCCGTCACGATAGTAGGTGTCACTAAAGTAGTCATTCCCCACTGGATTTCCAATTTCATCGACTCCTCCCGCAAGATGGTGCACCGTGTCATGGAAACCTCGGTACCGTGGTGCATACGGATAAGGATCGCCGAGATGCCATTTCCCAAACATTCCCGTTCGGTAGCCAGATGCCGCAAATACGTCCGCCATCGTCGCCTCCTTCGCATTGAGTAATTGTCTGCCTTCGGTTACTGCCCAAGCACCTACTCGAACACTGTATTTACCCGTCATCAGGGCAGCTCTGGTCGGCGTGCAATAGGGATCGACGTGGAAGTCGTCCAAACTAATTCCCTCATCGTGAAGCCTATCGATATTTGGCGTTTTCAAATAGGGGTTTCCATGACAGGACATGTCACCGTACCCCTGGTCATCGGTCACGATGAGAATGACATTGGGTTGAGAAGCGAAGGAGCCGGAGAAACAAAAAACAACGGCTAGAAGGATTTTAAGCAAGGGAAACATAATCTGCACTTACGGTGATTAACAGTGACCCCGTGAATGAACTCAAGTCCCGTGATGTGCATGGCGCTGACTTAGCTTTATCTTGGAAACTATTTGCCTATACCGCGACGAATAATCGTCTTAGCTACGATGTAACGCGGCGGAGTATTGCTTCCTTATTCAGTAAGAACACCCCCGTTGATCAGGGTATCAACAGATTTATAAGAAAAGCTCAACTAGGCAATCAACTCTTTAATGAGTTGACCTCCGAATTGAGACAGCTGCTTATAGCGGCCTCCGTGCAAATAAGTCAACTTGTTGTCATCGAGCCCAAGTAAGTGCAAGAGTGTTACGTGAAGGTCACGTATTGGATGAACCACATCCACCGCGCTCTTACCCAGTTCGTCGGTTGCCCCAACGATTGCCCCCTTCTTCACTCCGCCTCCAGCGAGCATCATGGTCATCGCCTCCGCGTTGTGGTCGCGACCCAGTGAATAGACTCCTCCTCGCTTATTGTTGTCGGGGGTTCTTCCGAACTCACCCGTCCAGATGACGAGCGTATCATCAAGCATACCGCGTTGCTTCAAATCTTTAATCAACGCAGCCATCCCACGATCCACACTTCGGATACGAGAGGAATGACCCTCTTCTAGATAATCGTGACTATCCCATCCACCAGTGAAGATTTGCACAAAACGCGTACCCTCTTCAACCAATCGACGCGCCATCAAACATTGGCGACCGAATACAGCTGTTTCCTTGTCATTCATACCGTACATTTCCCGAACGTACTCAGGCTCGCTTTTTAGATCGATGACATCAGGCACTTCGGTCTGCATGCGATAAGCCAACTCGTAGCTTTCCATGCGGGCCGCAAGATCCTTGTGCTCAGGATGCCTATCGGCATGACGTTGATTCAGAAATGCTAATTCGTCCAAGGCTCTGCGCTGGTGCTCCCGCGTCTTGTTAGGCTGAGACTTCAGGTCCAAGATGGGAGATCCTTCGGGCCGTAGTCGTGTACCTTGATAATGGGCCGGAAGAAAGCCATTGGACCAATTGCCTGCACCACCCTGAGGCATTGCCAACTCTGTCATGACAACGTAACCTGGCAAATTCTGATTCATGGAACCGAGTCCGTAGGTCGTCCACGCACCCAAAGCGGGATCGCTTCCTAAGCGGCTCCCTGTATTCATGTGGTAGAGCGCTTCCGGATGATTCACTGACTCCGCTTGACATCCGCGATAATTGCAAAACTCATCGGCCACTTCAGGGTCCGCTATGTATTGCCATTGGTCACACATATCGAGACCAGACTGACCCACTTTTCGTGATCCAAATGGGCTGCCCACGAAAAATTTGAACGGGTCACCCTCTTTCGCCAAAGTAGATTCCTGCTTGTGCAGCCTTTGAAGTTCGGGCTTTGGATCAAACGTATCCATATGTCCTGGAGCTCCCTCCATGAATAACATAATCACTGACTTCGCCTTAGCAGAGAACATGGGCTCTTTCGGCCAGAGGGGACCTCTCTCTGTGGCCGACGCCTTTAACAAGGAAGAAGGATAATCCTTGGCCAACATGCTTGTCATGGCAAGCGATCCGAGCGATGCAGTGAGGCCGCAAAGAAAGTCACGACGGGTAGTCGGCGTAGACAAAGGGCGAGAACAGATGGGTAATTTCATGATATTAAATTTCTATGAGAGATCTTTTCCCTAGAATTTGTAAGAACGCACACGGACCTATCGGGGAGTTAATTTTGATGGGAATGATGTTATTTATAAGGACCATCTTAGTACACGTGAACAAATTCGTTGGTGTTAAAGAGGACAAGGCAAAGGTCAGCCAGAGCACGGGTATCCGCATCTACATCGGCTGCTTTTTTATCGGGTAAATAGCCTTCGAAAGCGGGGAGTATTTCTTCGTATTCGAAAGGCTTTCCGGAAAACTCCTCTACGAGTGAACGGGTGATCTTGGTCGGATAAGTTACCGGAACGGGCTCATGCTCCTTGTGGTAGTCTCTCATATTCTCCACGTAGTTCAGCATGCGCATTTGCTCCCGCTTGGTTGGGCTTCTAGAGAGTGCTAACTCAAAGGCCCTGCTCACTCGCTTGGAAAAACTTTTCTCTTCCCGAATCAGTCGATCCGCGAAAGCGATTGACCGATCTGTAACCACGTCGCTGTTTAAGAGGGTGAAGGCTTGCGGCGATACCGAGGCAACATCACGAATTTCGCACGAATCATTTGGATTGGGCTGATTAAATATTTCCAGGAAGGGATCGGCCTGCCCCCGTACTCGATAAGCGTAAACGCTCCGACGATTTCTTTGCTCAGGTTCAGGGAACGGCTGATGAGCCGGAGCGATGGAAAATTGGATCATTCGCGGTTGCAGCGCGACCTCCATATTGATTTCAGGCATTACCGGAAGACCTCCCACCTCGGTATTCAACTCCCCCGTAATTTTCAGCATCCCATCCCGAATCTCTTCCGCAGTTAGGCGGCGGGGAGGATAGGATGCTAGCAGGTCGTTGCTAGGGTCGTCCGTTTCTAGCTCTCCCCGTGCTGGGTGGATAGTTGATTGTTTGTATGTGTCCGACAGCATGATGAGCTTATGCATCCGCTTGATCTTCCAGCCCCCATCAACGAATTCAGCGGCCAGCCAATCAATAAGATCAGGATGCGTTGGTTTTTCGCCCTTCGCTCCAAAGTTGTTTGGGTTTGCTGCTAATGGCTTCCCGAAGTGATGCTGCCAAATGCGATTCACGTAGGAACGGCTAGTTAGTGGGTTGCGTGCATCGGCAATCCATCGAGCAACTGCTAGACGCCTGCCATCAAGATCCTCCGGAATGACATAGGGGTCATCGCTTGCGGGATCCACAGGAACACCGAGAGCACTCAGAACTCCGGGTGAGACTCTTTCTCCGGGAGCTTTCAAGGACCCCCCCATCAGAATAAAGCTCTCGGTCGTTTCGTTCTCGTCGATCTTGTCGGTGACCCGGAGCTTACGTGCATTAACTGACTTCGGTAAGTGACTATTAAATACGCTTTGAACCATGGGCTGATAACGCTCTTTGCGACGCTCCCAAATCCAATCGTCTTGTTCACGAACTTTCAGGCGACCTTCATCGATGTAGTCTAATCCGATATCGCGGGGAGGTTTAACGTCATCATCAAGTGCTTTCCTCGAAGCATGATCGATATACTCCAGACCTCTTTCCGTAAACCAGGTCTTGGCGGCTGCTTCACGTTTTTCATGCAGAGCCTCTTTTTTCTCAGCCGCAAACGCGTGCAACTTCTCAACCATTGCTTTTCCCTCCTCGAGTCCGTTGAGGTTTTCTTTTGGATGGAAAGCAGCTGGTCTTTCTGCAAGTTGTGTAGCTGAAAAGGCTGAATACAATCTGTAGTAGTCCTTAGTGGGCAGAGGGTCAAACTTGTGGTCGTGGCACTTAAGGCAACGCATGGTGGTTGAAAGGAAAGTCTGCCCCACCGAGTTAACGATATCGTCAATGTAGATTTGACGGGCCTCAGGCTTCGCGACCATAGCCGAATCCCAAGGTCCCATTCGCAGGAAGCCTGAGGCCACCATCCATTCGGTTTCCTGAGGGGTGTAAGCCCCGGTCCCGTGAATTTTACTTATGGCTTCTTCGTCGCCATCTAGGCGGTCCTCGACCGAATTCGCGACCAATTCGTCCCCCGCCACTTGCTCGATGACGAATTCATTGTATGGCTTGTCTTCGTTAAATGAACGGATCACATAGTCACGATACCGCCACGCATTAGAGCGCTCATAGTCGTTGGACATTCCTCCCGTATCGGAATAACGAGCCACATCAAGCCAATGCTGGCCCCAACGCTCTCCATAGTGATCACTCTCCAGTAAACGATCTACGAGCTCGGTCCATGCATAATCCGGGTTTTGCTTGAATTCTCTCTTAAAATCCGCGACTTCTTCCGGACTTGGCGGAAGGCCGGTTACATCAAATGACGCTCGACGTATCAAAGTTATGGGGTCCACCTGAGGCGCGGGTTCATATCCTGCTTCTTGCAGCTTCGCTACGACAAACGAATCGATCGGGTTTCCCGTTCTCGTCGGTACTTCAGGTACCGCGGGTTTACGAATCGGCATGAAAGCCCACATGTCCTCAGGCTTGTACCGGCGGTATGTCCACTCGTCCGCCAAACCGCCGGAATGTTCAATGAGAATTCCTTCCTCATTTTCTCTGACTTTACGTTCCGCTATTCGAATTTCGTTTTGTCGTTCCTCATCCGGCCAGTGAGCACCCGCATTGATCCATTTTTCTAGATCGGCTATTTGTACTTCAGAAAGCCGATCATTCTCCTTTGGCGGCATTTCAAAATCCGGATCCTTCCAACGGACCGCTTCCATTACGAAGCTATTCTCCGCATCACCGGGAATTAGCACGTCGTCGAAAAACTCTCCACCTTTGAGAAAATCCTCCAGCGTCGTCAGCTTCAGTCCGCCCTTCACTTTCTTGCCCGGTCCACCGTGGCAACCGTAACATTTTTCGGAGAGTATAGGTTTCACCTTCAAGGTAAACAGACGCTCCATTTCCGCTTCGTCAACGACTGCAGACACTGCGGATAAACTAGCCGTAGCAGACGCTACCAAAAGTACCAGTGAAGCTCTCAAACATTGGCGTTGGGCTTTCCCTTCCGAAAGGCCGTAACGAACAAATCTAATATTACGACGCACCATAGAGCCAGCCCCACTGTGGACATCTCCAATTTCTTTTTTGAAATACATTTAAAACTAAGGTCTTCCTTTTTCGTAAAGTTCTGCGATTTCGCTGGCGGACAATGAACCACTAAAAATAGCAAATTCATCAATCGCTCCGTTCAAATTACGGAGAGCGAAATTTGGATCGCCCCTCGTGGGTTCGTTCCAATTTCC
The DNA here is from genome assembly GCA_002722675.1 of Opitutaceae bacterium. Lineage (GTDB taxonomy): Bacteria > Verrucomicrobiota > Verrucomicrobiia > Opitutales > Opitutaceae > Pelagisphaera. Next base: position 50,947 of record PBMN01000025.1, read on the forward strand.
AATAGATGCCGCTCCAATTCGAACCGTATCCACAATGTACTCGTCTGAAATTCGATCCTGACTGATCGCTTCTCCATTTACGAAGTGAGTCGTTGTCTGCTCATCTACGTTGTAAACAGTCGCGATTTGTAACCACTTTCCACTTTGAGAGGGATCCCAAATCGGAGGAGAATAGGCGATTTGCTTGTCTTTTCCAGATCCTGGTACAGCAACTCTCCGTTTTACGGAAAAGAAGAGCCTTCCATCGTTCATGATCTGCCAATGCGGTTCGTTCAGCTCATGGCCATCTGTGAGGAAAAGGGAATTGTACATTCGATCCAAACTGTCGATACGAGCCCAGCAATAAAAGGTTACCGATCGATGCTCTCCAGGAATCGACACACGAACACGACTCCCTGCGGGACTGAAGTTTAAAGCACTCCCCGACTGGCCCCAGCGATCCGCATCGTGGCGAGCACTTACCACCGTGCCATTCAAACCAGATTGGGACGAGTCCAACAACTGACGTCCCCACTCATTCGATTGGTGCATGGGGTAATAGGCGATCATTCGTGGGTCATTGCCCAACACCGCCGCACTATCTGACCATGCCTGGCGGCGCTGCAGCCTTTGACTGACAAATCTCCGCTCGAAGTCCGCTAGCCCAGGAAACTGGCTAGGTTCGAATGCCACTGACTCCGGATTCCCGCCTGCAGTCCAACGGAGAGACTGTCCATTGGACAGGTGCTGCTTCTGCTTGGCATTGGGATGCCACTCGATTTCCCCATCGAGGACGTGCATGTCCGCATGCTCAGGGGTGACGTTCAGAGCAAATTCCGTTCCCAGATCAACAACATCGCCAGAGTTGGTCAACACTCGGAATCCATGAGCAGCGGTGGGAACCAGCGCCCGTATTTTTCCGTGCAATACAGACATCTCCATGGGGGAGTTTATTTCAAACTCCGCTTTTCCCTCTAAAATAATCGTGACGCCACTGAAAAGTTCGAGTCGGGCAAGACCGGATTCCATCTGCAAGGGACCTTGCGGGACCAAGTCTCCCCTGTCTAGGTTCGGCTCGTTTACCCAAACGGCTTCCAATTGTTCCGCCAAAACAGCGTAGCCCGTTGCGATGGGCTCTGCTGCGGCGATGTCATTTGTTCTGTCTTCGAGGCTACTTTTTAATCCATAGGTACTTATAAATACAACTGCGAAAACTGCGGCGATACCCGCCAAAACACTAAATTTTCCTGACCAAATGGATACTATTTTATCACTTTCTTCCTCCAGTGAAAGACTAGATTCCAACCTGAGCGAGTCGGTCAATTTCAGTCTGGAGTAGTAAGCATGGCGGGCTTCCGAGCTCACCCGCATCTCCGCTTCCAATTTGAAAAAATCCGCTTCTGAGATGGATCCCTCGATGAGATCGTCGATTAGCGGATCGCGTTCGTTCAAGGTCATGCTTGAGCCTCCTTTGCCAAAGCGATGCGTTTCTCTACGCACAAGAGCAAGCGATTGCGAATACGATGTAGCGTTACCTTCAACCCGCCAATACTGCGGCCCATTTTAGCCGCGTATTCCTTCAGCGGTGTCTTCTTGAAATACCGATGATGGATTAGATCGCGATCCGCTGGCCTGAGGTTTTTGAGACAAACCTGCAAGGCAATATGATGCTCGGACAAATCGTGAAGGTGGTCGGTCATTTCCTCCGCTATGATTTCTTCGAGCTCTTCGCAGAAAACCAGGCGGGCATCTTTGGCTTGCTTGAACCTGTATTTGCGAACCTGGAAGCGAGCAATGCTGAAAGCCCAGGCCTTGAAGTTAGTTCCGATCTCAAAATCGCTCCGTTTATCCCAGATAATCGTGTTCGTTTCCTGAGCGACATCGTCACCATGTGGATCCCCCGGCATCAAAGATTCCACATACAATCGCAGTGCTGACTGGTTTTGAGTCAGAAGGGAAACGATTGCGGCATTCTGTTTTTGTGCGTCCATCGGGCTACCTGGAGGCTAATCCATCTAATAACTAAAAGGTTAACACAAATCGGGCGAATTCCCAAAGATTTATCGAGTTTATTATATAACCGAAACTCCAAAAGCTCATTTTACGGGCCAATTGCCCCCCACTTTCTTACGCAAGGTTTCAATGACTTCTGAGTGGTCCTTTGAGAGGGCTAAGTTGCTCATCTCGCTGGGATCTAAGCGTCGGTCGTAGAGTTCGATGCCTTTATCACCCTGCTCACACCCATTCTACATAGTGCCAGCGATCCGTACGGATGCTGTATCCGGGCAAGTCCACGAAAAAGGTCTGGATATACGCGGGTCTATTTTTTAGCTCGCTAGCTTTTGCCCTAACATTCGTCCTTTTGACGGAGTGGAGTTACAGATCCGTAGTCGACCTATCTCGAACGAATCTACTTCGTTATCACATCCCAGTATCGGGTACGCTTGGAGCTACCTTTAGGACCGGACACTTTTAGCGTGATCATTTTACGCACCCCAGGTCCAAACTCATGAATCGGGTTTCGTTCATTTGAAGTAGTGCCATCACCAAAGTCCCACTTCCAGGAGGTGATCTTTCCGATCGATTCGTCGTGGAACGAAACCATCCCCGCATCAACATCGAGAATCTTGAATGTCCATTCCGCTTTCATGTCTGGCTGCAACATCGCTTCAATGGGAGCGAGCCGAAATGGGATTAGGTAAGTCGCATCCTTAACCATTTGCACGTTGTGGGCCAGATTGTAGTGCCCATCACGCTTGTCTCCGTCGAAATCGAGAATCGACCAAGAGAGTCCGATATCCATGCCCTCTTCCAATTCGGTTTCCACTGCGTCTTCCGGCCGATCAAAGGGCGCGTAGTCGAAGGGCGTGATCCAGCATTCCAAGATCAGCTTCCCGCTCTCTCCATGCGTAAGGTCATGGGAAAACGCATGATTCGAATACGGAAACTCACCTATCCAAGGTTGAGCTCCCCAGACCAGGACCCAGGCGTTGTTTACCGGGGGGGTGTAAATATGATAGTTTTGGGCGTGCACCCCAGCGAAGCGTATGTGATTCTCCAGGAATTCCGGGCTCATTTGATCTTTGTTGTCCGGCGGCAAGATTTTCGGATTGAGAATGAAGGGACCTCCAGAACGATCCCCGTCGACCGCGATCTCAAAAATGTCATTCAGGTACCCTCTCGGATTAGTCCGCTCGAAATCCCAAAAATCGTCGTGAGCTTCGTATAAAAAGTAGAGGCGATTCATTCCTTTGACCCAACCAACGGTTACTTTTACATCTAAGTCTTTGCGGTCTATTTCAACGCCATGCCCATCTTCTGTATCGTTGAGAAATTCTGTACCGTAGGTGTAGTCATCCGGCACGATTTCCCAATCGCTCGTGTCACCATCGAGGCGCGGCATCGCATCTCGCGGAAACTGGAAAATCTTAAAATCGGCGTTTGGGTGCGGATTTTGGAAATCGGCTAGCGCTCCTCGAGCGAATACCCCCATTGTAACAAAGGTCAGTACCAAGACTTCAGGAAAAGGCTTCAATTGTATCATTACAGTACTTTGTTGGGTTCGGGTGTTCCTGACAACCGGGAATTCTGAAAGGTAAAGCTGATGATCCCTAGTAGGCCTTCATCTCTTCAATCGATAACTCCGAGTCATGCTGTTTCGAAATAAAAACCCTAGCATAATTTCCAGAATTTCCGTTGAATCCGAGTCCCCAGCTTTTAACTTTCTTCTTATGCTTCGGAATACTATTACCTCGTTCGCTGTCTCGGTCCTCGCATTGGGTCTCTTTCCTCAGTCGGGCTGCTCCCAGCCGCTCGTTTCACCTGATAATGGAGGACTCCAGTTACCCGAGGGTTTCCAGGCTTTGGTCGTGGCCGACAATGTAGGACGGGCGCGGAGACTGGCAGTTCGGGACAACGGCGATATTTACGCAGCACTGATGGACCCCATTGATCTCGGCTATGTCGTGGCGATGCGAGATACGAGCGGTGATGGGGTCATGGACGTCGTCAAGTACTTCGGGGAACTGGATAGCCAATGCAAGTCATTGGAAATATATAAGGGCTATCTATATGTTGGGTCCACTACTCAAATAGTGAGGTTCCCGCTCGATTCCAAGCAACTCCTACCAACCGGGCCATACGAGACCGTCGTATCCGGTTTTCCCACACCCAAGAATCATCGCAGCAAAAATATTACGTTCGACGACTCGGGTAACCTCTATGTGTCAGCCGGGTCTCCCGGCAACTCCTGCCAGGAGGTTGACCGGACCTTGCACTCCCCCGGAAAATTTCCGTGCGACGAACTCGAACGATATGCGGGAGTATGGATGTTCGATGCGGAAACACTGGGGCAGACCCAACTCGAGGACGGATTCAAGTTCGCAACTGGCATTCGCAACAATGTCGCCTTTCAATGGGATCCCCTGAAAAAGGAGCTCTACGGCGTCAATAACGGTCGCGACAACCTGTTGCAAAATTGGCCCGAACTGTACAACGAGCAAGAAAGTGCGGAGCTTCCTTCTGAAGAATTTCATCACATCCAGGAAGGTTCAAATTTCGGCTGGCCCTACACCTACTACGACCACGAACAGAATACGCGCATCATTAACCCAGAGTATGGTGGCGATAAGCTAAAGCGTCCCGAAGAAGGTCTTTATGATGATCCCGTCCTGACTTTTCCTGGCCATTGGGCACCGGTAGGGCTTCAGTTCTACAATGCCACCCAGTTTCCACAAAAGTACCAGGGCGGTGCTTTTGTATCCTTCCACGGTTCCTGGAATAGGGCCCCCCTTCCACAGCAAGGTTACAATATTGCTTTCGTCCCATTTGACGGAGTTTTGCCCGAGGGAGGCTACGAGATATTTGCGGACGGCTTCAAGGGTACCGATGTACTGCATGTTCCGAATCAAGCCACGTACCGGCCTACTGGCCTGACAGTGGGCCCGGACGGGTCCCTTTACGTATCGGAAGACAAAGTGGGCCGTATTTGGAAAATTATGTACACGGCCGGAAAAGGCGTTTTCTCAAAGGCGGATACAGCCAAGGAAATTCAGATCGTGCAAGAAGTTACCCGCACGAGTAATCCCATTCGAAGAGCTGATCCAAAGGGTGAAGCGCTCTACAACCAGTATTGCCTGGCTTGCCATCAGGCAGACGGAAGCGGAGTGCCCAATATGCAGCCTTCGCTAATCGGTTCCGAAAGGCTTTCTAGTTCCGATGATGCCTTTCTGATTAAGTTGATGCTCGAGGGTAGCGAATGGATACAGGATAGGGAATATAGCAACCTCATGGCCAGTTTCTCTTTTTTAACGGACGAAGAAATTGTGCTGACCCTAAATTTTGCTCGGGCCCGATTCGCCAACGCCAGCTCGAATATCCAGGCTAGCGATATCGCCGAGATGCGATAGTCAATCCCCAAGTCTGGCGCTTGCGCTCGTCCTTCTGGGTTCAATTCGATTCTCTCCCAGCAATTTACATTAAATGTAAAATTAGGGAATATAAAAGCTCGACATACACTGTTCGCATGTTTGCTTCCTTTGTTTCCATTAACCGTCTTTCTTCTCCCACACTCCCCCGTCACTAAATCGTTCACTCGATTCAGCGTACTATGAATTGACTAAGCAGAAAGACATAGATTAACTTAAAAGAGAGGTTATTCCTTAACATGAGCGAAATACATCGATCAAGACTACTATGGGCCGGCTTTATGGCGATTCTCGCTGCTGGAGTTGGCTTTGCCATCCGTGGCGGAATATTTGACAATTGGGCTGGTGAATACGGTTTCACGGGCGCGCAGTTAGGCGCGATCGGTGGAGCGGGCTTTTCTGGCTTCTGCTTCGGCATCATCATCGGAGGCGTAATTGTTGATAAGATTGGCTATGGCAAACTGGTCCTCTTGGCCCTCGCCTGCCACGTGCTTTCCGCGTTTGTGACCTTTGCAGCCGGTGGGGATTCTGCCTATGCCTTCCTATTTTGGGGCATGTTCATCTTCGCCTATGCGAACGGTACGCTCGAGGCGGTTGCGAATCCTCTTATCTCAACGCTATACCCTGAAAGCAGGACACATTACCTCAATATCTTACACGCTTCCTGGCCTGCGGGCATGATTATCGGAGCTGTAATCGGATGGGTGCTCGACGATAAATTCGGAGTGCCTTGGAAGTACCAACTCGCTATCTACCTGGTTCCCACCGTCATTTACGGAATTATGTTCCTCGGCCAGAAGTATCCGAAATCGGAAGCATCTGAAAAAGGACTGGGGCTGGGCGACATGATGAAGGACGTCGGAATCTTGGGCGGGCTCGTGATTTGCTATTTGCTTTCTCTTTTCCTCTCGACCTTGGGAGTATCGTTTCTATCGCCTACGGTTAGCTACATTGTCGCTTTTATCCTTTTGGTTGCTATCGGCTACATTACCAAGTTTTCAATGGGATCGATTCTCCTTTTCATTCTATTCGTCGCCCACGCTCTCGTAGGTGCAGTAGAGCTAGGAACGGACGGATGGGTGCAAAACATAACCGGAAACATACTTACTTCTGAACAAGGCAAAATTCTCTTCGTTTGGACCTCAACGATCATGTTTGCCCTTCGCTTCAGTGCAGAGTTCATCGAAACACGTCTGAAGCTTTCGCCTGTCGGGATATTGCTCGTATGCTCGATTCTCGCTTTCATAGGACTGAACATGGCAGCTGGAATGACCAGCTTCCTTGGTGCGATGCTTGCATTAGGCATCTACGCAGTTGGAAAAACCTTCTTCTGGCCCACCATGCTTGCCGTTGCGGGTGACCGCTATCCGCATACCGGAGCAGTCGCTATGAGCATCATGGGTGGAATCGGAATGCTCTCGGCAGGTCTACTCGGATCTCCAGGTCTTGGTTTCGCCAAGGATCACTACTCTGGCAGAGCCTTGGAAGAAGCTAATCCAGCAATCTACCAAGTCGTGAGGGCGGACGCTCCCAGCTCTTTCCTATGGTTGGGCACCACTGGACTAGACGGAACGAAATTGAGTGAAGCTCAAGGTCGCGTGACAGAAGGAAAAGCACTCGAGGGTGACAATGATATCGTTGCAGCGAGTATTGAGGGCGATCGCAAGACACTGAGAGCCGATGCTTACATACCGCTTTCAATGGCAGTAATCTATCTAGGGATTATGCTCTACTTCAAATCGATCGGCGGCTACCGACGGGTCGCTATCGAAGAAACATCGTAGATAAGGTCTTACCTACAATTTTGAAGGGCGCTGTCATGAGGCAGTGCTCTTTTTTTGTGGGTTGTGAAGGGCAATTAATGCCAGAGCCTGCGGTCTAGGTGGATCGCCACCAAAAACAACAATAACCAATGGGGACTGAGCAGTTACACAACTAGAACTAAAGCCAGTAAGCCGGGTCTTCCAACGATCTCCCTGTCCGACCTTTCAATCCAACTAACACCCGTAGGTAGCTCCCTCCCTTATTGCCGCCCCGTAGTCAAATCAAACTTCTTGGGCAATGCATTCCCATTCAGCTCTTCCACCCAGACATCGAGCATTCCCTCCCTGTACCCAAGGTCACCTCCACTCCATCTTGAGGCGAAGCCAATCGCTTTCGGATGACCACCCCTTTCCTCTGGATTGCAATCACTCCTCCCAATGATCCTCGATCAGCCTTTGAAATCAAAAAGCGGCCTCCTTCTTCGATTCTGGCCGGCCAGCCAACCGCTTCCTTATCCTCTCCATAAAGACGGTGGCCATCCTGGTAGCGACACAGAGTGGGTTCACATATAACCGTTTCATCCACATAGATTCTCTCGCAAACGAATCCAGATTAGTGTGTCGATCTGATCATGATCATGCGTTCCCAAATCGCTGAATCCTTTATCATCGGTCAGGACAATGATGAAGTTGGGGCGGTCTTCTGCTGAAGCGGTGGCCGAGCCGAAGCCAAACGCCGTCGCCAAAAAATAAAACAAAAAGGTCGAACTCCGCATGGGTTTCATTCTCTGCTATTTACTCTCTGACGCAACGCGTTTTCCCTTAGGCGAGGGCTCGTTATCCTTAGGCAGTCTAATTTACCTGTAGCAATTTGCACCTGTAAGGATAAGGTGCCTCACCTCTAATAACCTGCAATGCCAAAGAAATGAGCACAACCTGGGGGATTCCCTGAAAACCATGTTAACTCGATGTCAATGAGCCCGCAACGGTCCAATCCCGATAATCGCTAGACTGACCTTACCAGATGCCTTTGACTCAGTGAGGTCCACGGAAAACTCGACCAGCCAGTCATTCAGTTCCTCTGAATCTACGAGAGTTTGATCGACAGTCCAGACCGTATGGTCTTCCCCTTTTGAAATATGAGTATGCTCAAGCGCTCTTGCGGCTGGATCCAAGCGTATCCATTCTCTACTTTCATAGAACGGACTCATTAGTTTCTCCAGTTCTATATCATCCCACTTGGCTTCGCTGCCCGATTCGGAAATAGCTGACTTTATGTCGAAGCGTTCCGCTATCTTTAAATACTGCCGGTTCGCCAGTAGACGGATAAACGAAAACACCTCGTTTCGGATCAATCTGGTAAACGAATCCTTCTCCCTCGTGATATCGATTGATTCTGCTCGAATTGGAAGCTCCTCACTCGTCTCTTTTACGTTTTCGGGATTTCGAATGCGTTCCCATTCGTCGAGCAAACTTGAATCCACATTTTTTAGTAAATGCTCTAAATAGACTGTGATTTCATTAACGTTTTCAGTCTTGAAGACAGATGGCACAGTATTCTCCAGAATACGATAGACATTGGTCAAATGCCGCAGGAGGAGCCCTTCAGAGCGGGCGAGTCCGTAGAGCTTCACATAGTCGCTGAAACTTGAGTAGCGCTCGAACATTTCTCGGGCGATGGATTTCGGTTTAATATTCTCCTGGCCCACCCAAGGATGTAGTCGCACGAACTCATTGAAGGTAGTATAAATGAACTCACTTTCTGGTTTCGGATACTCCATTAAATCCAGCTTCTCAATACGCTTTTCGTACTCGATTCCTGCCGCTTTCATTTCAGCTATTTTATCGGATTTCAAAACATCAAGTTGCCGCCTCAAAATAACGTCTGGATCTTCCAGTATAGATTCGAGAACACTCAGCAGTTTGAGCGGGTACTGCGGGTCGCCTGTATTCAATAATCCCAAGGCATCAATACAGTAGAGTGAAAGCGTCTGATTGAGTGAAAAGTCGTCCTGAAGCTCCACATTTAATTGGAGCTTTTGGACTGATTGGCTAGGATCGTTGATCTCGATAATATTTCGCTCCACCAAAGCCCGAAAGAGCTGAAAACTCCTTCTTCGGAGACTCTTTTTGGAACACTCCGTATTGTGGCAATCCGCTATGATCGTTCGCATCGCCTTGCAGCCGTCACCCTCGCGACTAAGAATGTTTAAAAGCATTCCATGGGAGACGGTAAATCGGGATTCTAAAGGTTCCGCAGAAGCAGATTGAAGCCGCTCGAAGGTAACCTCGTCCCAATGGACAAATCCCCTTTCCGGCGGTCTTCGCTTAACCAGTTTTCTCTTCTTTTTCGGATCGTCGGCGGACTTCGCCTCTTGACGCTTGTTTTCGATCACATGCTCAGGTGCCAATGCCACCACATAGCCACAATCATCAAATCCTTTCCGCCCTGCTCGTCCACTGATCTGATGAAAATCGCGTGCACTAAGAATAGAGGTTTTCCTTCCGCCATACTTGCAAAGCTGCGTTAAAAGTACCGTTCTTATGGGTACGTTTACTCCCACCCCTAATGTATCCGTTCCGCAAATAAATTTGAGTAAACCCTTCTGAGCGAACGATTCAACCAATACACGGTACTTCGGCAATAGACCCGCATGGTGCAGGCCAATACCATTGGCGAGGTACTTTTTGATTTCCTTGCCAAACGGACTCGTGAAGGCCGCACCCTGGAGGGCCACACGTAATTCCTGCTTTTCCTCTTTCGTGCAAGCGTTTACGCTCATCAAGTTCTGAGCAGTGTCCGAGGCAGACTTCTGCGTGAAATGAACGATATAGACGGGTCTCTTCTTTTCCTCTTTCAGTTTTTCCAATGCCTCGACTAATGGCACCTCCAGGTAACTGAACTCCAACGGGACAGGTCTCTCATTACTGGATACAGTTGCACATTCGATGCCGGTTAGTCTTTCCAGATCGCGACTAAAGAATTGGGTATCTCCCAAGGTAGCCGAGATCAGCATGAATCGACAATGAGGCAGGGTCAGCAAAGGAGCTTGCCAGGCAACTCCTCTCTCGTGGTCCGAGTAATAGTGAAATTCGTCCATGATAACGTCATCCACTCGGGCCTTTTCTCCGTCTCTCAGAGCGATGTTCGCAAGAATTTCTGCGGTACAGCAGAGGATTGGAGCTCCTTGGTTGACGCTTGCATCGCCAGTCATCATACCTACGTTTTCTGCTCCAAAGTCCCGACATAAAGCCAGAAATTTCTCGTTTACGAGGGCCTTGATGGGGCAGGTATAAACGGACCGCCTGCCCCTCGACGCTGAAAAGAAATGCATCGCTGCCGCTACCAGAGACTTCCCAGAGCCTGTCGGCGTTTTCAAGATGACGTTCTTTCCACTGAAGACTTCCAGTATCGCCTCTTCCTGCGCGGGATAGGGCTCGATGTCTTTTTTCGACAGGTAGTCTAGGAAGTGCTCGAGAAGCTCGTCCGAATCCAGTTTGCCATTCTGCGGCTGCAGGGGAAAGTCCATTTACGCCCGCGAGCTTCCTGCACTCGCCCGAAGGAGCAACAAAAATTCCCACTTTTAAAAACCCGCCCTAGCTATGGCTCGCGATTTCCAATATTCCTTCGTATTTAGGATACCAAGACGGTTCTCAAATGATTCAAAACTCTTTCCGGCACACATTGGCTATTGCAGAACCAATCCCTTATTCCTTGAATAAAGCCCACCACCTTATGATTGTAAGCGTTTTTATCGCCATTCAAGTCGTAATCAACACGTACTTGTACTGCACAGTTGCCAACGGTCTGGGAAGAGACTCTTGGCTAGTGTTGGCGATTATTGTATTCTGCCTCATTTCCTTGATAGCAGCCCTCCTAATGGAGCGAACAAACTGGTTGAAGAGTTCTCTACTCGTTTCCAAGATCGGATATAACTGGATGGGTGTTGGATTTATCTTTGCCTCTGTGGCATTCGTTTTCGATTCTGTACAGTGGTTTGTACCCCATATCGGCGATGGCACTTCACTGAGTGGCGTAGTGGTCATCGGGGGAACCATTTCCATTTGGGGGTTGTTGGCAGCTAATCGGATAAACATCCGCCACATCTCCCTCCATTCATCCAAGATCCGGACTCGGGTCACCCTTACTCAGATCTCAGACCTGCATCTGGGCGATGCTAGCACTCAATCCCGCCTGCGAAAGGTGGTGAAAACAGTCAATCAGCTTGGCCCTGATCTCATTGTCTCAACGGGCGATCTATTCGATGGATATCTTCCTCTGATGAGGCCGTATGTCGAACTGCTCAAAGAGATGGTTGCCCCCCTCGGGAAATACGCAGTGAGCGGAAATCACGAAGTTTATGCTGGACTCGAGGAAGCGCTCGAACTGACAAAAGAATCAGGTTTCACCGTACTTAGAAACGGATCTGTAACCATGGGAGACCGTATTGCCCTCGCCGGCATCGAGGATCCGACTGCACGGAGAAACGAGGATCGTGTAGCGATTGCGGCACAATGCTTCAAAGACCTCTCATCCGACCGGTACACAATTTTCCTTAATCACCGACCCAGCATCCGTCCCGAGCGATTTGAGCGATTTGATCTTCAATTGTCGGGCCATACCCATGGCGGACAGATTTTCCCTTTTCATATTCTGTCGAAACTCGCCTACAAGGCCAAACCAGGACTCACCGAACTAGCTCCGCAGACTTTTCTTTACCTTAGCAGAGGCACCGGTTCCTGGGGTCCTCAATTGCGTGTCTTTGCCCCGCCTGAAATTACGCATTTCACCATCAATCCTGCCACGCTCTGATCTGGCACTAGAGACGGGTGCCAAAGGGGTGTATTAAGATCCGCTAAGGATGCTAATTGAACGTTGACAACGGGATTCTCGCCTGGATCTGGCCAACTAATGGTTACCTGCATCGGACGGCAACAAACCTCACAATCCGTTACCATTTCGATCTCTTGGGTGCTATGCCCAGGCAAATCAATTTCAAGAGTCTACCCGCAAGTGGGAAAGATAATGCTCAAGAATTCCACGAAGTGATACTTATTCAAAGTAGTAGACTGGCAGTTCGTACTTTGAGCTCAAATGCAAGGATCGGTTTGCAATCATCTAACTCGGGGCTGTCGCCCTCCCTTTACTATGTTCGAGGAGCAAATCCACAGTTCTGGGGTCATGGATGGCCTATTTCCTGATTAAGAGATGGAACTCCGGTCTTCTCTCGTGCAAAATCTTCTCAAGGTGCTTTTAATGACCTACCTCAACAAGAACTTTAGCCATCGTGTCCTATACCTTTTGCCGTTCGGATTAGTTTGGCTTTTTTTGGCTGTCGCTTCGAACAAGGCCTCTCTCCTGAGGAACTAGTCGAGGCAAAAGCAGCATTTGAATCCTGTCTGGTTTGCCATAGCACCCAGGAGATGCAAAGAGGTCCGATTATCAACGGTTTACCCGCCTGGTTTAATAGACAACAGTTACGCAAATTCTTGGAGGACACTCGCGGTCAAAGTCCGGAAAACAAGTCTGAGCTCCTCATTGGATCGGCTCGTGATCGCATATCAGATGAGAGAACGATCAACCTGCTTTCTCAGTACATTGCATCACTACCTCCAAAGCCTTACCAGCCAGTCGTCAAAGGAAATGCGTTGAATGGCTCAGTCCTTTACCAGAGTTGTATACAATGCCACGGAGCAAAGGGCGAAGGGAACGAAATGCTCAAGTCCCCTCCGCTCAATATTCAGGAAGACTGGTATCTACTCGATCAACTGCGAAAGTTCGCTTCAGGAAAGCGGGGACACCATCCTAAAGACATTGAGGGTATCCAAATGGCGCATACTTTGTTGAATATTGACGGAGAATCTCTCAAGGATTTGACCGCCCACATGCAGGATTTTAGCATGCCCATTCAATAGGGAGCGGCTGAAATCATGACGCTACAAACTCCTGCAACGCTGACTTCAATTGAGGGTACGCCATAGCAAATAACGTAATCAGGGGAATCATTCCGATCGTGGAACCTGCCATGAGAACTGCCTGGGGCGAATTCAAACTGCTTCCGTAAAGCGCCGCTAAACTAATCGGCAAGGTCCTTGCTTCCTCGCTATGCAGAATAAGCATCGGAATGACATGGGCATGCCATGCGAGGACAAAATGGGCGAAGCCAAATGCGATGAGGAAGGGTTTAACAAGCGGAAGCACAGAAAGGAAGGTCCTCCACTCGGATGCTCCCTCAATGCGAGCGACTTCAATTAATTCCTTCGGCACGAGACGGAATACTCGAGTGAAAAACAGGAGGCCAAGTCCACTTACCATACCTGGTAATGCCACCCCTAAGGGATTGTCAAACAGGCCGAGTGTGTTGACCCAAACAAAGAGCGGCAACGCCACCATCTGCACGGGAATCAGAACCACCATAAAGCCTAAAGTGACAAGAGTCATTCTTCCGCGAAATTGGTACGTTCCGATGATGTAGCCAGCCATTGCGGCCAAGATGGTTGCTCCGACACCTTGGGAAATTGAAATGGCAATCGAATTGAAAAGCGTACGTTCGAAATTGAGATACTCTCCCGAAAACAGGATGCCAAAATATTGCCCAGTCCATTCCAACGGCCAATAGACTCGTGTATTGAAAATTTCACTATTCGATTTAAAGCTACCTAGAACCATCCAGAATAGCGGATAGAGGAAAATAAAAGCGGCTAGTAATGTGGCTAGACTCACGACCAAAGTTGCGATTCGAGAAGTTCTCACATTTTTACTCCTTTCCACAAGTAACGGGGGGCGAGAGCTACCAGGATCAGCATTCCTGCCAGCCACGGTAAAATGGAAAGGCTTACCGCTGCTCCACTGCCAAATCCTCCACCAACAAAGGCTTTCTGGTAGGCATAAGTGACAAGCAGCAGTCCCGCATCGTTAGCACCGCCCGAACCACCGAAAAGCACGTAAGAGCCGGCAAATTGAGCGAAGCAATCCACCAACAGGTAGATCAGGCAAAACGTAATCGTCGGGGAAATGAGAGGAAGAGTGATTTTGTAAAATCTCTGCCAGATATTGACTCCATCTATCGCTGCCGCATCGAGCACGTCCCGCGGGCGAGCGTTCAAAGCACACAGTAGAAAAAAGGTCATAAATCCCGTCCACCGCCAGACTGCTTGAATGACAATTGCTGGCATAATGAAGTCAGGATCCGACAACCAATTGACAGACTCAAATCCCAAAGGCTCGATGAGCCATCGATTCAATAGCCCTTCTTTCCCGTGAAACACGAGGAGGAAAAGTAGTGCGAGCACGGTGGGGGGACAAAGACCGGGAACCACCAACGCAAATGTCAGTGGCCCCTGCAATCCCTTCAGGCTCAGTCTGATTCCATGGGCGAATAGCATAGCCAGCCCGATAGAAAAAGTGATTGTGCATAGGGCAAACACCGAGGTGTTAGCGACCGAGTGCCAATATCGTGAATCCTGAAGCAATTCACTGTAATGCTTAAAGCCGACAAAAGACGACTCACCCCACAAGGTGTTTGACTCGAGGCTTAGCAATAATCCTTCACCCAGAGGCATAGCCCAGAAAACGAGAAGGAACAAAAAGAACGGAGCGGCCAATAATAGCCGCCCTCGATTTATTCTTAAAAACCCAGCATACCGTAGCATTGCGTCAGCAGAAGCTAATTCTGGTCTGGCGGCCCACCACCCCCTTCGAGCTGCTCCTTAAATCGTTCGAGGGCTACCCGAGCATCACCTTCCCCGTACATAATGCTGCTGAGCATTCCTTCCCGGATCATGAAAACTGCCATCGGCCGTCTTGGATTCATCATAACTCGGGGAACCTCCGGAGCAAGATCCACTAAGATTTGGCCCATCGAGTCGTATCCGAAAAACGGTTGCGGCTGGAGAATTCTAATGTCCTCAAATGCAGGTTTGTAAGCGGGGAAACTGTTCCCTTGTAGGAAGCGCTGCGCATTTGCCTCTTTGTTAGTCATAACGAATTTCATGAACTCCCAGGATGCGTCAATGGATTGGCTTCCCTTGTAAATCACGAGTCCCTGTCCGGCAAAGGTCGAAGTCCGAACTGAATTCGGGTTGCCTTGGTCATCGGTCCAGACCGGAAGTGGCATCATTCCCCATTCCCCTTCCAAGTCGGAAGAGAATTGCTGAATCATGTCCAGGCCATACCAATCCGCACCCATGATCGCCACAATTTCGTTGTTGGCCACATCACCCCCAAAAAAGACAGGATCGAAAATCGAGCTACGATCCGGCATCAGGCCAATCCGCTTTTGAGCGAGTTCTCCCAAAAATTCAAGCGTGTCGACTGCCAGGTCGAAGTCGGGCAGGAGGTCGCCCGTTTCTGAAAACAAATCCGAACCTCGCTGGCGCAAGAGGATCTCAAAATAGCTCGGATCCATGGCGAGAAAGGACTGATTTTGGGCTACTAGTTCTTCGCCAATATCCACAAGGTCATCCCAAGTCTTAAACTCGCTCGGCGAGAGCCCGTATTGCTCAAACAGATCTCGGCGGTAGTATATCAGCATCGCGCTCATGGACTGCGGCAATCCAAGCACGCGTCCTTTCTGGGTGAAGAGCTCTAGGCGTTGAGGCATGATGTCCTCTTTCAACCCCGCTTCAATTACGCGCTCAGTCAAATCCACAAAAGGCGCCTCATCCTGAAGATACATTCCAAAGAAGACTTCGTCGAGTTGGATGATGTCCGGTGTGTTAGTTTGGGTTTTTAAAGCGATTGCCAACTTATCGGGCATCTCACGGAAGCCGAAAGCCTGAACCTCCGCTTCGAAATACGAATCGACTTCCTGCTGGTAAAGCCGAACCATATTGTCGTAGTAGATCTTGTCCTCCTGGGAACTGATCCAGATTTTAACGGATTCCGCGGAAACCGCCGCGGTGGCAATTCCTGACAGAAGAACGAGGAACAAGGTCTTTGATCTCATCGTGAAACGAATTATGGTCGAACGCATAGCAATTTATTATTCAACTGGATAGAGTGATATCTATATGACGTCGAGGGTGAATATTTAGGACAAGCGAGAATGATCGGTCGTTCCCTTTTCAATCGACCGAGCTCAGAAAACTAGGAATCGCCGACTGAGTGTAAACACCTCCTTTGGCGCGCCCAAGGCGGCCTTGAGCCGCAAATCCCGATCCCATGAGTTCCGATTTCGCCACAGGGAGCAAAGTTGTGTGAACTTCAGATTGAGAGGAAACTGAAGTGGCGATGCCATAGGCGTATTCGTTAGTCGATAGTCTGTTCTATACATGATCCGGCCCTGCAGTCTCGAATCGTTCAGTACTATGTTTAGGTAGCGCTTTCGATTGCACTGAGTGAGGGTTGAAATATCGGTATACAGATTAGGATATACGGGCAGCATCTCCAGCAAGCGATCGATATTCTCCAGTTCGTTTCGCTCACCTTAACTAGCGACATGGGCGGCGATCACGCGAACCTAGCATTCCAGAGGAAACCGGAGGAGCTGTCGGTCCGCGAGGGCATTGTTCGTCTTTGAGAATGAATCTTCATCGCTTACGTAAGTCAACAATGGCAGATTGAGGGCCACCAGCCTCTGGTAGAAGTCTCTACAAGAGGAATTGGAGGGGTCGATATCCTCAATCTTGGGAAGCCCCTTGATGAGGACGGCCCCATTCTCCTTTGACCACTCCAACTCTTCCAAGGGATCCTTTAGATTAGGATGTACCGAAGCTCCAAAGTAGAGATTTTTCGTGTCACCTTACAAAGTCGCCCACAAATCGGTTGGGGACGCAGACTTCGCCGTCAGCTAGATTAATCTCCCCACCAATTGAATACGGCTCATCCATCGCCAAGATCACGGCCCCATCAACATACTCAGATTTATTTACAGATTGAACAATGATTTACAAAATCGCTTGGTAACCTTTGGCTAGCAGCATCGCGTGGCTGCTCTTAAATATTTTTAAGTAGAGGAGGGACTTCCAGCTTTGTCTCAATTCTTCCGATTTCCAGGCACCACTTCCTCCTTCACCAATTCCCGCGGTATGGCAATGCATATCGATGTTACCTTTAGGCGGCTCGGGGGCGTTCGCGAGAAGACCGCGGAACAAAGCTAGGCTACTTAGTGCTACTGCCAAACTAAGGCGATCTCTATGAATCCATAATACATCTTAACTCAACCAATCGCAGGGATCACTTTCGTGAAACGCTGCATTGGACTCTTTTCACTACTCTCTTAGCGGGTCGTTTTTGAATGCCCCATCGTTTGCACGAACCAGACATTTCGTTCGTAAATCTTCGAATCGCTTCTTTTTCCTCCCATTCCCAAAGGAGTCCGCTACGGTTCCTTCATCCATGGCCCAAGTCGGAAAACAGAACCGTCTCAATTTGCTGAGAGAATCGCCCCAGGGAATCTACCTAGATGCCGAAAATCTCGGAGAGATTTTGCTGCCTAGACGCCTCATTCCTGATTGGGCAAAAATAGGCGATGTCGTCGACACTTTCCTCTATCGAGACTCGGAGGATCGATTGATCGCCACCACAAAATCACCCAAAGTTCAGGTTGGACAGTTTGCCTGCCTAAAAGTTTTGGAGGTTAATGATAGGATTGGGGCCTTTCTGGATTGGGGTCTGGAAAAGGACCTCCTTCTTCCTTTTAGGGAGCAAAAGACAAATGTGCGTCCTGGCCAGAAGGTCGTCGTATTTGCCATGATTGACGATCACAATGATCGTCTCGTTGCCAGCGCTCGGCTGAATCGCCATTGGAATCAGTCTGAGCCAGATTACCAGGCCGGTGATCCCGTCCGTCTACTGGTTGCGGAAGAGACTCCCATGGGATACCGCACGATTATCGAAAATAGGCACACGGGTCTACTTTACAAAAGTGAGTTGTCAGAACCCCTTGAATACGGACAGTCCCTTCAAGGGTTTATCAAGGAAATTCGCCCGGACGGTAAAATCGATTTGAGACGCGACGCCGCCGGTTATCGACGCGTTCTCCCACTGGTAGAGGATATCTTTGACAAACTGACCGATGATGGCGGATTCATTCCATTTAACGACAAGACAGATCCCGAAGTTATTCGGCAAACGTTCGGCGTCAGCAAAAAGGCGTTTAAGCAAGCCATTGGCTCTCTTTACAAACAACGCCGTATTGCGTTTAAGGGCGATGGTATCATACTGACAAAGTTCTAGCAGCCAAACTCGCCCTCACAATAGGTGCCAGGTTAAGGCTAAAACCTAAATCCGACTTTTCTACATTCCATCAAAATACGAATCCAGCAACGAAGCCGGTTTCTTTTTGCACTTCAGGGCTCTAGACGGAGAGTTATCAGAATTCGCTATAACATCCAGGGGGCATTGGCATTCAGATCGCTTTTGGCCAACACACGCTTGGGTCGAGTTAGGGGGATCGTATCGAAGTCCAACTGAGGAATCAGTGCTTCGAGGACGCCGTAGTCGTTCTTGCCTAATCCGAGATTCGCGATCAACTATTCGTCGACGGACCGTTGTTGAGCACCCTTCTTCGATTCTTCCTCAGGCTCGTTCAAAGCATCCAATATATCTGACTCCACCTCATCTTCGCCACCTGCGGGTACACCCATCTTGAGAATCGAATAATTCACTTCGTTCTTCGTTTGTTCATTAGAGGGCTCACCTCCTATTTCTGCCGCCTTCTGAGTTGAGTCTGTCGACTCCGCGTGCTTTGGCTACTGAGCGTTCAAACCTTCAAAATCCACGTTATATTTTCCCTTCGAAGCCATGACTACCTCATCAAGTTTAGGTCTAGATTTCCGTTTGTAAATATCTCTAGATTATCGGCACATTCAAGGAATTGTTGAACGAGGTCTATAGCGGGCTTTCTCGAGGCTCAATTGCAGGATTGGGCGCTCGTTGCCGATTTAGAAATTGGGCTGATTTCGAATCTGCGATTATGGCGACAAGCATAAGTTTTTTAAATATCAAAGGAGGTACGGGAAAAACCTCTTTGCTCGTAAATGTGGCATCGTGTCGCGCGTATGTGGAAAAACGCGTTTTGGTGGTCGATTTTGATGCTCAGAGCAATTCGAGCATTTGGCTCATGCGACTCGACCGGTGGAACGCCTTGTACCGGAATCCAGCGAATTTTGTGCTAAGTGTTTTTAAAGAAAACGGCTCCTCGATACGCAGTTGTATCCAAAAGGATGTGGTTCGTGATACCGAGGATGATATCGCCCTCAAGGGCCTTGATTTAGTTCCATCGAGCTTCTCGCTAATGGATCTTGAGCATGAGGTGCCCAACCCTTGGGAGAAGCCGTTCTACGCTCACTTTTTCGACGAGCTCCGGGACATTGAGGATCAGTACGACTACATCTTTTTTGACTCCCCACCCAATTTCTTTCACGGGACGCAATGTTCGGTCTTTTGCAGCGACCACATTGTGGTACCGGCCAACCCAGACGCTTTGAGTGTCGTCGGCTTCCACCTCCTCATCGACAAACTGGAATCCTTCAAGAAGCAAAGCCACCGCTGGCGTAAGGAGCGTTCCGCTCCTGCTCCGGAAGTACTTGGGATTTCACTTAACGCGGTTAAACCAGGTTCCAATATCGATGTGCCTATCGGAAGATTCACTGCGCAGATCGAGCGATTCGTAGCCCAAAAGAAGGTGCCGCAAAAGGCCCGCGTTTTCCCCGAGCAAATTCGTCACTCCATTTCCGTTGGACGGGCAGTCCTGCAAGGCCTACCAATGGTGCTGATGAGCGAGCGGGAGGCTTCCATGCAGGTTGCGGAAGACTACGTCCATACGACGCACAGGATTCTAAAGCTCACCTCAGACACCATGCCCCGCATCCCTGTTTCAGACCGCTCCCTGTCACTCAATTAGGCTGGAAATCGACTCCTTTACGGAGCTCGCCGAGCTATTTGGGTCGACGGGTGACTAACTTGATTGCAGCATTTTTGGTACAATCAATCTTGTCTTCTAAGAGATTAGGGCCATCACTTTCTTGGTTTTGGCGTTCCTGCGGGAACTTTGGCACTTTATTTTCCTCATTTCCTCACCAATCTCCAATGGCTAATTCATTCATTGATAGCGCTTTTTTAGTCACAGGATCTACTAGAGGTATCGGTCGCGGGATTGCCGAGCTGCTCATTAAAGAGGGCGCCTCAGTCGGGATTCACGGGCGCGATACCGAACGGGTCAAAGCCGTTTGCGATGAGCTAGGAGCCGAAAAAGCGGCCCCATTCGGTGCGGACCTCTCCAATCCCGAAAATGCAGCGGGACTGGTTAAAGCGTTCTACGCCCATTTCGGTCGCCTAGACGGTCTCGTAAATAACGCAGGCGCCGGCAACCCGGTCGCATTTCGCGGTCTCAAGCTGGAGGGCTGGAGAGCCACGCAAAGTTTGAATTTAGAATCCGCGTTCATTGCATCCCAAGAGGCCTACAAATTGATGCGTAAATCCCGTTCTGGAAGTATCGTGAATATGGCCTCAATCTCGGCTCATGGACCCGGAAATCTAATGGGGGCGGATTACGCTGCCTCCAAAGCAGGTCTCGTCAGTCTCACACGAACATTTGCCCTCGAAGCCGCTCGCTTTGGCATCCGCTGCAATGCCGTCTCTCCCGGAATCGTGGAAACCGATATGGCTGAAGGCATGAGCGAAGAGATGATCCAAAAAATGGCGATCCCTCTCAACCGCCTTGCGACAACCGGCGATGTTGCCAACGTGACAGCATTTCTTCTCTCAGAAAACGCATCCTACTTAACCGGGCAGGTCATCCACGTCGATGGCGGTCAGTTCATCTACGGATAGCTCTACTATATGACTAATGAACCCAGCCAAAGAACCGGCTCCGCCCGCCACCGAGTCGTCGTAACCGGGATGGGAATCGCCTCGCCCCTTGGCGTTGATGAAAAAACTGTCTGGAAGAATTTGATTGAGGGCAAAACCGGCATCGGACCCATTCGCGCCATCGACACCTCCGCATTGAAAGTACGCAATGGCGCAGAAGTGCCTGAGGGACTGGCGGAAGCACGGCTTAAATCCATGGGTCGACGTCCCAGTGATCGGGCTCTCGACCTGGCGGTCGTTTCTGCCCAAGATGCCCTGCTAAATGCCAAACTCATCGCTCAAGAGCAAGAAATCGTCCCTCAAGATGTATCCGTTATTTACGGCACAGGGGTTGGAAGTGCGGAAAGCCACTACAAGTCCATGCAGGCTATGTTTGAGAAAGGACCTCAGAGAGCTCGACCCACTGCAGTACCTCGCTGCATGTACAACGCTATTTCCGCGGGCATTTCTCTTCAGTTCAAACTCACGGGTGCCAACTACATGGTCGTATCCGCTTGCACATCGGCAACCAATGCAATCGGGTCCGCTTATCGCATGGTCCGAGACGGATATGCCCAGACCGTTCTTACCGGTGGATCGGACGGTTTTTTCGACCCCTTTTTCTATCCTGTCTGGAATAACATAGGCGTGCTTTCCAAAGTTGAGGACCCCATCAAAGCCTGCCGCCCTTTCGCCGCAGATCGGGAAGGTACTATTTTAG
This sequence comes from Opitutaceae bacterium, assembly GCA_002722675.1. Lineage (GTDB taxonomy): Bacteria > Verrucomicrobiota > Verrucomicrobiia > Opitutales > Opitutaceae > Pelagisphaera. The sequence continues at coordinate 72,631 of PBMN01000025.1, forward strand.
GCGAAGGGGCCGGGACGCTCATCCTAGAAACCTTGGAAAGCGCCCGCTCTAGAGGCGTGCCTATTCGTGGAGAGGTCCTCGGCTATGGGGAGTCGTCAGATGCGACCCATCTAACAAACCCAAGTTCGAAGGGCCAAGCGAAAGCCATGAGAATGGCCTTGAATGAGGCAGGTGTCTCACCTCAAGACATAGGACACATCAACGCCCACGGCACAGCCACCCACGGGAATGATGCCTGTGAAAGTATGTCAATCCGCAGTGTCTTTGGCGATGCCGCTGACGACGTTCCTGTCGTCGCCAACAAAAGCTATTTCGGCCATACCCTAGGTGCTTCAGGGGCTCTCGAGTGCATATCTGCTTTTCTCGCCCTTGAGCATGGCATCTCCCCTCCAAATCTAAATATTGAAAATCCCGACCCGGAATGCAGAATCCATATGGTCGGATCAAAATCAGTATCCATTGATTCAAGACCAGTAATGAAAAATAGTTTCGGATTCGGCGGCGGCAACGGCGTTTTAGTACTTGGACCTTGCAACTAGAAATAATTTATGAGCGACATCTCAAAAGAAGAAGAAATCATCGGGCAGCTTCGAGGCATTCTCGAAGAATCCTCTACCACAGAACCGGATTGGGATAATTTCGGTCGAAATTCGACGATCGAATCCCTCGGGCTCGATTCTCTCACCATCCTCGATTTACTCTACGATATAGAGGAAGAAATTGGAGTCCACTTGGAGGCAAAGAAAGTTCTCAACATCACTACGCTTGGAGAGCTCGTCGACTTGCTCATCAAAAACGGCGCTTGAAACACCTTCGTCATCTCATCGAGTATGGCTTGTTCCGAGTCGTACTTTTTCTCTTCGATTCCCTTCCCTACACGTTCACTTGTATGGTGGCTCGCGGTGCTGCCAATGTATGGTGGGTATTTGACCGTAAACGCCAGATAGTGGGACGCGACAATGTCATCCGAAGCGGAATTGAGACCGATCCCAAGAAGGCTCGAGCCATCGCGAAAAAGGCGGCTCACCACATGGCTATTGTCGTCGTAGAGTCTCTTCGTTCTACAGATTTCCTAAGCGACGAAGATACCACTGATCACCTCGTGCTCGACATAAAGCCAGATGTGCTTGCCGTGATGCAGGATCCCGAGCAGAGCCTCATTATCGCATCAGGACACTTTGGGAATTGGGAAGTCGCTGGACATTGGGTCTCTAAGTTCAAGCCCGTAGCGGGTATCACCCGAGCCATGAACAATCCGCTCATTGAGTCTATGGTCAAGAAAAGGAAGTCCCGGTTCCGGTTTCGCCCAATCCCCAAACACGACAGCAATATGGGTCGATTTCTTGAGGTTCTCGAAAACAAAGAATTCCTTGCCCTCCTATTCGATCAGCACGCGGGCGAATATGGAATGATGATCGATTTCTTTGGTCATCCGGCGTCCACTTTTAAGACCCCGCCCATGTTGCACCTGGTCACCCGCACGCCACTTTGCTTCGCCTCCTGCCGCCGTATTGGACCGATGAAATTCAAGATCTGCACTTCTAACCTAATCCATCAGCCACGCAGTGGAAACAAGAATGAAGATCTCAAAGCAATCCTGGGCAGCTTGAATCGCGACCTAGAGGCCGCCATCCGCAAAGACCCCACTCAGTATCTCTGGGGACATCGGCGCTGGCGAGACTAAGCACCTACTATACCCTTTTTCCGATATAGGTGTGATCGTATCGATTGGCATCGATTTCAGCGATCCCAGTGAGTCGTCCCCACTCCTCAAATCCGAATTTCAGTAATAGGTTCATACTCGGAGCATTGGATCCGAGCAATGTAGAGACGATTATCTCGATACCCAGATGGGAACAATCTGAGATCGCTCGCTCGACGAGCCCGGTACCAACTCCCTTGCCTCGATGCGCTTCTGAAATGGAGTAACTGATTTCTGCAGTCATATCGAAGGCCGATCGGCCGTAACGGAAAGGACTCAGACTGCACCATCCCTCCGTCTCTGCATTATTTTCGGCAACGTAAATGGGATACCTTTCTTCAGAGTGTTCCTTCAGCCAGTTTTCCTTGTTTTCAATTTATGCATAATCCGTACCCGCTGTTAATATACGTGTTTCAATCGCTTCGTTATAAATCCGAACGATACTCTACCAGTCACTCACTTCGGCTATTCGTATACCCATCTCTGACAAAATATACCGATTTTTTAGCCTTCGTAATCTACCCCTTCTGGCCAAGCAAAAGTGCAGAAAAGGGGTTCTGACACTAACCTTTTTGTCTTCCTATTGAATCTCCACGCAGCAGCTGCCTCAGAAGAAGGCTACATCAGTGAAAACTCCTTATTTTCGATCTTGAGTTTTCGAAACGCGTCGTATTTCGTTCCGGCTCGTTACGCGAGAGCGTGAACCGTGGGGCAGTAGCTCAGCTGGATAGAGCACCTGATTTCTAATCCGGTGGTCGGGGGTTCGAGTCCCTCCTGCCCTACCATCCCTAAAGCTTAATCACAAAGGGCTAAGAATTGATTAACCTAGTGCCGAGGACAACGAAAGAGGGACGAGATGCACCATTTCACATCGCAATGTAAAACCACCCCCACTGATGAAAAGGGCCTGATACAATCAACATTCGCTAGGTGCTAACAACTAATCGCCAAACGCCCCCTCAATCCTACGCCAACGCGTATTGCTTTTCAGTTAGCTCAGTAAGAGATACCCAGTTTTTCCAGGCAGTTTGTACCTCTTTGTTCAGTTCCTTGATTTCGAGCAGCAATATTTGGCGGCGTTCTTCTGTCGCCACTTTCAGTTCGCGGTAGGCTCTGGCCAATTCAGCGGCCTTCCCCTCAAACTGCTTCGACATTTCCTCAAGCTTGTGACGCACCTCCTGTGCACCTTCATCGATTTCATCTCGAATACGCTCCAGAAGCAACTGCTTGTCGTTTTTGACCAAGGTTTGCTGGATGCGAATGTTGTTTACCCAACGGAGGTTCTTTACGAGACCGATCTTGGACGAGGTCCAGATCAGCCATTTGGTAGGGTCAAAATGGTACCAGCGGATGCCGTTGCGGTAGTCATTGGCGATCGCGTGGTGGTAGTTGTGGTAGCCTTCACCGAAAGTCACTAGGGCTAGCAGGGCGTTATCTGCCGCTGTCTGTTCCTTAGAATAAGTGCGAGACCCCCAGATGTGGGCCAATGAATTGATGAACCAAGTGCAATGGTGAATCGTAAAAATACGAAGTAGCACGCAACCGACAAAGGAAGCCAGCGGAGACATGAATAGGCAGCCGAGAGCGAATACGGCTCCATTTACCAGCAGAAACAGCTTCCCGTAGTGGTTGTGCTGAAACATGACTCGTTTGTTTTTCAAAAGGTCCCCGACGATCCGATTATTGATTGGAATGGGCTTTCTGGCGAAAAGCCAACCGACGTGGGCGAACCAGAATCCTCGGTTAATATTGTAGGGATCTTTCTCCGTGTCCACGTGGCTGTGGTGGATGCGGTGGTCATTGGACCAGCCCAAGGCGGACATTTGACCTGAGAGCATTGACATTATGAGCCAAAACCACTCGTAGACCGGGTTCGCGTCGTACGTTCTGTGGGCAAACAAGCGATGATAGGCGGCAGTAATCGCGAACCCAGAGAGGACAAAAGTCACGAAGTAGATTACGAAAGTCGCGAAGTTGAAATCACTAACAACGAATGGCAGCAGAGTGAAAAGGACGACGTGATAGCCTGATATAGTAGCAAAAGTTCCCCAGTTTTGTATACGCATGTTTAAAATAGAAGTCCCTAGGTGGGAAAGTTTGTTCAACAAAAACGACGCATGTCTGGTGATTTTTTTTAAATACGCAACCCTTAGATAACGGTTTTCGGTTAATTTCCTGAAAATTGGCAAAATCAGTATTAAAAATAAGGCCGTTAAACTGACAAAACACGTAAAATTGAACCGATTTAGGAGAGAATACAAAAACGGATCTAGCTCGTTAAAACTTTGAATCTTTTCGAGAATTCAGCTTATTTAGGATGTTTAGCGTCGAATCCTACCCGCTCACCCATTTTCCAGTGGAACGCCCAGACTCACCACCAGCTTCAAACCCGCAGAATCCTCTTAATCGACTCAAGGGATCTTTAGTTAATCGCTTAAACGGGAAAAGCGACGCTATCGACGCGATTGTGTCCTGCCTCCTTGCGGAGGGTCACATTTTGATCGAAGACGTGCCGGGTGTTGGTAAAACCACCCTCGCCTACGTCTTGGCAAAGTCACTCGACTGCCAATTCAACCGCATCCAATTTACCATTGATATTCTGCCATCCGACATCCTCGGTGTCTCCATTTACAAAGGATCAGATAATCAATTCGAGTTTTTCAAGGGTCCTGTCTTCTCCAACATCGTAATCGCCGACGAGATTAACCGAGCCTCCCCTAAATCTCAATCCGCCCTGCTCGAAGCAATGGAGCGAGGTTTGGTAACGATCGATGGCACCTCGCGTCCGATCGAGCCGCCTTTCATGGTGATCGCCACGCAAAACCCGATCGACTTTGAAAGCACTTTTCCGCTCCCAAGCGCCCAACTGGATCGCTTCCTAATGCGTATTTCGATGGGCTACCTAGAGAAGGAGGACGAATCCCGTATGCTTCGATCCGGAAAACTCCACTACGACCACATGGATATCGAACCCGTAGTCTCCAAAGCAGAGATTATCTCCCTGCAGCAACAAGTCGAAACCGTGTTCATGGAAGACTCCCTCTACGAATACCTCCATGAGATTATTCTGGCAACCCGCAACCAGCAAAATATCGACGTGGGAATCAGCCCTCGGGGCGCGATTGCTTTTCGTTCTTCCGTACAGGCTGCCGCCTTAGTCGCGGGAAGGGATTTTGTTTCACCAGAGGACATTCAACGACTTGCGGTTCCTTGCTTGGCGCATCGACTCCGACTCGCACACAGCCTATCTGGGTCCCATGAATGGGGACGGTCTGCGAAGATTGTCCGAGAGATTCTAAATGAAATCCCCGCCCCTCATATTAAAGATTGACTTTGGACCATGCCACGAGTCTTCCAAAGGCTGACTTTTCAAGGTTCCGTTTGCCTACTCGGGGCCGCTCTATCTCTCGGTTCGTCTTGGCTGTTTAGCAACGCGTTAGCTTTTCTCATTGGGTACGCTCTTTTATTCGGGCTGGCGTTTCATTGGATTATCTCTCGTTTCTGTGTCCAAAAACTAGAGGCAGAACTGGTGCCACTAGGCACACACGCCCGAGCCCACGAAGCCTTTCCTTTCGAAGCGCGACTGACCAATCGGAGTACGTGGTTACCGATTCGCAGTCCGAGTATCAGAACCGTCGAATCAGGAAGAAAACGGGAAACTACCCTCCAGGTTCCCTGCGCACTTCTACCAGGGCAAACTGCCAAAATTACTTTCTATCCTCAATTTGGACGACGGGGAAAACAGCGGCTCATCGCGGTGGAAGCTTTCTCCTTATTTCCACTTGGGATGACTCGATCAAGCTGCGTTTTCTCGCAAGTCTCCCCAGCTGTCTCCATTTGGCCTGAAGCGATCTCGTCTCCTGTTGAGCTATTTCGAGCCTGGGAAAATCAGCCTCAAACCGATCGGGAATCCGTTCGGCGAGCGACTGCAGAGCAGATAGACCCGAATCTCTTTCGAGGCTACCTTCCCGGTGATGCAATAAGGCGCATTAATTGGAGATTATCGGCCAAGACCAGCACACTCGTCGTTAACCAAAACCCTGATAATGCCCAAGCACGCCTCTGGCTCCGAATCAATACGCATCCCTCCCATTGGAAACGCCCCGTAGACTTTGAGAGCGGGATTCGACTTCTGGCATCGGCTCTAGAATTTGGATTCAAGCAAAGAATGCTAGCGGGAATTACGATCAATGATCGGCAAATTTCGATCCGCAGCTATGAGGACTTCAATCGGGCTGTGGACCAAATTAGCGAGTTAGGAATGGATCTCGAAGCAGACGCTCATATTCCAGATCTCAAGAGAGGTGAATTCCTTATTGTGAGTAGCAAAAAGGGTGTGGCGATTCAGACTTCAATCCCCCAACGGGTAGCGGTATGAATAGAGCGATAGGTGATTCCAGATTTTGGCGACATCTGCCGCGGGCCTTCATCACCCTCTGCGGCCTTTTCATTTTTCACCTCCTATCGGGAGATTCTCTTGCCTCTTGGTCGATGCTCGGAATTGCCGTTCTGGCACTCTTTGCTCGAGCATCCGGTTCAATTAAAAGTCGCATCACCCGAATCGAGCTTTCCTTAGCCTCGACCGCTTGCGTTCTGTTTTTCCTTCAAGGCGGGTTCATCTCCCATTTCAATAGCCTAACCTTACCTCTCGTTGTAGCCACGACGGTCCTCCTCGTCGGCCTCAATGCTGTAAACCTCACGATCCCTCAAGGCCGGGTCATCGTCGTACCGATTCTCTTCATACTGTTCTTTGTCAGCCAGCGATACTTCCATCCTAATCTCAATTCTGAATTCACGAATCCACTTCTGGCCATAGGACTATTGGTCGCAGCCTGGGAACTGCTTTCTAGCGTCGTTCACACGAACCGAAACTCACCAACGATGGCCGAGGCAGGCGTTTGCATCGCGCTACTGTTTTTCTACTATCAAGAAACGTCTCAGTTTCCCTCCGTCGCCCTAAAGTCTGCAGGCGTACTTCTCGCCTATTTTTTTGGATCGGCCCAAGCGATTGGTCAAATTGACTCCTATGCGGTAAAAAGTGGGATTGCGACAAAACCGCGTAATCCCCTTACGCACGCCCAAGTCATCAAGTCGTATTCATTTTTGTTGTTCACCGGTCTGTCCACATTCTTGTTGGCTGGCTGGATTATCTATGCCCAGGTACCTGAGCTACGCTTTCTGGCCTCGGTAGATTCTGAATCAAAGCCATTGGAAGTAGAGCAACGAAACCGCATCGAACAGGTATTTTTCTCATTCAAAAATACTGAGCCTAAGGTCGCTGAACCGCTTAAACCCCTAAACATTAGCATTCTTGAAGATGCTTTGCGGCAAAGAAAGGTTACGGAAACACCCACTCACCGAGAGGTCATTGTACGTGAAGCCAATGACGGAAACACCTTTAACGTAGACAGGCGGTATACTGAGACAATCGAAACTACACGGATTTCAAAAATTCCTTCCTTGCGCATCTCCCCCGTTCCCGCATCGCAACCACTTCCTCAATACAGTCTTTCCACAGATCTGGAAAGTAGCGGTACCCAGATTCCTTCAGAAACGATCCAGTACGATTTTGACATCAATCCAGAACGGGTCGAATTTTCGAGTGAGCTAAATGATACTAAAAGTGTGACCACGAGTTCCTCCGGCGGTCTCCTCCGCTTGGACTCGCCCCTACCCTCAACATTGGACCGATCCTCAACAATCCGCCCGCCCAATCAACCCGCAAGGCGGGAGAAACCGCAGAAACCCGGTCCGCGAGATGTACAACCCTCCGTCGGGTTCTCACCTGAACTCGAATTTGCGGACAATGTCAGTACTCATTTGAGGTCCAGACCGGTACTAGAAGTCTATCTGCCTGGATCTTCGAAGTGGGTGAACCGCCTTTACCTTCGTTTCAATACCCTCGAAGAAGTCGCAGTGGACCGCTTTGTTGAAACGAGTCAACCCTCCAGTCGCATCCCGGTTACTAATCAGCCAGGGTGGAACGATGCCCCAGGGCCTTTCCGCTCAAAATCCGAGTCTTCGGATCCTTGGACCCTTGCTCTCGGCTATCATTGGAGCGGCTCTATCCCCTTAATCGGTCCCTTTGATTCGATCAGAGCCCCGACAGGTTTCTCTATCTCCTCCGATGAAACTTCGTTCACCTTACATCGCGATTCGGGTACCGGTCCATTCGCCTACCAATTTCGCGGTCCTAGCTTGTCGGATACGAGGCCTATCATTCATTCCGGGATTTCTTCTTCAGAAAGGGAGCGACTCACAAATCTGCCATTGAGCTCTTTGGAAATAAACTATCTGAAGCGACTTGGCAGAAAAATAGGTGGGAACAGCCCCTCGCCCAAAACCTTTGCCAAAAGGGTGCAATCCTACTTCGAAACCAACCACCCCTACTCGTTCGACTTCAAATTCAAATCGGGCGACGAGCATTTATTGATAAGCTGGCTCAAAGCAAGGTCCCCAGGAATTTGTGGATACTACGCCGGGGCATTCACGTTACTGGCACGAGCTCAAGGCATTCCCGCTCGCGTAGTAATCGGCGTGCTGACTCGCGAATTCGATCCAAAGTCGCGAAAATTTATTGTTCGAGACAGAGACGCACACGCATGGGCCGAGTACCTCAATGAGAAAAACGAATGGGTACGAGCGGACTTGACACCTATCTCAACCGACTCTATCAGATTCGCCTCCAGCGAATCCTACTCAGAAAGCTATGAGAATAACATTCAGTCGGCTTTAGCGTCCTTACATTACGATATCGAAATGTTTGGGCAACCCACAGTTGCAAACTCAGCTAGGGATATCGTCTTGCCTGAAGCGGACAAAGTGCCGAATGAAATTGAAGCGTCGCCGCCTTCATTGGAAAGCATCGCCAGTGCTCTGGATCTAATTGACACCGTTCTGGAGCGAGAAAGCGAAATGGTGGTAATGTCTTTAGATCCCGTAGCTGAACCCGCAGAACAATCGATGAAAACGGTTTCTCTTCAAACAGAAAAAAGCGTACCATTGGTTCAGTTTAATGAAACAAAATCTGAGCGTGAACAAGCCCCTGATGTCGAAATCTCGGAAACAATCGCTTCTAAACTAAAAACGATCGCTGATTCAGAACTACTAGCTGAGAGCTGGAGTCTGACACCGCGCGTCGCCATTAATTATCTTTTTGCGTTGATACTAATCGTATTCACTTTTTCCCAGCTTAGGAGAATCAGAAAACGAATAATGGAACCCGACCAATCGACTCGAAATTTGCCTCCTCGAGACCGAGCCCATGCCGGCAGGCTATTGCGGGAAATCGAATCGTTCTTCCGATCGCACGGTGAATTAGCCGACCCGCTACATCACTTAAAACAGAGGGCGTTACAGCTTCGATATAGCCCCTATTGTTCGGAGGCGGATGTACGGACACTTAGACAGGAATTTCGGCGCTCGATCGCCAAAACGTAAATTTGCCGTTTCGAGTACGAGTCTAAGGGTCCGTGCAGAAGCACCCGTAGAAGGGCACTCTACTTTTCGAAATCAATCACAACCTTAATCGACCCGTCTTGCCGATCTACAAATAGCTCATAGGCCCTCTGGGCTTCGTCAAAGGGCAGAGAGTGAGTCAGCAGAGGTTTAAGGTCGACCTCTTGCTCAGCAATCATCCGTGCGGCCTCAAGGAAGTCGCCAGCATCCTTTGCCCCCACCGAGTGATGGATCGTCATATTCTTCATAAACGCTTTCCCCAGCGCATAGTGGTCTCGATAATTGTAATCTACTACGCCAAATGCGAACAGAACCCCATCGACACGGACCAATTCGATCGCTTCATTAATAGCCAGTTCGGCATGTCCGATGGCTTCAATTACAATGTCGGCCAGTACTCCGCCGGTTAGTTCGGAAACCGCTTCCAGAATATCGGTTTCGGTCGCATTAATCGTATAATCGGCCCCTACGACACGACCCGTCTCTAGTCGGTACTGAAGTCGATCAATTCCAATTACGGCCGCCGCCCCTTTTTTTTTCAACAAGGCATTGAACATGAGCCCGATCGGCCCTTGGCCAAGGACCACTACCGTTTTTCCAACGACGTCTGGCATCTTTCGCCATGCGTAGAGCAATGTCCCAAAGGGTTGGGTTAGTAGGAGTTCTTCCTTGGAAACGGGGCTTTCAGGCAACGAAAAAACACGATTTTCCGGCAGTGTCAGGTATTCGAAAAATCCGTACTGATGAAACGGAAGGCCTAGCACGAAGTCGCCTTCGTTAAATCGATTGGACGCAGACTCCTCCACGACACCCACACACTCATGTAAGGAAAGCCCAACCGGCAATGGGTAAACCTTTTCGTGTTCATAGGTTACGTGCCCATAGGGGCTTCGCTTGCCTTCGTCACTCAATCGCTGCTGGTCGTAACCAAAGTAGGGAATGTCCGAGCCGCATAGACAGGTCTTCTGCAGCTTCACACGGACATCTCCGGGCTTTAGTGGGGGAATCTCAACTTCAATAATTTCCGCTGTGCGCGGTCCTGTAATTTGTACGGCTCTCACGGATCGAATTGAGCCCAATCCAATCCGGCAATGCAACTCCAGAAGTGATTCGATCGTTCTGTCAAGTCGACCTAATCGCATAGTCCTCTCAATTCACCAGACACAAGACCTAAGCGATCCATGTAGAAAAATCAATCAGCCCTTTGTTCTACCTCGTTCTTTAAGTCTTATTCTTATCCACTGAGCATATAAGATAGACACGAGATCTTTCCCCCTTTCCTAATCTTGATATTACTTCCACTTTATATCCCACCACTTCCCAATGTCACTGATCCGCAATCTGATACTTTACACGCTAATACTCGCTGCGACCTCGACGCTGGCGGCCCCACGCGAACCCAAGAACCTCGCCGAAAAGTTTTTTTTCAAACCCGACATTGAAGATGCCCGCGTTTCACCGGGGAACCACTCGCTTTCCTTTATTGGGAATAATGGTCAGCGAGCCCTGTTCAGCCACGATTTTGAAACAGGAAAACGCCGCAGCATAAAAGCAGAAAGAGGAAACCAGATTTATGACTACTATTGGGTCAGTCCAGATCAGGTCATTGTCTTTGCCGAGAAGCTTGGAATCGCTGCCGAAGTGTTCTCGGTTAACAGACGCCTGAGCGCCGTAGAGCCCTGCGAATATGTGCAAGTTTACGACCTCATGCCTGACATTCCAGACCGGATTCTCATCAAGGACACCGACAAGAGTGAAAAGTTTTTCGATCTAGAGCTTTTCAATCTCGATTCCGGATCGCGCAAAAGGGTCGCTAAAAATCCAGGATACGTCATCAGTTGGATTACGGATAAGAACGGTTTTGTGAGGATTCGCCAGTGGGTAGATGAAGACGAAAATGACCGATTCGAATATCGACTCAATGAGGAAGCAGAGTGGAAAGAGATCCATCTCGGAACCGACTCCTTCGGGATCCTATTTCTAAATGAGCCAGAGAAAGTCCTTTCCTTTCACCGCCCCGCAGGCAAAAGCCGAGTGATCGCTCAGGCCTTCGACTGCGCTCGGAATGAATTCTACGGCCCGAGTATCGAAGACTCCGATTACGACCTTGTTCCCGAGACCTTTATACTCGACCCCGAGACCGAAGACACTTTTGGCTTTAGCTACCAGTCCGATCGCCGCCGGACCATTTGGTTCAAACATGAGCACCATGCAATTCAAGAGAAAATCAACGCGGCTTTTCCCCACACCTTGAACGACATTAAAGGCTTTGCTCTTGATGAAACGCATGCGGTCATACGCCGATACAGTGACCGCAATCCGGGTGTATGGCTGCTTTTCGAGATCGATACCGGCCACACGAAACTAATTGGAGAGGAGCGGCCTTGGATCGATCCCGCAGAAACGGCCTCTACCAAATCGATCACTTTCCCTAATCGCGAAGGCACGCCGATTCACGCCCTTCTCACTCAACCGCCTCATGGCGTTGCCCCGAAAGGCATCTTTACCATGATACACGGTGGACCCCGAGCGAGAGACTATTGGGAATGGGATAGCGAGGCTCAGTATTTTGCGGCACTCGGATACACTGTGTTGAAAATCAACTACAGAGGCTCGAGCGATTATGGCCTCAAGTACAGTCCCTATAGTCATCTCGAAGCGATTCAAAAGTCTATCGTAGATGTCGCGGACGGTGTTCGCTGGGCCATTGATGAAGGCTTTTCAAAGTCCGGTAAAGCTGCTATCTATGGCTCCAGTTTTGGGGGCCATGTAGCTCTGAGAACCGCAGCCGAATACCCCGAGCTGTTTTCCTGCGTCATCGGCTACGCCGGTGTCTATGACTGGGTCAAGGAAATGGATCGTGAATTCGCTAAAGAACCGATCTACTGGAAGCTGAAGCAATTCAAGTACTACGGCGACTACCACAACGAAAAGGAGCTATGGCAGAACGCCTCCGCCGTTACCCTCGCCAACAAGATCCAAGCTCCTGTTTACCTCCTCCACGGAGGCGCCGATGAAATCGTCGCCTCCCGGCAATCTCGACTCATGCACAAAGCCCTCAAAAACGCGGGCAAGGATGTGACATTAAAGATCCTCAGCTTCAACAACCACGGAATGGTCTCCGAGAGACCCACCATCCGCTTCTACGAAAACCTGGCGAAGTTTATCGGGCACACTTTGTAATACTATTGAATGACAGAAAAGCCGACCTCGCAAGTTCTTTCAGGAAAATAAACGCCCCTTCTCTACGCGAGCAGTCTATCCAGCGTAAAAAATTCTCGATCATTCTAAGGCCAACCAGCGTTCGTGATCTACCTGATTTAGGCAACTCCCTGATTGATAAAGGAATCCGAAACTATTTCTTCCAACCATCCATGTCGCTCCGAGAGGAAACCGACTACTCCAACCCGCAGGCCTTGCGCGCTCTTTGATTCACACTCCGCGCTATTTCTCGAGCTTTCTCTGCCCCGTTAGCAAGCACCTGGTCCACGTAGTCTAGATTTTGCATGAGATCTGTCCGGCGCTCTCGAGCCGGACGAAAGTCCTCCCAGTAAAGTTCAAACAGCCGCCTCTTCAGGTCTCCGTACCCATAGCCTCCTGCTTTCAGTTTTTCGACTTCCTCTCTGTAGATCTCGGGGGTGGTTAAATGTTTGATCAACTGAATGGCTCGGTTCTCTTCTGCATCCGGCTTAGGCTCGTCTGGAGAACGGCTGTCCATGACGATGCTCATCAGTCGCTTTCGGGTCGGTTTCTCCTCTCCAAAGATCTCTACGGTATTATTGTAGCTCTTGCTCATTTTCTGTCCATCGAGGCCAGGAATGACTTCCGCTCCTTCACGAAATGCAGGTTCGGGGACCCTGAAGGTCTCTCCATACAACTGATTGAACTTGATGGCGAGATCGCGAGTCACCTCGACGTGTTGCTTCTGGTCACGCCCAACCGGCACGCTGTCAGCATCGTAAATGAGAATATCTGCCGCCATGAGGACCGGGTAGGCAAAGAGCCCGTGATTAGCGGAAAGGCCTTTGGCGATTTTGTCCTTGTAACTGTGGCAACGCTCCAGGAGACCCATAGGGCAAATCGAGGACAGTATCCAGGATAGCTCTACGTGTTCTGGAACATCTGACTGTTTAAACAGCACCGCCTTCTTCGGATCCAAGCCACAGGCCAAAAAATCGATTGCCACCTGCCGTGTGTATTCACGCCTCAAATTCGCATCGTAGAGCGAGGTCATGGAATGATAGTCCGCGATGAAGTAAAACGCGTCTCCTTGATCCTGAAGCTCGATCGACGGCTTCATCATTCCAAAATAGTTCCCCACATGGAGGACGCCTGATGGCTGTATACCAGAGAGTATTCTCATAATTTAGTTCGGCATTTAAGTAGAGACCCGCAACGACCAGATCAACCCAGATCTTCATTTTCTCGGGAGATAGGAAACGAGGTAAAACCAAGCCCAGCGACAAAAAAAAGAACGGGTCAAGGTTGCTGGAGGCAACCTAGCCCGACTTGAAGGGGTCTTCGAATCTCGCCTATGCGACATTGGCTCAGTTTGTTGTTCACTGCCCAGCTTCATTGCGCGGCCCCAATAATGATAGACATTTTCGGCTTTAAAACCGACCTATATTCGAAGCACGAATCCTGACATTCTCTCGGGTTAGGAAACAATGAAGATTTCGAATGAGGTCTATGGTCATTAAAATGATACCTCAGAGAACCATCCCCCGAAGGGAACCGAGGCGAAATGTTAAGGCCCTGAGGGCCCGAATCAATCTTCCATCGAGGGCCCGTCGTCGTTCCGTAGCCGCTAATCTCGTCCAGCGCCCCACTAATCTTTCAACGGCATCTTCCGATGCCTGTCTTTTCCTACGTATACCTGGCCTGGCCCCAGGTACCCGGAAAAGCTGGTAGTAGGACCAATCAGGGATCCTTTACTCACTATTGATCCTGGCATTAGGGCGGAATTGCAGCCAATTTCTGCGTTGTCCCCCAAAATGGCTCCAAACTTCCGCAGGCCCGTGTCAACCCGTTCCCCGTCGAGGTTTACTAGAATACTCTGCTGGTCGAAACGCAGGTTCGAAAGAATCACCCCTGCCCCCAAATGGGCACTCTTCCCCAAGATCGAGTCGCCCACGTAGGAAAAGTGCGGCGTTTGGGTCTTCTCCATTAGCAGAGCATTCTTGTACTCGCAGGAATTTCCAATAACGCTGCCCGCCCCGATGATTACGTTTCCGCGAATGTAGGCGCTCGGGCGGATCTCCACTCCATCGCCGATCCAGCAAGGTCCTTTGATGAAGCAATAGGGGGGCAGTTTGACAGAATCTCCCAGATGAACCTCACCCTCGATATGAACACCTGCAGGGAGTTCACGGATAGCCGTATTGCCCACCAATCCTGAAAGTGCTTCCTTGATCTTTGGCAGCCAATCCCACGGTCTGGCTTCTTGATGAAAAAAATCCTGAAACGGCATGCTCTCAGGTAAATCAAAAAACTCTGCGGCAATCACGAACCGAAACCTAGAGCCTCGAACCAATTCCTCAAGCGAATGTTCTCCTAAATTCGAATATTAACCAAGAGTTAGCTAGTTCCTATGTTTTTCTTCGCAAAAGCACCGAAACACTTGAAGCTAGTGGGTGATCTCCAAGCACCCGCAACTCACCAATCATCATAGTTAGTGGGACAATCGGGGGTCAGCCGTTTGGTAATCCGGTTGAAAAACTCCGGCTAGCCAGGGCAACAGAACCAACTGAAAAACGACACCTTATAACAGAACAAAAAATTCCACGAAAAGCGGACAATCAGCCTTGCTCGGACCAGAAAATGGAGCGGGCGAAGAGATTCGAACTCTCGACAGCCACCTTGGCAAGGTGGTGCTCTACCAACTGAGCTACGCCCGCAAATAAAAGAAAGCAAAATCCATTTCCATACCGCTAAGTCAATAGAAAATTCCAGATTTTGACATTTGGCATTGTACTAACGGCAGACCTTTTCAGGTACCATCAGAGGCTGTTGATCCTGCTTTAGCTGATTAGTAATCCGCAACCTTGCTCCGTCACCGATCCACCACATCCAGTTCAGGCCATTGCTGCAGCTTGCGGTGAAGTGTGCGGCGACTGATACCCATCAGCTTTGCTGCCTTCGTTCGATTCCCCTTGGAATCCGCCAAGGCCTCACGCAGCAAACGCTTTTCATTCTCTTCCTTATCCAAAGGTGAAACGACCACCCGCTCCCCATCGATCCTAAGCGACTCTCCACGGAATTTTGCTTCTAAGTCGTAATCGTGAATTACACTTCCCCGGTGAAGCACCACCGCGTTCTCTGCGAAATTCCGAAGTTCGCGAATATTTCCCGGCCACGAGTATCGCCGCAGGCATTGCATCGCACCTGTCTCAAAAGTCGGGGCCTCAATTTCGTTCTCTTCGGCGAACTCCAGCAAAAAGTGATTCAAAAGCACCGGTAGATCCTCACTGCGATCCCTAAGTGGAGGCATCCCAATCTGCACCACATTCAATCGGAAGTACAAGTCTTCTCTGAACGCCCCTTCCCGCACCATCTCCTGTAAGTCCCTGTTGGTGGCTGCAATCAGGCGCATGTCTACTGTAATGGATTTAGAACTACCAATGCGCTCAAACGTACGCTGTTCTAAAAAACGGAGCAGTTTGACCTGAGTCGACAAACTGATCTCGCCGATTTCGTCCAAAAACAGACTTCCTTCGTTAGCCAGTTCAAACCGGCCGATCCGACGCTCCGTCGCCCCTGTGAAGGCGCCCTTCTCGTGCCCAAACAGTTCGCTTTCCAGTAGGTTAGCAGGCAGTGCCGCGCAATGGACCGCAACAAAGGGACCTTGCGGCCGATTGCTGTTTTGGTGGATCGCTTGCGCGATTCGCTCCTTACCCGTACCTGTCTCACCCTCTATCAATACACTCGCTTTCGAAGGTGCTACTAGCTTCACCCGCTCGATGACATTCTTCAGCTCAGCCGAATTTCCTATAATACCATCAAAACTGTACTTCACATCCAGTCGTTCGTGTAGTTGTTCGACCTCCACCTGGAGTGTTTTCGACTCAAGAGCGCGTTTCGCTTGTATTTCCAATTTTTCCAAATTGACCGGTTTCGTAAGGAAATCATAGGCCCCACGCTTCATCGCCTCAACCGCTGATGGCACATTTCCATACGCCGTCATCATGATAACCGGTGGTCTGTTTTTTAGTGCCAACGCTTTATCAATGACCTTGAGACCCGACTTTCCGGGCATTCGCAAATCCGTCAGAATCAAATCGAACGTCTCACTCTCCATAAGCGTGAACGCCTGATCCGCATTCTCTGCCAAATAGATGTCGTACTGATCCTCAAGAACTTGCTGGAGCCCCTCGCGAGTGTGGCGTTCGTCATCGACAATCAAAACAGTTGGTAGCATATCGTCTGGTAAGAACCTGAACCCATAAGGTCAATGAGTAATTATGACGCAGTTGTTCAACGGATGCTAACAGTACAAGCCCCGGGGCAATTCGGTGCAGAGCTTAGCACCCTTTATTCTAGCATGCGAAACTTTTGATTCTGCTTCGGAAATTCTAAGGTGACGAGCGTCCCGACTCCTTCCTTGCTATCTATGCCAACTTGTCCCCCATGCTCCCGCATGATACGCTGAACAATCATCATACCAAGACCCGTGCCGCCTTTTTTTGTAGTATGGTATGGCTGGAAAACATGTGATAGTTTTTCGTGCTTGATACCTGAACCCGAATCTCCGAACCGAAGGTAAAACCGCTCTTCATCGGACTGGATTTTGACTCGAATAACCCCACCCGGCTGCATCGCTTCAATCGCGTTTTTGGTTACGTTGAAAAACACCTGCTTTATTTGCTGCTTGTCCGCTCGAACAATCGGGCTTTCTGCCCCAGTGTCGATCTCCACTGTAATACCACGGTCTTCTAATTCGTTGGACTGAAACTCAAGCGACTCTTCCAGCACCTCGTTTAGATTAAGGGTCTGGAAGTCTGGTATTTGCGGTCGAACCGCTTCGAGAAAATTCTTGATAATCCCATCAAGTCGCGAAACTTCATTACGACACACTTCAAGCGAGCCAGCCAGCTTTTCATTGGGAGGAGTCTGTTCAAGCTTTGCTAACTGGCGTTCCATCAGTTGGAGATGGATGGTTATCGAATTCAGCGGATTCCCCAACTCATGAGCGACACCAGCCGCCAAAAGCAAAATCGAACTTACCCGTTCTGACTCCATCGATTCCCGCGTTGATTGCTTCTCGATCGTTATATCCGACAAAATCACGACGAATCGCGCATCGCCACCGTCCTTGCCTTCGCCTTCGCCTTCAAAGGGCAAAATATAGAGTCGAACGTATCGATTCTGCGGGTACGTTAGCTGTAGCTCCCTTGAGCTCACTGACGACTCCAACAGAGCCCCCTCGTCTAGCCCGAGCGATCCGCGCAATTCGGGAATAAGGCGCCACAAAGAGGCCTCACCAATATCTTTATCCTTGAGTCCAATCATGCGATGACTGGCCACATTCGCGTACTCGATAACGCCTAGGTCGCTAATCACAAGTATCCCCTCGAGCGCCGTATTGAAGATGGTTTCAAGCAGTTCCCTCTCACGAGCGAGCTTTTTGACTAGATTGGTCAGATTGATCGTGTCCAGGGAATCGATCTGCCCAAGAACACGATCCAGCGAAGATTCCTTCTTTCCAAACTTCATGGAAAGGCTAGTAGATTCAAAAATCACAGATGGCAATCTTTCGTCACACGGAAAACATCTCCTCCATCTCCGACAAACCTGTCACACTCATCGCAAATCAAGTAATACGTGAGTATCCAGAGAACCTAGTTCATGCAGCGAAAAGCAACTCCATCACACACGTGTTAGTTTTTCGCTTGCCTTTCCCTTTTCCGGTTGTTGATTCACCTGCAAATCATGAGTTCACTTCAACTAAGACCTTCGGAAAACTGCAAATACGATTGTGTATCGCTGGGCGAAATCATGCTTCGACTCGACCCAGGCGAAGGGCGAACAAGAACCGCACGGTCCTTCACCGCTTGGGAAGGTGGAGGCGAATACAACGTATCGCGTGGTCTCCGTCGATGCTTCGGATTTAAGACCGCCGTAGTGACGGCTCTGGCAGACAACGAGGTGGGCCGATTGATTGAAGACTTCATACTCCAAGGTGGTGTCGCAACCGACTTTATCAATTGGGTTCCCTACGATGGAATTGGTCGATCTTCTCGTAACGGACTCAATTTCACCGAGCGTGGCTTCGGAATTCGCGGAGCCAAAGGGGTTCCCGATCGCGGCAACACAGCCGCATCGCAAATGAGACCGGGCGACGTCAACTGGGATACTCTTTTTCAAAAAGAAGGTGTTCGATGGCTGCACACAGGTGGAATTTTCGCCGCTCTTAGTGTCACCGCCGCAGACCTTGTCATTGAAGCCGCCAAGGCAGCCAAAGCCGCCGATACCATCGTGTCCTACGATCTAAATTACCGACCTTCTCTCTGGAAAGACATCGGCGGCATTAAAAAAGCCCAAGAGGTCAACCGCGAGATTGCCCAGTACGTGGACGTCATGATCGGCAATGAGGAAGACTTTACCGCTAGCCTAGGCTACGAAATCGAAGGCGTTGACGAATCCCTATCCAATCTAGAGACCGACAGCTTCAAAACCATGATCAGTCAAGCGGTGGCAGACTATCCCAATTTCAAGGTCGTCGCAACCACCCTTCGCGGCGTAAAGACGGCGACCGTTAATGACTGGGGTGCAATTTGCTGGGCGGATGGATCTTTCTACGAAGCCACTCACCGTCCCGAACTTGAGATACTCGACCGAGTAGGCGGCGGGGATTCATTCGCTTCAGGACTTATTTATGGCCTCATCACGAAGGGTGATGCCGCTCAAGCTGTTGAATATGGAGCCGCTCATGGCGCTCTGGCGATGACAACGCCAGGCGACACTTCCATGGCAACCGTGGCCGAAGTCGAAAAGCTAGTCGCGGGCGGATCCGCACGTGTTGACCGATAGCAACCCCGCGGGCCAAGACAGCCTGTCTCAACCATTTGGACCAAAAGCTAACCCAGCAGCCAATTCTAGCTTTCGAGCTGTAGCGCCAAAAAACTTGTAAGGATCTAACCTTTTTTGGCCCAATTCTTTGCTTTGCAAGTCCGCATTAGCTGATATTCTAGATAACTAATGAACACCTTCTACTCGCATTTTGTGTGATCACAAGTCCGGTCCTGCTTGCTTAATGCAATTTTTCACATTTTGCTCCGGAACTGATGAGGAGATTTTTAGGACTTAGCCTATTGGCTTTAGTTTCCGGTGCTTTGTTTTTAGGGGGTTGCAAACGCGATTCGTTCGCAGTCTACGATGTACCGAAGGAAAATAAGGCAGCCCCCCCTTCGGTTGCAACCGCTCCCATTTCAGCCCCCACTGAGAATAGCTGGATCCAGTGGTCTAAACCTGCCGCTTGGACAGAACTCGCTCCCACTGCTTTTCGTAAAGGAAACTACCTTGTAGAGGGCAACGACGGGAAAAAAGTCGAAATAACGGTCTCATCCTTTCCAGGAACGGTTGGTGGCACTCTGGCGAACGTAAACCGATGGAGAGGACAGGCCGGACTTTATTCCATTAATCGCGAGGAACTATCCCAAGGGCTCACCGAGGTTCGAATCGACGGGCACGACGGCCAAATCGTGAACATCCTTCCTGACAGCGACGATCCTGACGCCACTCAAATTGTAGCCGCCATATTCATGTACAATGGGGAAAGCTGGTTCTTCAAAATGTCTGGACCGCAGCAGGGTGTACGCTCGCAAAAACCAACCTTCGATCAGTTTATCGCTGGCCTCAAGTTTACGGACACCGCGTCCGAACACGAGTCCTCAGTGGCCAGCAGCGAGGCCTCGAAAGAACCCGTCCTTGCATTCGATGCACCTGGGAGCTGGGTTGAATCAGACGGCTCATCCATGAGAATTGCCAGCTATGAAGCACCCCTAGAGGGTTTTGAGCCCGCAGATTTTTCAATCACCAGTTTTCCAGGAGATGCCGGTGGGATTACGGCCAACGTAAATCGCTGGAGGCAGCAAATAGGACTTCGCCCCTGGAGCGATTCTCAGGTTAATTCCAACCAGGAGGCTCTCGAAGTTGGGGACCTCGACTTTGCACTTTTCGACCTTAAACCGCAAACAGACTCAGACAAGGAACTTATTAAGGAACGCATCCTCGCAGGAATTGTCAAATATGACGGTAAGAGCTGGTTCTACAAGCTTCGCGGCGACGTTTTTCTTGTGGAGACACAACGCAATAAGTTTCGGCAACTTGTCCAGTCATCACGATTCGAAGCGAGCAATTCTAAGAATTAGCCGAGCCGTATTATGAAGCCTTTCATCAAATTCTTTACTTCATTTGAGCTGGCCATTTCCTGCATGGTTTTGGGACTGATCCTCGTCTTCATTGGTACACTGGACCAAGTCAACTTGGGGATTCATGGTGCGGTCGAGCAGTATTTCTACACCTTTTTTGTTTTTTGGGTAATACCTGGGAGTGAAATCACTATACCGTATTTTCCGGGGGGATACACAATCGGGCTCTTTCTACTCGTCAATTTAATCAGCGCCCTCGTTTTCCGATTTCGCTACTCATGGAAAAAATCTGGCGTCTTGATGGTGCATATTGGAGTGATCACCCTGCTTGTCGGCGAGCTGATTTCCAGCATGATGCAGACCGACAGTGCCATGATTATAGACGAGGGTGACTCCTCCAATTTCTCGGAAGACCGGCAGATAGTGGAACTCGCTGTGATAGACCACAGTGTGTCGACCAAAACCGACCGTGTATACGCATTCCCACATGAAATGATGGAAACGATGCAAGACTGCAGGCATGAGGAACTTCCCTTCAAAATCGGATTCAATCAGTACATGGCGAATTCGGTCATCCAGCGCAGAGACGAAAGTACCCCCAGTAGAGCATTCATCGCAAACCAGGGAATCGGGCTGAACACGTTTGCCCAGGAAATTCCGAAAACAGGAAAAATGGACGACGTGAATCGTACTTCAGCCATTTTAACTATCTTTGACGATTCGGGCGAGGTGCTCGGCACTTGGTTGGCTAGCCTAGGATTCCCTCCGCAAAAATTCACATTCCAAGGGAAGGATTACTCTCTAGAAATCCGCCGTAAACGCTACTACTACCCGTTCGATATCCATCTCAACGATTTCAGTCATGACCGGTATTTGGGAACAAATATACCGGTGAATTTCTCGAGCGAAATCGAGCTTACACACCCGGAACGAGGCGAAAAGAGAGAGTTCCTGATCTACATGAACCACCCGCTGCGGTACAACGGCCTTACCTTTTTTCAAAGCGGATTCGCCAATGAAGACAAGACCACAATCTTGCAGGTCGTCAGTAACCCTGGTCGCCACCTGCCTTACCTGTCCTGCGGGCTCATTTTTGTTGGACTCACTGTCCAGTTCCTGATCGGACTCATCTCATTTGCTGGACGGCGCCAGAAGAAATCATGAAGAAACGATTACCCGCCATCGTCGCAATTTCTTTTCTCCTCTTGTACTTTGCTTCCAACTACATGAAGCAGACCCCAAGGACGGAGTTTGACTACACCGCATTCGGCAAAACGTCCATCCACCTCAACGGACGTATTCAGCCCCTAGATTCCGTGGCTCGGAACGCGCTTCTAGGCATTCGGTACAAACGGACTTTCATCGGGGACGAGGGGAAGAAAACCCCCGCCATTGTTTGGCTCACGGAGCTAATGATGCGTCCAGATCTTGCCCACGACCGCCCTATTTTCAGGATCCAGGACGAAGATGTCCAAGCACTGCTCAAGCTGCCTAAAAAGCCCAGTACTCGGAGTAAAGTGATGATTGCCCTGCTGGGACAAGGGAGTGAGCACTTTTACTTTACCTTCAACGAGATAGGTCCTTCGTTGAAGGTAATAAGCGAACAAGCTCAAAAGGCGGGTGAATTGGAGGACGCCCAGCGGTCGCGCTTTCAAAAGGCAGTTATCCAACTCGCCAGGGCCCTGTCGAACTACTCGGGACTGAGCCAATCGCTTCATCATGGACAGGTCGCCTCCTTCCGGCAAGAACTCGAAGACCTCGAAAATTTTGCTCCCGCTGGAGTGGAAGCAGTGAACAGACGACAACTAGGGGAAGAGTACGACGAGAATTCCTTAAACCAAATGATGAGCATTGGGTTCCTCTATCAAGGCTTCGAGCAGTCCAGTAAACTGCTCACGCTTCCTTCAGTGGACGCAAACGAGGAAATCGAGTGGAACAAGACCAGCACCCTGCTCCGCCAAGTATTACAACAAGGCCAGGCCAACGAGATTGTGCACAGCTATGCTAAGGTCGTGGACGCCTACCGAAACGAGGATGCAACAGCATTTAATGAGGGCGTTAAAGCGCTGCACGCCGACCTTAATGGTGTCGAACCATCCCTCCTGCCACATGCAGGGGTAGAGCAACTCTTTAACTTCTTAGAGCCGTTCTACATAGCAGCTGCAGGATATGTAATGGCGTTTTTGGCCGTAATCGTATCATGGGTACGTTGGCCGAAAATCTTAAACCAAGCTGCTTTTGCACTGATCTGCACCTGTGCCATTATCCACACTGCCGGAATCCTTTTCCGAATCTACATCATCGGGTACGCACCAGTCATCAATCTTTACTCTTCGGCTATATTCGTCGGCTGGGGAGCGGTACTCTTGGCAATCGCGCTCGAGTGGCTTTTCAAGAACAGTATTGGAAACGCGACCGCGGCAATAATCGGCTTTTCCACCCTCCTAGTTGCTCACCATCTATCCGCCAGTGGCGACACGCTTGAAATGTTGCGGGCAGTACTCGACAACAATTTCTGGCTAGCGACGCACGTGATTATCATTACACTGGGTTACTCAGCTACTTTCCTCGCTGGTTTCATCGGGTTCATATTCATTTTGATGTCCGTCTTCTCAAATCGAGTCGACAAGAAGACCGCACGCACGTTCGGAAGTATGGTTTACGGCATCGTTTGCTTTGCCACCTTGTTCAGCTTTGTGGGCACTATCCTTGGGGGCATTTGGGCAGACCAATCGTGGGGACGCTTCTGGGGCTGGGACCCGAAAGAGAATGGCGCACTTCTCATCGTTATCTGGAATGCTATCATTCTCCACTGCAAATGGGTAGGATTCACCCGCGCGCGAGGGATCATGATTCTGGCCATATTTGGCAATGTCGTTTGCAGCTGGTCCTGGTTCGGCACAAACATGTTGGGAATCGGCCTCCATGCCTATGGCTTCATGGACGAAGCCTTCACCTATTTGGTCGGATTTATGGCTGTTCAGGTTTTAGTGATGGCCATCGGTTCCGTTCCCACTCGATTCTGGAAAAGCCAAATTGGCTAGAGCATTTTCGATTGGGATGTCGCAAAGACCGGGTGCAACGCCTCAGGTGGTGTCGATTCAATATGTGCGGTACGCCGTGCTGGTGGCCAAGCTCTTTCCGTGTTGCCAGAGCTCTCTCGGCCACGACTCGTAGATTGGAGAAGACTCAATGAAAAACTCTCGCGACGGCTAAACACAGTCGCCGCGCCATATCGCTATTCCCCTTTCGTCGCACTCTCCAACTTCAAGTCGTCCCCATCCAGCAAATACTTAACAGTCATTCCATCGTCCACCCTGCCTTCGATAATGGCTCGAGCGAGAGAGGACTGAATGGACCGCTGCATGAACCGCTTAAGGGGTCGAGCGCCGTAGACCGGATCGTATCCCTTTTCCGCAATCCACTCGACCGCATCCTTTTCGAGAACCACGCTGATACGTCGATCGGCCAATGTCTTGTTTAAATCAGCTAGGAGAAGAACCACGATCTGCTCGATTTCCTCGAGTGACAATGGCTTGAATATAATTGTTTCATCTACCCGATTCAGGAACTCCGGCCTGAAATGGCCGCGTAGCTCGGAGAGCACTGAATTTTCTAGGGACTCAGGGATTTCTCCACCAATTACTCCCTCCAATAAGTACTGGCTACCGATATTCGAGGTCATAATGATAATCGTATTTTTAAAGTCGACCATCCGACCCTGCGAATCTGTCACGCGCCCTTCGTCAAGTATCTGCAGCATCACATTAAACACGTCTGGGTGGGCTTTTTCGATCTCGTCGAAAAGCAAAACCGAATACGGTTTGCGACGTATCGCCTCCGTCAGTTGCCCGCCTTCTTCATATCCCACGTAACCTGGCGGGGCGCCGATCAATCGAGCCACCGCGTGGCGCTCCATATACTCGGACATGTCGATACGGACCACCGCATCCTCACTGTCAAACAAGGTCTCGGCCAAGGTCTTCGCGAGTTCAGTTTTCCCCATCCCCGTAGGGCCTAGAAAGATAAAACTACCAATCGGTTTAAGGGGATCTTTGATTCCTGCCCGAGCCCGTAGGATTGCTTCGGATACCAGTCGAACCGGTTCGTCTTGCCCAATCACGCTCTCGTGCATGATCGACTCAAGCTGGAGCAGCTTCTGCTTTTCCCCCTCGATTAGCCGAGTTACCGGAATCCCCGTCCAACGGGAAATGATATCGGCAATTTCTTCTTGCGAAACCTCCTCTTTGACCAGCGAACTTTCGCTTTGATTAGCCTCTGCATCTGCGAGCCTCGCCTCTAGTTGGGGAAGTTTACCGTGCTTCAGCTCTGCAGCCTTATTCAAGTCATAGGCACGCTCCACCCTCTCGATCTCAGCTTTGGTCGCCTCTATAGATCCCCGCAATTCTTGCAGCTCCGAAATCGATGCTTTCTCGTTCTGCCATTGTTGACGCTGGGCGGTCTCCTGCTCTTTCAGGTCCGCAACTTCCTTACGCAGCGTTTTAAGACGTGTCTTAGACGCGTCATCCGTTTCCTGCAACATAGCTGCTTCTTCAATCTCCAGCTGCATAATCCTTCGCGTGAGGGCGTCGAGCTCCTCGGGCATGCTATCCATTTCGATCCTTATACTCGCACACGCCTCGTCAACAAGGTCGATGGCCTTGTCCGGTAAAAACCGGTCGGAAATGTACCTATCCGAAAGCACCGCAGCGCTTACGAGGGCGTTGTCCTGAATCCGCACCCCATGGTGGACTTCATAGCGTTCTTTCAGTCCCCGCAAAATGGATATCGTATCTTCGACATTGGGCTGCTCCACTAGCACGCTCTGAAAACGTCGCTCCAATGCTGCGTCTTTCTCAATATGCAAACGGTACTCATCCAATGTCGTAGCTCCGATACAGTGCAGCTCGCCTCTCGCGAGCATCGGTTTTAGAAGGTTGCCCGCATCCATGGCGCCTTCAGCCTTTCCGGCCCCGACAATCGTATGGAGTTCGTCGATAAACAAAATGATCTGGCCATCGGAACTTTTCACTTCCTGAAGAACCGCTTTCAAGCGTTCCTCAAATTCCCCACGAAACTTTGCACCAGCGAGCAAAGACCCCATGTCGAGTGAGAACACCGTGCGGTCCTTCAGTCCTTCGGGCACGTCCCCTCGCACTATTCTCTGAGCCAGCCCTTCCACAATTGCGGTCTTTCCCACACCGGGTTCACCAATGAGAACCGGGTTATTTTTTGTCTTACGGGATAGGATACGGATAACTCGGCGAATCTCATCGTCACGTCCAATAACCGGGTCCATCTTACCGCTCCTAGCTCGCTGGACGAGATCCATTCCATATTTCTCGAGAGCTTGAAACGTGGCTTCAGGATTCTGAGTGGTAACTCGCTGGTTTCCTCTCACTGATCGAAGGGCGGGAAGGACCTTCCGCCTATCTAAACCAAAACTACGGAGTAGATTGGCTAAAGACGAAGGCTTGGCAACTTCTACCAGTGCTAGGAAAAGATGCTCTACACTGATGAAGTCATCCTTGAGATTAGCTGCCTCAGTCTCCGCCCTCGTGAATGCGTCATTCAATGACGGCGTTATGAAAATCTTGCTGCTGTCAACGGATCCGGAAACGCTCGGCAGCTTGTCAACCACCCGATCCAAGCTTAGAGCCATCGCATTCGGTGTGATCTCCAGCTTTTGCAACAGGCCTTGGACAATTCCGCCGTCTTGCACTATCAGAGCTGAAAGCAAGTGTAGCGTCTCCACTTCGTTGTTCTTTTTACGCCGCGCGATTGCCTGCCCTTCGGTCAGAGCATTACGGGCCATTTCAGTGAGTCGATTTGGGTCTATCATTGGGCTTTCCTCCGAATATGGCTTTGCAAAATCCATACCGTAAACAAGTGGGCGAATTATCCCAGCTCAATTGATGCAGATATCGAAATTTATAATTTGTTAATGACTTTAATACAATGAGTTATCTCTTATCAAGTCGTATAGCAAAGCTTGTCAGAGAAACCGAATGGAAGGTATGGGATGTCGTTAAAAGCGACAGGCTGACTACGACAAATCTCCCACTGTGCCTTATTGACACAAATTATGAGTCTAGTTCGTTGTATTTCTAGCTTTTGTTATCCGATGGGGCGATCTCCAACAAAGCAGAGTTTAAGCGAATTACTAACGCGCATCCCAGAGATAACCAATCCCTGGGCTATTAGCATCTTTCCATCCGTAAAACAGGAATAGATCGTCAAACTCACTCGTCAGTCCATCTGAGACGAACTGAATATTCTGATACCGCATTCCGGGCTTGGGAGTCAGGTCTTGTGCCTGTATCCAATCCTTACCACCATCGCTTGAAGTCCACTTCTCGACACGCTGGCCCCAGCCGTACTCGTCCATGTCTTCTTCGACAATCGACTCCCCGCTTCCGGTAATCATATAGGCATGGAAAACACCCTGCCCATCCAATTGGAGGCAGCTTGCATTGAATGGGTGCAGCGTTTTGGTGATTCTTGTCTTCTGCCACTTACCTGCTCTGCGCTTTAAGAAGTAGAACGCGCTATCTAGCGGGGTATCCTCGGATACGGGTAGAAGAAAGTGAGGGCTATCATTCTCGTCCAAACAAATCGAGGGCCCCACCGCTGCCGGACGTTGATCCGTATCCCAGACCAAACATTGCTCATCCGCTATTTTCTTTCTCACAGGCAGCTCGATCTGCTCACCATCGATATTGTAGCCTTTGCCCGAAGGAAGGTCGACATAGAGATAGTATAGGTTGTAACGCTGTGTGTGGTCTCCTAAGAATTCATCATACCTCGTATTAAAAAGAGGGTCTTCAACTTTCCAAATGAACGCCACATGAAGTCGCTTTCCATCGGCGCTCACGGCAGTTGTGTTGTAGGATCCTGAATAAGCGGCGTGGTCCCCATCCTGCGGATCGGCCCCGAGGTTAACCACCGGATGACCGCCACCCTGCCAGCGATTTCCTCCGTTACGGGAGATATGATACTGCCAAAATCCCAAGTGGCCTGAATAACGCGTATAGACAAGCGTCTTGCCATCGTAGATGCGATGAATCTTGGGATAGGAAATTGATTCAGAGAAATCGATTCCCCGCCGCCATTCGGTCGAATCGCCCGGCCTTTTAGAAACCAGGTGGATCCCCGTGGTGCGATGGCATCCAAAAAGCACATGCAAATATCCCTCGGGATCCGACCAGATGACAGGTGCAAAATGGTGGTCGCGCTTGTAGCGCTTTGCATCGATCTCGTCTTCATACCCTTGGATCAGAGAGACCGGTTCAGAAAATTCCCGCGTCTTCATATCGTAGCTAATGCAGTATGGGAAACCCTCGTCGCCTCGCCAAACGATATGCGTCTTGCCGCCTCCCGTAACTGCCAGCGGATACTGCCGATTGTCATAGAGCATTTTGAGGCCGCCATTTTCAGCAAAAGAGACTACTCTGGCCCCGTCCCCTGTAACAGCTCGCTTCGCAAACAAAAGGCAAAGCGCAACACAAACCATTTGGGCGAGCCTGATAAGAGGTGGTAAAGCCGGAATTGAGATTTTCATTTTCAATCTTCTTCGCTCTTTCGCTAAGTCACTTTTTGGAAATATCTTTGATTGCGTAACCTAGCGGGTTACCTCAGAAAGTCTAAAGAATTAAAGATGCTCCGTGTATTTAGAAGAATTAGGCAATCTCTCATGAAAGCCAGCAGCTTCAAACCCTTTATTCTGTATGCCGTTGGTGATGTGATTCTAATTTTAGCCGGCGTACTCATCTCCTTCTCGCTCAACAATTCAAACAACTTTTGGGTTAAACGACTACAAAAGCAGCAAATCGCGGTTCGAATCAGCGGCGAGTTCAACGCTGGCATCAGTCGAACATCCAATTCTCAAGACGGGCTTCTTTACAAGAAAGACGCACTACGGTCCCTCGGCCCTTTCGCCCGAAGGAAGGTTATTGATGACAAAAGAAGCTTTCTTGAAGGCGTCATCCTCGCGTCCACCTTCGGCAGGGGATACCCTCCGTTAGAGCAAACAACATTTAGGGAACTTCTTAACAGCAGCCAGCTAGGTTTGATTCTCGACACCGAACTGAGACTACAGCTCGCCCCTTTTCTGCCACTTCGTAACCCAAAGCGAGGAGCGATCCAATCTGCGAATGGGTCAATTTCCTAGCGAAGCTCGATCCCCTTAGGCAACCCGGAATGCTATTAGAGCCCAACTTACCGATTAGCAGCTCCTCATTCTGAATTCTTATCTGGATACCTTTTTGAACATATGAAATACCGACGATTTGGGAAAACCGAACTTTCAATGCCCGTTATTTCCTGCGGGGGAATGCGTTACCAGCACAAATGGGACGATATTCCTTGGGGAGAAGTCCCTCGCGATGGACAGGAGAATATTGAGAAGATATTGGCCCGAGCTCTCAAACTGGGCATCAATCACATTGAAACGGCCCGAGGATACGGAAGTTCGGAGATGCAGCTCGGCTTTGCCTTGAAGCATTTTCCTAGGGAATCCTACATTCTCCAGACCAAGGTTGCTCCTCATAAAGACCCAAAGGAGTTTCGTAAGGTCTTCGAGAAGTCCATGAAGTATTTGCAGCATGACTACGTGGAACTGTTTAGCCTGCACGGCATCAACAATCGTGAACTGATGGAATGTGCTCTCCGTCCCGGAGGTTGTCTCCAGGAAGCCTACAAGCTCAAGGAGGAGGGCCGGGTCAAAAATATCGGATTTTCAACCCATGCTTCCAATGAGGAAATAACCGAACTCATCGAGCGGGGGAATTTCGACTACGTAAACCTTCACTGGTACCTTATTGCCCAACTCAATGGACCCTCCATCGAAGCGGCCTCCAAAAAGGATATGGGGGTTTTCATCATAAGTCCCAATGACAAAGGCGGTAGGCTCTACAATCCCCCTCAGAAGATTGTCGACCTATGCGACCCGCTCGAGCCCATGGCGTTCAACGACCTCTTTTGCTGGGCCAACCCACATGTGCACACAATCAGCTGCGGAGCCGCACGTCCTTCAGATTTCGATACACATGTAAAAGCTTTGGAACACTACGACGAGGCGAAAGACGTAATCGCTTCCACCCTCGAGAAAATCTACGCGGAAGTTGCCCGTGTTGGTGGCCCCGACTGGCATGACACCTGGCACACCGGTCTGCCCGAATGGGATACGGTTCCCGGTGAGATTAACGTAAAAGACGTGGTCCGTCTTTGGACTTGGGCGAAGGCCCTCGATCTAAACGACTTCGCTAAGTGGCGTTACAACATGCTTGGCACTGCCGATCACTGGTTCCCCGGGCATATCGTAAAAGACTACGATGAAAAGAAGATGCATGAAGCCCTCCGGAATAGTCCACACGCCGAAAAAATTTCCAATATACTCAAAGAATCTCGTATCCTATTTGAAGATACACCTCTCCCACGGCTCAGTAAAAGCTGACAACCGCTTCTGTCGCACCCCAATCTTCCCAATATGAAAACACCTGAGCTTTTAAACCAAGCTGCAACGCTTAGCGAATCGATAGACACCGACTACCAGGAAAACCCAAAGGACTTGTTCATTCAATTTCAGTAGAATCCAGAACTGTCCTTTGTGGAATTCGAGAAGGCCAAAATAGATCAGTAGATATTAGAAGACACCTATCTAAAACTCTAGGTGCAGGAATCTCACTTGTATCAGCTTTTCTCCCACAGCTTTCCCAGCCACAGAACGAAGTTCAACCCGGAGTATTCATTATTCAGCCTCCCACACTTAAAAATCTGGGTTTCGAATGGTACATTGATGGCGACGAGAACCGCAATGCTACCGTAAAGGTGGAATATCGAATCGCGGGATCGGGAGGCAGTTGGACAATGGGAATGCCCCTCCTTAGCATTGGAGGAGAAATTTGTTAGCCGGAAGCATTCTGGATCTCGAAAAAGCGATTCAGGGGCCGGTAGGTACACCTTTAGCTTAAGTGTCTGGCCGATTATATCACGGCATCGGTCTTAACTTCAAACTCAACCACGAAGAAGAGGCAGTCGATGCAGAGGTCGTAATCCCCAACGTAAGTGACAAATTCAACGGAAAAGCTCCCGATTTGAGGGCATCGAAGTCGGTCGTCCTTAAGTCGTCTACGGAGAACGCCACCCTGATCCAATCCAAGAATTATATCGCTGATTAGCGATTAAAATACTAGAAAGGCATAAGTCCGATCATGCGGGTCGACCTAGCAGCTTCACTCGCCCGCTCTCTTCCGCATCGCTACCCAAATTGATTCCGTGGCTCTTCAGTAACCCAAATTAGCTATGCCAATAAATCGACTATTGCCGAATCACGGGCCCAGGTTGTTAAATCGCCTGACGTAAATACGTGCTCGCTCCGTTTTAGCTGTAATTAGCCTCAAGGCTATTAGCTCGGGCTTGATTAATCGCCACTCGTGCCTGCAAGACATCCACCAGCGTGCCATCTCCAGCATCATAGCGACCCTCTTCAAGGCTGAGTCCCTCCCTTAGCTTGCTTGGGAACCTTATTAGGCCCAATATTACACAAGAGTAGCGAATGACGCAAAACAGACCTAGATCCTCGCGGGTACAGGAACCATTTCAGCCGCTGTTGCAGTCTGCAAACCTAACTGAAACAGCCTGCTTCTAATTCTTTGATCTTCAGAGGGGAGTGGTCTTCGGTTACCGACTCAGAGAAGTTATCCTGCAAGAATATCGACAACCAAGTAACTCATTAGAGCGACTGACCATATTCCCAGTATGCCCGGCGATAATACGAGTACATTGACACTACACTAAACCGAAGGCTGCACTTAATAATCGGAGATATACTTACTTTTTGAGCTATTTATTTTACTTATTGGCTCAATTTTTTATTTAATCTGAGTTATTTTTGCTATGTAAATAGCTCATGCTCTATAACTGGCAATGGTCTAATTGGCCAAATTTCGCGTTCGAGCTTCGGGAAATGGAGTCCGACCTGCTCCTAATCTCTGACAAAGCAGGCCAAATCGATGGCCTGCTGAGAGGGCTTCCAGAAGAAGAGCGAAACGACGCTCTGACACGGATAATGTGTCTCGAGGCACACAAAACCTCAGCGATAGCGGGCGAGTTCCTCCGCTACTCGGACATCTCATCATCGTTTCGCAATCTCCTGGGTATGAACAAACAGCTGGAGGAGGTCAGAAGCCGAACCGCTGAAGGGATCACTGAACTGCTGCTCACGACCGGTACCAAATGGGATCACCCACTGTCAGAAGATAGCTTGCTCGCTTGGCACCACATATTGATGAGAGGTAGCAATCGCCTCGATTCGGGAAGTTGGCGAGCTGGAGATTATCCAAAGCTCATCTTTTCCAATCCATTTGGGAAAGCAAAGATCCAGTTTGAAGCACCCCCCTCCGATCAATTGCCAAACAGGATGAAACAGTTTATCGACTGGTTCAATCACAGCAGAAACACTATCCTAAACCCTCCGGTACGATCAGCCCTCTCCCACCTCTATTTTGAGTCGATTCTCCCCTTTGAAGACGGTAACGGGAGAATCGGTAGAGTTATTGCGGACATCGCATTATCCCAAGGACACGGTAGATCGATACCTATCAGTCTATCCGAGACGATAGAATCCAACAAAAACAGCTACTACGAAGCATTGAGAGAAGCCCGGCAAACCTACGAAGTAACTCCCTGGATACAATTCTTCCTCTCACTCATTCTAAAATCGCAAAAACGGACCGAGGATCATGTCGAACTTGTGCTGCAAAAAACACGATACCTTACCCGGCACCGCGATCACCTCAACAAACGGCAAGGGATTGTAATAACCGGCATCCTCGACAACGGTCCAGACTGTATTAAGGAAGGACTAACCGCCCGCTCCTACATGAGTCTTACAGACGCCTCAAAGGCAACAGCGACGCGCGACCTACGAGACCTCGTCCAAAAAGAGGCCCTAATCCTCATTGGCAGCGGTCGTGGCGCACACTATGCCTTGATTTTAGATTAGATTCATGGAGCAAAATAGGGAATTAGGCATCTTTTGTCAAAATTAGGCCGTTTTCAATAACGTCGCTAAGCGCTTAAATTCTTGCTAGGATTGGCTTCCCTGCTCAAAATTAACCATTGACCAAGTGCGTCGGGATTACTTCTCGTGCCGCTAGTAGGGTAGCCCCTCGATCATAGCTGTTCAAGGTTGAGAAGGACCTTAATCATGCCCGCCGGGCGCCGTTTAGAGCCTCTATCTTTTTGATTCAAGTAACTGGTTTAAAGCTACTTAGTTTAAATCGAAAAATCGCTTGTAAGCCCCTCCCCGTGTTTTTCAACCTGAAACCGACTCCTTTCCCAAAGTAGCTTCAAACCAAAACTCTTCGAGGGATGAAATGTATATAAAATTCTCGCTTATCCACGTTGGCCTAAAAATTGCTTGAAGACTCGTGGCTAAATTTTTAAAGCCCAACTTAAAAGTATAAAACTAAGAACAAAAAATGATCAGAAAATCCATTAATCTAGCTACCGCATTTATCGCGGCATGCACCATGATATCCGTAGTGAAAGCTGGAGTGTCCGGTAATATCGCCATTCAATCCGACTACGTTTGGAGAGGTTATTCGCAGAATCTCGAAGATCCATCCGTCCAAGGTGGTTTCGACTATGAGGACGCATCAGGTTTCTACGCAGGCGTCTGGGGTGCCAGTGTGGATTTTGGTGCTACTGAGGTTGCTCCAGGAGAGTATGATTCAGGTCCAAGCACCGAAGGTGATATCTACATCGGTTTCGCTAATGAAACCGAAGGCGGATTTAGTTACGATGTAGGAATTATAGAATACACCTACCACGGTGGATCGGGTGCCAGCGACGCCAACTTTACGGAATACTACCTCGGCGGTGGTATTGCCGGTTTTAGCCTCACCTACTCTATCGGAGACGAGTTCGGCGACAACATCGAGGTGGGTTACGGCTTTGATATCGAAGGAGTGTCGATTGGTGCGGCTTATGGTGACTACGATGACGCCTGGACTTACTGGACAGTCGGTGTGTCAGGAGAGATCGAAGGCATCGGATGGGACTTTTCCTACTGGGATACCGATCTTGACGATGACCCGATGGGAGATGGCAGACTCGTCTTTACGATTTCAAAGTCGCTCTAGGTTTTATAGTAACGAGACCACTTGATTTCGACTCGAGGCCGCACCTGTTGCGGCCTTTTTTTTTTGCTAGGGCCGAGGCCTTTCTGCATCCACTGAGTCCGTGTTTTAGCGATTGCTGGGACAGGGATTCGTGCGTGTCCAGCCCAACTTTTCCAGTTACTTCACCGTCCGTTGCACTGAAACTGGAAACGATTCAAATTTCTTTTAAGATGGACTCTCAGATGAGGCCCTTAAGCCGCGGCTCGTACGCATCCAAACTGATTTGCCTGTTCAGTGTAGCAATCGCATTGCTCTATCCAATTTCGCTAAATGCGGCCAATCAAGTGGTCATCAATGCCCAAGCCCTCCAAGAATTCTCTATCGCAAGCGAAAACGACGACTCAAGCCAGCCGACGACCTACGCTTTCATGAAAGGGAAATTTCACGGGGGCAATCGTGCGGATCCCGCCATGGATGACTTCCCCTTTGACGAGGTCCTGCTGGACCTTTCTACGCACCTGCAAAAACAGAATTTCAAAGGAGTCCCAGATCCCAACGGAGCCAAACTTGTAATTGTAGTCCACTACGGCGTCACCTCCATCCAAGAGAGTAACGAAGCCCTTCTCGGTTACGACTCACTTGAAGACTACGAGTTTTCAGATGGAGCAGCCAATTCAGGATCAAGTGGAGGCGTGAATCTCAACGAGCTTAACGGTATCCAGGACATGCAATTCCAAATCAATGTGGAAAATGCCATCAATGAAGGTCAACAAGGCGGAGCCTTCTACACTGCCCGCCTCCTAGGAATGGGAAAAGCCTACGTTGGCCCCATCTCCCCTCGAGAAGAATTGGAACTTAAAAATCTGCTCAGCGATCGGCGGTATTTTATGGTGCTGATGGCTTACGATCTACCGCTCATGAGGCAAAGCGAACTCGTACTGCATTGGACAACTCGATACAGCGTCCGAGCCATCGGTCAGAGCTTCGACCAAGCCATAAAAGACATGAACCTAGTGGCCGGCAACTACTTCGGCAAGAACATGGGTGACCTGGTCAAGAAACGCGTCACCGACAAGTCCCGCGTGGAACTCGGTAAGATTGAGGTCATTGGAACCGAAGAGATTACTGATTCCAAGAAATAGCCCCCAGCTAACCCGCGATAGCGAGGAATTTCAAGAAATTGAATATACAAGTCGGGTCGCCTCGTACCAACATGGATCAAAGTTGAAGCAAGACCTCCGGGCTTGCTTTGAAAGTGGTCGCTCGGATAACTCCAACTACCAAAGGCAGTAAAGAGGTCTTTGACAAGTTTCGAAGCATTACCTGAAGGACACAAAGCAGCTCCTGCGACAAAGAATAATGCACTGCCGGAGGAGCTATTCGTTCCTCCCTACCCTCAATAGTCCCCTCCAGTCAGGCTGTTTAAAACCGAATCCTGCCATTCACGCAGTTCTCTCTGAAGCCGTTCCAAGAGCTTCGGGTGCTTCCCGGCAACATTCGTCTTTTCGAAAGGATCCGCTAGAATATCAAACAACTCCAAGGTCGTGCCCTTCTTACCTTCGATCACGAGTTTGTATCGATTTCCCAACAACGTTCTCGGTCCGCCATAGTCTGATTTCCGGATCTTAGGATGCTTCAGGTTTCTGAATGTCCTCGTATACTTGCCATCCATTTTCTTCTTCAAGGGAGTCGTCCCCTCCTGGAGTGTGGGCTCTATGTACGGTGCTCGCTTAACTGAAGTCTCCGCTCCGGTATCGTATGACCAGAAGAAGATCGGCTTTGGACGCCGTGACATCTCATCTTTCAAAAGCGGTGTTAAGTCGATCCCGTCAATGGGACGATCTGGCAGCGATTGTCCCGTCAAAGCACAAAGTGTTGGCAGGATATCGCTCGTTACCGCATGCACTTGAGAAATGCGATTCCCTGAGATTTTCTGCGGCCACTCGATTACACCCGGAACGCGGACCCCACCTTCGTAAACATCTCCTTTAAGGCCATGAAATGGATTGGTCATATTTCCACTCGCCGGAGTACCGTTGTCTCCGCAATACCAAACAATAGTATTTTCACGCAGCCCCTTTTCGTTGAGCGAGTCTCGCAGCTTGCCAATCGCACGATCCATCGCGGTTATCTCCGCATATCGCTCCTGAAGTACATCTCTAAAAGGGCGCGTGGTCCTCTCGCCTGTTTCGACGCTGGTGAGCGAGACTGACCTCTCCGAATAGTCCATTGGAAGATCTTCGTACAAAGTCAAGTCCTCGGGAAGAGCCATATAGGGCTCGTGGGGAGAACCAAACCAAACCACCGCCATGAACGGCTGGTGATTCTTCTCGATCTCTCCAATAAAGCGTAACGCCTCATCAATGACAACTTCCGAGCTCTCACCTGGATACATTTTGGGAGGGCCGCCGTTTTTTGAGAGAATCGGATCGAGCTCGAAAAAATTGTCGTGCGATACCCATTCATCGAAACCCATGGCCCCCGGGCTGGTGGGGGACTCTT
The DNA here is from genome assembly GCA_002722675.1 of Opitutaceae bacterium. Taxonomy (GTDB): domain Bacteria; phylum Verrucomicrobiota; class Verrucomicrobiia; order Opitutales; family Opitutaceae; genus Pelagisphaera. The sequence continues at coordinate 108,786 of PBMN01000025.1, forward strand.
CCTTTACCGGTCCGACGTGCCACTTCCCAAAGTGGGCCGTACGGTATCCTGCCTTTTTCATTACATGGCCGATCGTGATCTCTTCTGGGCGGATAGACCAGTTCGGGGCAAACGTGCCGTATCGATTTGGGTGCCGACCCGTTAGAAAGCTGCCTCGAGTGGGCGAACAGGATGGGTGCCCCGAATAGAAGCGATCCATACGCAAACCTGTAGCGGCCATCTCGTCGAGAGTGGGCGTCTTTAAATGAGGGTGACCATTATAAGCAACTTCGTCCCACCCATGATCGTCGCCCATCAGGAGAAGGATATTAGGCATCTCGCCTGCTCCTAAACGAGCAATCGAGGCAATGAGAAATAGAGGAAGAAGATAGGTCGGGGTGAGAAGCTTCATATCCTTGAGGTTGGAATAACTTCCAATTTTTTCAATCCACAAAGCCAAATTCTTGCGAGAACCTAGGCTGGTGGTCGAATCAGCCTCGACAACAGCAGGAAAACTAGCACTCTCTATAGCATATTGCTTTCAAGAACAGCAAACGTCGCGACTACGCTAATACCGTTTCCCCCAAGCCTCCCCATTTTTCAGGCAAATCCACATAATGCGGTAGGCCGTCTTTTACTTCGTACACACTTTCATCGCAGTGGATATGACAACTTGGATCATGCTTGTACCCAGATTCTGCTAACACCATAGCGTAGACGACCGTTCCTCCATGCGGTTTGCGATTGAGGAGACCCGATCCGCAGTTTCCACACCAGAACCGATGGCTGCTAACCGAATCATAGCCTTGCAACAAGTCTTCACCTTGAGTGATTTCAACGCTCTCGTTTCGCCACAAAGCCCATGTATTAAAAGGTGCGGCATGCCATTTCCGGCAAGACTCACAATGGCAAATCCCTGCGGTCAAAGGATTTCCCTTTACCTTTAACTTAACACCACCGCACAAGCAGCCGCCTCCAAACTCATGACCACTCATCATCTTCAGTTCTTTCGATTTAAATCACGAATGTCAAATGAACGGCAGGCCGCCTTCACTTTAAGTTTGAACCGTTTCTTGTCTAAGGTCGCGACCCTAGCCTTTCGGACACTTTGGATCGTAGAGCAACGATCTCCTTGTTGAGTTTAGCAAATTCTTTTCTTTTTTGCTTTTTACGGAAACCTCTCCTTATAAACGGTGCATCGACTTCTATATGTACCCCGTCATGAAGTATATTTGCCATACCCTCCTCCAACTGGTCGACGGAGATATAAAAACCCACTTCCGCTTTTCCGCTCCTTATTCCGGTCAATGATCTTCACTGCGAAGAGGGTTTGCTGGAATGGTTTTCAACTGATTGCAGCATCTCGGCGAAAAGGGATTTCGGCAGGTTACACCCTATCAATTTGACTGATCAGCTCTTCAACAGCACGCTTTAACTGAGGGTCAACTTTTCTGGCTTTATAGGCCGGGGGATTCTCAACCAGAATATCTGGTACGGCCGGATTATGCTCCATACCCATTTCAGATTCTTTCACAAACCAGCCACGAAATGGCCGGCGCACGTAGGAGCCGTCAACTAGACTGTAGCTACCCGTTGAGATAACAGCGCCAAAGGTGGGTTGTCCGACCAGCTTCCCTAGCTCCAGCGCCTTATAGGCATGCGAGAATATCTCCGCATTGCTGTAGCTATTTTGGTTGCACAGGGCGACCGACGGCCTGGTAGAATAGGCTAAAGGCAGACGTTCGCTAAAGGGATAAGTATTCTTAAACTTTGGATGATCGGTATCCAGATTTTCTGTCGCTCCGCGAGGCACAGTGTAAGAGTGTTGCTTTACATTAAGCACCGCCATGAGATAGTCTGTCGTCCAACCTCCTCCGTTGTAGCGCACATCGATCACGATACCTTCCTTTCCGTAGCCTGCCGCTACGAGGTCGGTCTCGAAGCGCTCAAAGCTCTCCCACCCCATCGCCCGAATGTGTAAGTAGCCCAACCGCCCTTCCGAGTAGTCTTCGACCAGTTCCCTGCGCCCTTCTACCCAAGCATCGTAATGCTCCGAGCTCAAGGATCCTGTAGGCCACACAATAATCTCAAATACGTCTTCTCCACGTTGTATTTCCAAAAGGACCTCCGTATCCACCGTATCCGTAAGCAAGGCGAAGACATTAGAATCCGATTCGACTCGCACCCGGTCGACCGATACTATGACATCCCCGACCTCAACCGGAATCGAAGCCTTGGCCAATGGACCGCTGGGCACGACCGTTTTTAGCAGAAATCCTCCTTCAGTATTTTTCCCTTCCATACCAAGTAGACCGGATTTTTGGGACTGAGTTTTTTTGGGGTTTTCCACTCCCCGCATTCCCATGTGACTCGCATTTATTTGACCGAGCATGAGGTTAAACGTATGCTGAAAATCTTCCGTGGTCGATGCGGCCCTAGCGATTGGCAGGTATTTGTCACGAATGGCCTCGAAGTCGTACCCGTGAAAACCGGGATCATAAAAGGACCGATTCAACTCTCGCCAAGCGTCATGGTAGATTTGCTCTCTTTCACCTGCCACATTTATTTGGATACGGGTCGAAACTGAGAGCTTTTCCGTCTTGCCGTCTTTGGTGATGACCCGTCTCAGCAATCCACCCTTGCTTAAAAGATAAACATGGTCGCCGGTTTTCGAAAGGTGAAGCTGCCGGGGAACGCTGTTGTCGCCAATTAGTTCTTTCTGGCCCTCTCCGTCCCAACGAATCTCGTGGAGATTACGTTCCGTGGAGTAGTCTTGACGGCCCGGACTGCCGATGGTGAAGTATATTTTTTCACCCTCTTTATCGAAGACAAATGCCCCTTCGTTTCCGGCCATAGCGGTAACCTGCTCTAGCCGCAAATAGATTCGATCAATGTCGATTTCGAGGACGGGCTCTTCTTCGGCGACTTCTTCGCCCTCCTCATCTTCTTTAATCGCTTCGTTTCCAGACGCTTTGTAAACTGCTTCCTTATCGCCCTCCTTCTTTTTGGAATTCTTTTTGTCTTTCTTCAGGCGGCGTTCCCGCTCCCATTGTTGCCCCGATTTTTCCCAATCGGATTTCTTCAACCAAGCAAACCAGACATCGCCATCGTTGTTGTTCCTTTCAGATACAAAGCCTAACTTGCTACCGTCCCGACTCCAAACAGGGTCACTATCCCGACCCGGATGCATGGATACATTTACAGATGAAGACGCATTGTCGACCGGTTGGATAAAAATCTCCGAATTAAAATTAAGATCGGGCAAAGCATAAGCGATCCAACGACTATCGGGAGACCATTTAACCCCTGAGGGAGTAGCCCACCCATCGAGCAACGTGACTTGATTGGACAGAACACCACCCTCATCGATTTCGGCCACAACTAAAGTCCCCGTATCCAACCGGTATACAAGTTGCTTGCCATCGGGAGCTAAGATTGGGTCGAACTCCTCTTCGGTGGATTTGGTTAGACGTCGCGTTTTGGTCTTAAGGGTTTTAAAAAGGTCCTTCTCCTCTTCGTCGTCCGACTCAATGAGGTAGATCTCGTTTTGTCCTTCCCGATCCGATACAAACAGAACCGCGTAGTCGTTCAGCCAGATGGGACTGCGCTCGCGAGATGAGCGGTTGGTCAAGCGGACGCTGCGGTCATCATCCTTGTCGTTGCGAGTGACAAAGAGATTCCCTCTCACCCCGAAGACCGATAGCTTGCCATCAGGCGACACAGCGTACTCTTCGATATTGTCCTTTACGGTCTTGCTGACAACAGGATCAAAACGAAAGTCAGCGGATAGCTCGATATCGAGACGCTCACTCGACTTCTTGCCGATTTGCTGGATCGAAACATCTGCACCGTGCTGGTAGACGATTCTCTTCTTGGCCACACTCAGGTCGAAACTATTTACTCCGAAGTCCTCCTCGAACGTCACTTGCTTCGGGGAGCCCTCAAGTGAGCTCTGAAACACATTGTATTTGCCTTCTCGTGACGAGAGAAACAGCAATGTTGAATGATTCAGCCATCTAGGGGAAAAATCATTTCCTTCAAAATCAGTCAGTTGCATATAGATCTCGCTCTCCACGTCGAAGATCCAGATATCCCGATTCGCCGGCCCCCTATAGGCTTCCCTTTCGACTCGACAAGAGCCCCTGACAAACGCGATTTTAGAGCCATCTGGAGATACGATAGGATCAAATCCCAACGCATCCATGTATCGCGTTGGCGTGCCTCCCTCTGAGCTCGCCTGATAGATTTCATACTCGCGCTCTACCTGCGCATACACCCGCCGAGTCGTGAACAGAATCGACCCATCCGGCGAAAAGCTGGATAACAAATCAGACGCGGAATGAAACGTGTGGCGCGTCGGTGTCCCTCCATTACTTGGGATCGAATAGATGTCATTGTTTCCATATCGATCACTTTGGAAGGCCAATCGATTTCCGTCCGAGCTCCATCTGGGATTGGAGTCGTAGCCCTCATGCACTGTCAGCCGGTACGGTCGCCCTCCCTCAGATGAGACAGACCAGATATCACCCTGGTAGCAAAAGGCTAATTGACTACCATCCGGACTGATCGCCGGTTGAAGCACGCCGGCAACAGAAGCACTAAGAAAGGAAAGAAATACCGAGTTAAAACAAAAGAGACATTTCATATTTTGGGTAGACTAATAATCGAGAAAAATCGTAATTCCCTCCTTAGGCAAAACCAAATATAATTATCTCTCTTCTTTTGAAAAACCGCACAAAGCGTTCGGTCTAGTCCAGAACGCTGCAATACAACAGCTCAGTCTCAAGGGCAGCGAAGCGATTGAAATTGAGTTCAGAAAGCGTATTTCGACAAAAGAACTCCTGGAAGAAGGACAATGCCAACCGCTTTGACTATTTGCCCTTTTCAATTTCAATTTTCCTTCAATTGTCCCAGCCCATCCTAGATTTTCAGCAGCACCGAAAAGACAAAAGACTGCGACATTCTTTTTCGAACAACGCGGAGACCTTAAATCGGTTGGAAGCTCCTACCGAAACTAGCCGATCAGCTTGAAGGCTTTCTTGAGCGAATCCACGGTCGCTTTGCAGGCGGGATCATCTTCGAGATCGCGCAGGGACTGATTGAACGGTTCGGCCCGAACGGGACCGTCGTAGCCGATCTTGACGAGGGCATTGAGGAAGCCATTGGCGTCAATCGTCCCCGTAGCAAGGGGAAGCTCCCGCTTGCCGTCGAGCTGGAGGTTCTTTTCAATCCCTGCAGGAGCGTCATTAAGATCAACTAGGATAATGTCCTCGTTATTGAGGCTCTCTATGTCGGCTATCGAATCGCCCGCTTGCCACCAGTGCCAACTGTCCAACACAATGCCGGCATTGCCGGTGCCGATCGCATCGACCAATTCCAGTGCCTCCGCCATCGTATGCAGAAACGGATACTTGCGGGTTGCGAGCAAAGTAGCTGTACCCACATACTCTATACCAAATCTCAGATCATAGTCGTCGAGCACTTTGCAGATCTTTATTAGTCGATTGGAATGCTGCTTGAAATTTTCCAGGTAAGTCAGCTCATCATGGCACGGCATGATCCAAGTATTGACGCACTTCACTCCTGCCCGTTGTAGGCCAGCGGCCAGCCCGGGTAAATCCTTGAGACCCCTCTTAAAAGTGTCCTCGTCCCTACGAAAATCCACAGACAGCCCCGATGTACCCCAAACGAGCTTCTTTTCCTTCAGATCGGCATTGAGAGTCTCTAACTCTCCATCACTTAATTCGGCCAAGTAGCTAGCGTGCGCTTCCACCGACTCGAACCCATGCTTGGCAGCAAGCTCAATAGCTCGAGTTTGACTGGCTTTGACACCGATCGCGCCGCAAACGAGATTGATGGTCATTTTGCGGTTCGCCGATCTGGACTGGGCAGACGCGGTACGTTGCAGGGCAAATGGGGCCGCTATGCTGGCGATGGCAGTAGATTTAAGAAAATGTCTTCTTTTCATTTGGGGTCGGTCTCGTCGTCTAAGTTGGAGAAGCCTTCTCTAAGGTCAACGCCGTAGATCGTAGCTTGCATGAATTTGAAAAGAAGGCAAAACCATCTCAACGCGTTTTAGTTATGCTCAAATTTACACTATTTAAGATTCCCATCTCAGTCCATTGGATGTTCTGGCTTCTGGCTGGTTTTCTCGGCGGAGGACTGCAGGCTCAGAGCGCTCCCGACTGGCACAAGGTGCTCGTCTTCATGCTGGCAGTTTTTTCCTCTATCCTACTTCACGAGCTAGGACACGCCCTAACAGGGTTGAAGTTTGGCGCCGGACAGGCTCAGATACAACTCCACGGAATGGGGGGAGTCGCCCAGTTCGGCAGTGGAAGGTTGAGTCGAAAACAGCGGATTCTAATGACCATGGCCGGTCCAGGGGCGAGTATCCTGTTAGCGATCATTTTTATCTTTGTGGCCGTGAACATGCTTCAAGGATCTCCATTTGATTCATACCCAAAATTCCTAATCGCCTATTTCGTGGATGTCATGGTCACAATCAACATTTTCTGGTCCATCATCAATCTGTTCCCTGCCCTACCGCTGGATGGAGGGCAAATCCTCCGTGTTGCCCTAGGACCTGAAAAGATAAAGCTTACTTGTATAGTTAGTTTCATTACATTGGCGTTACTCGGAACGCTGCTCTGGATGAAGACGCGGTCTCTCTACAACCTGATGGTCATGCTATTTCTTGGATCCTACACGTGGAACCTGTACCAGCAAATCCGAGAGAGATGAGCAGAGCCTAAGGTTAGGCAGGAACTGGAACTTGGTGCCAAACCTCCTGCAACCTCTTCACTTTCTTTGGCAAGAGACGAATCCGGGGTAAACACAAAAGCCACCAATATCAATGGTAGGGCCTTCATCATTAAAATTTGACTATAGCAAATTCTGGGTGTTTTTCATGTTTTTTGGGTTTGGACGATCGGTTCGGCAAAAAAAGAGGCGGTCCTCAAACCGCCTCTAAAGTAAATCGACCCAAAGCGCCCTATTTCACGGTTATGGGTACTGCTACCCAATAGTTCGCCCAACGGAGGTTCATGTGAGCTCCTTCATTCGAAAGCGTGTCGAAATCAATCGTGAACCATTCGTAGCCTGAGCCATCCTGTAAAGGTAAGCTAATGCGGGCAACATCCTGCGACTCGTCGTATTGCGTCCCCCAGGACAATTTAGAGTTAATGATAACTGTGAATTTACCCCCTTCCGGTATCGAGTAGATCGAATAAGTTCCGGCGCTGATAGACGCGTCTCCGACCATTACATCTCCGGAGAAAGTAATGGCTGAGGACTCGTTGGCCCCTGTTCGCCATACTTTGTTCTCGGGAACCAGCGACTCAACCGAACGCCCTTTCAAACCCGGGCGGCCGTAATTGACGGAAACTACTGTGGTTCCTATGGTCTGGCTGATGGATGCGTTAGGGCTCGGGCGAGCCTTTTTGTCACCGCGTGCTTGGGCAAACGCAGCCATGTTACCCGCAACGAGGGCGGTGAGAGAGATCAAAGCGATTCGAACAAACAATTTCATAATTTAGTTGGTTTAAGATAATTAAGAGCTAGCTCAGATAGTAAAGCTGACCAATTACAATGGAGAGAAAGACAATTGATCGGCAAGCCGAATCGATGCTGAGAGAAGTTCAACGATTGTCCATATGGGCAAAGAACGGCCCCAAAGAGATCACTCTTTTACTCGCCAACCATCCTTTACATAGGTATCACCCTATTTCTCCAATATTTTTCGCTACGCTTCATCGGCTTGAGCAACAAGGCCTTGCTTGGGGGTAGCCAACTTCTTGTTCGAGCATTTCAGCATGTCTCCCCAAAAGCCATCGTAGAACAGATTGAGGTTTCCATCGATCACCTTGTAGGTTCCTGCATCAATCTCAACCTTGTCACCATCCAGCACGTTATAAGTACACCAACCGCCGTATGCGGGCTCCTATCTCTGAGGGCCCTCGGGAAAGCCACCCGATTCTCCTTGGAGGCAAATCGGTAGACTACGCCTGCTTGTTCTAAGGTAAGATCCGCATCACCCCTCTGAGGCAAACCTTGGAAATAGCTCGCGGGATCGTATCCGGATAGAGCTTCTGAACTCGAAACATTAACGTGTTCACCCGGAACTTGCGCGAATGCAGTTACCAAAATTGCCAATAGAGATACGATCAGACGTATGCTGGATAGTCACTTCACGAATCTATTCTATACTCATTTTTTGGGTCCTCCAAAACCTCGAATTTTCAGCTCTATCGAACTCCAAAACGATAAATCGTAGTGGATCGATACACTTGGCCCGGATTCAAGCGAGTGGTGGGGAAGTTCGGCTGATTGGGAGAATCCGGAAAATGCTGTGTCTCTAGGCAGAATCCGTTGCGGAAACGATAACGAGCCCCCTCTTTGCCAACGACCGAACCGTCCAGAAAATTTCCCGTGTAAAACTGCACTCCCGGTTCTGTCGTCAGGACGTCGAGCGTTCGTCCCGAATGAGGTTCGTATACAGTGGCAGCTAAATCCAATGAATGAGGCGCTTCTTTGTTCAGAACGAAATTGTGATCGTACCCGCGTCCTCTTTTCAACTGCTCGTGCGAGTCGTCAATCCGATCCCCTATTTTGACGCTTCTTCTAAAGTCAAATGGCGTTCCCTCGACCAGAGCAAGCAGGCCGTTGGGAATCAGGTTGGCATCGCTAGGCGTATACGAGTCCGCATTTATCACCACCTCATGATCAAGATTTTGGCCCGCTGCATGACCGGAAAGATTGAAATAGGAATGCTGAGTTAGATTCACAACGGTGGGTTGATCAGTTGTGGCATTGTATTCAATGATCCATTCATTCTGATCGGTTAACTTATAAGTTACCACCACATCCAAATTCCCTGGATAACCTTCCTCTCCATCTGGACTAAGGTGGTTAAGCCGTAGTCCGGTATAGCCCTCGCCAGAAATGGGCTCGGCATTCCATATAACCTTGTCAAACGCCCGAATGCCTCCGTGCAGGTGATTCTCGCCATTGTTTCGAGCCAGCTCGTATCTTTGGCCATCAAGGCTAAAGCGACCTTGAGCAATTCGATTCCCGTAGCGACCCACAATAGCCCCGAGATAAGGAGACCCTTCGCCGTAATCTTTTGCTGCGCTACATCCTAACACCACATCGGAGAAAACCCCATCACGATCCGGCACGTGCAGCTCCATGACAATCCCTCCATAGTTGGAAACACGCATTCGCACTCTTCTCCTATTTTCTAAAATAAACTCGTCCATCTAGCCCTTAAATTTAATATAGAGCTCTACAGTCGGTCAAGCATCCTTCGAGAGTCCTTTACGGTCAAAATACAAAGAAATCATATCGCTACGCTTGGACCGCCCTGCTCCTATTGGCGAAACTACGGGATATTTAAGCCCCTACCGCCCAATCTTTCGGGAATAGACCAATCAGCGATCTCTTCAGAAGATACCTGCGACAGAGGCCAAAGTGAATGTTCTAGCAGATCCAGGGGCTTGACCTTGTAACTCCTCGACCAAAGCTTTTTCTTTCTTCTTTATAGAGACCATCGCTTTCAAATCAAATCCTGTGCCCAAACCCAATTTCCTCCTAGTCCTATCTGACGAGCACCAAAAATATGTGGCTGGATGCTACGGAAACCCTCAAAACG